>JBCBSZ010000061.1:0-40788 GCA_039818945.1 Actinomycetota bacterium
CCGGTCCGCTTCTCCGCCGCGGTCACCACCGGGGAGTGCTGCAACGCCACCGTGGGGCGCGGCGCCCGGGTGGTCGGGATCTGCCGAACCGACGGCACCGGGGCCGGCTGCCCCTGAGCTCTCGGCGGGCGACGGACCGGGCCGGGGTAGACGGCAAGCGAACGACGAACGAGGAAGGAACTGGAACGGATGGCACGCAAGCGGGCGACGGCGGGGGCTCTGGCACTGGTGCTGGCGACCATCGGGACGATCGTGCTCGTGGCCTACGTCCGCGGGGCCGAAGAGCGGGCGTTGGAGGGCGAGGACCTCGTCGAGGTGCTCGTCGTCGAGGAGCTCGTGGGCGAGGGCACCACGGCCACCGAGCTCGCCCGCATGACCCGCATCGAGGTCGTGCCGCGCAAGGTTCGTGCCGACGGGGCGCTCGCCGAGCTGACGACGGTGGACGGCCTCGTCACCAGCACGGCGCTGCTCCCCGGCGAGCAGCTGGTGAGCCAGCGCTTCGTCACGCCGGACGCCTTCACTCGCGATGGTGTCCCGGCTCCGCCGGGCCTGATGCAGACCACGATCTCGCTGTCACCGGAGCGGGCGCTCGGCGGCGCCGTCGCCCCCGGTGACACGGTGGGGGTGGTCGCCTCGTTCGAGCCCTTCGACGTCGAGGTCTCCCCGGGTCTGCCGGGTGAGGGTGGCGTGGGCGACGACAGCGGCGACGAGCTCCAGCTCGCGATCGTCGACGGACAGGTCGTCGTCGATCAACAGCAGACCCCCAACACCTCGCACTTCCTGCTCCACGACGTGCTCGTCACCAACGTCCAGCTCGAGCAGCTCCCCACCGTCGCCGACGGCGACGACGACGCCTCGCCACGCGCCATCGCGCCGACCGGGAACCTGCTGGTCACGCTGGCGCTCGATGCCCCCTCGATCGAGCGGCTCGTGTTCACCGCCGAGTTCGGGCACCTGTGGTTGACGATCGATTCCGCCGAGGCGACCGACGCCGATTCGCGGATCCAGAACCGAGGCAGCGTCTACATCCCGACCGACGGAGGACCCACCGGATGAACATCATCCTCGCCACCACCGACGACGACTTCGCGGCACGCCTCTCGCACGCGACCGACGGGCTCGCGACCAGCGTGACGAACGTCGGCGCCGACGAATCCGCGCTGACGGCGCGCGTCCGCGCCTCCGGGTCGTCGGCCGTCGTGGCACTGGGTCCCGGGCCCGCTCCCGCGGAGCTGCTCGCGTGGGCCCACCGGCTCGACGACGCCGGCCACGGCGCGCGGGTGGTCGTCGTAGCGGAGCGGACCGGTGACATGCTCCAGGAGGCGCTGCGCGCCGGGGTGCGCGACCTCGTCGACCCCGCTGCGACGACGTCGGACCTGCGCGAGGTCTTCACCCGGCTCGCCGAGCTGGTCCGGCGGCACACCGGAGCTGTGCCGATCGCTCCGATCATCGACCAGCGGACCGTCGTCGTGACCGCGGCGAAGGGCGGATCGGGCAAGTCGATGTTCGCCACCAACCTCGCACTCGCCCTCGCCGACGCCGCACCCGGTGAGGTCGTGCTGGTCGACCTCGACCTCCAGTTCGGCGACACCGAGCACCTGATGCGGCTCGAGGCCCAGACCACGATGGCCGACGCCGCCCGACTGGGGACGCGACTCGACACGACCAGCATCGCGGCGTTCCTCACCCCCTACCGCGACCTGTTCGTCCTGGCTGCGCCGTCGACGCCTGCGTCCGCCGATGACGTCACGCCGGACGCCGTGGGTCGCGTCCTCGACCTCGCGGCGCAACGCTTCCGGTACGTCGTGATCGACACCGCGTCCGGGATCAACGAGTTCGCGCTCGCCGCGCTCGACCGGGCCAGCGACATCGTCCTCCTGGCCGCCACGGACATCGCCGCGGTGCGAGCCACGCAGAAGACGGTCGAGGCGCTGTCGATGCTCGCAATGGAGGACCGGCGATGGCACTTCGTGCTCAACCGGGCCAACGCACGGGTCGGGATCACCCAGGCTGAGATCGAGTCGGCCATCGGGCTGCAGGCCGAGGCCGCCATCCCGAGCACGAAGGCCGTCCCCGTGTCGTTCAACGACGGCACGCCGCTCTACGCCTCGGACCCCCGGCACCCGGTGTCGAAGGCCGTCGCCTCGTTCGCCGCGACGCTGCTGCCGGCGGTCGCTGGGCGCCGCCGTCGCCGATGGGCGCTGGTGCGATGATCGGGAGCCGACGTGCGCCTCGGTGACCGTCTGCGCGACGCGGCCGGCACGAGCGCGGATGACCCCACCGCCGCGGCAGTGGTCGCGGCGCGGCCGAAGGCCTCGCCGCCCATCGCGTCGGAGTCGGCCGACCCGTTCCACCAGCTGAAGCGCCGGGCCCAGGAAGGTCTGTTCGCCCGGCTCGGCAGCCGCCTCTACGACGTCACGCTCGACCAGGCGCAGCTCGGCTCGCTGGTCTCGCAGGAGCTGATGACGGTCCTCGAAGCCGAGCAGACGGCGCTCACCGGCGAGGAGCGCCAGCGACTCGTCCGCGACATCACCGACGACGTCCTCGGCCTCGGGCCCCTGCAGGCGTTCCTCGACGACCCGACCGTCACGGAGGTGATGGTCAACGGCTCCGCGTCGATCTACGTCGAGCGGCACGGCATCGTCGAGCAGAGTGAGGCCCGCTTCCTCGACGACGGCCACGTCAGACAGGTCATCGAGCGGATCGTCGCCCAGGTCGGGCGGCGGGTCGACGAGTCGTCCCCGATGGTCGACGCGCGGCTCGCCGACGGCTCCCGCGTCAACGCGATCGTGCCGCCGCTCGCCGTCGACGGCCCGATGCTGACGATCCGCAAGTTCGCCGAGAGCGCACTGACCGTCGGCGACCTCCTCCGCCTCGGTTCGCTGAGCCCCGAGGCCGCCGAGCTCCTCGACCTGTGCGTGCTCGGCCGGATGAGCATCCTCATCTCCGGCGGGACCGGCACCGGCAAGACCACCCTGCTGAACGTCCTGTCGTCGTTCATCCCCGACCACGAGCGCATCGTCACCATCGAGGATGCGGTGGAGCTGCGGCTCCACCAGGAGCACGTCATCCGATTGGAGAGCCGGCCGCCCAACATCGAGGGCCGCGGCGAGATCACCATCCGTGACCTGGTCCGCAACGCCCTTCGCATGCGCCCGGACCGCATCGTCGTCGGCGAGGTCCGGGGCGGCGAGGCGCTGGACATGTTGCAGGCCATGAACACCGGCCACGAGGGCTCGCTGTCGACGCTGCACGCCAACTCGCCCCGCGACGCGCTGTCCCGGCTGGAGACGATGGTGCTGATGGCCGGCATCGACCTCCCGGTTCGCGCGATCCGGGAGCAGGTCGCCTCGGCGATCGATCTCATCGTGCAGGTATCCCGCATGCGCGACGGTTCCCGCCGCATCGTGGCGATCTCGGAGGTGAACGGCCTCGAGGGCGACGTGATCACGATGACGCCCCTGTTCGAGTTCGATCACACCCGTGGGATCGACGCAGACGGTCGAGTTCTGGGCCGCCTGCGGGCCACCGGTCTCCGCCCGCGCTTCGCCGACGCGCTGCGAGACGCCGGCCTCGACCTCGGCGGCGACGTGTTCCCGACGCCCCCGATGAACGGCGACGGCCACGGAGATGTCGGGTGAGCGTGCGCCACCTCATCGCACTCGCCGTCGCCGCACTCGTCGCGCTGCCGGTCGCGGCCGGCGCCCAGTCGCTCACCGAGATGGAGATCACCCGCGTCGACGGTCCCGACGCGACGACGGGCGACGTGGTCATCACCGTCAAGGCACCCGCCGAGCTGGCCGGCGAGGACATCCCGGCCGATGCCTTCCAGGTGACCGAGGACGCAGTGCCGCTCGGGGTCGACGTCGAGCGGCTGCCCAGCGACGAGCTCCAGGTCGTGCTGGTGGTGGACACGTCCGGGAGCATGGAGGGCGCCGCGATCGAAGCGGCCCGGAGCGCGGCCCGGACCTTCCTCACCGGGCTGCCCTCGGCGACGCGGATCGGGATAATCGGCTTCGGCGACGCCCCGATCGTGCTCGCCCCGTTGGGCTCGTCGCGCACCGAGGCGGACGCCGCCCTCGACGGCCTGGTCGCCGACGGCTCGACGACGCTCTTCGACGCGATCCTCGTCGCTGCGGCCGAGTTCGGAGCCGAACCCGATGCCCGCCGGGCGGTGGTGGTCCTGTCCGACGGTGCGGACACCTCCTCCGCGGCCTCGCTCGAGGACGTGCGCGAGCGGCTGGCGACGCTCGAGGTGAGCCTCGACGCCATCGCGCTGAGCGAGGCGACCAACGACACCACGGTCCTCGCCGGGCTCACCGACGCCGCCGACACCGGGCGAGTCGTACCCGTCGAGCGACCGGAGGACCTCGCCGCCGTCTACGACGCCCTCGCCACCGCCCTGGTCAACCAGTACGAGCTGACCGTCCGCCCTCGCGGCGTCGGGCCGACCGAGCTCGGCGTCGTCCTGGAGCACCGCGGCGTCGTCGGGCGGGGCAGCACCCGGATCGACGTCCCCGATCTGCCACCGGTCACCGTGAACGAGGGCAGCACGCCGACGGGGATCGCCGCGCCGGAGCTGACCGTCCCGGCCCGCGACGCCCCGCCGAGCGGTCGCATCGTCGACGGCCGCGCCGTGTACGTCGGTGCCGCGGCCTTCTTCGTCGCCTTCGCCGTGGCGGCCTACTCGATGCTCAGCGCAGCGCCGACCGAGAGCGCCCGCCTCACCCGACCGCAGGGACGCGATCTACGCCGCCGGCTCGGCCACGCCACGGGTGTTGCGACCGCCCTCGCCGATCAGCTCCTCGGCGACAGCGAACGGACCAACCAGCTGGCCGATCGGCTCGAGCGGGCCGGCTGGCGGATGCGCCCCGGTGAGTTCCTCGCCGGCGCGCTCACGACCGGGCTGGTCACGATGCTGCTCACCGCCACCTTCGCCGGCTTCACCGTCGGGGCCGTCGTCGGCGTGCTGGCGGTCGGGGGCTGGTACCTGCACCTCAACCGCAGCGTCGCCCGGCGACAGGCGGCCTTCGTCGATCAGCAGGCCCAGCTGCTGCAGCTGCTGGCCGGCGGACTCCGCGTCGGGCGCAGCCTCCCGCAGGCACTCGAGTCCGTCGCTCGCGAGCTGCCGGCGCCGTCGGCGCCCGAGCTGCGCCGCGTCGTGACCGAGGTCCGCCTCGGCCGAGATCTGCACGAGGCACTCGGAGCGATGGCCGACCGGCTCGAGAGCGATGACTTCCGCTGGGTCGTGCAGGCCATCGGCATCCACCGCGACGTCGGCGGCGACCTCGCCGAGGTGCTCGACAACGTGCGGCGGACCGTCAACGAGCGCGAGCGGCTCAGATCGATGGTCGGCTCGCTCAGCGCCGAGGGGCGCATGACGGCCTGGCTGCTGATGGCGATGCCACCACTGCTCGCCACCTACCTCCACCTCGCGTCCCCCGGGTACCTCGACCCGTTGGTCGAGCACCCGATCGGCATGGTCCTCCTCCTGCTCGCTGTCGTCTTGACGGGCGTCGGCCTGCTCTGGATCCGCCGCCTCATCCGATTCTCGTACTGAAGGCCCTGCCATGACCGACCTCCAACCACAAGTGCTGCTCGGGGCGATGGCCGTCGCCTCGGCCGTACCGCTGCTGGTCTGGTCACTCGTCGGCGGCCGCCAGACGAACGTCGTCGGCGACCCGCGACTCCGGCGCCCACAGCGGGCGGTCGACCTCCGGGCCATGCAGCTCGTCCCCTCCGGGAACGACCGGCTCGTGGTACCCCGACTCACCCGCATGGGCCAGTGGCTGGCCCGGCGCGCTCCGGCCGGTGTGGCCGATCGCATCGACCAACGCATCCGCCGTGCGGGCCTGCAGCACCGATGGGACGCCCCGAGGTACATCGCTGCGAAGTCGATCCTCACGGCCTCCCTCGCCTTCCTGGGCGCGCAGGTGCTCGCCGCCAGCCCGACCGTGTTCGGCACCGCCAACGGCCTCGCCCTGCCGCTGCTCGGCTGGCGTGTCCCCGACCTCCTGCTCTCCCGCCGGGTCGAGGCACGCCAGCGAGAGATCGAGCTGGCGTTGCCCGACGCCCTCGACCAGATGACGATCGCCGTCGAGGCCGGGCTGGCCTTCGACGGCGCGCTGCAGCGGGTGTCGACCTCGGACGCCGGGCCGCTCAGCGACGAGTTGGCCCGGACCCTGCAGGACGTGCAGCTCGGCCTGTCGCGCAACCGGGCCTTCGAGCAGCTCCTCGATCGCACCGACGTCGCCGACCTCCGGCAGTTCGTCACGACCCTGCGCCAGACCGAGGAGAGCGGCGTGCCCGTCGCCGACGTCCTGCGCAGCCAGGCCGAGCTGCTTCGGGTCCGCCGCGCCGAGCGAGCGGAGGAGGCGGCGCGCAAGCTGCCGGTCAAGCTCGTCTTCCCGATCGGCCTCTGCATCCTCCCCAGCCTCTTCATCGTCGTGATCGGCCCCGGGTTGATCAGCATCTTCGAGACGCTCGGAGGGGGCTGAGCCGATGACGCCACCTCGCACGACCGCCCCGGAGAGCTCGCCCACCATGACCGCGCTCGCGGTGACCACGGGCGTGATCCTCGGCTGGGTCGTGGGCGGTTGGGCGGCGCCGATGTTCGTCGTGCTCGGCGTCCTGGTGGTGGGCGTCAGCGAACCCGACCTCCGCGAGCGGCGCATCCCCAATCGGGCGCTGCTCCTGGCCGCACCGCTGCTCGCCGCCGCGCTGCTCGTGGCCGCGATCGCCACGGGCGAGCCGTCGCATGCCGCCGCGGCCGTCGGTTGGGCGGCCTTCACCGCCGCGCTCTTCTACGTCGCCGCAGTAGCGGTCCCCGGCGGACTCGGCATGGGCGACGTCAAGCTCCTCGCCATCGCCGGCGTGCCGCTCGGCTGGCTCGGCAGCGACGCGGTCCTCGGCGCCGCGGCGCTCGGGTTCGCCGCCGCCGGCGTGGCCGGCCTCCTCGCACGCCGCCGTGGACGGTGGCGGACCGGCGTGCCGTTCGCACCGTTCTACGCCGGCGGCGTGGTGCTCGTGGTGCTGCTCAGCGGAGCGACGTCGTGATCGCCCACGTCCGCCGGAGAGGCTCGTCGCTGCTGCTCGCGATGGCGGCCGGCGCCGCGCTGGTGCTGCCCGTGGGCGAGGCTCGCGCCGGCGACGCCGCATGGGCCGAGGCGGTGCTCGCGGTCGCGGCACCGCTGCTCGTCGTCGCCGTGCTGCTCAACCTGCTCGCCGTCGTGTGGTCGATGCGACGAGAGCTCGACGCTGCAGACGGCACCAACCGTGCGGGCCTGGTGCCGCTGACGACCTTCGACGACCTGATCGGCCTCGACGCGGTGGCGGACCGGCTGCGCGAGCCACTGCGCCGACTCCGCGACCCCGGCGCGGACGGTCGGCTCGTCGGATCCCACCGGGTGCTGGTCGTCGGACCGGCCGGCTCCGGGACCACCGCACTCGCTCGGGCCGCTGCGGGCGAGGCGCGGGCCGCCTTCCTCCCCCTCCGCTGCGCCGAGCTGGCCCCGCGTCGCCACACCGAACAGGTCGCGGCGTTGCGCGCCGTGTTCGATGAGGCCAGGGCACAGCTACCGGCCGTGGTCTTCCTCCACGAGGTCCACGCGCTCGCCGACGACCCGACCCTCGAGCAGAGCTCCCGGTCCGGGGCCTCGGCGCGCAGCCGCGCGCTCCGCCAGCTCGTCACCGAGCTCGACGCCACCGCTCGCGAGCCCCGCTTGCTCGTCATCGCATCGACCAGTCGGCCGGAGCTCCTGCCGCCCGCGGTCAGCGCCGACGGACGCCTCGACGACCGCATCGTTCTCGAACCGCCCAACCGGGCCGCCCGCACCGACCTGCTGCGGTTCCACGCCTCGGAGATCCCGCTGGCCGACGACGTCGATCTCGCCGACGTCGCGAGCCGGCTGCCCGGCTGCATCGGCACCGACCTCCGGGCCGTCGCCGATGCCGCCACCGCGCTCGCCCGCCGCGACGGGCGAGCCGAGATCGTCCAGCGGGATCTCGACGTCGCCGTGGACCGCGTCCTCCAGGGCACCGACGCCGCACATCGGCTGCTCTCGCGGGACGACAAGGAGCGGCTCGCGTTCCACCAGGCCGGCCACGCGCTCGTCGGCCACCTGCTCCCCGGGACCGCCCCGATCGAACGCGTCACGATCCTCGGCCGGCAGCACGGGCCGAGCGACCCGCTCGTCTTCGTCCCGCACACCGAGCCGGAGCACGTGCTCAGCCGGGCGGAGATGGTCGACGGCATCGTCGCGCTCCTCGCCGGCCGCGCTGCGGAGATCCAGGTCTTCGGCGACTGCTCGACGATGGCCGAGCACGACATCGCCCGGGCGACCGAGCTCGCCCGCGCCATGGTCACCCGGTTCGGTATGGACGACCGGCTCGGCCCGATCCGGCTCGTCGAGACCCGGCATGGCAGCGAGTTCGTCGAGGAGCGGGTCGCCCAGCTCCTCTCCCGCGCCGAGCGCGACGCCCTCGACCTCCTGGGCACGCACGCCACGACGATGCAGCACCTCGCGCTCGCGCTGCTCGTGCACGAGACCATCGATCGACGCGGGTTCCGCTCGATCGTCGGCGAGCTGCCCGCCTGGGGGCCGACCATCGACCTCCGCTCGCCCGAGGGGGCCGACGACGGCGGTCACGGAGGGCTGGATCCCATCGACCGGAGCCCGACGCGATTCAGTCCCTAATCGCGCTCCGTGGCGGCCGACCACATCCTTGGCGCAGGGATGCGGCGACGGCCACGGAAGGGGCGGGAGTGATCGAGCGCACGACGGAGGAACCCATGGCGGGCGACGGGTCGCGCAGCGGCCCTCGGGCGTCGTTCCGGCGGACCGAGGCAGCGCGGCTGCTGCACGACATGCAGATCGAGCCGCTCGGTGTGCAGCTCGCCGCCGACATGGCCGACCTCTGCGCCGCACCCGCCGATGCCCGGCTCGCCGAGCTGGTCGACGACCTCCGCCACCGCCTCGCGTTCGAGCTCGGCCTCGTCATGCCACCGGTGCGCTTCGGCGTCGAGCCCGGCCTCGTGTCGCACGCCTACCGGATCGTCGTCGACGGTGGCAGCGCCGGCGAGGCGATCGCACCGGCCGGGCACGTGATGGTGGTCATGGGCGACGACGACCTCGATCTCGACGCGATCCACACCTCCGAGCCGGTCTTCGGCCTTCCGGTGGCGTGGATCCCGACGGAGGACGCCGACCGGGACGCACCCGGTTCGATCGTGTCGCGCGAGCAGGCCATCGTCGCCCACCTCGGCGAGGTCGCGCGCCAGCACGCCTCGACGCTGCTCACCCGAGACGGTGTCGCCCAGCTCGTCGACGCGGTGCGAGAGCGACACCCGGCGTCGACGGAGGAGATCGACACGGGGCTCCTGCCACTGTCGATCCTCCACGCCGTGCTCCGCGACCTGCTGGCCACGAACACGAGCATCCGGAACCTCCGCCGGATCCTCGACGACCTCGGCCCGGCGGTCATGGCCGCCGCGCCGTACGGCGATCTCGTCGCCATCGCCCGGCGGGCCGTCGAGGGGTGACGGTCGAGGGTTGACGGAGGTCGGGCCGACCTGGCTCCCGTCGTCACGGCCCCGCTAGGCTGACCGGGTCCCCCAGACGTAGGAGCTGTGTCACCCATGAGCTGGACGAAGGCCGTGATCGTTTCGGCGGTGGCCACCCTCGGCCTGCTGGGCTTCTCGCTCGCCCTCGAGGCCATCGTCTAGGGCACGCGCTCGGCGACCACGGGTCAGCCCAGGTCGCCGCCGATGGCGAAGAACGCCACCACCAGCACCACCGCCGCGACGAGGCCGAGCACGACCCCCAGTCGTCCGATGAGCCAGAAGACCGTCGCGAAGGCACCGAAGAGCGCGTACGGCGTCGGCCGCTGCAGCACCGAGGTCGGCTCGCGCCCCTCGCCCCACACGCCGAGACCGACCGCGATCAGTCCGGCGATCCCGACGAACACGATCAACGCCAGCAGCGGCGAGAACAGCCCGACCAGGGCGCCGACACCGACCGCGATGAGGATGATCCGGGCTCGCGACATGACCCCGACGCTACAGACGGCGCCGTCGGCGGCGGCTACGTTCGCCCCATGCGCATCGCGATCGGCGCCGACCACGCCGGGTACCCGCTGAAGGCCCATCTCGTGACCTACCTCGAGGGGCAGGGTCACGAGGTCGCCGACGTCGGCACGTCGTCCACCGAGGCCGTCGACTACCCGCCCTATTGCGCTGCGGTCGGGCGGCGGGTCGCCGACGGGCGTGCCGACCTCGGCATCGTCACCGGCGGGAGCGGCCAGGGCGAGCAGCTCGCAGCCAACAAGGTCCGCGGGGTGCGCGCCGCGCTCTGCAACGACCTCTACACGGCCCGGATGGCGCGCGAGCACAACGACGCGAACGTGTTGTCGCTGGGCGCGCGCATCGTGGCGACGGGCCTGGCCGAGGAGATCGTCGACCTCTTCGTCGCCACCCCGTTCGCCGGCGGCCGCCACGAGCGCCGCGTCGACCAGGTGATGGCGCTCGAGGGCTTCGACCTCCACGAGGCGCTCTACACGACCCGGGCGATGCGCCGCGTCTCGTCCGAGCCGATCCCCAACGACGTCGTCGGTCGGATCATCGACGCTGCGGTCCGCGCGCCGTCGGGCGGCAACCAGCAGCGCTTCCGCTTCCTGACCGTCACCTCGGCCACCACCAAGGCGCAGCTCGCCGAGTGGTACGCCGAGGACCTCGCCGAGCTCAACCGCACCCGCTACGCGGACGTGCAGGCGAGCATCGAGTCGGGCGACCCGAACGACCCCGAGATCACCCAGGCCAAGATGAACAGCGGCTCGGCCATCTGGCTCGCCGAGCACCTGGCCGAGGTCCCGCTCCTGCTGTTCGTCTTCGGCCGCGAGGGCGGCGAGTCGTCGACCTTCCCCGCGCTGTGGAACGCCTGCCTCGCGGCACGGGCCGAGGGTGTCGGCTCGACGATCACCACGCTGCTGCGCGGCCACCGCGCCGAGGTCGAGGACCTGCTCGGCGTCCCCGACGACGGCGAGTGGATCATGCACGCCATGATCCCGATGGGGTACCCGCTCGGACGGTGGGGGGTGGCCGAGCGGCGACCGGCCCACGAGTCCACCTACAGCGAGAGGTGGGGGGCGTCGCCGGACTGGCAGGTCGACCAGCCGCTCTGGCCCGCGCCACACCCCACCGGCTGAGACGGGCCGCAGCCTCGCAACTGGCGACCGGACCGCCGCGCCGGGGATCATGACGGCGGGGATCACCAGGGGAGGAGCCGCCATGGCGACCGAGGTCCGACGTTCGTTCTGCCGCATCTGCCACGCGGCCTGTCCGGTCGACGTCGAGCTCGTCGACAACCGGGTCGTGAAGATCAGCGGCGTCGACGAGGACCCGATCTTCCGCGGCTACACCTGCGTCAAGGGGCGCCAGCTGCCCGATCAGATCCACCACCCCGACCGGCTGCGACACGCGCTCCGCCGGACCGACTCGGGCACCCTCGAGGAGGTCGCGTCCTCCGAGGCGCTCGACGAGGCGGCGGCGAAGCTCGCCGCGATCATCGAACGACACGGCCCGCGCGCCGTCGCCAGCTACACCGGCACCGGCGGCTACCAGAACGCACCGTCCGATCCGGTCGCCCGCGCCTTCCACAAGGCGATCGGCTCGATCAGCTACTACACGTCGGTCACCATCGATCAGCCGATGAAGCGCACGGCGAACATGCGCCTCGGCATCTGGGAGGCCGGTCCGCAGAACTTCACCGAGGCCGACGTCCTGTTGGCCATCGGCTACAACCCGATGGTCTCGAGCTTCGCCCCCTACGGCGGGCTGCAGGGCACCGACCCGTTCCAGACGCTGCGCGATCGCAAGGCCGAGGGCCTGCAGCTCATCGTGGTCGACCCGCGCCTCACCGAGCTGGCTCGCCAGGCCGACATCCACCTGCAGGTGAAGCCGGGCGAGGACCCGACGCTGCTCGCCGGGATGCTGAACGTGATCCTGGGCGAGGGCCTCCACGACGAGGAGTTCTGCGAGGCCTGGGTCGACACCGACCAGCTGGCCGCGCTGGCCGAGACCGTGTCTCGCTTCGACCTCGACGACGTCGCGGAGCGCTGCGGCGTCGAAGCCGCCGACGTCGAGGCGGCGGCCCGGCTCTTCGCCGCCGGGCCGACCGGCACGGCCGGCACCGGCACGGGGCCGAGCATGTCGCCGCACCCGAGCCTCATGGAGCACCTCACCCAGTGCCTCAACATCGTGTGCGGCCGGTTCCTGCGCGAGGGCGAGCAGATCGAGGCCGGCATGCTGCTCCAGCCCGACCTGCCGAAGCGCGCGATGGTCACCGGCCCCTTCGAGGTCCGCGGCCCCGAGAGCCGGTTCCGGGGGCTGACGGGGTACGGCGGCGAGATGCCGTGCACCACCCTCGCCGAGGAGATCATCACGCCGGGCGACGAGCAGGTCCGGGCGCTGATCGTCAACGGCGGCAACCCGGTGGCGGCCTGGCCCGACCAGACCTTGTCGCTCCAGGCGATGGAGGAGCTCGAGCTGCTCATCGTGATCGATCACCGGATGACCCAGACCGCCGAGTTCGCCGACTACGTCTTCGCGCCGCGGCTCTCGCTGGAGCGGTCGGACGTGCCGCCGTTCATGGACCGCTGGTTCCGTGAGCCCTACGCCTGCTACACGCCGGCGGTCGTCGAGCCCGAGGGCGACCTGCTCAACGACTGGGAGGTCTACTGGGAGCTCGCCGAGCGCCTCGACACCGAGCTCGCCCTCCCGGGCGGCCCGATCCCCCGCGGTGAGCGCCCCAGCGACGACGACGTGCTCGACCTCGTCTACGCGAAGTCGCGCGTCCCGCTCGACACGATCCGCCAACGCAACGGGCAGGTCCTCGACGAGATGCGGATGACCGTCCAGCCCGCCGACGACACCGGCGCTCGCTTCCAGGTCGGCCTCGCCGACCACCTCGCCGAGCTCGACGAGGTGCGCGAGCAGCGCACCGGGGCCGAGAAGATGGACGGCTTCGATCCGGACGTGCACACGTTCCGCCTCATCTCCCGGCGGCTCAAGACCCACCTGAACTCCCTCGGTGGCGAGCTGCCCGGGCTCCAGCGCAAGACGCCGACCAACTACGCCTACATGAACCCCGACGATCTCGCCGACCTCGGCGTCGCCGACGAGGAGCTGCTCGAGATCGCCTCGCCGCGGGCGAAGCTCATCGGCGTGGCGAAGGCCGCGCCCGATCTCCGGCGCGGGGTCATCTCGATGGCCCACTCGTGGGGAGCCGCCTCGCTCACCGACGAGAAAGTCCGCGACGTGGGAGCGCCGACCAACCGCCTCGTCGACGTGAACGACGGCTTCGATCAGATCACCGGCCAGGCCATCCAGAGCGGCATCCCGGTGTCGGTGACCCCGGTCCCGGAGGATGCGCTGGTCGGCTGAGCGCAGCGACGTCCCTTCGGCCGATCGAGATCGAACCGAACGGCCGATGCCCCGACGCGCCCGCGCCGCGACGATACGTTCATGAACGAGACGAAGCTCGACTCCCCTCGCCTCCCGCCGCGCTGGGTGATCCGCACGGCGTGGCGGATCCATCGTGGTCTCTACCGGCTCACCGGCGGACGATTCGGCCTGCGCCGCCCGAAGCCCGGCACGTACGGACTGATGCGCGTCACGACGATCGGTCGACGATCGGGACGTGAGCGCGGCGTGATGCTCGCCTACTACGAGGACGGCGACGCCGTCGTCACGATGGCCATGAACGGCTGGGGCGCCGCCGAGCCGGCCTGGTGGTTGAACCTCCAGGCCCACCCGGAGGTCGAGGTCCACCTCCCCGACGGCCGCCACACGATGACCGGTCGTGCCGCCGCCCCGGGCGCCGAGCACGACCGGCTCTGGGAGCGCTGGAAGGAGTTCGACCCGAAGCTCGACGGCTACGCGACCAGGCGCGACCACACCGCGGTCGTGATGCTGGAGCCGAGCACCGCGGCCTAGCGTGTCGCCGGGAACGACCCGGGGGGACGCACGATGGGCACGATCCGCGAGCTGGCGGAGGAGCACTGGCAGGGCCGCGGCGACCTGGTGCACGCCCACCACCCGGTGCAGCCGATCCGGGGCGACGACGGTGCCGCGAGCGAGGAGATCGCCGACGGCCTGCTCACGCTCAAGAGCATCGCCTCGGTCAACGCGCTCGACTCCGGCGACGGCCTCGTCCTGCTCGACACCGGCGGTCCCTTCGACATCGACCGGGTGTACGACGCGGTCCGCGAGTGGCGACCCTCCGCCCCGGTCGCCGCGGCGATCTACTCCCACCACCACATCGATCACGTCTTCGGCACCGCCCGCTTCGAGGCCGAGGCGGCCGAGCAGGGCTGGCAGCGCCCGATGGTGTACGCGCACCAGGAGGTGCCCGAGCACTTCCGTCGCTACGAGCGCACCAACGGCTGGAACACCGCCATCAACCGGCGGCAGTTCGCGATCGACCTGCCGGAGTGGTCCTGGCCCGCGACCTACCGCGACCCGGACATCACCTACTCGCGCCAGCTCACCTTCACCCGCGGCGAGCTGACCTTCGAGCTGCGCCACGCCCGCGGTGAGACCGACGACGCCACGTGGACCTGGGTCCCCGAGCGCAAGGTGCTGCACCCCGGCGACCTCTTCATCTGGGCGGTGCCCAACGCCGGCAACCCGCAGAAGGTGCAGCGCTACCTCTCGGACTGGGCTCGGGCGCTGCGGGAGATGGCGGCGCTGGGACCCGAGATCATGCTCTCGGGTCACGGCCTCCCGATCTTCGGCGCCGACCGCATCGTCCAGGCGCTGAAGGACACCGCCGAGCTGCTCGACTCGATCGAGTCGCAGACCCTGGCCCTCATGAACCAGGGCAAGAGCCTCGACACCTGCATCCACGAGGTCGAGGTGCCCACCCACCTGCGCGACCAGCCGTACCTCCGCCCCGTCTACGACCACCCGCAGTTCCTGGTCCGCAACGTGTGGCGCCGCTACGGCGGCTGGTACGACGGCGAGCCCGACAACCTGCTCCCCGCGCCCCGGGCCGAGCAGGCGACCGTCTGGGTCGAGCTCGCCGGCGGGGCCGACGCGGTGATGGCCCGGGCCAAGACCGCGCTCGACGACGGCCAGCACGCCATCGCCTGCCACCTCATCGAGTTCTGCGCGCTCGCCGAGCCCGCCAACGAGGACATGTGGGCGCTCCGGGGCGAGATCTACCGCACCCGTTCCGAGACGCACGAGAGCTCGATGGCCCGCAACATCCTCCACCACGCCGCGCTGGCCTCCGACGAGGCGAAGCGCGATCTGGCCGGCGACCATTGACCGCCCACCGGTGGCCCCTGCGGCCCATCGCCATCGCCGAGGCGGTCTCCTACCTCGTGCTCATCGGGTCGGTCATCTGGTTCCGCCTCGCCGACGGTCCCGACCTCACCTCGGCCATCGGTCCGATCCACGGCGTGATCTTCCTCGTCTACGCGGTGGCCGTCCTGCAGGCCCGCGACGACGAGGGGTGGGACTGGTCGCGCACGCTCGTCGTCATGTTCGCAGCGGTCATCCCCCTCGGCGGCTTCTGGGTCGCCGAGCGGATCCTGGGTGAGCGAACCGGATGATCGGCCCGTCATTGATTCGTCGGGCGAATCGCTATGGTGTGCCGCCGTGGATCTGCGCCAGATCGAGTCCTTCGTCGCCGTCGCCGAGGAGCTGCACTTCGGTCGCGCCGCGGCGCGGGTCCACCTCTCGCAGCCCGCGCTGAGCCAGCAGATCAAGCGGCTCGAGCAGGAGCTCGGCTTCGAGCTGCTCACGCGCACGCAGCGCCGGGTCGGGCTGACCGCGCCCGGCACCACCTTCCTCGACCACGCCCGCCGGGTGCTCGCCGACGTCGAGGAGATGGTCACGGTCACCCGGCGCGCCGCGGCGGGACGAACCGGAACCCTCCGCCTCGGCTACGTCGGCTCGGCGCTCTTCGGGGTCGTCCCGACGGTGATGCGGGCGATGCGGACCGAGGCCCCCGACGTCCAGGTCACCCTCGTCGAGCTGCGCACCGACGAGCAGCTCGCCGCCATGCGCCACGGCCGCCTCGACGCCGGGTTCGTGCGGGCCCCGGCCGGAGCGGTCGACGACATGATCATCACCCCCGTGCTCGTGGAGCCCATCGGGATCGCCCTGCCCGCCGAGCATCCGCTGGCCTCGCGTCCGGAGCTGGCGTTGGCCGAGCTCGCCGGCGAGCCGTTCGTGATGTTGCCCCGCGTCGTCGAGCCGAACTCGTTCGATCTGCTCATGGCGGCCTGTTCGGCAGCCGGCTTCACCCCGGACGTGGCGCAGACCGCCCGCAGTCCCCAGACCCTGCTCGGCCTCGTGGCGAGCGGGCTGGGCGTGGCGTTCGTCGCCGACTCGGTGATGACGAACAGCGCGCGCGACGGCGTCGCCTTCGTGCCGCTGGAGGCCCCCGCGCCCGAGATCGTGAGCGCCCTCGCCCGTCCGGCCGACGCCACCAACCCGATCGTCGACCTGCTCGCCGACCTCACGATGAAGCTCTGGCCGATCGACACCGCCGGCCCACCCGCCGACTGACATCGACCGACGTCGACCGGCTCGCCGCACCGCACCTCTCCAGCCCGACGTCAACGGATCTGCCGGATCCGTTCGTCCGATCCCCAGCCCCGGTCGGCCGTGAGGATCTCCTCCTCACGGCGTGCGCCGAGCGCGAGGCAGAGCCGGTCGGCCAGCGACAGGCCCTCGCCGGGCACCCATCGCCGGGCGGCCCACTCCGCGTCCGTCGCGGTGACGGGCTCGACCTCGATCTCGAAGCTCAGCAGCAACGCACGCGCCATCGACCAGTCGCCGGCTCGCAGCACCTTCTGCGCCACCTCCGACCAGGTCGCCGCACCGCACGACGCTCCCCCGGCGAGGTGTTCCTCGACCACGTCAGCGCCCGCCTCGCCCTGGAGATAGGCGAGCAGGGCCGAGGCATCGAGGACCGTCACGTCGGAGCGCTCACGCGGGGGCGTCCTCCCGCTCTGCCGCAGCGCGCCGATCGGCGAGCAGCTCCGACACGAGATCGACGCCGTCGAGCTGGTCCCGGATCCGGGACCGGAGCTGGTCGCGGGTGAGCAGGACGAGGCCGTCGTCGGCGTCGATGAGCACGAGCACCGTGCCCTCGGTCAGGCCGGCGCGCTCACGCACCTCGGCCGGCACGACGAGACGGCCCCGGTCACCCACGACGACGTGGTGCGTACCACCCATGGATCGACGATACCACGCGACCGGTCGCGGTGGGACCGCGGCAGCCGCCTACCCCGCGAGCGACCCCCGCGCCTCGGCGTATGCCGACCCGGCGCCGGCCGGGTCGGCATCGGCCCGCGGCTCGGTGAGCTGTCCAGAGCCGAGGCCCCAGGCCGCCACGACCTCCTCGAACGTACGACCGCTCGCCACGACGGCGGCCTGCACCGCGGCGCCCGTCGCCACCGTCTCGTCGAGATCGGGCACGGTGACGGCACCCCACGTGTCGGCGACCAACTGGCGGTACGCGGGCGACTTCGAGCCCCCACCGACCAGGAAGCGCCGCCCGTCGAGCGGCACGTCCACGGCGGCGAGCGCGTCGACCCCGTCGAGGAGCCCGCAGACGACGCCCAGGTGCGCCGCACGGGCGAGATCGGCCGGCGTCGTCGACGTGCGCAGCCCGACGAGCACGCCGGTGGCATCGGGGAGGTTCGGGGTGCGCTCGCCGTCGAGGTAGGGCACGAGCACCGGACCTCCCGGCGACGCGTCGAGCGCCCGCGCCGCCAGCTCGTCGCGCCCGAGCCCCAACCAGCGACCGGCGGCGTCGGTCACCTTCGTGGCGTTGAGGGTGCAGACCAGCGGCAGGTACCGGCCGGTGGCGTCGGCGAAGCCCGCGACGAAACCGGAGGCATCGGCGGTCGGCTGCTCGGACACCGCGAACACGGTGCCGGAGGTGCCGAGCGACATCACGACATCGCCCGGCCGGAGACCGAGCCCGAGCGCAGCGCCCATGTTGTCGCCGGTCCCCGCAGCGACGACGGCGCCGGCGGGCAGGCCGACGTCGGCCGTGACCGGGCCGACCGCCTCCGCCGGCCCGACGACGCGCGGCCGCTCGCCGTCCCAGCGCCCCGCCCCCCCGACGGCCAGCTCGACGAGCGCGTCGTCGTAGGACCCGCTCGCCGGACTCCACCACCCGGTGCCGGAGGCGTCGCCCCGATCGGTCACGTGCTCGCCGGTCAGGCGCCACGTCAGGTAGTCGTGCGGGAGCATGACCCGGGCGGCCCGGGCGAGGGCGTCGGGCTCGTGCTCGGCGATCCACGCCAGCTTCGTGACCGTGAACGCGGCGACCGGCACCGAGCCGCACGATCGCGCCCAGCCGTCCGAGCCGAGCTCGGCCACGAGCGCATCGGCCTGTGGAGCGGAGGTCGTGTCGTTCCACAGCTTCGCGGGACGGATCACCTCCCCCGCGCCGTCGACGAGCACCAGGCCGTGCTGCTGACCGGCGATCGCCACGGCGGCAACCTCGCCGAGGTGGTCGCCGAGGACGCCCAGCGACGAGACGAGCGCCGACCACCACGCCTCCGGATCCTGCTCGCTGACCGGGGGTTCGGTCGCGGGGTGGGGCGCGGCGGCACCGGCCACGAGCTCACCGCGGTCGAGGTCGCGCAGCTCGACCTTGGTGGACTGCGTCGAGGAGTCGATGCCGCAGACCAGCGCCATCTCAGCGGGCGCGCTCGACGTAGCGGGCCACGAGGTTCTCGAGCGCCTCCTGGTGACCCGAGCGGTGGGTCGGCTCCTCGTCGGAGGCCAGGGTGCGGGCGTGTAGGTCGCGCAGCGACGTCGAGCCGTCGAGGATCGACCGGCCGAACGGCTCGTCCCACCCGGCGTAGCGCTCGCGCCGCACCGACTCGAGGGCCTCGTCCTCCCACATGGCCGCGGCGACGAGCAGCGACCGGGCGAGGGTGTCCATGCCGCCGATGTGGGCGTGGAACAGGTCGGTGCGATCGCTGGACTGCCGCCGCAGCTTGGCGTCGAAGTTGAACCCCCCGGTGGTGAAGCCGCCGCCGCGCAGGATCTCGTAGAGCCCGAGGCTCATCTGCTCGACCGACACCGGGAAGCGGTCGACGTCCCAGCCCAGGCGGTCGTCGCCGGCGTTGGCGTCCACGGAGCCGAAGATCCCGGCGGTGACCGCGGAGGCGATCTCGTGCGCGAAGTCGTGCCCCGAGAGCGTCGCGTGGTTGACCTCGATGTTGACCTTCACGTCGTCGGCGAGGTCGTAGCGCTGCAGGAACGCGTGCACGGCGGCGACGTCGTAGTCGTACTGGTGCTTGGTCGGCTCGAAGGGCTTGGGCTCGATGAGGATCAACCCGTCGAAGCCGATCGCGTGCTTGTGCTCGACCACCATCGTGAGGAACCGGCCGAGCTGATCCAGCTCGCGACCGAGGTCGGTGTTGAGCAGCGTCTCGTAGCCCTCCCGGCCACCCCAGAGCACGTAGTTCTCGCCACCGAGGCGATGGGTGGCGTCGAGGCAGTGCGTCACCTGCGCCGCGGCGTGGGCGAACAGCTCCGGATCCGGGTTGGTCGCCGCGCCGGCTGCGAAGCGCGGGTTCGAGAACAGGTTCGCCGTGCCCCACAGCAGGCCGACGCCGGTGCGCTCCATGTGCGCCGCCGCCTCGTCGACCATCTCGTCGAGCAGCGCGCACGACTCCTTGAAGGTCGCACCTTCGGGCGCGATGTCGCGGTCGTGGAAGCAGAAGTACGGCGCCCCGAGCTTCGAGAAGAACTCGAACGCCGCCGCCATCTTCGCCTTGGCGTGGGCGAGCTGGTCGCCGGGGGCCTCGAGCCACGGCCGGTCGAGCGTGCCGGCCCCGAAGATGTCGAAGCCCGTCCAGTTGAACGAGTGCCAGTAGCAGACGGCGAAGCGCAGGTGCTCGGCCATCGTCCTGCCGGCCACGACCCGGTCGGCGTCGTACCACCGGAAGGTCAGCGGATCGTCGGAATCCGGACCGGCGTACGCGATCGGCGCCTCGACGTCGGTGAAGAACGGCTCGGTCATCGTGGCCTCCCGGGAGCGGTGTGGGGCGACGATGATCCCACGTCCTCTACCCGAGGACGCCCCGTTCGCGGAGCTCGCCGATCCGGTCGCCCAGTCCGAGCTCGGTGAGCACCTCGTCGGTGTGCTGACCGAGGAGTGGGGCCGGATCGCCGGGCGCGGCCGGTGTGGCGGAGAAGCGGGCGGCCGGCCGCGGCTCGCGCAGCCGACCGGCGACCGGGTGCTCGCGCTCGACGAAGACCTCGTTGTGCACGACCTGCGGGTCGTCGTGGAGCTCGTCGAGGGTCCGCACGACCCCGGACGGCACGTCCTCGGCCGCCATCTTCGCCGCCGCCTCGGCCTTGGGCATCGTCTCGGCGATGGCGCCGACCTCGGCCGCGACCTCCAGGAACTCGGCCAGGTTGGCCATCCGCGCCGGGAGGGTGGCGAAGCGCTCGTCGTCGGCGATGTCCTCGCGGCCGTAGGCCTTGCACCAGCCACGGAACTCCGAGTCCGACAGCGGCGTCGCCGTGCCCCAGCCGTCGGCGAACTTCATGACCGAGTAGTTCGACCCGATCGTCGGCTGGTGGGCGACGTCGTCGTCGAGCAGCGTGTGGTCGGCGCCGGAGTCCGGCCAGTGGAAGGCGATCGCCGCATCGAGCATGGCGAGCTCGACGTGCTGGCCCTCGCCGGTGCGCTCCCGTGCGAACAGGGCCGAGGCGATGGCGCTCGCCGCCGTGACGGAGGTGAGCTTGTCGCACAGGAGCTGGCGGTGCATCGCCGGCTCGCCCGTCGCCGGGTCGCCCTGGATCGAGGCGAGCCCGGAATACACCTGGATCACGTTGTCGTAGACCCGCTGACCGGAGTACGGGCCCTCCGAGCCGAAGCCGCTGATCGAGCAGTAGACCAGGCCCGGGTTCTCGGCCCGGAGCTCGTCGGCGCCGATGCCCATCCGGTCGACCACGCCGGGCCGGAAGTTCTGGATGAAGACGTCGGCGTCGGCCGCGAGCCGACGTAGGACGTCGATGCCGTCGTCCTGGCGGAGATCGAGCACGACGGACCGCTTGCCCCGGTTGGCGACGTGGAACATGCCCGACATGCCGCCCTTGTTGCTCCCGAGGTGGCGCAGGATGTCGCCGAGCATCGGCGGTTCGACCTTGACGACCGACGCCCCCTGGTCGGCCAGGATCGTCGCGGCCAGTGGCCCCGACATCACGGCGGACACGTCCACGACCTTCACCCCGTCGAGCGGACCTGGCATCGCACCCCTCCTCGTCGCCCGGCTCGATCCGGGCCCCCGACCAGAGAGCATCGCACCGGCGCTCACCCCATGACGTCATCGAGCGGACGACCCACCACCCACCGCCACCGACGCCCCGTGATCGAAACCGGTCTTCCAGATGTGACGTTTGGCAGGGTGACGCGAGTCACCTGCTAGCGTCTCCGACCGTCGTCGACGGAGGGGACAGGTGCGTGGCGCTGCTGGATGTTCGTGACATCTCGGTCCGGTTCGGAGGGATCGTCGCGCTCAGTGACCTCTCCTTCGACATCGAGCCGGGCCAGATCTGCGGCCTCATCGGCCCCAACGGCGCCGGCAAGACCACCCTCTTCAACGTCGTGAGTCGCATCTACGACCCGACCACCGGCTCGGTCACCTTCGACGGCCAGGACCTGCTGAAGCTGCCGCCGCACCGGATCTCCAAGGTCGGCGTGTACCGCACGTTCCAGAACCTGGCCCTGTGGCCGAACATGAGCGTGCTCGAGAACGTCATGGCCGGCGCCCACACCAAGAGCAACCAGACCTTCTTCAGCGCCATGGCCAACATCGGCCGCAAGAAGGAGGAGCAGCGGCTCCGCGGCCAGGCGCTCGAGGTGCTGGGCCAGCTCGACCTCGCCCAGTACGCCTTCCAGGCCTGCGCCGGTCTGCCCTACGGCACGCTGAAGCGCATCGAGCTCGCCCGGGCCCTCATCGGCGAGCCGAAGCTGCTCATGCTCGACGAGCCCGCCACCGGCCTCACCCACGAGGAGGTCGGCTCCCTCGGTGAGCTGATCGGCCGGATCCGCACCGACTTCGACCTCACGATCCTGCTCGTCGAGCACCACATGGGCCTCGTGATGAGCATCTCCGAGAAGGTCGTCGTCCTCGACTTCGGGCGCAAGATCGCCCAGGGGACGCCGGCCGAGGTCCAGGAGAACCCGGAAGTGATCGCCGCCTACCTGGGGAGCCCGGCATGACAGTTCTCGAGGTCAAGGGCCTGCGGGGTGGCTACGGCCAGATCCAGGTCCTCCACGGTCTCGACTTCCACGTCGAGGAGGGAGAGGTCGTCGTCATCCTCGGCGCCAACGGCGCCGGCAAGACCACCACGCTGCGGGCCGTGTCCGGGATGATCCAGACCGCCGGCTCGATCAAGCTGTACGGCACCGAGATCGTGGGCAAGGGCCCGGCCGACATCGTCCGGTCCGGCGTCGCCCACGTCCCCCAGGGGCGGGGCACCTTCCCCGAGCTCAGCGTCGAGGACAACCTCCGGGTCGGGGCCTACACCCGCTCCGACAACGAGGTCGAGGCCGACATGGAGCGGTGGTACGAGGCCTACCCGGTGCTCTACGAGCGCCGCACCCAGGTCGCCGGCTCGCTCTCGGGCGGCGAGCAGCAGATGCTCGCCGTCTCCCGGGCGCTGATGGCCCGGCCGCAGCTGCTGCTCCTCGACGAGCCGTCGCTCGGCCTGGCGCCGCTCATCGTCGCCGACCTGTTCGAGCGCTTCGGTCAGCTCAACAAGGAGACGGGCGTGACCATGCTCGTCGTCGAGCAGAACGCCCAGCTGGCGCTGGGGATCGCCGATCGGGGCTACCTCCTCGAGTCCGGCAGCATCGTGTTCGAGGGTGAAGCGGACGCCCTCATGAACGACGACGCGATCCGCAAGTCCTACCTGGGAATCTGAGGGGAATCGCATGGAGCTGTTCATCCAGCGCGTGTTCGACGGGCTGACCAACGGGGCCACCTACGCGCTGATCGCCGTGGCGCTGGTCCTGATCTTCAAGGCCACGACGCTCATCAACTTCGCCCAGGGCGAGTTCGCCATGCTCGGCGCGTTCTTCGTGCTGGTCGCGAGCACCGAGTGGTTCGGCGGCATCCCGATGTGGATCGCGGTCATCGTGGCGATGGCGCTGACGGCGCTGATGGCCGCCGGTGTCGAGCGATTGCTCATCAGACCCTTCGACCCGGCCGACCACCTCCCACTGGTGATCATCACGCTGGGACTGTTCCTGGCGATCAACGCGATCGCCGGCATCGTCTGGCGGTTCGACCCGCGGTCGTTCCCCGAGCTGTTCCCCTCGGGCACCGCCGTCACGATCGCCGGGGCCCGCCTGTCGTGGTACGGCGTGTGCGCGCTGGCCCTCACGCTGGCCGTGATGGCCACGCTCACGGTGCTCCTCAACCGGACCAAGGTCGGTCTGGCCTTCCGGGCCGTGTCGTCGAACCTCGAGTCGAGCCAGCTGGTCGGCATCCGCACCGGCCCGACGCTGCAGTTCGGCTGGGCGCTCGCCGCCGGCGTCGGCACCCTGGCCGCCGCGGTGTTCGTCGCCGACCCGATCCGTCAGCTGGAGCCCTCGATCATGGTCCGGGTGCTGATCTTCGCCGCCGCCGCGGCGGCGCTCGGCGGCCTCGACAGCATCTGGGGGGCGCTCATCGGTGGGATGTCCATCGGGCTCGTGCAGAGCCTCGTGGTGCAGTACATCGACTTCATCCCGAGCGACATGGCCCTCGCCACCGCGGTGGTCGTGCTCCTCATCGTCCTGCTCGTGCGGCCGGCCGGCTTGTTCGGCACGAAGTCCGTCGAGCGAGTCTGAGCGGAGGTCCGGCACCACATGGCATTCCCGAAGCGAATCGCCCACGGATCCCGTGAGCACAAGATCTACCACTGGTCGGCGTGGGGGGCGTTCGTCCTCTTCGTGATCCTGGTGGCGTTCGCCTACGTCGACGTCGGCTCGATCAGCCTGGGCGAGAACACCTACAACATCTCGCTGACCCGCCTCACCAAGGCCGTGTCGTTCATGATCGCGATCCTGGGCCTCCAGGTGATCGTGGGCTTCACCGGGCAAGTCGCGCTCGGTCAGTCGTTCTTCTTCGGCACCGGCGCCTACATCACGGCCTGGCTGGTCGCCGATCAGAACTGGCCGATCCTGCTCACGCTCGTCGTCGTGGTGCCGTTCTGCTTCGTGATCGGCATGATCCTCGGTCTGCCGGCGGTACGGATCAAGGGCCTGTACCTCGCCCTGGTGACGTTGGGCATGGCCCAGGTGTTCCCCGCCATCGTCAACCTCGAGCAGCTCTCGGAGTACACCAACGGTGCCGGCGGCAAGCTGCTCGAGTCCGACCTCGAGGCGCCGACCTGGATGCCCTTCGACGGCATCGCCGGCTTCTTGCAGTCGATCCCGCTCGTCGGCGACTTCTTCGGCGACGGCGACCTGTCGAGCCGGGAGGAGGAGCGGCTCTGGAAGTTCATGATCGCGGTGATCATCGCGGCGATCTGCTTCTGGATGGTCTCCAACCTCATCAAGAGCCGCATGGGCCGGGCCATCCGGGCGGTCCGCGACAACGAGACCGGCGCCGCCGTCTCGGGCATCGACCTCGCCCGCACCAAGACCCTGTCGTTCGGCGTCGCCTCGGCGCTCGGCGGCGTCGGCGGCGTCGTCTACGTCGCCGAGCTCGGCATCGCCTCACCGCTCGACTTCAGCCTCGTGCTTGCGATCAACTTCATCGTCGGATTGGTGGTCGGCGGCGTCGGCACCCTGTCGGGTGCGGTGGTCGGCGGGCTGGTCATCACGCTGGTGCCCGACTGGTCGTCCGCGACCCAGAGCGCCGGCTTCCTCCCGGAGCGCTGGCTCCAGGGCCCGACCGGTGCGTTCATCCTCGGCGTGATGCTGATCCTGCTGACGTTCTTCCTTCCCGGCGGCATCGTCGCCGGCTTCCGCCGGCTTCGGGCCCGCTTCGTCGTGGTGACGCCGCCGACGCTGCCCGGTGCGGCGCAGGCCGAGACGCCGGAGATGGACGACGAGCACGACGACGAGCGTGCACCCAGCTCGGTCTCCGGAGGCGGATGATCACCACGGCACCGGACCGTACGCAAGACTGTTCCGGCGGCGGCGTCACCCTGACCTGTCCGCCGCGCACCACAAGAGCTCCACTGAGCGACACCCAGAGAGGGGAACCATGATGCGAAGTAAGCGATGGCTTCGGCTGTTGGCGCTGCTGTTGGCCTTCGGCATGGTCGCCGCGGCCTGCGGCGACTCCGACGACGACGACAGCGGCGAGACCACCGCCGGCGAGGAGGCCGACGAGGGCGACGAGGGCGGCGAGGAAGCCACCGACGACACCGAGGCCCCCGACGAGGGCGGCGAGGAAGCCACCGACGACACCGAGGCACCGGACGAGGGTGACGGCGGTGGCGGCGGCGGCGAGCTGGCCACCGAGGGCGCGGTCGAGATCGCGGCCGGCACCACGCTGAACCTCGACGAGTGCCCCGACGACTGGAGCGCGACCCAGGGTGTCGACGGCGACGAGATCCGCATCGGCTGGTCGGGCCCGCAGTCCGGTCAGCTGGCGGCGTTCGGCGCCATCGGTGAGGGCATGCAGTTCTGGTTCGACTTCATCAACGACACGGCCCCGATCGCCGACAAGGAGCTCGTCCTCATCACCCGGGACGACGCCTACGAGGCGGGCCGGACCGTGGCCAACGCCGAGGAGATGATCGAGACCGAGGACATCTTCGCCTTCGCTCACATCATCGGCACGCCGAACAACCTGGCGATGCGTCCGGTCACCCAGGAGGCCTGCGTCCCGCAGGTCTTCAACTCGACCGGCTTCCCGTTCTGGGGCGACCCGGCGAACTTCCCCTGGACCGTCGGCAACATCCTCAACTACGTGACCGAGACCGAGATCTGGTGCGCGAGCATCATCGAGGAGTTCGGTGAGGGCGCCACCGTGGCCGCGCTCATCATGAACAACGACTTCGGCACCACGTACCTCAATACGATGAAGGACAGCGAGGCCTGCGCGGCCATCGACCTGGTCGAGGAGCAGCTCCACGATCCGGCGGCGCCTGACGTCACCAACGAGATGACCACGATCATCGCGTCGGACGCCCAGGTGTTCGTCGCCGGCACCACCGCCGCCTTCTGCCCGCAGGCCGTCGGCTCGGTGGCCGCCGCGGAGTGGCGTCCCGCCTTCTTCATGTCGTACACCTGCAACAACCTGGCGAGCTTCTTCGCACCGGTGGCCGACGCGGCGGGCCAGCTCGCCGACGAGGGCTCCGGTGTGCGGATGGCCAACTCCAACAAGGTCTGCGGCGACCCGACCTTCGCCGACGACCCGGCCATCCTGCAGATCGAGGAGGTCCTCGACGAGTACGGCGGCGTCACCTGCGCCGACGGCTCGTTCTCGACCGGTGTGCTCTACGGCCAGTTCGTGACCGACCTGCTCGAGCAGACGGTCGCCGAGTACGGCGAGCTCAACCGGGTCACGATGATGGCCACCCTGTGGAACATCGAGACCTCGAACGACACGCTCCTGGGCGGCACCCTCCAGCTGGACGGCGTGAACGACGCCTACTGGACCGAGGCGGCCCAGATCCAGGAGGTCGTGCTCATCGACGGCGAGCTGCGCTTCTCGGGCGTCGGCGACCTGGTCGATTTCGAGGGCCAGGGCGGTTCCTTCCAGGGCTGATCCCGTCCCCACGAGCGATGGGACGGCCCCAATCCGGGGCTGATCCCGCCGCTCTCATCGCACTGACGCCGGCCGGCGGTTCCCCCGGGGACCGCCGGCCGGTTCGCGTCGGGACCTACGTCCCCTCCGGTCGGGCCGGCCGCACGCGAGGCTCGGCCTCCTGGGCGCCGTCTCACCCCCGGGAGGCGCCACCTGACGGGAGGGAACCCATGAAGCGACGCGACCGATGGTTCCGGCTGTTGGCGGTACTGCTCGCCTTCGGCCTGCTGGCGGCGGCCTGCGGAGACTCCGACGACGACGGCGGCTCGACCGAGGCCGCCGAGGACGCCGACGCCGATGACGGCGGCGACGAGGGCGCCGACGAGGGCGGTGGTGACGAGGGCGGTGGCGGCGGCGCCGGCGGCGAGCTGGCCACCGAGGGCTCCGTCGAGGTCGCGGCCGGCACGACGCTCGAGCTGGACGAGTGCCCCGACGACTGGAGCGCGACCCAGGGCGTCGACGGCGACGAGATCCGCATCGGCTGGTCCGGTCCACAGTCCGGACCGCTGGCGGCCTTCGGTGCCATCGGTGAGGGCATGGAGTTCTGGTTCGACTTCATCAACGACACGGCCCCGATCGACGGCAAGGAGCTCGTGCTCGTGAGCCGGGACGACGCCTACGAGGCGGGCCGCACCGTGGCCAACGTCGAGGAGATGATCGAGGTCGACGACATCTTCGCCTTCGTCCACCTGATCGGCACGCCGAACGCCGTGGCGTCCCGACCGGTGACACAGGAGAACTGCGTGCCGCAGCTGTGGAACTCCTCCGGCTTCCCGTTGTGGGGCGACCCGGCCAACTTCCCCTGGACCGTCGGCAACATCCTCAACTACGTCACCGAGACCGAGATCTGGTGCCAGGCGATCGTCGACGAGTTCGGCGCCGGAGCGACCGTCGCTGCGCTCATCGGCAACAACGACTTCGGCAACACGTACCTCAACACCCTGAAGGAGAGCGAGGTCTGCGCCGACATCGAGATCGTCGAGGAGCAGCTCCACGACCCGGCCGCGCCCGACGTGACCAACGAGATGACCACGCTCGTCGCATCGGACGCCCAGGTGTTCGTGGCCGGGACCACAGGTGCCTACTGCCCGCAGGCGGTGGGCTCGGTGGCGGCGTCGGAGTGGCGGCCGCGGTTCTACATGTCGTACACGTGCAACAACCTGTCCAGCTTCTTCGCTCCGGTGCAGGACGCGGCCGGGCTGCTGGCCAGCGACGGGGTCGGGGTCCGCATGACGAACTCCAACAAGGTGTGCGGCGACCCGACCTTCGCCGACGACCCGGCCATCCTGGAGGTCGAGGCCGTGCTCGACGAGTACGGCGGCGTCACCTGCGCCGACGGCTCGTTCTCGACCGGCGTGCTCTACGGCGAGGTCGTCACCGAGCTCCTCCAGCGGACCGTCGACGAGTACGGCGAGCTCAACCGGGTCAACCTGATGGCGGCGCTGTGGAACAGCGACACCACCAACGACCTGCTGCTCGGGGGCACCCTCCGTCTCGATGGCGTCAACGACGCCTACTGGACAGAGGCGGCCCAGATGCAGGAGGTCCAGGTGGCCGACGGCAACCTGATCTTCGCCCCGGTCAGCGAGCTCTTCGACTTCGAGGGCACGGGCGGCTCGTTCCAGGGCTGAGTCTCTGACGCTCCGGCGTCCCTGACACCGGCCGGCGGCTCCCCCCGGGGGTCGCCGGCCGGTCCGCGCCCGGGCCCCGGCCATCCGCGGCCCTGACACACCCCGCTCCTACCGTGGTCGCCATGGACCTCGTCGGGCTCCTCATCGGCCTCCTCCTCGGCATCGCGCTCGGCGGCGCCGTCGCCGTCGCCTGGGGGCAGCGGCGCGTCGGCGAGGTGCGGACGGCGGCCGCCGACGACGCAGCAACCGCTGCGGCGCGCTCGGCCGAGCAGCTCGCGTCGCTGGAGCGCCAGGCCCGCGATGCGCTGGCCCAGACCGAGCAGCGGGCCCACGGGGAGATCAGCCGACGCGAGCACGAGCTCGCCGAGGTGAGCTCCCGCCTCGCCGCCGCGGAGGCCGTCCAGCGCGACGAGCAACGGCTCCTGGAGGCGTTCGGCTCGTTGTCGAACCAGGCGCTCGACCAGACGACGCAGCGGTTCCTCGAGCTCGCCCAGGAGCGCTTCGCCCGGCTCGAGCAGTCGGCCAAGCAGGAGTCGACCGAACGCGAGCAGACCGTGCACGGCCTGGTCGGCCCGGTGCGCGAGCACCTCGACAAGCTGGCGCAGCAGCTCGAACGGGTCGACCACCAGCGGCGGCGTGAGGCCACGTCGCTGTCGGAGATGCTCGGCGAGCTCCAGCGCACGACCACCGGCCTCCAGGGTGAGACCCGCACCCTCGCCTCGGCGATGAAGGACGTCCGCACCCGCGGCTCGTGGGGCGAGCTCCAGCTGCGCCGGGTGGTCGAGCTCGCCGGCATGGTCGAGCACGCCGACTTCGACGAGCAGGTCCACGTGACCGGGACCGACCGCACGGGGCGACCCGACCTGATCGTGTGGCTCCCTCGCGGGCGGGCCGTCGTCGTCGACTCCAAGGTCCCACTCGACGCCTATCTCGAGGCCACCCACAGCGACGACCAGCAGCGCTCGGCCGAACGGTTCGCAGCGCACGCCGCCGCCATGCGCTCCCACGCCAAGTCGCTGGCCCGCCGCGACTACGCCGCCGCGGTCGACGGGGCGGTCGACATCGTCGTGATGTTCGTGCCCGGCGAGAGCTTCCTGGCGGCAGCGTGCGAGCACGATCCCACCCTGCTCGAGCAGTCCTTGCGCGACGGCGTGGTGCTCGCCACCCCGACGACCCTGGTGGCCCTGCTCAAGGCCGTGGCGCTCGGGTGGCGCGAGGAGCGGCTCGCCGACGACGCCCGGCGCATCGCCGAGCTCGGCAAGGAGCTCTACGAGCGAACCACCACCTTCGCGGGGTACGTCGCCAAGGTCGGCACGCACCTCGAGCGCTCGGTGAAGTCGTACAACGAGGCGGTCGGCTCGATGGAGAGCCGGCTGCTGCCCAGCGCTCGACGTCTGGCCGAGCACGGTGCGGTGGCACCCAAGGAGCTGCCGTCGCTGTCGGCCGTCGATCTCGTCCCGCGGGCGATCACGGCGTCCGATGACGAACCCGACGACGACGCGTCCCAGCCCCGCCTCGTGGGCTGAGCGGTCGGGTCGACGCCCGAACCGCTCCATCCGCGAGACTCGTGTGGTGACCGCGGAGAAGCTCAGTCCGGTGGTGCCCGTCGACGACCTGGATGCAGCCGTGAGGTGGTGGAGCGGGGTGCTCGGGCTCGAGGCGACGTTCGTCGACGGCGACCGCTGGGCCCAGTTCGACCTCGGGGGGACCCGGCTGTCGCTGGCCGGCAGCGACCGCAGCGACGACCGACCCGGGATCCTGGTCAAGGTGGCCGATGTCGAGGCGCACCGGTCGGAGCTGGTCGGCCAGGGCGTCGAGGTCGGCCCGATCGAGCGCGGCCCCCACGAGCTGCGCTGCGTCGTCGAGGGACCCGGCGGAGCCGCGGTGACCTTCTACTCACCGGCCGGCTGACCGGCGACGGTCAGCCCAACCGGTCGATGGCCTCGGACGCCGCCTCGGCCAGCGCGTCGACCTGAACCCGGAACACGGTCGGGTCGTCGTGCTCGCCCATCTGGCCGGCGAGGTACCGAGCCAGCACCCCTTCGACGATGGCGGCGAGCCGCCAGTAGGAGAAGGCGCGGTAGTAGTCGACCATCGACACGTCGCGTCCGGTGCGATCGGCATACCGGGCGAGCAACTCGTCTCGATCGGGGAAGCCGCCGGCCGCGGTGGGCGGCGCCTCCCGGCCCATGGCGGACTCGCCCGGCTGCATCCAGTTGTTCATCAGGTAGCCGACGTCGGCCATCGGATCGCCGAGGGTGCACAGCTCCCAGTCGAGCACCGCGGCGATGCGACCATCGGCGCTGAGGCAGTTCCCGAACCGGTAGTCGCCGTGCACGATCGAGGCGCCCACCTGCTCGGGCACGCGCGCCTCGAGGAACGCGTGGACCCGCTCCATGACGGGCAGCTCACGCGTCTTCGACTGCTCCCACTGCCGCGACCAACGACGGAGCTGGCGGGGGATGTAGTCGGCCTTCTTGCCCAGGTCACCCAGGCCGATCTCGTCCGGCTCGAGCCGATGGAGGTCGGCCAGCACGTCGATCAGCGACCAGGCCAGACCGGGCCGGTCGGCCTCCGGTACCCGCTCGGCCGTGATCGTCTCGTCGTGGAGGACGTCGCCCTCCACGTAGTCCATGACGTAGAACGGCGCACCGTTGACGTCGTCGTCCTCGCACAACGCCAGCGCGGCGGGAACCGGCACGGCCGTCGGCCCGACCGCGGCGATGATCCGGTGCTCCCGGGCCATGTCGTGGGCGCTCGCCAGCAGCGGGCCCGTCGGTGGGCGGCGCAACACGAAGCGGCGGCCGTCGGCACCCGAGACGGCGTAGGTCAGGTTGGAGTGGCCGCCGGCCAGCAGCTCGAAGCGCAGCGGTGCGACGGCGCCGTCGACGTGCTCGACGAACCACGGCTCGACCCGCTCGGCATCGATCCCCAACACGACGGACTCGCTCATCAGGCTCCCTCCTCGGCTCGCCGACCCTAGTGCGCGGCACCGTCGGTCGGGTCGTGCCGCAACTCCTCAAGTTGGGACTGCGTTGTCCCGAAGGAGCTGTAGCTCTTCAAGCGAAAGGCAGGGCGATGACCGGCACGATCCTCGCGACGAACAAGGTGCTCGTCGTCGATGACGACGTGGCCGTGCGGGCACTGGTGAAGAAGGCGCTCTCCGCCGACTCGGTCCAGGTCCTTGACGCGGCCTCGGGACCCGACGCACTCGATCTCATCAACGGCGACGAGCCCGATCTCATCATCCTCGACATCGGCCTGCCCGGCACCAGCGGACTCGACGTGCTCGTCGAGATCCGGCGAACCAGCGAGGTGCCGGTCGTGTTGCTGACCGGCCGCAGCGATGAGGCGGACCGCATCGCCGGGCTCGACCTGGGCGCCGACGACTACGTCGTGAAGCCCTTCTACCCCGGTGAGCTCGCCGCCCGCGTTCGCTCGCTCCTGCGTCGGGCCCGTCCGCCGGTCGACGACCAGCTCTCCGCCGGCGACATCGAGATCGACCGCAACGCCCGGGAGGTCCGGGTCCACGGCGAGCTCCTCGACCTCACCGCCAAGGAGTACGACCTCCTCACGTTCCTGGTGCAGAGTCCCCGGCGGGTCTTCAACCGCGAGCAGCTCCTGCGCAACGTGTGGGAGTCGAGCAGCGAATGGCAGGACCCGGCCACGGTGACCGAGCACGTCCGTCGCATCCGGAACAAGCTCGAGGCGACCAAGTGCGAGGCCGGCATCGCGACGGTCCGGGGCGTGGGCTACCGCTTCGAACCCGCCGTGGGCACCGAGGACTGATCGACCACCTCGAGCAGACCGGCCACCGAGAACGGCTTCGTCACGACGTCGTCCGCGCCGGCCGCCATCGCCTCCTCCCGAGCCAACTCGGTGGCGTCGGCGGTGACCACCACGACCCGCACGCCGTCGTGGACCGCGCGGATCGACTCGATCAGGTCCAGACCGTCGAGCCCTCCGAGGTGACGATCGAGCAGCACGACCATCGGTGCCGAGCCGTTCGCGGCCAACCAGCGCTCGACCCCGTCGAGATCGGCCAGCGTCGTGAGGCGCCGGTCGGGCCGATGGGCCAGGATCCGCTCGACGAGCCGGATGTTGGAGGCGTTGTCCTCGATCAGCACGACGTCACCGTCCGGTCGGTCGACGGCCTCGGGCTGGCGATCGGGAGCGGTCGGGCCCCGCGGCTGGGTCGCCGCGGGATCTCCCCCGGGGAGTCCCTCGACGAGCGCCAGCAGCTGTTCCGCCGCTCGCCGGATGTGCTCGGCCGACTCGGCCTGATCGCCGTCGAGCTCGTCGGCGAGCATCACGGCGAACCCGAGCACGACGTTCAGGGGGCTGCGGACGTCGTGCCGGAAGCGGCGCAGGACGTCCTCGTGATGGGGTTCCATCTCGACGAGGGTGCCACGTCACCCCGGCACCGTCGGGTCAGGAGGCGGCGCGGGTCCCGTCGATCGCTCGACGGACCGCGGCGACGACCTCGTCGGCCGTCGAACCCGGGGTCAGGATCTCGGCCACACCGGCCGCCTGCATCGCCTCGACATCGGCGTCGGGGATGATGCCGCCGAGCACGACCGGGATGTCGGAGCCTTCCTCGCGCAGTCGCTGCACGACCAGCGGGACGAGCGCCTCGTGCGCCCCGGACAACATCGAAAGACCGACGGCGTCGACGTCCTCGTCGATCGCTGCGGACACCACGGTGTCGGGGCTCTGGAACAGGCCGGTGTAGATCACCTCGAACCCGGCGTCGCGCAGGATCCGAGCGACGACCTTCACACCCCGGTCGTGACCGTCCAACCCGACCTTGGCGATGAGCACCCGATCTGCCATCGGACGATCGTAGGTCGGGCCGTGGCGCGGGAACGAACGCACCCCGCTCGGCGAGCGCCCCGATCCCAACGATCAGGTCGAGCCCGACACCATCGGCGAGCGCCCCGATCCGACCGCTGCGGTGAAGACCCGGCGCCACCCGGCGAGGTCGAGCTCGAGGTCGTTGGCCCGCCGGTTCGCCTCGGCGGCGAGCTCGGGGGCCTCGGGCAGCTCGAGCGCGGCGTAGCCGATGGCGCGCGCCACGCGCACGACCGCCTGGGAGAGCCGACTGCCGGTGCCGTCGACCTCCATGAGCGCCCGCTCGAACCGGTCGATCGACGCGTCCTGGTCGCCGGCCCGCGCCGCCGCGAGGCCGGCCGCGATCTGCGCCGTTCGCCGATCGACGAACGTCGAGCTGTTGGGCTCGATGCTGTCGGCCAGTGCGACGGCCTCGTCGGTGGCGCCGGCCACCGCTCGGGCCAGGGCCAGTGCGCTCACGAGGTTGGCCGACACCGCCCCCGGCGCCGACTCGCCGGCCAGCCGATCGAGGCGCGCCGCCGGATCGCCGGTCCCGGTCTGCAGCTCGGTCAGCGCGACGGCGACCTCACGGTCGACGTGACCGACGTGACCGACCTGGCCGACCTCGTCGACCGTCGGGAGCTGCTCGACGATGCGCGCCGCACCGACGGCGTCACCGCACTGGACGAGCGCGCTGAGCCGGACCACCTGGGCGAACTCGACGAGCGGCCCGTGGGGCATCGATCGCGCGATGCGCTCGGCCTCGTCGAACGCACCGTAGGCCTCGGTGGTGCGACCACCGGCCAGCAGCGCCCGAGCGAGGACGCCGAGCGACTGGACCCTGCCGTAGTCGTCCTCGATCCGGTCGAGCTGCTCGTTCGCCGCACCGGCGCGTTCGATCGCCTCGCGCACCCGGCCCGACCACAGCGAGATCGACGCCAGCAGGACCTGCATCATCCCAGTGGCCCACGGCTCGCCGCGACGCTCGGACTCGCTCAGCGTGTGCGTCGCCAGCTCCTCGGCCTCGTCGGTCTTGCCCTGGTAGAAGCGCACGTAGGCCATCAGGCCCGAGGCCCAACCGATGCCCCCGATGTCACCGACCTCGCGGAAGAGCTGCATCGAGGTGGAGAGGTACTCGTCGGCGACCTCGACCGCCCCCTGCTCGAACGCCAGCCAGGCCAGGTTCTGCAGGCACCAGCCCTCGCCGGCCCGGTCGTCGTTGGCCCGGTAGATGTCGAGCGCGGCCCGGAAGCTGAGCTCGGCGTCGATCCGCGCCCCCTGGCGCATCGAGATGAACCCGCTCTGGCGGAAGGCTTCGGCCAGACCGGCGTCGTCGCCGAGGTGGCGCCACCGGCTGATCGAGTCGTCGATCGCGACGCGGGCGCCGTCGACGTCGCCCTCGAGCACGTGCACCTCGGACAGCAGCGTGAGCGCCTGCGCTTCGCCCGCCTCGTCGGCGTGCTCGGCGGCGAGCGACCGGGCCGCCTCGCCGTCGATCCGGGCACCGGCGAGCTCGCGGAGATCGAGCCGGACGGCCGCCCGCCCCAGCAGGGCACGGAGTCGTCGCGGCAGGTCCTCGTCCTCGGCCAGGTCGAGGATCCGCGCGTAGGCCTTGCCGGCGGCGTAGTTCGAATCGGCCTGCTCGGCGAGCGAGGCGGCGCGCTCGAGCGACGCCAGCGCACGCTCGCGCAGGCCCGACGGCAGCTCGGCGACGCTGCCGAGCTCAACGGCCAGGCTGGCGGCGGTGTAGAAGTGGTGCGCGATGCGGCTCGCCGTGCGCAGGGTCAGGTCGGACTTCTCGGGGTGGGCCTCGAGCCACTCGCCGATCCCGGCGTGCTGCTGAGCCCGTGCCGCCTTGGTGAGGGTGCCGTAGGCGACCTCGCGCACCAGGTCGCTGCGGAACCGCCATCCCGACCCGACCGTCTCGAAGATGTCCTTCGCCACGAGCTGCGAGAACGTGTGCTCCGGTGCGGGATCGTCGGACTCCTGCGCCATGAGCACGAGCGCGTAGACCGGGCCGTCGCGCCCGATGACGGCCGCGTCCTGGACCATGCGCCGCTGCTCGGACGTCAGGGCGTCGAGGCGGGCGGAGACCAAGCCCCGCAGCGTGTCGGGCAGCTCGGTCATGATCGGACCGGTGTCGTCGGCCGGCATCGCGGCCGCGGAGTCGCTCAGCAGGTAGACGAGCTCCTCCAGGAAGAACGGGTTGCCGCCGGTCCGCTCGTAGAGGTCGGCGGCGAGCTCGGCGCTCACATCGGTGCCGAGCAGCGCGGCGGCGAGGCGGGCGGTCGCGCCGCGGTCGAGCGGCAACAGGTTGCAGATGACCGTGTTGTGGCGACCGGTCTGGGCGACCCACCGCTCGTCGTCACCGCTCCACCGGGTGGTGGCGATCACGACGAAGGGCTGGCTGCGCAGCGACACCAGCATCCGCTCGGCGACCTCGAGCATCTGGGCGTCGGCCCAGTGCACGTCGGAGATCAAGATGATGACCGGACGCTGCTCCAACATCGCGGCCAGGTAGCGGTACAGCGCGTCGAGGGCGTCGTCGCGGGCCCGTGATCGCTCGATCGGCGCACCCAGCTCCTCGACGCCGAGCAGGTGGGACAGGCCCGCGGCCACGGCATCGCGGTCGTCCTCGCCGACGAGCGACGCGACGTGCTGGTCGATGCGCTCACGGACCGTCGACGGGGGGTCCACCGGGCTGACACCGAAGAACTGACGGATCGCCTCGGCGATCGGCCACCACGGGCTGGTCTCGCCGTAGGGCAGGCACCGTCCCTCGAGGACGAGGGCGTCGTGCTCGAGCTCGGCCTGGAGCGCGACCTCCTCGGCCAGCCGGGTCTTGCCCTGCCCGGCCTCTCCGGGGATGAGGATGAGGTGGGCGTGCTCGCGATCGACGGCCGCATCGATCGCGCTGCCGAGCAAGCGGATCTCGGAGTCGCGACCGACCAACGGCGCTCGCTGTGGTCGGGGGCGACGGCCCGGCAGGGTCAGCTCCTCGGTCGCCACGTGCACGGCGATCGCGCCCTCTCGACCGCGGACCGCCATCGTCCCGCGCGAGACGTAGCGAACGACCTCGCTCGTCGCCTCGTAGGTGTCGGGTCCGACGAGCACCTCGCCGGGGGCGGCCGTGGTCTCGAGCCGGGCCGCGAGGTTCACCGTGTCGCCCATGGCGGTGTAGTCGCCGCCGGCGCGCAGCGCCCCGACGAGCACCTCGCCGGTGTTGATGCCGATCCGCATCTGGATGCTGGTGTCGAGGTCGGCGGAGACCTCGGCGACGGTCCGCTGCATGCGCAGGGCGGCACGGACCGCACGCTCCGGGTCGTCCTCGTGGGCGAGGGGCGCACCGAAGAGCGCGACGATCGCGTCGCCCACGATCTTGTCGACGCTGCCGCCGAAGGCGGTGATGTCGGCCACGAGCCGCTCGAAGCACCGATCGACCAGGAGCTTGAGCTGCTCGGGATCGCGGAGCTCACCGAGCGCGGTGAACCCGACGAGATCGGCGAACAGCACCGTCACGATCCGCCGCTCCTCCGAGCCTCGCAGGAGGTGACCGCAGCTCGGACAGAAGCGCGCCTCCTCCGGAACCGGGCTGGCGCACGACGGACAGTTCACGATCCCAGTCTACGATTTCCGGCCCGAGCCCCGGCTCCGCGTTCCCACGTCGCGTGCTGGGAGGAGCTGTTGCGGCGGGCCGTCTCCTCCTCGAGGAGGACGATTCACGCCGGACGGTCGCCGTACGCTCGACAGCGTGCTCCGGCCTCCGCCTCGAACCTCGCTCGGTGACGGCATCCGCTCGTTCCTGAACGCCCACCCCCGGTTCGTCGACGGGGTCATGGCCGGCCTGGTGCTGCTCCTCAGCATCATCGCGGTCGCGAGCGACGTCACCTTCGACGACCAGTTCTCACGGTCGCCGGACGCCGGTTACTGGACCCTCATCGCGATCATCGCCGGGTCGCTGCTGTTCCGGCGCACGCACCCCACCAGCGCCATGGCCGTGGCGGGGAGCGCCGTGACCACGGGGGCGCTCCTCGACTACGCCGAGCCGCCGGCCAACGCCGTGCTGGTCGTGTTGCTCTACAGCACCGCCGTGTACGCCCGGCGCGACCGGGCGATCACCTCGCTGATCGTCACGGCCGCCGTCGTGCTCGTCATCGCGGTGCTCTCCGCCGACGAGTACAACGGCGTCGTCCTGACCCTGTCCAACTACCTCGTCTTCGGCACGGCCTGGTTCTTCGGCGACAGCGTCCGCTACCGCCGGGCGTACCAACGAGAGCTGGAGGAGCGGGCGCGACGGCTCGAGCTCGACCAGGACGCCCGGGCTCGCGCCGCCGTCGCCGAGGAACGGCGCCGGATCACCCGCGAGCTGCACGACGTGGTCGCCCACGGCGTCAGCGTCATGGTGGTCCAGGCCGGGGCGGCCCGGCGGACCCTGGGCGACGGCCATCCCGTCGTCGGCGACTCGCTGACGGCGATCGAGACCACCGGCCGCTCGGCGCTGCGGGAGCTGCGCCGTGTCCTGGCGGTGCTCCGCGACGACGACACCCCATCGGAGCTGGGGCCCCAGCCCGGCATCGCCGACCTCGGCGATCTGGTCGAGCGGTGCCGGGAGGCGGGGAGCGACATCGAGCTGCACGTCGGCGACCTCCCCGGGCTGTCGCCGGGGCGGGAGCTGACGATCTACCGGATCGTGCAGGAGGGGCTGACCAACGCGATGCGGTACGCCGGTCCGGCGAGGATCTCGGTGGCGGTCGGGGTCGACGACGACCAGGTCACGGTCGAGATCGCCGACGACGGGCGAGGCGGCGCGGCCGACCCCTCGCCGGAGGGCGCCGGGTTCGGATTGGTCGGACTGCGCGAGCGGCTCGCCGTGTTCGACGGGGAGCTCACGTACGGTCCCCGCGTCGGTGGCGGCTGGGCGTTGCGATCCTCGTTCCCGGCTCGCGGGCGGGTCTCGGCGTGATCCGTGTCCTGGTGGTCGACGACCAGGCGCTCGTGCGCAGCGGGTTCCGCATGATCCTCGACGCCGAGCCCGACCTCGAGGTCGTGGGCGAGGCGGCCGACGGGCGCGAGGCGATCGAGCGACACCGGGCGCTGCGCCCCGACGTGATCGTGATGGACGTGCGCATGCCCCATCTCGACGGCGTCGAGGCGACGGCCCGCATCAACCAGCACCACGGCGAGCGGGCCCGGATCCTCATCGTCACCACCTTCGACCTCGACGACTACGTGCACCGGGCGCTGGCTGCCGGCGCGTCCGGCTTCCTGCTCAAGGACGCCCCGCCGGAGCAGCTCGTCGATGCGGTGCGGATCATCGCCGAGGGCGAGGCGCTGCTCGCCCCGTCGGTGACCCGTCGGCTGATCGAGCGATTCACCTCCGAGCAGCGCACGATCGAGGTCGACGGCGCCGTCGATGAGCTGACCGACCGCGAGCAGGAGGTGCTCGGCCACCTGGCCCGCGGTCGATCGAACGCCGAGATCGCTGCGACCCTGACCGTCTCGGAGACGACCGTGAAGACCCACGTCGGCCACGTGCTCAGCAAGCTGGGCCTGCGCGATCGGGTGCAGGCGGTGGTCTGGGCCTACGAGCACGGCGTCGTCCGCCCGGGCCACGAGGCGACCTGAGGCGAGCCCGGCGGCCGAAGGGCGGACCGGTGTGACCTCCGTCCTCCTCCTCGCGGAGGACACCGGTTCAACCCGAACGACGATGCGATGACCCCTCGCGGCTTCCTACGGTGCAGGCATCACGACATCCACGTAGGAGACCTCCATGTCCTCGACGGCCGCACCGCCGACCCTCACCGTCGCCGCCCGCGCCGACCACGCCTCGAAGCACTACGGCTCCGGCCAGACCGAGGTCCGAGCCCTCGATGACGTCTCCGTCGACTTCTACGAGGGCCAGTTCACGGCCGTCATGGGCCCGTCGGGCTCGGGGAAGTCGACGCTCATGCACTGCATCGCCGGCCTCGATTCCCTGACGGGTGGCAGCGTCTACATCGGCGACACCGATCTCACGTCGCTGGGCGAGAAGGAGCTGACCCGGCTGCGGCGCGACCGGATCGGCTTCGTCTTCCAGGCCTTCAACCTCATCCCGACGCTGAGCGCCGAGGAGAACATGAAGCTGCCATCGCTCCTCGCGGGCAGCGACGTGGACGGCGCCTGGTTCGAGTCCCTCGTGTCGACCGTCGGGCTGTCCGAGCGCCTGCACCACCGCCCGGGCGAGCTGTCCGGTGGACAGCAGCAGCGGGTGGCCGTCGCCCGCGCCCTGGCGGGACGGCCCGACATCATCTTCGCCGACGAGCCGACCGGCAACCTCGACTCCCGCTCGGGCGCGGAGATCCTCGACTTCATGCGGCGGGCGGTCCGGGAGTTCGGCCAGACGATCGTGATGGTCACCCACGACCCATCCGCCGCTGCGTACAGCGATCGGGTGGTCTTCCTCGGCGACGGCAAGATCGTCGACGAGATGGTCGACCCCACCGCCGAGCGCGTGCTCGAGCGCATGAAGAACTTCGGGGAGTGAGTCGATGTTCACGCTGACCGTGCGTGGGCTGCTCGCCCACAAGATCCGCTTCGCCCTCACCGCCTTCGCCGTCGTCCTCGGCGTCGGCTTCGTCGTCGGCGCCTTCGTCATCCGCGACGGGCTCAAGGAGACCTTCGACGGCATCGTCGAGGACATCAACGCCGACCTCGACGCCGAAGTTCGCGGCGTGACCGAGTTCGACGACGGCACCGGCCTCACCCCGCCCATCGACGAGGGCCTCGTCGACGTCGTGGGCGCCATCGACGGCGTCGCCTCCGCCACCCCGGTCCTGCAGAGCTTCTCGCTCGTGCCGATCGACGGCGACGGCGACAACATCTTCGACCCGAACACCGGGCCGACGATCTCCACCAACGCCGACTCCGACGGGGCGACCGACGTCGTCGTCGACGACGGGCGTGAGCCCGAGACCGGCGAGTTCATGGTCGACATCGGCACGCTGGACGACCGCGACCTCGTCATCGGTGAGAGCTACGAGGTGATCACCTCGACGGGACGCCAGGAGTTCACCCTCGTCGGGAGCTTCCGCTTCGGCGACGACAACGAGCTCGGCGGCGCGAAGGTCTTCGTGTTCGACCTCGACGACCTCCAGCAGATGATGGGGATCGGCGACAACATCCAGGAGATCCAGGTGATCGCCGAGGACGGGGTCGACACCGAGACCCTCGTCGACCGGATCGCCGGCGAGCTGCCGGCGGGCATCGAGGTCGTCAGCGCCGACGTCGCGATCAGCGAGGACCAGGAGGACTTCGCCGAGATCGTCGACATCCTGGGCAACGTCCTGCTCGGCTTCGCCGGCGTCTCGCTGTTCGTCGCGGCGTTCCTCATCAACAACACGTTCAACATCGTGCTGGGACAGCGGGTCCGCGAGCTCGCCCTGCTGCGGGCGGTCGGCGCGTCGGCTCGGCAGGTCCGGGGGTCGGTGCTCGGCGAGTCGCTGCTCGTCGGGGTGGTGGCGTCCATCCTCGGCATCCTCTTCGGCATGTTCCT
>JBCBSZ010000062.1:0-39594 GCA_039818945.1 Actinomycetota bacterium
ACGATCGCTGGGGCGCGGTCGAGGGCGAGCTGGCGACCTTTCCGCTCGGCGCCGAGAGCGAGCGGCACGGCGACCCGATCCGGCCGGCCTCCGCCGCCTCCTCCAGCCGTCGCAGCGGCAGGAAGGACTCGACGTCGTCGGTGTGGGTGGCGTCCTTGTCCCACTCGAGGTGCGCGGTGTGCATCCGTTCCGGCCCGGGCGTCGCCGGCGCCGCGAACGCGCGGCCCGAGACGCCCGGGGCCTCGGCATCGGCGCCCGGTTCGCGGTGCAGGGCGGTGGTGGTGACGATGCCGACCCGGCACTCCGAGAGCGGGCGGTCGAGGCGGTGGAAGGGGGCGTCGTCGTGGTGGGCCCAGCGGTATGGCCGCTCGTAGCCCTGCGCCGCGTAGAAGTCGCGGGAGCGGTCCATGTACCGGACGTACGTGACGGAGGCGGGGTCCACATCGGCAGCCATGGTCGGACCGTAGCGTGGAGGCCGTGTCGCGTTGGCGTGCGGAGGAACCCATCGACCTCGAGCGCCGCCGTCCCCGTCGCCCGACCCACCCGACGGTGGCCGCCGTCGAGGGGCTCGACGTCGTGCACCGGGCGACCGGCGAGCGCGGGGTGCTGGTGCGCTTCGGCGGCGACCTGGTCGCCCTCCGCAACGACGAGGGTCGCGAGCGCACGTACCACGTGGTCGCCGGAGGCTTCGAGGTCGCCGGCCGGGTGGTCAACCTCGGCCCGCCGCCCACCCCCGCTCGGGCCGAGCCGCGCGTGACGGCGTCGGGGTCGCTCGCCGGACCGGCCGCCGGGGCCCGGGTGGCGAGGGCGAGCCGGTTGCTCGTCGAGGGCGTGCACGACGCCGAGTTGATCGAGCGGGTCTGGGGCGACGACCTGCGGGCCGACGGGGTCGTCGTCGAGGTGCTCCACGGCGTCGACGACCTCGGCGCGGTGGTCGAGGCGTTCGGTCCCGGTGAGGACCGCCGCCTGGGCATCTTGCTCGACCACCTCGTCGAGGGGACCAAGGAGGCACGCTTCGCGGCCTCGATCCGTCACGCCGGGGTCCTGATCACCGGCCACCCCTACGTCGACGTCTGGCAGGCCGTGCGGCCGAAGGTGCTGGGGATCGACGCCTGGCCCACCGTCCCCCACGGCGAGCCGTGGAAGGAGGGGGTGCTCGCCCGCCTCGGCGTCCGGGCCGAACCGGCTGCGTTCTGGCGTCAGGTGCTCGGCCGGGTGACGAGCTTCGCCGACCTCGAGCCCGGCCTCGTCGGTGCCGTCGAGCAGCTCATCGACTTCGTCGCCCCACCACCCGACTGAGCCCGCCCCGCTTCGCTCACGCGAAGCTCTCTGTCTCCCGCTCTGGACGCGCTTCCTCGATGCCTCGCGCCACGTGCGTGGCGCTGCGCATCCGCTCGCTCGTCGGGCCGCTCGGGCCCCGCTTCGCTCACGCGAACTGCTCGCCCACCAGCTCCTCCGAGACCTCCCACAGGCGGCGAGCTCGGTCGGCGTCGAGGGCCCACGGGGCGTACCCGCCGATCGCCTCCGGGTGCTCGTAGGGCTCCCCGATCGTGCAGTCGAACAGGTAGCGCCCGCCGGCGCCGGCCAGCTCGGGATGGGCGAGGCCCCAGACCTGGGTGGCGGTCCCGGACTCGAGCGACTTGAACGCGGCTTCGCCGGTCAGCTTCATGATCGCCGGGATCCGCTCGCGGTCCTCGGTCGAGAAGTGGCGCCCCAGGTTGGTGCGGATGCCGCCCGGGTGGACCGAGTCGGCGGTCAGGCCCCGATCGGCGAAGCGTCGGGTCAGCTCGACCGCGTGGAGGATGTTCGCCGTCTTGGCGGCCCCGTACGCCTCCCACTTGTCGTAGGGCCGCCGGCGCCAGTTGGGGTCGTCGAGGTCGATGTCGGCGATGCGGTGCCCGGCCGAGCTGACCGTGATCACGCGGCTCGGCGACCCGTCGAGCAGCAGTGGCAGCAACCGTCCGATCAGGACGAAGTGGCCGAGGTGGTTCACGCCGAACTGGGTCTCGAAGCCGTCGACGGTCGTCCCCTCCGGGGTCCCCATCACGCCCGCGTTGGCGCAGACGCCGTCGAGGGGCCGGCCCGCCGCGACGAGCGCGTCGGCGGCGGATCGCACCCCATCGAGCGAGCCGAGCTCCAGCGCGACGAGCTCGAGCGACCCCACCGCCGACGAGTCGAGGAGCGCGGCGAGCCCGTCGCCGGGGGCGGACGGGTCGCGAACCGTTGCGAGGACCGCAGCGCCATGGGCGGCGAGCACCCGGACCGTCTCGGTGCCGAGGCCGGATCCGGCGCCGGTCACGAGGTAGCGGCGGCCGGTGAGGTCGATGCCGGCGAGCACCTCGTCGGTCGTGGAGTCGCGATGGAAGGCCATGGCCGCGATCGTCGCAGACCTCGCAGCCGCGTCCTCAGCCCGGCCGCCTCGGCCAGCTCGCGCCGATGCCGGCGTGCGACCGTTCAGCTGCCGTAGACGGGGACGTCCGGAGCCACGAGCTCGCGGAACCGCTCGAGGACCTCGCCCGGGCGGGCGTGTCGACCCTCGGCGCCCTTGGAGTAGATGGTGCGGCCATCGACGACGACGTCGAACACGCCGCGGCTGCCGGTCACGAGGCGCAGGTCACCGATGATGTGCTGGTAGTTCGTGAGCAGGTCGGACACCGTGCGCACGGCACGGTCGGAATAGTCTCAGGGCACGCAGTAGGTCAGCTCGATCCGGTGCTGCTGGGCTTCGGAGGTCATGGCCTCACGGTAGCGGCGCCTCGACCCGCTCCCAGCGGTCCAGCACCGCGTCGAGGGTCGCGAGCTGCCCCTCGTCGAGCGGGCCGGTGACGAGGTGCCCGATGCCTCGGACGTGGGTCGTCGCCGCCCGTCGGTGCCGTCGCCTGCCCTCGTCGGACAGCGAGGCCCACACCACCCGCCGGTCGTCCGGGTCCCGATCCCGGTGCACGAGGCCCCGCCGTACGAGCCGGTCGACGATCCGGGAGCACGACGAGGGCGCGATCAGCATCCGCTCGGCCAGCTCACCCATGCGGAGGCGACGGTCGTCGGCCAGCGACAACTGGTGCAGCACGTCGTAGTCGTCGAGGCCGAGGTCGGCGCGCGCCCGCAGCTGCTCGTCGAGCCGGGCGATCGTGCGCCGGTGGAAGCGGAGCAGTCGTTCCCAGCTCCGCAGCTCGTCGGCCGTCGGGGAGGTGCCCATGCACCGATGGTAGGGGACGTTTCCGATCGTGATATTTGCAGATGGAAATATCTTGGACGAGTCCGCGGTTGGAACGGGTGTCCACCACGACGAGAGGAACAGCGAGATGACCGCCCCCACCATCGACGTCCGACGAGCCGACGAGCGGTTCCACACCGACGCCGGCTGGCTCGACTCGCGACACTCCTTCAGCTTCGGTCACCACCGCGACCGGTCGAACCTGCACCACGGCCTGCTGCTGGTCAACAACGACGATGTGGTCCGCGGCGGCACCGGGTTCGAGACCCATCCGCACCAGGACATGGAGATCGTGACCTGGGTGCTCGACGGCGAGCTCGAGCACAAGGACACCCTGGCCAACCGGGGGATCATCTATCCCGGGCTGGCGCAGCGCATGAGCGCCGGCACCGGCATCTGGCACTCGGAGATGAACGCCGCCGCCGACCGGGACGTGCACTTCGTGCAGATGTGGGTGCTGCCCGACACCGAGGCGGTCGAGCCCTCCTACCAGCAGGTCGACATCAACGCCGAGCTCGATCGGGGCGGCCTCGTGCCCATCGCGTCCGGGCAGGGCCACGACAGCGCCGTGTCGATCCGTCAGCGCGGCGCGGTCCTGTGGGGTGGTCGGCTCGGCGACGGCGAGATCGTGCGGGTGCCCGACGCCCCCCACACCCACGTCTTCGTCGCCCGCGGCTCCGCCGAGCTCGAGGGCGCAGGGGCACTCGGTCAGGGCGATGCGGTCCGGCTCACCGGAGCGGGGGACCCGAGCCTCACCGCCGGCGCCGAGGGCGCCGAGGTCCTGATCTGGGCCACCGACTGAGCGGCCCGCCGGGTTCGACCCGGGTCAGCCGTCGTCGGCGTCGCCCTCGTCGGGGAAGGCGTAGTGCTGGGACTCGAGGATCTCCTCGAGGTCGGGCTCGTGCTCGCCTCGGGCGGGGGCGGCGCCGGTGTCCTCGTCGGGGAAGTGGGCCTCGGCCGCAGCGGTGTCCTCGTCGCCGACGGCCACGTCGCTGCGACCGGGGTCCGCCGCCCGGGGCACGTCCTCGTCGACGACGTGCAGGGCGGCCTCCTCGGCCGAGACCTCCTCGTCGTCGCCGGCCAGCTCGTCGTCGCGGGCCAGGTAGTCCCACTCGTCGTCCGGTGCGCTGGGCCCGGCATCGTCGGTCACGGTCGCTCCTCGGGTCGCCCACCCTGAGACATCGGTCACGTGGTTGGTACGCTACCCCGCTCGATCGAGGGGGAGTGATGCACGCGCACGCGGTGCCGAACCAGGTCAGCGACATCGACGTCGGGTGGTTGAACGAGGTGACACCCGACGACGTCGGCGAGGTCACCGCGTTGGACGCTCGGGACCTCGGGACCGGTGTCGGCATCCTCGGCGAGGTCGCCCGACTCCACCTGACGTACGCCCCCGGGCACGACGGGCCGGCGACGATGATCGCCAAGTGCGCCTCGCCGTCGCCCGAGAGCGTGGGGCTGGCGACCGCCATGGGCTTCTACGAGCGCGAGCTGAGCTTCTACCGCGAGACGGCCGCCACCCTCACGGACGTCCGCGTGCCGCGCCCGTACCACGTCGATGCCGCCGCGGGCTCGGTCCCGTTCGTGTTGCTCCTGGAGGACATCGTCGGCGCCCGCTGCCCCGACCAGATCGCCGGGCTCACCGTCGACGAGGCCGGCGCGATCCTCGACGCCGTCGCGGGCCTGCACGCCGCCTTCTGGGAGTCGCCCGCGCTCGACGAGCTCACCTGGCTGCCGCCGATGAACAACGACCTCTACAAGGGAGCGGGAGCGCTGGCCGAGGCCCGCTGGGACGGCTTCGTCGAGGTCTGGGGTTCGCGGGTCCCGGCGACGATGCTGGCCGCCGTCGAGCAGGTGATCCCCCGCTACCCGCGGCTGCTCGACTGGTGGGTCGAGCAGGGCCACGCCACGTTCGCCCACACCGACTGCCGGGCCGAGAACTACCTGTTCGGCGGCGCCGACGGCGACGACGCGGTCACCGTGGTCGACTTCCAGCTCTCGACCCGCCACGTGGGGGCCTGGGACGTCGCCAACCTCCTCGGCGGCTCCCTGCGCGTGGACGTGCGCCGCGAGGCCGAGGAGGGGCTGGTCGCCCGGTACCACGCTCGGCTCGTCGAGCTCGGGGTGACCCACTACCCGATCGACCGCCTCTGGCGCGACATCGAGATGTCCTGGCTGCAGCAGAGCTTCGCCGCCGTCGCGGTCAGCGATCTCGAGGGCGGCAACGCCCGGGGCGACGAGCTCCTCGCCGAGCTGTTCACCCGCCCCTTCGTCGCCGCCGCGGATCACGGGGTCGAGCGACTCCTCTCCGAGCTCTGAGGAGGCGTTCGACGGGCCCTCCCGTGAGCGGGCAGACTCGCGGCCCGTGAGCGCTCCGACCCGACCCGACGTCCTCGTCGACGCCATCCTCCACCCGGGGGAGCGAGACCGCTTCGTCGCGATGTGCCGGGTCACCGATCCCGGCGAGACGGCAGAGCTCCGCCGCCGGGTCGTCGCGCACCTGGGGCGCATCGAGGGGCTGCTCGACGAGCGGTCGACCATCGACGCCGACGCCTCCCGGCAGCTGGCCGCCGCGCTCCTGTCCGCGCTCGACGACGCGCCCGCCCTCTCCGAGGGCCGCCTGGCGCTCCTGCGCGGTGCCCTCGAGTACTACGTCGACGAGAGCGACTCGATCTCGGACCTCGACGATCCCACCGGGTTCGACGACGACATCCGGGTCGCCAACGCCGTGTTCCGCGAGATCGGGCGGGACGATCTCGTCATCACGCCCTGACCCGCACGGCACCGCACGGCCGATCAGTGCGTGATGCGCCGCCCGCTCACCTGGTTGGCGATGATCCGCACCCAGTGGCCGCGGTCGCCCAACGCCCACGGGTAGAGCGCGAGCGTCGACACGCGCTCGCGCAGCTCGGGGCTGTCGTGCACCGTCACCTCCTCGGCCCGGCCCTTGATGACGACGCTCCAGCCCTCGCGGGCCTCGACGTCGATGCCGTCGACCTCGAAGGCGACCTGGCCCCGCTCGGCGAGGGTGAGCTTGAGCCCCTCGTCGGTCCGGAAGACGATGTCGTCGCCGTCGACGGCGTAGTTGACCGGGAAGATCTCCGGCGTCCCGCCGGTCGGCAGCGCGAGGCGACCGATCTCCTGCTCGGCGAGCAGCCGGCGGCAGTCGGCCACCGACAGCACCTCGAGTCGGCCTGCTCCTGGTGCCACGATCGTCCTCCAGCGGTCCTCGGCGTCACATCCTGCGGGTCCAACCTCTCACATCGGCAGGGTCCGAGGTCCTACCGGCGCTGCGGGGCGGGCGCGTGATCAAGTACCTCGGATCGAAGCGGCGCCTGGTGCCGGTCATCACCGACCTGGTCGACGGGGCCGGCGCCCGCACCGCGGTCGACCTGTTCACCGGGTCGACGCGGGTCGCCCGGGGCCTCAAGGAGCGCGGGATCGAGGTGACGGCGGTCGATCGCACCCGCGCCGCGCACGTCCTCGCGCGCTGCGCCATCGCGACCGACGCCGAGCGGGTCGACCGCGACCGGCTCGCCGCGACGCTGGCCGAGCTCGACGCCCTCCCCGGCGAGGCCGGCTACGTGACCGAGGTGTTCTGCGAGCGGGCGCGGTACTTCCAGCCGGCCAACGGGCGACGGATCGATGCGGTGCGGTCGGCGATCGGACGCCTCGACGCCGACGATCCGCTCCGGCCGATCCTGCTGACCGCCCTGCTCCAGGCGGCCGACCGGGTCGACTCGACGGCCGGCGTGCAGATGGCCTTCCTGAAGTCGTGGGCACCCCGCGCCCAACGGCCGCTGCGGCTCCGCGAACCGGAGCTGCTGGCGGGCCCCGGCCACGCCGTGCTGGGCGATGCGCTGGAGGTGGTGGACGAGCTCGACCCGGTCGACGTCGCCTACCTGGACCCGCCGTACAACCAGCATCGCTACGAGTCGAACTACCACGTGTGGGAGACGCTGGTCGCCGGCGACGAGCCCGAGCACTACGGCGTCGCCTGCAAGCGGGTCGAGCTGCGCGACCCGTCCGGTCGCAGTCGGTTCAACCTCCGTCGCGAGATGCCGCGAGCCCTGGAGTCGGTGATCGCCCGGGTCCGGGCCGAGGTCGTCATCGTCTCGGTGAGCGACGAGGCGTGGGTCGGCGTCGACGAGGTCACCCGGTGGTGCGCTCCACGGGGCGAGATCGCGGTGCTCGAGATCGGGTCCCCCCGCTACGTCGGGGCGCGCATCGGGATCCACGATCCGCAGGGCCGCAAGGTCGGGTCCGTCTCGCACACCCGTCTGCGGGAGTACCTGGTGGTGGCCGGTCCGGGTGACCGGGTGGCCGCAGCGGTCGAACGGGCCGGCGATCAGCTCGACGCCGTCGCCGGCGTCGTCGTCGCTTAGCGGTCGACGGCCGAGCCGAGGCCGTTCCAGAGCAGCTCACCGGTCTGCTCGGCGAGGTCGTCGAGCCGATCGTGGCGGCCCGTGGTCGCCCAGTGCCGCGCCACGCCCTCGGCCATCCCGACGATGGCGTGGGCGAGCGCCGAGCGATGGGGCTCGTCGAACCAGGTGCTCACCAGATCGGCGATCGCGTCGACCACTGCGGCCTCGGCGGCCCGGACGGCCTCGACGAGCTCGTCGTCGCGGGGTGCCCCGCGCCCGAAGAGCAGGGCGAAGGCCCGCCGCTGCTCGGACATGAAGGCGAAGTAGGCGCGCAGGCCGGCCACGATCTGCTGGCGGGGGTCGTCGGTCGACGTGGCGGCGGCCCGGATCGTGTCGATCAACCCGCCGCTGACGTCGCTGACCAGCTCGAGGTAGAGCGCGTTCTTCGACGGGAAGTGCTGGTACAGCACCGGCTTGGTGACCCCGGCGGCCGCCGCGAGGTCGTTCATCGACGTCTCGTGGAAGCCGTCGTTCGAGAACTTCGACAGCGCGACCTCGAGGAGCTGGCGCCGTCGTTCGGCGGCGGGCAGGCGGATGGCTGTCATGGTGCAAACCGAGGATAGTGGTCGGAGGTGTGGCCGCTCGCCGCAGCGGGCGACCTCACGACGGGTCCGCCCGTCATCGGCCGTGTTCGCGGTCGTCGCGCTCGGCGGCCCTGACGGCGTAGCCCATCAGGATCGCCGGTGCGAGCACGATCGAGCCGCCGATGAGCAGCCCCGTCACGACCGTCGCCAGCGTCGACGTGAACGAGGTCAGGACACCGACCAGCACGATGACCGTGGCGACGGCGTACATCAGGAGGCCCACACGGCGGCCCATCGACGCCCATCGATCGACGCGGGCCCGCTGCTCCCTGACCGGATCGTCCATGGCGCCAGTCTGACCGGTCGACCCGGTCGAACCACGCGCGCCGGGCCCGCGGAGCGATCAGTCGGGTCGCGGCCCGGTCGGCTCGGAGCCGGCGGCGTCGTCGAGGTCGATCACGTCGTGGTCGCGGTCGAACCGGGCGAGGGCGTCGCCGAAGCTCCCGTCGGCGTCGCGGGCCGGCGGGGAGGGCGGACCCGCGGGGCGGTCGCCGGCCGGTTCCGGTCGTGCGGGCGGCGTCGTCGACGGCGACGACGAGTCGTCGCGCTCGAGCAGGTTCTGCAGGTCGCGCAGGTCCAGCTCGTCGGTGTCCTCGTCGTCGGGCGGTGGCTCGTCGGCCCAGCGCACCAGCGACAGGTCGAGCTCGTCGGCCCGGTTCGTCGCGGTGTCGACGAACGGGACGACCTCGTCCTCGCCGGTCGGGGCGCCGATGCCGGTCAGGCGGATCTCGCCGCTGGCGTGGCGGTCGCCGACCAGCGAACCGGTCGTCCGGACGGGCTCGGGTGGGTCATCGCGCCGGTCGCCGCGCACGAGCGCGAACCAGGGGTCGTCGTCGACCGGCGTCTCGGGGAGCGGCGCCGGCTCGGGGCCGAGCTCTGCCGGCGCGGCCGCTGCGACGGCCGGCGCCGCGGCGCCTTCGCGCGGTCGGGTCAGCCGGAGCCCCACGTCGACGAGGCCGACGAGGATGATCAGGTCACCGAACGAGACGAGCCAATCCAGACCGGGCAGCGGGATCCGGTCGCCGAGGAGACCGACCCGGTCCTCGGGGAGCTCCAGGCGGCGAGCGACGCCGAGGTCCTCGTCGGTGTCGAGGTCGACGGTGGCCGCGGCGTCGGGGCCGACCGTGGTCGCGCCGTCGACGGCCAGCGGGACGAGGTTGAGGGCGAGACCGACCGCGACCACGCCGAGGCCGGCGACGTGCAGGTTGGCCAGGGCCGCGACGAGGAGGACGAGCAACGACATCGCGGCGAGCACGTTCTCGCCGCCGAGATCGTCGACGAGCAGCGGGATCACGTAGAGCACGGCGGCGGCCAGCGGCGCCCACCAGAGGTTGGGGCGGAAGTCGCGCAGCGCCTCGACGCGGCCGCCGGTGACGAGGCCGGCGAGCAGTCCGACGGAGACGGCGAGCAGCGCCAGAAGCATCCCTCGAAGCTAACGGTCGGACGGCCCACGACGGGTGATGCCGTGCGACCTGGCGGGGCGGCGCGTCAGACGTTCGCGGGGAGCAGGCGGCTGATGTTCTCGTAGAAGACGAACAGCGAGACGAGGAAGAACGGCGCGGTCATCGCATAGGCCGGCCACCGCTTCCAGAGTCGGCCGAGCAACCAGCCGCCGGTCCAGAGCAGTGCGCAGATCAGGCCCCAGACCACGACCGGCACCCGCGAGCTCGTCGCTCCGTCGAGGTCGCCGCCGAGGTCGATGGCGGCGAGACCGGCGGCGACGTCCTGCGGCGCGGTGGTCGCCGTCCCCGCTCCGGCGGCGGCCTCCTCGCCCGCCGTGGGCTCCTGCCCGTCGGCGAGGATCGTGTCGGGGGTCGTGCCATCCGGATCGTCGAGGTCCTCGGTGGGGAGCTCGGTGGGCGCGGGCGCGTTCGGTGACGGTCCGCCCGGCGCCGGTTCGCCGACGAGGTGCGCGACGACGATCAACCGCTCGGCGGCGCTGTACTTGGGGTGGCAGGTGGAGAACGTGAGCCGGTGGTCGTCGGTCGGGGCGAGGACCTCGACGGCGCTCGGCGGGACGATCTCCGAGGACGTCACCTCGTAGGTGAAGGTGCCCTGCAGGGTCGTGACGAAGATCTCGTCGCCGGGTTCGAGGTCGTCGAAGTCGAAGAACGGGGCGCCGTAGGTCGTGCGATGGCCGGCGATCGCCGCGTTGCCGGCCTGCCCGGGCAGCGGGGTGCCGGGGAAGTGCCCGGGACCGGCCTTGAGGTCCTCGGTCGTGACGCCGGAGATGACGACCTTGTCGAGGTCGAGGGCGGGGATCCGGAGCCGGGCGACCGGATCGCCGGCCTCGGCGGGCGGTGGCGGCGGACCGAAGCGGGCGGGCACGACCTCGGCGGGGTCGGCGGCGTCGGTGGTCGCGTCGTCGGCGGGGGCATCGCCGTCGGTCGTGGGCGGGCTCGTCGCCGCGACGTCGATCGAGTCCTCGACCCCCGCCTCGGCCAGGATCTCGGCGAACTCGTTGCCGAGGCGCTCCTGGGCTCGCCGCTCCTGGAGCGCCGTCCCCCACAGCTGGTAGGCGACGAAGAGCAGCACGAGGACGCCGGAGACGAGCAACGTCCGGCCGATGCCCCCGATCACGCGACGAGCGTCCACTGCGGCGCAGGCTACCGACGGCGCCGCGGTGGCGTGGCGCGGCTCCGGGCGGTCCGTGGTCGTTGGCCACGAACCGGCCTCCGCCGGCCGGGGACCAGTAGCCTCCACCCCCCGTGACCACCGTCGTCGAGCTCCGTGAGGCCGTGGTCCTGCTCGGCCGCTTCCCGGCGCTCTCCGGGGCCGATCTCGACGTCGACGAGGGCGAGATCGTCCTCCTGCACGGTCCGAACGGCGCCGGCAAGACCACGCTGCTGCGCACCCTCGCCGGCCTGCACCGCCTCGACGCCGGCCGAGGCACCGTCCTCGGCGTCGATCTCGGCTCCGCCCGCCGGGCCCTCCGGGGCGCCATCGGCCTGCTCGGCCACCGCACGCACCTCTACGACGACCTCACCGTGCTCGACAACGCCCGGTTCTGGGCCGCCGCCGCCGGGGTCGCCGAGGCCGACGCCCGCCGGGCGATGGAGCGCGTCGGGGTCGAGCCCCGCCTCGCCGACGTCGCGGTCGAGCGGCTCTCGGCCGGGCAGCGTCGGCGGGTCGCGCTGGCGATCCTCGTCGCCCGCCGGCCGCGGCTCTGGCTGCTCGACGAACCCCACGCCGGGCTCGACGACACCGGCCGCGACCTGCTCGACGAGCTGCTGGGCGAGGCGGTGGCCGCCGGGGCGACCGTCGTGCTCTCGTCCCACGAGCTCGACCGGGCGAGCACCCTGGCGACGCGCTCGGTGCTCGTGAGCGGGGGGACCGCCACCTCCTCGACGCTGGGGTCCGACGATGCTGCGTGACGCCCGGACCGTCGCGGCCAAGGACCTCCGCCTGGAGTGGCGGTCGAAGGTCGCCGCCAACCAGATCATCCCCTTCGCCGTGCTCGTCCTCGTCGTGTTCGCGTTCGCCGTCGACGCCGACGCCGCCGTGCTGCGCCGGATCGCCCCCGGGCTGTTCTGGGTGGCGCTGCTGCTCTCGACGCTGCTCGCGGCCGGGCGCAGCGTCGCCGTCGAGTCCGCCGACGGGCTGCCCGACGGCCTGCGCCTCTCGGGGCTCGAACCGGCAGGGATCTTCCTGGGCAAAGCCGGCGCGCTCGCCGTGCAGCTCGTCGCGGTCGAGATCGTGCTCACGATCGGGATCGTCATCTTCTACGACGTCCGGATCGACGACCTCGTCCTGTACGCCGCAGCGGCCGCCGTCGGTACGCTGACACTGGCCGCCGTGGGAACGCTCTACGGCGTGCTGTCGTTGGGACTTCGGGTGCGTGAGACGCTGCTCCCGCTCCTGGTGGTCCCGGCGGTCGCCCCCGTCCTGCTCGCCGGGACGCGGGCCCACGAACGGGCGCTCGACCAGGTCACCGGCTCCGGCTGGGCCTGGGTTGGACTCCTGGCCGTGATCGCGGTGGTGTATGTGAGTGCGGGCCTCGCCGCATACGGTTCCCTCCTGGAGGAAGCGTGAGAGAGCGACTGTCGACGTCGAGTCCGGCCACCAAGGTCCTCGGCGCGTGCTCGCTGCTGGCGTTGGCCACCACGGCGGTGATCGGGCTGTGGACCTCGCCCCCCGACGTGATCCAGGGCGACGCCGTGCGACCGCTCTACGTGCACGTCCCGGCCATCTGGGTCGCCTACCTGGCCTTCATCGTCAGCGCCGTCTGCTCGGTGCTCTGGCTCGTCCCCCGGACCCGCGACGTGAAGTGGGACCGCCTCGCCGGCGCCTCCGCCGAGATCGGTGTCGTGTTCAGCGGCATCAACCTCGTCAGCGGGATGCTCTGGGGTCGCATCACCTGGGGCGTCTACTGGCAGTGGGACGCCCGGCTCACCTCGGCGCTGCTGCTCTTCGTGCTCTTCGTCGGCTACCTGGCCATCCGCCGCACCACGATCGAGCCCACCCGGCGGGCGAAGCGGGCTGCGGTGATGGCGCTGGTCGCGTCGGCGAACATCCCGATCGTGCACTTCTCGGTGGTCTGGTGGCGGACGCTGCACCAGGAGGCGAGCGTCGCCCGCTTCGATCTCGACTTCGAGATCGAGGGCGAGATGCTCGCCGCGCTGTACTTCGGCCTCCTCGCCTTCACCCTGACCTACGGCTGGGCGGTGGTGCACCGCTACCGGCTCGCCGTGCTCGAGGACGAGGCCGAGGAGCGGGCCGTCGCGGCCGCCATCGAGCGCCGCCGGGCCGACCTCGTCGGCGGGGGCGTGTGATGACCGGACGTTCACGGGAGCTCGGGTGATGACCGTACGTTCACGGGAGCTCGGGTGATGACCGTACGTTCACGGGAGGTCGGGTGATGGAGGACGCCGGGTTCATCTTCGGGTCCTACGCCGTCGCCGGCGGCGCCATCGGGCTGTACGCCTGGTGGCTGGTGACGCGCATCCGCCGCACGACCGAGGAGCTCGACGGAGGTGGTGAGCAGTCGTGGACCTGACCGGTGACGACGCCGTCGACCTGACGCCGCGCGAGCTCGACCTCGCCGCCTCCGTCCGCCGCGAGCGGCGCCGGGGCAGCCGGCGCTGGGCCTGGGCCGTGCTGGCGGTGATCGTCGTGATCGTCGGCGTCGTGCTCCTCCAGGGCCTCGGCAACGCCACGCTGTTCTTCCGCAACGTCGACGAGGCCGTCGCCGAGCGGGACGATCTCGGCGACCGCCGCTTCCGCCTGCAGGGCACGGTCGTGGGCGAGACGATCGTCGAATCCGACGGCGGCGTCGTCTTCGACGTCGAGTTCAACGACGTGCGGGCCGAGGTCCGCCACGTCGGCGACCCGCCCGACCTCTTCCAGCCCGGCATCCCGGTCGTGCTCGAGGGGGCGTGGAGCCCGACCGACGAGCACTTCGACTCGACGGTCATGATCGTGCGCCACACCAACGAGTACGAGGCCGACTACGGCGAGCGACTCGACGAGGCCGATCTCGGCGGCGACGGCGTCGTCGACGAGGGCGGCTGATGCTCGCTGCCCTCGGCACGGCCGCGGTCACGCTCGGGCTCGTCTCGGCGCTCGCCGGCATCGTCTCGTTCGCACTCGGGCTGTACCAGGGTCGCCCGAAGCTGATCCGGGCCGGCCGGGTCTACGCGCTGTTGACGTTCGTCGGCGCGGCGGCGTCGTTCGTCATCATGGAGATCGCGCTCCTGACCGACGACTTCTCGCTCGTCTACGTCGCCGAGACCTCCGCCCGGGCCACGCCGCTGCTGTACAAGATCGCCACGCTGTGGGCGGCGCTGGAGGGCTCGATCATCCTGTGGGTGCTGGTGCTCACCGGGTTCACGGTGGCGACCGTCGTCGCCTTCCGGCGCAAGGCCGACGACCAGCTCGTCTCGGTGGCCCTGCTCGTCCAGCTCGTCGTCATCGCCTTCTTCTTCGCGCTGATGGTCGGCCCGGCCGACCCGTTCGTGCAGGTGGCCGGGGCGGTGCCCGACGACGGGCCGGGACCGAACCCGCTGCTGCAGAACCACATCCTCCAGATCGCCCACCCACCGCTGCTCTACCTCGGCTACGTCGGCTTCACGGTGCCGTTCTCGTTCGCCGTGGCCGCCCTCGCCACCGGCCGCCTCGGCGAGGGCTGGCTGCTCGCCACCCGGCGCTGGACGCTGTTCGCCTGGGGCGGCCTGACCCTCGGCATCATCCTCGGCGCCTGGTGGAGCTACGAGGTGCTGGGCTGGGGCGGCTACTGGGCCTGGGACCCGGTCGAGAACGCCTCGTTCCTGCCCTGGCTCACCGGCACCGCCTACCTCCACTCGGTGATCGTCCAGGAGCGCACCGGCATGCTCCGGGTCTGGAACCTGTCGCTGCTGCTCGCCACCTTCGCCCTCACGATCTTCGGCACGTTCCTGACCCGCTCGGGCGTCATCGACTCGGTGCACGCGTTCGCCGAGGGCGGCGTCGGGCCCTGGCTGCTCGCCTTCTTCGGCGTCATCACCGCGGTGTCGCTCGGCCTGCTCATGTGGCGCGGCGACGAGCTGCGCTCGACCGGTGCGATCGACTCGCCGGTGTCGCGCGAGGGCTCGTTCCTCGTCAACAACCTGCTGTTCGCCGGCCTCACCCTCGTGGTGCTGCTCGGCACGGTGTTCCCGCTGATCGTCGAGGCGCTCCAGGACGATCGCATCGCCGTCGGGCGGCCCTACTTCGACCGGATGAGCCTGCCGATCGGCATCGCCCTGCTGTTCCTCATGGCGGCGGCGCCGATGCTCACCTGGCGGCGCACGTCCGGCGAGCTCCTCCGAGACCGGCTGCTCGTGCCGGCGTGGGTGGGGGCCGGTGCTCTGGTGCTGGCCGTGGCGGTGGGCGCCCGCGGCCTCGCTCCGCTCGTCGGGTTCGCGCTGGCGGGGTTCGCGGGTGGGTCGGCGCTCGGCCACATCGTCACGGCGGTCCGGCGCAGCCGCTGGCGCGGCCTCGTCGGCCGCACCAACGGCGGCATGATCGTTCACCTCGGCGTCGTGCTCGTCGCCGTCGGCTTCATCGCATCGAGCTCCTACACCCGCGAGGGTGAGCTGCGGCTGCTTCCCGGCGAGTCCGGCGAGGTGGCGGGTCACGAGGTCACCTACCTCGGCTTCGAGACGGTGGAGGAGCCCAACAAGCGCGTGATCCAGGCCGAGGTGCTCGTCGACGGTCGGGTGTTCGAGCCCGGCGTCGAGCAGTTCCGCGCCACCGGTCAGCCGATCGGCGTGCCCTCGGTGCGGATGGGGCTGCGCGAGGACGTCTACCTCGTCCTCGTCGCGGTGCCCGAGAGCCTGAGCGAGCCGGCGGCCATCCGGGTCATCATCGAGCCGCTCGTCACCTGGATCTGGATCGGCGGCGGCGTCATGGGCCTCGGCACGCTGCTGGCGCTCGTCCCGACCGGACGACGTCGACCGGTCGAGTCGGCGCCCGAGCCCGACCCGGTCGTGCCGACCGAGCCCGAGCGGGAGGTGGCCGGTGTCGGTGGTTGACCCCGACGGCCCGCCCCTCGACGAGCCCGACGACCTCGACGAGCGTCCCCGCCGCACGGTCCTCTGGATCACCCTCGGCGTCTCGGTCCTGCTCATCGCGCTCTTCGTCGTGCTGATCGTCGCCGACCGCGGCGAGGTCGCGAACCCACGAGAGGGTGAGGCGGCGCCGGTCATCCGCTCGACCACGCTCGAGGGCGCCCCGTTCGACCTCGACGACCAGCTGGGGCGGTGGGTCGTGGTCAACTTCTTCGCCACGTGGTGCCCGCCGTGCGTCGAGGAGCACCCCGAGCTCATCGAGTTCGCGGAGCGCCACGAGGCCGAGGGCGACGCCACCGTGGTCAGCGTCGCCTTCGACGAGCCGATCGAGGTGATCGACGACTTCTTCGAGGAGTACGGCGGCGACTGGCCGGTGGTCACCGACGACAGCGGTCGCATCGCCGTCGACTACGGGGTCACGTCCGTGCCCGAGTCGTTCCTCGTCTCGCCCTCCGGCTTCATCGTGTGGGCCGGCACCGGCGGGGTCACCGCCGACGGGCTCGACTCGCTGATCGCCCAGGCGGAGGCGGCCGTCGCCGGGACCGCCGGATGACCCGCTCCGCCCGCCAGTGGGTGTCGTGGAGCGTGCTCGCCGTCGTCGTCGTGGCGACGCTGGCGGTCGGTGCGTTCGCCGACGACGAGCCGGCCAGCGCCGACGAGCGGTCGCGGGCGCTCAAGGAGGGCGTGCAGTGCCCGGTGTGCAACGGGCAGAACGTGCTCGAGTCGAACGCCCCGGTCGCCACGCTCATCCGTGAGGAGATCGACCGTCGCATCGCCGACGGCTGGTCCGACGCCGAGATCAACGGCCTGCTGGTCGAGACCTACGGCGAGTTCGTGCTGCTCACCCCGTCCGGCAGCGGCTTGACCGGGCTCGTGTGGGTGATCCCGGTCGCCGCGCTCGCCGCCGGCACCGCCGGCATCGGCATCGCGTTCGCCCGCTGGCGTGACCAGGGCGTTCCGCAGGGACCGACCGACGACGATCGCCGCCTCGTCGCCGAGGCCCGCGCCGCCGCGACGTAGTGGCCCGCTCCCGTCGCGAGATCCTCGAGCAGCGTCGCGACACGCTGCTGCGGCGCCTCGACGAGCTCGAGGCCGACCATCGCTCCGGCGAGCTGTCCGACGACGAGTTCGCGTCGCTGCACGACGACGCGACGGTGCAGGCGGCCGGCGTCCTGCGGCGCCTCGACGGCCAGGTGCGGCGTGACGAGCGCGCCGACCGTCGGGTGGTGCGACTCCGATGGATCACCGCCGGCGCCGTCGTCGTCGCCGGGATCTTCGCCGGCGTGCTGGTCGCCCGGACCGCCGGTGAGCGCCTCGACGGCGGCACGATCACGGGCGAGCAGATCGAGCGGAGCTCCACCGCGCTGCTCACCCAGGCCCGCGGCGAGATCGCCGCCGGCGAGCCCCTCGCCGCGCTCGAGCTCATCGACGAGGTGCTCGAGCGTGACGGCGACGATCCCGACGCCCGGGCGCTCCGGGGTCAGATCCTCATCGCCATCCCGGACGAGGAGCTGTTCGCCCAGGGCGTGAACGAGCTCGACCGTGCGCTGGCGCTCGACCCGGAGCACCCGGAGGCCCTGCTGTTCCGCGGCGCGATCCACCGGAACCTGGGAGAGCTGGAGGAGGCGCTCGAGCTCTACCGGCGGTTGCTCGCCGTGCCGGCCGACCTGCCGATGAAGCCGGTCGTCGAGGAACTGGTGGTCGAGATCGAGACCGAGCTCGCCGCGGGCTGAACCGCCGTCAGTCGCCGGGGGGTGGCCAATAGGCGGCGGAGCCGGTGGCCTCGCCCTCGAGCTCGAGTCGCCACGTGGAACCCTTGGCACAGGTGCTCGGCGGTCGGTCGAAGGAGACCCCACGCAGCGCGAGCAGCCGGAGCACGTCGGGGATGATGTCGCCGTGGCTGCACAGGACGGCGCCCTCGTGGCGGGTGTCGACCACGAGCTCCATGACGTGCTCGATCGACGAGCCCTCGGTCAATCGGTCGTCGGTCTCGAGCGTCAGCCCGCGGGCGTGGGCCAAGGGCGCGACCGTGTTGGCGCAGCGCACCGCGCGACTGGTCAGGATGCGGCCCACGTCGTGGCCCTCGAAGAGGCCGACGAGTCCGTCGGCCTGCGCGTTGCCCTGGATGCTGAGGGGCCGTTCGAGGTCGGGTTGGTCATAGCCGTGCCGGGGAACCGCCTCGGCGTGTCGGACCAGGTAGGTGGCCATCGAGGCGGACCGTAGCGCAGGTCCCGGCTCCCGCGGGGGGTGGCGCACCTCAGCGGTCGCGGCGAAGGTGGCGGACGAGCGCACCGGCCGCCGCATCGACGTCCCCGTCGGGCGTCGTGGGGCCAGCGGCGAGCCGGAGGTGGTGGTCGTCGAGCCGCTCGCCGACGACACCGGCGCGCTGCAGCGCGGCGACCGCCGCCGTCGCACCGTCGGGCAGCTCGACGAGCACACCGACCGAGAGCGTCGCGCCCTCGACGGCGACGACCCGCGCCCCGGCGCCGCGGAGGCGTCGGGTCAACCGCTCGTGCAGTCCGGCGCGCCGCCGGTGTTCGGCATCGAGCACCTTCGGGGACAGGGACGCGGCGCCGGCACCGACGGCCACGGCGCCGGGCAGGTTCGGTGTCCCGGCGCGCCGGTCGCGGTCACCCTTCGGGCCGACGTGGGTGGCCTCGATCCGCACGCCCCGCCGCACGATCAGCGCCCCGACACCGGGGACGCCGGCGAGCTGGTGGGCGTCGACCACCAGCAGGTCGGGGCGGTGGGGCCAGCTGTCGAGGCGGCGCCGCCCGGCGGCGACGGAGGTGTCGACCAGCGTCGCGACCCGCCGGTCGGCACAGGCGGCGACGAGGCGATCGACGGGCTGGAGCACCCCGAGTCGGTGGTCGGCGATCCCGAGGCACACGAGCACGGTGTCGGCCCGGACCTCGCCGACGACCCGGCCGTGGTCGACCCACCCGGTCGGCTCGGGTTCGATCCAGGTCACGTCGTCGGCGTATCGCTGCACGGCGGCGAGCAGGCTCGGCCGCTCGCCGGTGGGGCAGACGACGTGTCCGCCGCCGGTCCGAGCGAGCAGTCCGGCGACCGCCAGCGTCGCGCTCTCGGTCGCACCGCTCGTGAACACCACCTCGTGAGCGCGAGCCCCGACGTGGAACGCCACCTGCTCGCGGGCCCGGTCGAGGAGGCGGCGCTCGTCGTCGGCGTCGAGCCCGTCACCTCCCTGCGAGTCGACCCAGGTGCGCAACGCCACCGCGGCGTCCGGGCGGAGCCGGGGCCGCTCGACGTGGTCGAGCCGGTGGCGGGTCACCGCGCGCTCAGCCGACGCCGAGGCTCGTCACGCAGTGGTCGGCGCCCTCGGGTCGCGACAGCAGCACCTCGGCCTCGCCCTCGCCGTGCAGGCCGGCGAGCATGCCCTTCACCAGCCCGCGGTCGATGGCGCAGATCACCGGGTGCTCGAGCGCCGCATCGCCGAACGGGCAGTGCTCGGAGACGATGCGGAGCGCATCGCCGGCCTTCTCGGTGCGAGCGGCGAAGCCGTGCGACGTGAGCGCCTCGGCGACGGCGCCGGCCGCCGCCCGGAACGAGCGATGGGCGTCGGTCGGCTCCATCGACCCGGCGAGCGCCCGGCCGTACTCGATGCCGACGTCCTCCGCGAGCTCCTCGGCCTGGTCGCGCGGGAGCAGCGCGAGCGCCTTGCCGAGGAGCGCTCCCAGCAGGTCGTCGCGGCGCACGGGGAACTCGAGGGTCATGCCGCTGTCGCGGGCGACGTAGCGCTTCGACGGCCGTCCCGCTCCGCCCGTGGTGCGGCCGATCGCGACCTCGAGGTGGCCGCCGGCGGCGAGCTTCTCGAGGTGGTGGCGGGCGACGTTGGCGTGGAGGTCGAACCGCTCGGCCACCTTCGCCGCGGTGACGCCCTCGTCGGCCTCGCGTGCGAACAGGTAGATGTCGCGCCGGGTCGGGTCGCCGAAGGCGGAGGTGATCGCGGTCACCGCGGCCGAGAACTCGTCGGGCGTCAGCGCATCGGAGGTGCGGGCGTCCACGGTCATGTCGATATTCTACCTATCGGCATAGGAGAAATCCGTTCCGACCCCCCAGGAGTGCGCATGCCCACCGACGCCGAGGCGATCGCCGCCGTCAGCGCCGTCGTCGAACCCGAGATCGAGCGTCCGCTCGGCGAGCTGGAGATGGTCAAGGGCGTCAGCGTCGCCGGCTCGGCCGTCCAGGTCATGGTGGCGCTGCCGGCCGAGACCTACCCGTCGGCCGGGCCGCTGTCGGAGTCGATCGGCGAGGCGCTCGCAGCGCTCGGCGGGGTGGAGTCGGTCGACGTGCAGTTCGGCCTGATGTCCGAGGAACAACAGGAAGACCTGCGCCGCTCGCTCATCGGCGACCCGGAGTCGACCGCCGGCTCGGGCCAGGCCCACGGCCACGCCGAGGGTCGCGCCGTGCCCTTCGCCGACCCGGCGTCGCGGACCCGCACCCTGCTCGTCGCCTCCGGCAAGGGCGGCGTCGGCAAGTCCTCGGTCACCGTCAACCTCGGCATCGCCCTCGCCCAGCGCGGGAAGTCGGTCGCGGTGGTCGACGCCGACGTGTGGGGGTTCTCGATCCCGCGCATGCTCGGCGTGACGCAGCCGCCGATGGTGATCGACAAGATGCTCGTGCCGCCGCTCACCAACGGGGTCCGGTGCATCTCCATGGGGTTCTTCGCCGACGAGGACCAGCCGGTCATCTGGCGCGGCCCGATGCTCCACAAGGCGCTCGAGCAGTTCCTCACCGACGTGTGGTGGAACGAGCCCGACTTCCTCGTCGTCGACCTCCCGCCCGGCACCGGCGACATCTCGCTGTCGCTCGCCCAGTTCCTGCCTCGCGGCGAGGTCTACGTCGTCACGACGCCGCAGGCCGCGGCGCAGTCGGTCGCCCAGCGGGCGGCCTTCATGTCGCAGAAGGTCCAGCTCGAGGTGCGCGGCGTCATCGAGAACATGAGCTGGTTCACCGGCGACGACGGCAAGCGCTACCCGATCTTCGGCGCCGGCGGCGGGGCGCACCTCGCCGACAAGCTCGAGGTGCCGCTGGTGGGCCAGGTCCCGCTCGTGCCCGATCTCCGAGAGGGCGGCGACGTCGGCGCGCCGATCATGGCGGAAGCGCCCGACAGCGAGGCCGGCCAGGTCTTCGCGCGGATGGCCAAGCGCATCGACGTCGAGCTGGCGCCGACCCGCCGCCACCACCCCGAGCTCAAGCTCATCTGACGGGCGGTTCGCTCCGGCGGCGGGCTCGGACGACGACGTCGGGCACGTCGATGGTCGCGTGGCCCGTGGGTCGGGGCCGGGCCGCGTCGGTCTCCAGCACGAAGTCGGGCGATCGCCCGATCGCCGCGGCGACGTCGGCGGGCTGCACGTACGCCTCCGGATCGAAGAGCGGGGCGTGGTCGTGCTCGCGCCGGTGGGCGTCGTGGTCGTGGTGGACGAACAGCAGCGTGCCGCCGGGGGCGACCGCGTCGAGGAGCTGCCGGATGCCCCGGTCGTCGGGCGTCCGCGGGATCACGGCGTACTGGGCCGAGACGAGGTCGTACGCAGCGGTGCCGTAGGGATCGTCACCGTTGGCGTCGGCGTGGAGGCACCGCACCCGGACCCCTCGCTTCGTCGCCGCGGCGTCGATCCTGCGGAGGGCGGCGCTGGAGACGTCGCTGGCGGTGACGTCCCAGCCCTGCTCGGCGAGCCAGATCGCATCGGCGCCCTCGCCGGCACCGACATCGAGCGCCCGGCCCGACTCGAGGCCGCCGACCTCGGCGAGCAACGTGCCGTTCGGGTTGCCGCTGAACACCTGCTCACCCGAGAACCGGGCGTCCCAGTCCCGCTCGCCGGGGGCGGCCCGCCGCTCCGCTGCGAGGGCGTCCCCGGCGAGATCGATGGCGACGTGGGCCCCGACCCTGCTCCCGTCCGCGGCGGCGTGCAGCAGCTGCGCCGCCGGATCGGTGACGTTGCCGGCGGCGTACACACCCGGCACGGAGGTCGCCCCCGTGGAGTCCGTGACCAGCGCGTCGCCGAGGCCGGTCTCGTGCGGCGAGGCTGCCAGCCCGAGTGGAGCGAAGGGTTCGGCCCGAGGGCGGAACCGGACGCCGGTGAGCAGGGCATCCGCAGCGAGCGCGGTGCCGTCGTCGAGCTCGACGCCGGTGAGGCCACCGTCGGCGTCCTCGGTCACCCGACGAGCACGCCGGTCGATCACGTCGATGCCGGCCGACCGGAGCGCCTCGACGTCGGCGGACGACTCGTCGATGCCGTCGTGGAGCACGACCGTCAGCTGACTCGTCAGCTGGCGGAGCAGCGGCGCGACGTGCAGCCCCAGCGGATGGACCACGAGCTGCACGACCCGCCGGTCGCGGACCTCGTAGCCGTGGCAGAAGGGGCAGTGGAGCACCTGGCCGCCCCAGTGCGCCGCCAGACCCTCGATGTCGGGCAACAGGTCGACGAGTCCCGTGGCGGCCACGACCCGCCGGGCGGCCACGGCGCCGCCGTCCTCCAGCTCGACGAGGAAGCCGTCGCCGATGTCGCCCGTGACGGCGACGACGCGGCGATCGAGGACCTCGACGCCGTAGCCGCGGACCTCGGCCCGGCCGATCGCGGTCAGCTTGGCCGGGGGGACGCCCTCGTGGCCGAGGTAGCCGTGTGCCGCGCCGGCCGGGGCGTTCCGCGGGTCGCCGCCGTCGAGCACGATGACGTCGTGGCGGGTCCGAGCGAGCTGGAGCGCCGCGGCCAGCCCGGCGGCGGAGCCGCCGATGACGGCGACGTCGGTGAGCCGCTGCGGGCCCCGGGCGTGGTCGTGTGCGTGGGACATGCGCTCACGGTACGGTGTGGTGCGCAAGTAGCAACACCTCTTGCAAAATCCGCAAACCGAGGTACACGTGACCGACCAGCTCACCATCGACCAGGTCGTGCGCAGCCGGCTCCGCACGCTGCGCACGTCGCTGGGGTACTCGCTCCAGGACCTGGCCGGTCGGACCAACCTCTCGCCGTCGACGATCAGTCGCATCGAGACCGGCAAGCGCGCCATCAGCCTCGACGTGCTGGTGCCCCTGGCCCGTGCGTTCCACGTCAGCGTCGACTCGTTGCTCGAGGGCGAGGACGACGCGGACGTCGTCATCCGCCCGTCGCCGACCCGGTCCCACGGCTGGACGATCTGGGCCCTCAGCCAGCCGGGCAGCCGCATGGTCGCCATCAAGGCCCGGCTCGAGCCGACCTCGGAGCCACCGACGCAGCAGGTCCACCCGGGGCACGACTGGTTCGTGGTGGTCGCGGGTCGCGTCCGGCTCCTGCTCGGTGACCGGGAGATCGTCGTCGAGACCGGCGAGGCGGCCGAGTTCGCGACGATGACCCCGCACGCCATCGAGGCCGTGGACGGTCCGGCCGAGGTGGTCATGGTCTTCGATCGCGACGGGCAGCGCGCCCACGTGCACCACGGCGGCGAGCCCGCGGCCTGATCGGCGGGGCTTGACCTGGAGCGCGCTCCAGGCGGTTGACTCGCCCCATGACCAACCCCACCCCGCCGGTTGCGGCCACCTCCTCATGAGCCGCACGCCGATCGACACCTTCCCCTATGTCCAGCTGGGCCGCAGCGGCCTGTTCACCCACGCCCTCGGGCTCGGCACGATGCAGTTCGGCTGGTCGGTCGACGAGGCGGGCGCCGTCGCGGTCCTCGACGCCTACGACGAGGCCGGCGGCAACTTCCTCGACACCGCCGACGTGTACTCGGTCTGGTCCGGGAACGAGGGCGGACCGCCCAACGCCGGCGGCGTCTCCGAGGAGATCATCGGCCGCTGGATGGCGTCGCGCGGGAACCGCGACCGGATGGTCGTCGCCACGAAGGTCCGCGGCGCCCTCGGCGAGATGTTCGCCGACCACCGCGGCACCGCTCGGCACCGGGAGGGGCTCTCCCGGCGCTGGATCGTGCAGGCGTGCGAGGACAGCCTCCGCCGCCTCGGCGTCGACCACATCGACCTGTACCAGGTGCACTGGTTCGATCCCGTCGTCCCGATCGAGGAGACGCTGTCCGCGCTGACCGATCTCGTCCGACAGGGCAAGGTCCGCTACCTCGGCTGCTCGAACTTCACGGCGTGGCGGATCGTCGAGTCGCTCTGGACCTCCGACCGGCGCGGGTTCGAGTCGTTCGTCTCCGTCCAGCCCGAGTACCACCTGCTCGACCCGACCCGGTCCTTCGTCGAGCTGGAGCTGGCGCCGATGTGCCTGGAGCACGGCATCGGCATGGTGCCCTACAGTCCGCTCGCCGGCGGCATGCTCACCGGGAAGTACCAGCGGGGCGAGCCGCTCCCCGAGAGCGTGCGGGCCGAGGGCAACGCAGCGAACCGGTTCACCGATCGGAACTGGGACATCGTCGAGACGCTCGTCGCCGTCGCCGCCGAGGAGGATCAGACCCCGGCCCAGGCTGCGGTCAACTGGCTCCGCGCCAAGCCCTGGGTCAGCGCGCCGATCATCGGCGCCAACCGGCCCGACCAGCTCGTCGACACGATGGGTGCGCTGGACCACGAGCTGTCGCCGGAGTCGATCGAGCGCCTCGACGCCGTGAGCGACTTCCCCCGCAGCCGGGCGTCGACCGAGGACTGAGCGCCAGGCCCGGACTCAAGCGAGGGTCCGCGCGCGCCGATGGAGGCGGGATGGCTGGCTACCCTCGGAACACGGTGGAACGTCCGTGGGTGACCCATTCCGAGACGGTCGTCTACGAGAACCCGTGGATCCGCGTCCGCCACGACGAGGTCACCACCCCCGGGGGGAGCCAGGGCGTCTACGGCGTGGTGGAGCTGCCGGCGGCGCTCGGTGTGGTCACGCTCACCGACGACCTGCGCACCCACCTCGTCGGGCAGTACCGGTACCCGCTGGAGACCTACTCGTGGGAGATCCCCGAGGGCGCGCACGATCCCTGCGAGTCCCTGGTCGACGGTGCCCGACGGGAGCTGCGCGAGGAGACCGGCCTGCGAGCTGCCCGCTGGTCCGAGCTGGGCACGCTGCACACCTCCAACTGCATCACGACCGAGGTCGCCCACCTGTTCCTCGCCGAGGACCTCACCGAGGGGATGCCGGAGCCGGACGAGACCGAGCGGCTCGAGGTGCGCGAGGTCCCCTTCGTCGAGGCGTTCGACCTCGTCGCCCGGGGCGAGATCCAGGACGCGATGAGCGTCGTCGCGCTCTACCGACTGCGCGACCGTCTCGTGGCCGAGGGGCGCCTCCCGGGCTGATCAGCGGCGGCGGGCGAGCAGCTGCGCCTCGTGGGTGCCCTCGGGCGTCCACCCTTCGAACAGCTCGACGACCTCCAGCCCGTCGATCGCGTCGACCAGCGACGCCATCTCACCCTCGGCGAGGAGGAACTGCTCGCGCGGGTGCTCGTGGCGCTCGAGGTTGACCACGGTCGGCTGCGAGAACGCGACCAGTCCGGCGTCGGCGAGCACCGACGGGAGCGCAGCGAGGAGGGGGCGGTCGAGGTAGCGCACGATCACCGCCAGGTCCCACGGGCCCGGCGGCGGTCCCTCGGTGGGGAGGTCGCGCCGGAGGGTGGTGAGCGCGAGCCCCCGCTCCTCGGCGGTCGCTTCCGCGCGCGAGAGCCCGACGGCCGACACGTCGACGACGGTGACGTCGAGCCCCCGCCCGGCCAGCCAGAGCGCGTTGCGTCCCTGGCCCCCGGCGAGATCGACGGCCTGGCCCGAGGACGGCAGCCGGTCGGCGGCCCGCACGAGCCATGGCTCGGGGTCGCCCGGCGGATCGGCGTCGGCCCAGCGGCCGTCCCAGTGCTCGGCGTCGCTCATCGGTCGTAACCCGGCGGCGGGGTGAAGCCGCCGAGCAGCTCCTCGAGGTGGCGGGCGACGGCGAGCGTCGTGCGGTCCTCCAGGTACGGGCCGGCGATCTGGATGCCGACCGGCAGGCCCTCGGTCGTGGTCCCGACCGGGACGACGGTCGCCGGGAGGTAGGACGCGCCGGTCAGGCCGAGCCAGCTGGCCTGCTCGGCGTAGGAGCGGGCCTCGCCGTCGACGTCGATCGTGCGGGCGCTCCACGGCTCGGAGCGATCGTGGGGGATGGCCGCGACCGGGGAGACCGGCAACAGCACGACGTCCCAGGTCTCGAAGAACTCGGCCCACCGGGCCCGGTGCTGCAGTCGCTTCTCGTTGGCCGACAGCCAGCCGCGGTGACGCATGGTGGCGTTGGCGACGCCGAGTCCGCCCTCGGGGGCGTCGCCCGCCATCCGCTCGATCTCGTCGTGGGACCACGAGCCCGCCAGCGCCGCGCCCAGCAGCCGCTGGAAGTTCTCGACCCCGGTCTCGAAGTCGAAGCCGGGCCGCGGGTCGTCGTCGACCAGCGCGCCGTCGTCGGAGAGCTCGTCGGCCGCCCGACCGAGCAGCTCGCGCACCTCGGCCGACAGCGGGGCCGATGGCTCGTCGAACCACACGGCGACGCGGAGGTCCTTCGTCGCGGTCGTCCTCGGCGGCGGGAGCTCCAACGACCAGGCGATGTCGTGCCAGCTGTCGGGCCCGGCGAGCAGCTCGAGAGCCATCTCGCAGTCGTCGACCGTGCGGGCCAGCGGGCCGGCGACGGCCAGGTCCGCCTGGGTCAGGGTCCCGGGCGGGCCGGGGATCTGCCCCCGGGCCGAGACGATGCCGTAGCTCGGCTTGTGCCCGACGACGCCACAGGTGTGCGCCGGGTTGCGGATCGAGCCGGCGATGTCGCTGCCGATCTCGAGCGGGGTGAAGCCGGCGGCGAGGGCGCCGGCCGAGCCACCGGAGGAGCCGCCGACCGTCCGGGCCCGGTCCCACGGGTTCGACGACACCCCGAAGACCTCGTTGTAGCTCTGGAAGTCTCCGGCGTAGAGCGGCAGGTTGGTCTTCCCCACGATCACCGCGCCCGCCTCGCGCAGCAGCGCCACCGGGTCGGCGTCGCGCTCGGGGACGTGGGTGGCGAGCTCGGGCGCCCCCGACGTGGTGCGCATGCCGGCCGTCTCGAAGGAGTCCTTCACCGTGATCGGGACGCCGTGGAGCGGGCCGAGGTCGTAGCCGGCGACCTGTGCGGCGTCGGCGGCGGCGGCCATCTCGCGGGCAGCCTCGACGTCGATCGTGACCACCAGGTTGGTCTGCCCGTCGAGGCGTTCGATGCGTCGCACCATCGCCTCGACTGCCTCGCGACTCGACAGCTCACGGGTACGGATGTGATCGGCGAGCTCCAGTGCCGAGAGATACGCGAGCTCGTCCATCGTGACTCGGTCCTTTCGTGTCGGGGATCGTTGCCGTGGGGTGGGGATGTGCTGGGCGCATGCGTACCATGACACGGCTGGCAACGACGGAGGACCCAGGTGCACGTCCGCATCGGAGTGATCAACGCCCCACGAGAGCTCTCGGTCGAGCTGGCCGATGACACCGATCTCTCGGCGCTTCGCGGTCAGGTCGACGAGGCGCTCGGCGACGAGGACAACGTGCTCTGGCTCACCGACAAGAAGGACCAGCAGTTCGCGGTCCCGGTCGAGAAGGTCGCCTACGTGATCATCGGCACCCCTCAGGCCGAGCCCCGGATCGGCTTCGGGAACTGAGCCCGGGGGTGGGTCCCCCGCTGCTCGAACGACGCCTGCTGTTCGTCACCGGCAAGGGTGGCGTCGGCAAGACCACCATCTCCGCCGCGCTCGGGCTCCTCGCCGCCCGGGAGGGCCGGCGGACGCTGGTGTGCGAGGTCGACGCCAAGGGCAACCTCGGCGGTGCCTACGAGTGCGGCCCGTTGCGGTTCGAGCCCCGCCGGGTTCAGCCCGGTCTCCACGCGATGGCGATGGAGAGCGAGGAGTCGATCCGCGAGTACCTCGCGCTGCACCTCCACCTCCCGCTGCTCAACCGCATCGGGCCCCTGTCGTCGATCTTCGACTACGTCGCGACCGCCGCTCCGGGTGTCCGGGAGGTGCTCACCATCGGCAAGCTCTGCTGGGAGGTCAGGGAGCGCAACTACGACCTGGTGATCGTCGACGGCCCGGCGACCGGGCACGTCATCGGCCACCTGTCCGCCCCGACCGGCATCCAGGAGCTGGTGAGCGTCGGTCTGATCCGCAACCAGACCGAGTGGATGCTCGATCTCCTCGACGACCCGGCGGTCACCGGCGTCGTCGTCACGGCGCTCGCCGAGGAGATGCCGATCACCGAGTCGCTCGAGCTGATCGACCGGCTCGACGCCGAGACCGGGGTCGAGCTCGCCCAGGTGGTCGTCAACCGGGTGCTGCCCGAGCTCTTCGCCCAGTCGGAGGAGGACGTGTTCGACCAGCTGCGCGAGCCGTGGAGGGAGATGCGCCTCGGCGAGCTGGTCGGCGCGCCCGCCACCCCGCTCCTCGACGCCGCGGAGTTCGCGACCCGTCTCCGCCGCAGCCGCGTGAGTCACATCACCCGGCTGCGCGAGCAGCTCGACGGCCGGGCGCCGACGCTCTACGTGCCGGAGCTGTTCCATCGCACCCACGGCATGCGCAGCACCGGCCGCGTCGCCGACGCCCTCGAGGCCGAGCTCCTGTGACCGAGTGGGCCCGAAGGCGAACCGGGTGATGCTGTGACCGAGCGGGCCCGATGAGCGGGATCGAGCAGCTGCTGTCCTCCCGTGAGGTCGCCGTCTTCGCCGGGTCCGGTGGGGTCGGCAAGACCACGACGGCCGCGGCCACGGCGCTGCTGGTCGCGACCCACCTCGGCGGCAAGGTCCTCGTCGTCACGGTCGATCCGGCCCGGCGCCTCGCCAACGCGATGGGCCTGCAGTCGTTCGGCAACGTCGAGACCAGGGTGCCCGACGAGGCCTTCGCCGCCGCCGGGGTCCGGCCGCGCGGCGAGTTGTGGGCGGCGATGCTCGACACCAAGGCGTCGTGGGACGACCTCATCCGGAACCACGCGCCGGACGCCGAGACCCGCGATCGGATCCTCTCCAACCCGCTCTACGCCAACATCTCCGGCCGGTTCATCCAGAGCCACGACTACATCGCCATGGAGCGGCTCCACGAGATCCACTCGTCCGGTCGCTACGACCTCGTCATCGTCGACACGCCACCGACCCGCAACGCCATCGACTTCCTCGAGGCGCCCGAACGGATGGCCGACTTCTTCTCGAGCCGGCTGCTGCGTCTCCTCACCGCGCCGGCCCGATCCCGCCTGTTGACCCTGGCTTCGCGGCCGTTCTACGAGGTGGCCGACCGGATCCTCGGCTCGCAGTTCCTCGGCGACATCGCCGAGTTCTTCTCGCTGTTCCAGTCGATGGAGCAGGGCTTCGTCGAGCGGGCCCGGGCGGTCGAGCGCGTGTTGACCGATCGGCGCACGACCTTCGCCGTGGTGACCACCCTCGAGGCGGCGCCGGTCGCGGAGGCCGAGTTCTTCATCGATGCGCTGGTGCGCAGCAACCACCACGTCGGTGCGGTGGTGCTGAACCGGACGCTGCCGACCTACCTCCGAGACGGGTCGACCGCGCCGGCCGCCGACGAGTTGCGGGAGCGGTCGGCCGACATCGCCGGTTCGCTGTTCGACGATCCGGGGACGGTGGCCATCGCGACCCGCGTGCTCGACGAGGTCGGGGCGAACTACCGGAACCTCGAGCTCGTCGCCCGGCGCGAGGCCGAGCACCGTCGACGGATCGAGCGCGACGCCGAGCTCGTCGCCGAGGTCCCGTGGTTCGCCGAGGACATCACCGACCTGGGCGGTCTGGCCCGCCTCGGCGAGCGATTGCGGGCGTCGACCACCCCGGCCTGAGCACCACCGGCGCTGCGGCGTGTCCCGAGGTCGCGCCTACGCTGCATCGGGGTGACGACCTTCTCGTCGCGGATGAGCGACGACACGACGCTGTGGGGCGAAGCCGGCGATCACCTGCGCCGCCTCGTGTCCTGGTGGGGCCTGCTCGCCGACTTCGCGTTCGCTGACCTGCTCCTGTTCGCCCCTTCTCGCATCGACGAGGGGGAGATGGTGCTGATCGACCACATGCGCCCGACCACCAGCGCCACGCTGTACGAGGACGACGTCGTCGGTCGCGCCGTGAGCGAGGTCGAGCGGCCGCTCGTGTCGCGGGCGGCGCGCCTCGGCGAGCTGGTGGTGGGCGAGGTGACGCTGCCCGAGCTCCGGGTGCGGGCTCGGGTCGAGTGCGTGCCGGTCCGCTTCGAGGGCGAGACCATCGCCATCTTGACGCGGGAGGCCCCGCCGGGGCCCCGGCGGGGCAGCGAGCTCGAGACGGTCTACCTCGGGGTGTGGCATCGGCTCGCCCGGATGATCGCCGCCGGCTCGTTCCCGTTCGCCGACGACTCGACCGACACCGAGGAGGCGCCGCGGGTCGGTGACGGCGTCACCGTGCTCGACGCCGAGGCCCGCATCAGCTACGCCTCGCCCAACGCCACGTCGACGTTGCATCGTCTCGGCGTCAGCGGCCAGCACATCGGGATGCGCCTGGCCGAGCTGGGGGTCGAGCGAACGGTCGTGCGGCGGGCCTACCTCGAACGGACCAGCGTCAACGAGGAGGTCGAGCGGGGCGACGACTCGATCGTCGACGTGCTCGCCGTCCCGCTGCTGGACGGGGTGGTGGTCTGCGGTGCGGTGGTGATCCTGCGCGACGTGTCGGAGCTGCGGCAGCGGGACCGCCTGCTCATCTCGAAGGACGCGACCATCCGCGAGATCCACCACCGGGTGAAGAACAACCTCCAGACGATCACGGCACTGCTGCGCCTCCAGGCCCGTCGGCTCGACTCCGACGACGCCAGGATCGTGCTCGAGGAGTCCGTGCGGCGGATCGCCTCGATCGCGCTGGTCCACGAGACGCTCGCCCACGAGGCGGGCAAGGACGTGCCGCTCGTCGGGGTGGTCGACGACCTGGTCAAGATGTTCGGCGACAGCGTCCGCGCCCCCGAGCGGCCGATCGCGCTCGACGTCACCGGGGACCCCGGCATCGTGCCGGCCGAGCTCGTCACGCCCCTGGCCGTGGTGCTGAACGAGCTCCTGCAGAACACCGTCGACCACGCCGGCACCGAGCGCCCCCTGGAGGTGGAGGTGGCACTCGAGCGCCTCGGCGACGAGCTCGTGGTCACCGTCACCGACAACGGTCCGGGCCTGCCCGAGGACTTCGACGTCGACGAGGCGACCGGACTGGGGCTGTCGATCGTGCGTGCGCTGGTGGGCAGCGATCTCGGTGGCAGGATCGTGATGCGTTCGCGCGACGAGGCCGCGGGGTCCCAGGCGCAGATCGTCGTGCCGATCAAGCGCTGATCAATGGGGTGCCCGGCGCCGTCCTCGAGCGCCGGAGGGGTGGGGTCAGGCGGACTTGGCGGCGGCGCGGCGCGCCTTGCGCATCTGGCGTCGCTCCTCTTCGGAGTGGCCGCCCCAGATGCCGGTGTCCTGGTTCGTCGTGAGCGCGTACTCGAGGCACTCGGCGCTGACCTCGCACTCGGCGCAGACCCGCTTGGCCGCGGCGATCTGATCGAGCGCCGGGCCGGTCGTGCCCACCGGGAAGAACAGGTCGGGGGAGGTGTCTCGACAGGACCCGACGTCTCGCCAGTCCTCGGTCCCCGGCAGCACGATCAGGTTCAGGCCCACGCTCGCTCCTCCCTCCAGGCGTTCGTGAACGCCTTCACAAGCCATCACCCCACGTGACCAACTCGGTGGAACTGACGAGGGCCACGGGGGGCTGTGGCCACCGGGTTTCTCCCCGGCGAGTGGCACGAATCGTAGTTCGGACATCATCGGGTAACAAGAGGTTCGCAGATCGTTGTCAGTTGGGGGCAAGGCGTATGCAGATCATCGCTCATCGTGGTGCATCGAACGCTCGACGTGAGAACACACTCCCTGCGTTCGAGCTCGCCGGCGCCCAGGGCGCCGATGGTGTAGAGCTCGACGTCCGCCGCACGGGCGACCACCGGCTCCGGGTTCTGCACGATCCGGCGACCTCCGGCCACCGACCGCTCGTCGAGCTCGACGACGTCGAGGTGGCCGAGACGACGCCGTGGGTGCCGACCCTCGTCGCCGCCCTCGTCGCCTGCGACGGGCTCGTCAACGTCGAGATCAAGGATCTGCCCGGCGAGCCGGGCTTCGACGAGGCGAGGACCACCGCGCACCTCGTCGCGGCGGCGTTGGCCGACCGGCCCGAGCCGCTGCTCGTCTCCTCGTTCGACCCCGGTGCGGTCGCCGCGGTCGGCGAGCGCGCCCCGGAGCTCGAGCTCGGGCTCCTGGCCGTCCCCGGGGCCGGCCGTCTGGCGGTCGCCCGGGCGGCTCGGCTCGGCGCCGTCGCCGTGCACCCGATCGACGCCGACGTCGACCCGGACCTCGTGTCGCTCGCCCACGACGCCGGACTCGCGGTCAACGTCTGGACCGTCGACGATCCCGACCGGATCCGCGAGCTGGCCGGCTGGGGTGTCGACGCCGTCATCACCAACGACCCCGAGCAGGCGTTGCGGGCGATCGGCCGGTGAGGATCAGCTCGACGCGTTCCGCCGCACCTTCGCGGAGCCCTGACAGATCAGCCGGATCACCAGCTCCGCCAGCGCGTGCTGGCCGCCGCCGTCGGGATCACCCAACCGGTACTGGCCGACCAGGTTGCCGCGCTCGCCCCGGCTCGAGTTCACGAGCTCGACGAGGAGGTGATCGGGCTCCTCGGTCGCGCCGATCTGGAGCACCGCCACGTGCTCGGCCCGACGCCGCCGGCCCAGGTCGAGCAGGACGGTGTTGCGCTCCACGGCGCCGAACGTCACGTCGGTGACCTCCAACCGGCCGGCCGACTTGCCGCTGCCGGCGGCGATCAGCGCCGTGTGCGGTGGGGAGGTGACGTCGATCTCCTCGAGCAGCACGGGGGCCTGGGGCAACAGGCGGGGGACCGTCGCGTTGGCGGGGACCTCGAAGGTGGCGGCGGCGATCCCGTGTTTCGACGGGATCATGGCCACCCCGCGGGTGGTGACGGCGGCGACCGGCACCGGTGCACCGAGGCGAAGGGTCGAGCCGTCGGGGTCGATCGCCACCCCACTCGGCGTCCAGGCCGACTCGCCCGAGAAGCGCACCGCGCCGAGGTACTGCTCCTCGGTCGGGATCCTGACGGCGGTCATCGGGGCATCTGCTGACGGAAGACCCACGCCGCGAGGGCATCGCGGTCGGCCGGGCGCAGCTGCACGAAGCGGAGGCGGTGGCGGAACTGCGTGCGCCGGTAGCGGTCCGAGCCGATCAGCGACGCGACGCCGGTGAGCTGGAGCTGCGGGTCGCACACGAGGAGGAACGGCAGCTCGGCGCCCTCGGCCAACCCGGTCGACATGCGGATCGCCGCACCGCCGGCGCTGACGTCGATCGTCGTCGCCCGCTGGAGGGCGGCCCGGCCGTTGGGTCGCTGGGCGAGGAGCATGATCGGGATCTCGACGAAGATCCGGGCGAAGTCCCGCCGCTGGATGCGCGTCGCCTCCTCGGGGAGCTCCAGCTCGACCTCGCCCGAACGTGCGGCGACCACCTTCGCGGTCAGCTCCACGCGGGCGGCGCCGGTCGAGTACGACAGCGGTACCTCCTGGCCCTCCTGGAGTCGGAGCCGGCTGGCCCGGATGATCGGCGACTCACCGCCCTCGGCGACCACGGCTTCGAGCGGTTCGCCCCCGCGCGCGGCCGCGCCACCGACGTGCACGATCCAGCCCTTCTCGAGCTCGGGGCGCACGGAGGTGCCTGCGGCCATGTAGGTGTTGTCGACCGGTCGGCGGCGGACATGAAGCCTCGGCCCGGTTCCGGCCCCCTTCCGTGCCGGATCAGCCGGGATCGGCCGGCCGGACCAGCGACAGCGACCGGGGCCGGTGCTCGAGCTCCAGGTGACGGGTGGCGCCGAGCGGGTCCCCGTCGACCTGGTGCGGGAACGGGCGGTGGCCCCGGACGACCAACCGGGTGAGGTCGGTGCGGTGCACGACCGAGCGGTGCCGGCGCAGCCGCTTTCCGGAGCCCAGCGCCGAGGCCGAGACGCTCAGCAGCGTCCGCGCGTCCAGCGAGCGGAGCGCGACCAGCGCCAGCCCCCGGTCGAGGGTGGCCTCGGGGGCGAGGTGGAGCGGCCGCGAGCCGAGGTACGTGTAGGGGTCGGTGTTCAACACGACCGCGAACCGGGCGTCGTCGATCACCTCACCGTCGGGCAGCTCGATGCGCAGCAGGGGCTCGGAACGATCGGTCGATCGCCACGTCGTCAAGGTGCACCAGAGGTAGTACGGGTGCCCGGCGTACCGCTTCATCTTCGCCCTGGCCTCGACCGCCTCGACGACGGCCGCATCGAAGCCCAGGCCGGTGTGGAACGTGAAGACCCTGCCGTCGACCGTGCCGAGCCCGATGCGCTGGATCGCGTCGTTCCGCAGTCCGGCGAGCAGGTGGCCGGCCGCCTCGACCGGGTCGTCGGGGGTGCCGATCGAGCGGGCGAACACGTTGGTCGAGCCGCCCGGGAGCACGCCGAGGGCGGTGTCGGTGCCGATCAGGCCGTTGGCGAGCTCGTTGACCGTGCCGTCGCCGCCGAGGCCGACCACGACGTCGACGTCGTCGTGCACGGCGCCGATCGCGATCGCCGTAGCGTTGTTGCGACGGACGGTCGCGACCTCCTCGACCTCGTGCTCCGCGGCGAGGGCGCGCCGGACGGCGACGCGGGTTCGCGCAGTGACCGAGGAGGCCGATTCGTTGACCACGAGCAGCAGGCGCATCCGGCTCCGGACGGGTAGGGGCGAGTGTGGTGTGACCCGCACGGCGTGCGTTTGGTTACTTCGGCCCGAGCCGCGACACTGTCGCCCATGAAGGTCGTCGTCTGTGTGAAGCAGATCCCTGATCCGGCGAACCCCGGTGCGCTGGACCCGAACACCCATCTCCTCGTGAGGGACGACAAGCTCATCCTCGACGAGTCCGACTCGTACGGGGTCGAGATGGCGCTCCAGCTCGTGGAGGCCGCCGGAGGTGGTTCGGTCCACCTCGTCTCGATGGCGCCGCGCAACGAGACGTCCGGCCTGCGCACCGCGCTGGCCATGGGCGCCGAGGACGCGGTGCTGGTGAGCGATGACGCCCTCGCCGGGAGTGACGCGCTGAGCACCGCCAAGGTCCTCGCCAAGGCGATCGAGCGCTACGAGCCCGACCTCGTCCTCGCCGCGACCGAGTCGTCCGACGGCTACACCGGCACGGTGCCCGAGCAGACCGCCGGTGTGCTCGGCTGGCCGTCGCTCGGCTTCGCCAAGAAGATCGAGGTGGCCGACGGCACGGTCACCGTCGAGCGGCAGACCGATGCCGGCTACGACGTCGTCAGCGCCCCGACCCCGTGCCTCGCCACGGTCACGGCCGGCGTCGTCGAGCCTCGCTACCCCTCCTTCAAGGGGATCATGGCGGCGAAGAAGAAGCCGGTCGACGAGCTGGCGCTGGCCGATCTCGGTCTCGACGGCGTGGGCGGCGCCAACGCCGGGCAGGCCACGGTTCGGGTCGAGGAGGCCCCGGCCCGCGAGGCGGGCGAGATCATCGAAGACGAGGGCGAGGCCCACCTGAGGATCGTGGAGTTCCTCGAGGGTCTCAAGGCGATCTGAGGAGGACGGACATGGCACTGGACAAGATCTGGGTCGTCGCTGACACGACCCCCGACGGAGCCGTGGCGAGCATCTCGCTCGAGCTCCTCGCCAAGGCCCGCGAGCTCGGTGGCTCGATCGACGCGATCGTGGCCGGCCCCGGCGATGCCGTGGCGGCCGAGCTCGGCGCTCACGGCGCCTCGCGCGTCCTCGCGTCCGGCGACCTCGACGGTGCCCTCCCGGGCCCGGCCGTCGGCGCCGCGCTCTCGGCGATCATCGGCGACGAGTCGCCCGATCTCGTGATGTTCGGCCAGACCTACGACGGCCGCGAGATCGCCTCGCGGATGTCGGCGACGCTCGACGTGCCGCTCATCACCAACGGCATCGATCTCGCCGTCGAGGGCGACGACGTCGTGCTGACCGAGACGATCTTCGGCGGCACGGTCAACGTCATGACCGCCTTCCGCACCGACGGTCCGAAGCTGGCGCTGTTCCGGCCGAAGTCGTTCGCGGCCGAGCCCTCGGGCGGTGGCGCCGCCGAGGTCGTCGCGCTGGCCGTGCCCGACACCGGCGCCGCCGGCGCCGCCCGGGTCTCGGAGCGTCACGTCGAGGAGCGCAGCGGTCCCCAGCTCGACGAGGCCGACATCGTGGTGGCCGGCGGGCGCGGGCTCGGCGACGCCGACAACTTCGCGCTGGTCCAGGGTCTCGCCGATCAGCTCGACGCCGCACCGGGTGCCACCCGGGCGATCGTCGACGCCGGCTGGGTGCCCTACGCGATGCAGATCGGGCAGACCGGCAAGGTCGTCAAGCCGAGCATCTACATCGCCGCCGGCATCAGCGGTGCGACCCAGCACCTCGTGGGCATGAAGGGCTCGAAGCACATCATCGCCATCAACAAGGACCCGGAGGCGCCGATCTTCGGCGTCGCCGACCTCGGCATCGTCGGCGACGTGCACAAGGTCATGCCCAAGCTGGCCGAGGCACTCCAGTCGCGAGGCTGAGCTCGACCGCACCGACGGGCGGGCGATGAGCCCCGTCCGGATCGGAGTGACGCCGCCGGCGGGCGCCCTCTCGGGCCCGCCGGCGGCTCGCGTCTCGGCGCTGGCCGCGGTGGCCGACGCCGGCATCGACCACCTCTTCGTCGCCGACCACGTGTCGTTCCAGGGCGGGCACGGCACCGACGGACTGCTCCAGGCCGGCCAGCTCGCCGCGGTCGGCGAGCTGCCGATCGTGGTGGGTGTCTACCTGCTGGCGCTCCGTCACCCGCTCGCCGTGGCGCGCCAGATCGCCGACCTGGAGTCGTCGTCGCCCGGGCAGCTCGTCCTCGGGGTGGGGGTGGGCGGCGAGGACCGCTCCGAGGTGACCAACTGCGGGGTCGACGCCACGACCCGCGGCCGCCGCACCGACGAGGCGCTCGCGCTGCTGCGCCGGCTGCTCGCCGGCGAGCGGGTGACCCACGACGGTGAGTTCTTCGCCCTCGACGCCGCCGCCATCCGTCCCGCGCCGGCGACGCCGCCGCCGATCCTCGTCGGTGGCCGCTCCGACGCCGCGCTCCGCCGGACCGGACGCCACGGCGACGGCTGGCTGGCGGCGTGGGTGACGCCGGATCGCTTCGCTCGCTCCGTGGCGGCGATCGACGGCGGCGACCGCCCGCTGCGCCACGGACTGCAGTTGTGGGCCGGCTTCGGCCCCGATCGCGATAGCGCCCGCGAGCGGGTCGCCCGGGGGATGTACGGGTTCTACCGGCTGCCGTTCGAGCCCTTCGAACGGACCACGCCGTACGGCACGCCCGAGGAGGTGGCCGACTTCCTCCGGCCCTACCTCGAGCTGGGTGTCGAGATCGTCAACCTCCACCCCTGTGCCGGCGACGCGGCCGAGGGCATCGAGGCCGTCGCCGAGGTCGCTGCGCTGCTCCGCTGACGGTCGCGGCCGCGTTCGTCAACGAAGCGCAACACGGGGCCGCTCGATCGGCGGGTCGCGCGGCCGACAGGAATCCGCGCGAGTGACCGAGGGGAGTGTCGTCATGGTGGAGCTGTCGATCGTCGCCGTCGTGTTCTCACTGGCGGGGGCCCTCCGTCGTGAACGACGCCGTCGACCCCGCCCCGTGGCGCTGGATCCCTACCTCCACAACCTCGGCACCCTGGCCCCCGTCACCCACTGACGGGCGCGGTCAGGCGGCGTCGACGGGGTCGATCCGCAACGCCCACGACACGTCGTGGGCCAGGTCCTCCACCGCGAGGCCGATGACGCCGTCGTCGCCGTCGGGGCCGAACCAGGCGAACCGGAGCTCGTCGAGCGCCTCGCCGAGCTCGTCGGCCTCGACCGGCCAGTCCTCGACGAGGTCGAGCACGGCGGCCAGCGCCCACCACACGCGGAGCCGTCCGGCAGCGGCGCCGGCGCGCCGACGCCCGCCGGCCGCGTGCCAGGCCCAGAGCGCCAGCGCCGCCGACGTGTCGAGCTCGGACCAGCGGGTCTGCGCCCCACCGAGCAGGTGCGCGGCGGCGCCCTCGGCCGCCCCGCGCACCGCGATCGCGGCCGCCGACACCTCCCCGTTCGTGACCTGATGGGCGACGAGGTGCTCGAGCGCCGTCGTCACCGTCAGGTCGGTCGCCACCTCGCCGCGGGGGCCGGGGCCGACGGGAAGCGACGCGACGTGGGGCGGCTCGCCGGGATCGACGCCGGTGACCGAGTAGGTCGCCATGACGTACTCCGGTTCCCACGGGGCCAGCCGCATCGGGACCTCGACGAGCCGGTCATCGACCGGGAACTCCGCGGCCAGGACCTCGCCGCGGAGCACCCGCTCGTGGGCGAAGGACACGGCGACGAGTCGGTCGTCGAGCCCCGCGCCGAGCTGCTCCCAGTCGAGGTCCTGCGCCGCCACCTCGGTCAGCGGACCGACGGGGAACCGGGGCGGGGGCTCGAGCAGGACCTCGGTGACGAGGTCGGTCGGGCCGTGCAGGGTGAGCCGGTAGGTCGCCCAGTCGGAGACGGGCCAGAGCTGGTGGCCGGAGTCGATCGCGGCCCGGCACGCCCGTCGGAGGCCGTCGAGCTCGTCCCACTCGCGCCGGTCCGCGAGCCGGTCCACCTCGCGGACCAGCTCGTCGACGTTGCCGAGGAGGATCAGGTCGCGGAAGCCCCTCACCGCTGCGGTGACCTCACACCAGCGGCCAGGGGTACCGGTGTCCTGTGGGGTCGATCGGGTAGCGGCGGTTGGTGATGAGCATGAAGCAGCGCTGCGTGAAGGCGTCGATCTCGTCGTCGTCGAGCAGCTCGGCGAGCGTGGCGGGCACGTCCTCCGAGACGCGGGCGATGTCGTCGAGCAGCTCGGGCGCGATGTCCTCACCGCCGAACTCCCAGATGACCGTGCGGAGCTTGAACTCCTCGGCGAAGCACAGGCCGTTGTCGATGCCCCAGATCGAGCCGGAGCGGTCGACGAGGCAGTGACCGCTCTTGCGGTCGGTGTTGTTGGCGAGGACGTCGAAGAGGCAGATGCGGCGGAGCTGATCGTGGTGCCGCTCGTCCTCGACCAGGGTGAAGTGGTGCTGCTCGAAGTCGGCGTCGACGAAGTGCTGCAGGCTGCCCTCGCCGAGCTCGGCGTCGACGGTGCGGATCACCGTCGGCGGGATCACGCTCCAGCCCAGCGCCCGCGAGAGCTCGTACGCGGCGACCTCACGGCGGTGCAGCCCGGCCGGGAAGTCCCAGAGGGGCCGCTCCATCGACGTCGGCTTGTAGATCGCCCGCCGGTCCTCGCTGCCGAACGAGACCAGGAACGTGCCGTTCGAGCTCCACGGCATCCGGCCCTCGATCTCGAAGGGCTCGGTCAGGAGGCGCCGGACGATCGCCTCGTCGTCCTCCGCCGCGTCGACCTCGTCGGTGGGTCCGTCCATCGATCAGTTCATCCGGGGGCAGGCGTGGCCCTCGGGGTCGAGCGGTCGCCCGCACCACTTGCACGGTGGTCGGCCGGAGGCGACCAGCTCGTCGGCGCGCTCGCAGAAGGCGGCGGCCATCTCGCGGGTCAGCGAGAAGCGGGCGACGGCGGGGTCCGGCGTCTCCGGGTCGTCCTCGTCGCCGAGCACGAGCTCCTCGAGCTGGACGATGATGCGGTCGGCCTCCTCGTCGTAGGCCAGGCCGATGCCGCCGAGGATCCAGTCCTCGCCGGTCACGAGGAGCTCGCCGCTGACCGCTCCGCCGTCGACCGGCGGCAGGTCGGACAGCACCGTCCGGAACGACGCGGCCAGCGCCGAGACGTGGCCCTTCTCGCAGCGGAGCGTCACGCGGTCGAGCCCGGCGAGCAGCTGCAGGAAGAAGACCCGCTGACCGGGCTGACCGATGGTCCCGGTGGTGAAGTCGTCGAC
>JBCBSZ010000063.1:0-39107 GCA_039818945.1 Actinomycetota bacterium
ACGAGCGCGGGGTCGAGCTGCTCGGCCAGCGCCTCCGGACCAGCCTCGCCCGCCCGGTCCGCCTGGTGGGCGCCGACGGCACCGAGTCCGAGGTCGAGCTCGGCGTCTCGATCGGGGTCGTCTCGACCGACGACCCGACGACCGACGCCGGCACGCTCATCGCGGCGGCCGACCGGGCCATGTACGTCGCGAAACGACGGGGCGGCGGCCTGGAGATCGTGGGCGGACCCGGTCGCCGCGATGATGCGAACGCATCAGCTTCAGCAGACGCCCGCGCTGCCGACCGGAGTTGGCCGTGACCGACACGACGAACGCCGCCCCCGGCGACCAGCTGGCCTCCGAGCTCGCCGAGCTGTGGTCGCAGTACCTCCCCCTCACCCAGCAGCGCATCGGCATCATCCGCGCAGCGGCGGTGGCCGGGTCGGCCAGCGACGACGAGCTGGAGACCGTCCGCGTCGCCGCGCACGCCCTGATGGGCGCGCTCGGGCTCTACGGCCTGCAGCACGGCGCGGCGATCGCCCGCGAGGTCGAGCGGATGGCCGGCGAGCGGGCCTACGACGCCCAGCTCCTCGACACGGCCGCCGCCGCGCTCGACGACCTCGTCAACCGTCCGGTCTGCCTGACGACCCCCTAGCACACGGGCCGTCCCGGCGCGCGGACCCCCCGCTCGGTCGACGACCCGAAACGGGCTCAGCTCCCGGAGTTCCGCCAGTTCCGATGTCCGACATGCGACACTCGTGCCGACATCCCCCGAACAGAACTGGGAGCAACAACGTGGCAACCAAGGCTGACCTGATCGCCGCCGTCGCCGACCGGGCCGACGCCGACAAGAAGACCGCCGAGGCGGTCCTGTCGGCGTTCTTCGATCACACCGCCGAGCAGATCAAGGCCGGCGAGAAGGTCCAGTGGCCGGGCTTCGGTTCCTTCGCCATGAGCGAGCGCGGCCCGCGCACCGGTCGCAACCCGCAGACCGGCGAGTCCATCAAGATCGGCAAGTCCCGCAGCGTCAAGCTGTCGACCAGCGCCCCGATGAAGGAATGGCTGCTCGGCGGCAAGAAGAGCCGCTGATCGCACCGACGGGCGGGACGTCGGCGGCGACGACCGTCGACGTTCCGCCGGCTCGGGGCTGGCACGTCGGTGCCGACCCGTGCTGCAGTGGGGCGGACACGAACGAAGGAGGCTCCGAGTGGGCATGTTCGACAAGGCCAAGGACCTCGCCGGCGACAACGCCGACAAGATCGCCGACGCGGTGGACAAGGCCACCGACGTGGTCGACGACAAGACCGACGGCAAGTACAGCGAGCACCTCGACAAGGTCGACGACGCCGCCGAGAAGCTGGCCGACAAGTTGAGCGACGAGTCCTGACGCCTCCGGCGTCGGCCCCGACGACGTGAGCGGTGGCCGGGCCCCGGGGCCCGGCCACCGGCGCGTTCGGGTGACCAGGGACCTCGGACTCTGGGGTTCGCCACCGACCGTCACGAGACTGGACCCATGACCGAGTACGTCGTCGGTGTCGACGCCTCCGATCGTGCGCTCGCCGCGCTGCGGTGGGCGATCGAACACGCCGATCCGGACGGCGACCGCATCGTGGCGGTGCACGCCTGGTCGTTCCCGACGCTGCTGGGTCCCGAGGCCGCGAGCATCGATCCGGCGATCTTCGAGCGGGAGGCCGAGACGGTCCTCGGTCAGGTCCTGGAGACGACCGCGGCTGGGCCGATCGCGGTCGAGGGCGAGATCATCCGGGGCCATCCGGGCCGGGGACTCGTCGAACGGGCCGGCACCGACGGGCTGCTCGTCGTCGGTGCCCGGGGCCACGAAGGCGTCGCCGGCCTGCTCCTGGGCTCGACGAGCACCTACGTCGTGCACCACGCCGAGTGCCCCGTGGTCGTCGTCCCGACCGAGCGTTGACCAGGCCGGAAGGTCGCGATCCGCAGGCCGAGCCGCACCGGGACGCTGATGCGTTTGGCCCGGAAGCTGGGACCTTCGGCCCACGATTCGACGATCGCCCGCACGCCATGCTTCTTCCATGACCGCAGCAGCCGGCCCGGGAGTCGGAACGATGTCCGACGACAGACCCGAGGAACCGATCCGGGTCTTCCTGCTCGACGATCACGAGCTGGTCCGCCACGGCCTGCGCGACCTGCTCGAGATGGCCGGGGGTTTCCACGTGGTCGGCGAGGCCGGCACGGTGGCCGAGGCCCTCGCCCGCATCCCGCCGACCTCGCCACAGGTCGCCGTCATCGACGTCCAGCTGCCCGACGGCAATGGCATCGAGGTCTGCCGCGAGGTGCGGTCGAAGATGCCGCACGTCGCCTGCCTGATCCTCACGTCCTACAGCGACGACGAGGCGCTCTTCGACGCCATCATGGCGGGGGCCGCCGGCTACGTGCTCAAGCAGATCCGTGAGAACGACCTGGTCGGTGCCATCCAGCAGGTGTCCGCGGGCGGGTCACTGCTCGACCCGAAGATGACCGCCAAGGTCCTCGACCGGCTGCGCAACGGTGACCCCGACGACGAGCGCCTGGCGAACCTCACCGCCCAGGAGCGCCGCATCCTCAGCCTGGTCGGCGAGGGGATGACCAACCGGCAGATCGGCGAGGAGATCCACCTCGCCGAGAAGACGGTCAAGAACTACATGTCCAACATCTTGTCGAAGCTCGGCATGGAGCGCCGGACCGAGGTGGCCGCCCTGGCCGCCCGCCTCGACGAGCGGGCTCACCGCAAGATCCCGCCGCCGTAGGCCCACGACGCCGCCCCGCCCTCGGGGTGGCCGACCACATCCCATCGCGAGAATCGGCCGATCCAGCGCGCTTGCACTCGCCCGCGTGGTTGTTTGGTGCCAAAGTGGCGGTCGTGAACGGGCTGCCGGTTGGTCGGACACCGCGATGATCTTCCACGCGCTCGCCGACAGCTACCTGCTCGATCACGTCGCCGACGCGATCCTGTCCGACGCTCCGGACGGGATCGTGGTGGTCGACGGGGGTGGCTTCATCGTCCTCGTCAACAGCCAGGCCGCCGAGTTGTTCGGCTACGAGGGCAGCGATCTGCTGGGCCGCTCGGTCGAGGATCTCGTCCCGTCCGAGCAGCGCGAACGACACACCCAGGACCGCGATGCGTTCGTCCACGAGCCGGCGAACCGACCCATGCGCGGCTACGGCGGCCTGTGCGCCCTGCGCAAGGACGGCGCCGAGGTCCCCGTCGAGATCTCCTTGAGCGCCATCGCCAACGCCTCGCAGCCCCTCTACCTCGCGATGGTCCGCGACGTCTCGAACCGGCTCCGGGCCGAGGCCCGGGTCGAGGCGACCGACCGCGAACTGCAGATCACGACCGAGCGCGAGCGGATCGCCCGCGACTTGCACGACACGATCATCCAGGAGCTGTTCGCCACTGGCATGGCGCTCCAGGCCGTCGTGAGCCGGGTCGACGACGACGTCGTGAGCAAACGGATCATGCAGTCGATCGATGCGCTCGACGACTCGATCCGCCGGATCCGCACCGTGATCTTCGGGCTCAGCGCCCACTCGGCCTGGGGCCGCGGCCTCCGAGGCGAGATCCTCAAGGTCGCCAAGGACGAGGCGCCGGCGTTGGGCTTCGAGCCGGCGGTGAGCTTCGCCGGCACGGTCGACGCGCTCGACGAGCCCTACGCCTCCCACGTGGTCGGCGTGGTGCGCGAGGCCATCTCCAACACGGCCCGCCACGCCCGGTCGTCGGCGGCGTCGATCGAGGTCGTGGTCGACGACGAGCTGTCGGTGGTGGTCGCCGACAACGGGATCGGCTTCCCCGACTCGGTGATGGAGGGCAACGGCCTCACGAACCTGCGCAAGCGGGCCGAGGAGCTCGGCGGCAAGCTCGAGATCGAGCACCGCGAGGGGGAAGGCACCGTCGTGGAGCTGCGGAGCCCCATCGACTGACGAGCGGCCGGGCTCACCGCTCCCGATCGAAGGCCGCGAGCAGCTGCTCGGCGCCGAGGGTCGGGGTCAGGGAGCCGTCCGCCACCGCCGCCTCGATGCTCCCCAGCGCCGACCGGACGTCCGGATCGTCGCGCAGCGCATCGACCAGGCGACGCTCGACCGTCGACCACATCCACCGCAGCTGCTGCTCCCGGCGCTTCTCGACCAGCTCGCCGCTCTCGTCCAGCGCTCGGCGGTGCTGCACCAGTCGGTCCCACAGCTCGTCGAGACCGTCGCCGGTGAGGGCGCTGACGAGCTCGACGGTCGGGGTCCACGACGGGCTGGCCGGGCGGAGCAGGTGGAGCGCGTTGGCGTAGTCCCGCCGGGCGGAGCGGGCCCGGTCGGGGTCGAGATCGGCCTTGTTGACGGCGACGACGTCGGCGAGCTCGAGGATGCCCTTCTTGATGCCCTGCAGCTCGTCGCCGGCGTTGGGCAACATGAGCACGCAGAACGTGTCGACCATGTCGGCGACGACCGTCTCGCTCTGTCCGACGCCCACGGTCTCGACCAGCACGACGTCGAAGCCGGCCGCCTCGACGAGCACCATCGTCTCGCGGGTCGAGCCGGCGACCCCGCCGAGCGTGCCCGACGACGGCGACGGGCGGATGAACGCGTTCGGATCGACCGCGAGCTGCGCCATGCGGGTCTTGTCGCCCATGATCGAGCCCCCGGTGCGGGCGCTCGACGGATCGACAGCCAGGACGGCGACCCGGTGCCCCCGGCCGGTCAGGTGGATGCCGAGCGCCTCGATGAACGTGCTCTTGCCGACCCCGGGGACCCCGGTGATCCCGACGCGGTGGGTGTCCTCGCCGTCGGTGCCGAGTGCGATGAGCAGCTCCTGAGCGAGGGCGCGGTGCTCGACCTTGCGGCTCTCGATGAGCGTGATCGCGCGCCCGAGCACGGCGCGATCGCCGCTCCGGATGCCGGTGACGTACTCCTCGAGGGTGAGCAGGGCCACCTCGTCAGGTGGAGGCGTAGCCGAGCCGGCCGTTCAGCTCGCGCAGCAGATCGACGGCTGCCTCGGCGATGACGGTGCCCGGGGGGAACACGGCCGATGCGCCGAGGTCGTGGAGCTCGTCGACGTCGCCGGGCGGGATCACACCGCCGACGACGATCATGATGTCCGGTCGACCGTGCTCGGCGAGAGCGTCGCGCAGCGCCGGCACGAGCGTGAGGTGGCCCGCCGCGAGCGACGACGCGCCGACGATGTGCACGTCGTTCTCGACCGCCTGGCGGGCGGCCTCGTCCGGCGTCTGGAAGAGGGGACCGACGTCGACGTCGAAGCCCAGATCGGCGAACGCCGTGGCGATGACCTTCTGACCGCGGTCGTGGCCGTCCTGGCCCATCTTGGCGACGAGGATGCGGGGGCGTCGGCCGTCCTCGGCCTCGAAGGCGTCGACCGCCTGCCTCGCCGCCTCGATGCGCTCGTCGTCGGCCACCTCGGCACGGTAGACGCCCTCGATGGTGCGGATCTGCGCGGTGTGCCGACCCCAGACCTGCTCGAGGGCGTCGGAGATCTCGCCCACGGTCGCACGCGCCCGAGCCGCGTCGACCGCCAGGGCGAGGAGGTTGCCCTCACCGGTGTCGGCGCAGCGGGTCAGCGCAGCGAGGCGGGACGCCAGCTCGGACTCGTCGCGATCGGCGCGCAGCCGATCGAGCTTCTCCAGCTGCTGGCGCCGCACGTCGGTGTTGTCGACCTTGAGCACCGGCACGTCCTCGGGCTCGTCGAGGCGGTACCGGTTGACGCCGACGACGGTCTGGGCACCGGAGTCGATGCGGGCCTGGGTGCGGGCGGCGGCCTCCTCGATGCGCATCTTCGGGATGCCGGCACCGATGGCCTCGGCCATGCCACCGCTCTCCTCGACCTCGGTGATGTGGGCCCAGGCCCGCTCGGCCAGCTCTCGGGTCAGTCGCTCGACGTAGTAGCTGCCGCCCCACGGGTCGATGACGTTCGTCGTGCCGGACTCGTGCTGGAGGAACAGCTGCGTGTTGCGGGCGATGCGGGCGCTGAAGTCGGTCGGCAGCGCCAGCGCCTCGTCGAGGGAGTTGGTGTGCAGGCTCTGGGTGTGGCCCTGCGTGGCGGCCATGGCCTCGATGCAGGTCCGGGTGACGTTGTTGAACACGTCCTGCGCGGTGAGCGACCAGCCGGACGTCTGCGAGTGGGTCCGCAGCGACAGCGACTTCGGGTTCTGCGGCTCGAACTGGTCGACCAGCTTGGCCCAGAGCAGGCGCCCGGCCCGCAGCTTGGCCACCTCCATGAAGAAGTTCATGCCGATGGCCCAGAAGAAGCTGAGCCGGGGGGCGAAGGCATCGATGTCGAGCCCGACGCTCCGCCCGGCCCGGAGGTACTCGACGCCGTCGGCGAGCGTGTAGGCAAGCTCGAGGTCGGCCGTCGCGCCGGCCTCCTGCATGTGGTAGCCGGAGATCGAGATGGAGTTGAACCGGGGCATCTCCGCCGAGGTGAAGGCGAAGATGTCGGAGATGATCCGCATCGACGGGCCCGGCGGGTAGATGTAGGTGTTCCGGACCATGAACTCCTTGAGGATGTCGTTCTGGATGGTCCCGGCCAGCTGCTTCGGAGCGACCCCCTGCTCCTCGGCAGCGACGATGTAGAGCGCCATGACCGGCAGCACGGCACCGTTCATGGTCATCGACACCGACATCTGGTCGAGGGGGATGCCCTCGAACAGCTGGCGCATGTCGAGGATCGAGTCGATCGCCACACCCGCCATGCCGACGTCGCCCGGCACGCGGGGGTGATCGGAGTCGTAGCCCCGGTGCGTCGCCAGGTCGAAGGCGATCGAGAGCCCCTTCTGCCCCGCGGCGAGGTTGCGGCGGTAGAAGGCGTTGGACTCCTCGGCGGTGGAGAAGCCGGCGTACTGGCGGATCGTCCACGGCCGCTCGACGTACATCGTGGCGTACGGGCCCCGCAGGAAGGGTGCGAGACCGGGGTAGGTGGCGAGGTGATCGAGGCCGGCCAGATCCGCGGCCGAGTAGCTGCCCGAGACCGGGATGCCCTCGGGCGTCTCCCACGGGGCGCCGCCGGCCGGTCCGGTCGCGTCGGCGGTGCCGGGCTCACCGAGCTCGACGGTGGTGAAGTCGGGGACGGTCACGGTCGGACCTCCAGTCGATCGTGGAGTCTGGTGCAGACGTCGATGACGTCGGTGCCGATGGCGATCTGCTCGTCGACCCCGTCGACCTCGACCCGCCCGGCGACGATGACGTGCTGGGCACCCGCGGCGCGCAGCGCGGCGGCGACCTCGGCGCCCTCCGTCCCGTAGCGGTCGTCGGAGGAGCACAGGCAGGCCACCGAGGTGCCGACGGCGACGAAGGCGGCGAGCAGCTCGTCGCGGGTGGGACCCTCGGGTCCGACGGCATCGATGCCGCCCGCGGCGAAGAGGTTGCGGGCGAAGCCGGTCCGGGCGGTGTGTTCGGCCAGCGGGCCGAGGTTGGCGAGGAAGACGGTCGGTCGCGCCCCGGTCCGGCGGCGATGGCCGTCGGCCGCAGCGCGCAGGTCGTCGAAGGGCGCGGCGAGGCGGTGCACCGGCAGCGGTTCGCCCCGCTCCTCGTCGCCCCGGCTCGGGGCGATCGCGTCGGCCGGCGGCGGGCCGTCGGCGGCGAGGGCCCCACGGATCGTGTCGAGATCGACCGCATCGGTCGGGACGGGATCCTCTCCCAGGAACGGGAACTCGCTCACGCCCGTGAGCGGGCTGCGTCGGGTGGCGATGCGCTTCGCCCTGGCCTCGTGCGCCTCGGCCAGCTCGGCGGCGAGGCTGCCGTCGCGCAGGCCGGCGAGGAGCCCACCGGACGACTCGATGGCCTGGAACCGCGCCCAGGCGGCCTCGGCGAGCTGGCGGGTGCGGGCCTCGAGGTACCAGGAGCCCCCACCGGGGTCGACGACGCGGGCCAGGTGCGACTCCTCGGCCAGCACCACCTGGGTGTTGCGGGCGAGCCGGCGACCGAAGCCCTCGGCCACGCCGATCGCTCGGTCGTAGGGGAGGACGGTCATGCCGTCGGCCCCACCGACGGCAGCCGCGAAGCAGGCCGCCGTGGACCGCAGCAGGTTGACCCACGGATCGGTGCGGCTGAACATCCGATCGGCGGTGCGGGCGTGCAGCGCCACGGCCCGACCGGCGGCCGGCACCCCACAGGCCTCCGCCAGCCGCGCCCACATCCACCGGGCCGCCCGCAACTTGGCGATCGAGCCGAACACGTCGGCATCGACCGACACGGTGGCCTCGACCCGGCCGAGCACGACGTCGATCGGCGTGCCGGCTCGATCGGCGGCCCGCACGAGCTCGGCCGCCGACGCGATCAGCAGCGCCAGCTCCTGTACCGAGGTGGCGCCGGCATCGACGTAGGGCGTCGTGCTCAGTCCCAGGGCGGTCATCTCGGGGTGGCGTCCGGCGACCTCGACGGCGAGCGAGCAGGCCTGCTCGAGCAGGCGGGCGGTGTCGTCCGGCGCCCACCCGGCCGCCGCCCGTGCAGCGAGCGGGTCGACGCCGAGCGACCCGCGAGCGTCGGCTGCGGCGATCCCGGCGGCGCCGACGAGGTCGAGGAAGGCACGGGCCGCGGCGGGGCCGGCATGACCGGCGTCGAGCGCCACGGGAGCGAGGTCGAGGAGCACGCCGTCGAGCGCTCGGGACAGCTGCGCGGCGGTCCGGATCGGTGCGCCGTCGACGCCGACGTCGTCACCCGACCACGCCGACCGTCCGAGACGGGCTTCGGCGTCGAAGCGCAACCCGATCGAGGTGACCCCGCGCTGGAGGTCGGTGAGCACGGCATCGTTGAGCCGAGCCAGGTCGGGCTGCCGGTGCTCCGCCCGGACGTCCCACACCGTCGGCGTCGTCGAGCGACCGCGGAGGAACGGCGCCGACCCCGGCCGACCGTGCTCGTCGTCGGCGACGGCGACGCTCGTCGCGGTGTAGAGCGGTTCGAGGACCAACCCGTCCTCGGTCGTGGTCCGCAGGCGGTCGAGCGGACGGCCCTTCATCGCCGCCGCCACCGCATCGAGCCAGTCCTGCTCGGACGGCGCCGGAAACTCCGAGGCCAGCGTGAGCGAGTCGTCCATCAGCGTCGATGCCCTCCCGGGAGCGTCATGCACCGATGGTATGTCGAGCCCGATGCGTCGACGAATGGCTCGTCACCGCACGGTCAGGCCGACGGCCGGGCGGTCATCGCGACGACCGGACGATCGAGGTCCTCACCTCCGAGGCTGCCGAGGAAGGGAACGTCGCTGAACACGAAGGCGCCGCCGTCGCTGGCGACCATCGAGTAGCCGTTGCCGTACGGGATGAGGCCGGTCACGGGCGCGTTGAGCGGCGTGCCGCCCATCGACCCACGGAACTCGGCGTCGAACGCGAACACCCCACCGTCGCCAGCGACGAGCCAGTACCCCTCACCGTCGGGGTCCGGTGTGAGGCAGTTGACCGGTTGGTTGAGTGGCGTACCGCCCATCGAGCCGTGGAAGTCGGCGTCGCCGAGGGCGAAGACCCCGCCGTCGGTGCCGAGGAGCCAGTACCCACCGCCGGTGATGGTCGCCGCCGACGCGATGATCGGCCCGTTGAGCGGCAGATCGGTGACGTCGCCGTGATCGACGGCCGCGCCGTGGGCCGACACGTCGCCGGTCGAGGTGAAGATCCAGTAGCCGTCGCCGGACGGGGTCGGCGCGAGCGTCGTCGGCTCATCCGAGACGGTCGCCTCGACGTCACCGAAGTCCACGGCATCGCCCAGCGCGTGCACCCGACCGGCCGAATCGAGCACCCAGAGCCCGGCGCCGGAGGGGGTGGCGTCGAGGTCGACGATGGTCGCGCCACCCCGCAGCACGACCGGGGGGAAGACCGCCGCGTCGCCGAACGCGAAGACGGTGCCGCCCTCGTCGACCATCCAGTAGCCCGCGCCGCTCGGGTTGGGGACCGGACTCGGGATCGGCGTGGGGGCCGGGCTCGGATCGGGCATCGGATTCGGGTCGGGCGTCTCCGGATCGTCCGACACGCCGGTCAGGGTGACGTCGAGGCGGAGGTCGTTGGTGCCGGCCTCCTCGTCCCACGTGCCCCGGTTGGCGAAGCGAACGCTGTACCGCGGATCGGCGGAGAGGCTCGCCGACCCGTCCGGCAGCTCCAGCTGAACGGCGTACCTCCCCAACGGCACGTCGACCGGGACCACGACATCGAGGTCGAAGACCCGCGCCTCACCACCCCGGGGCAGCACCGTGCGGGCGTCGACCGCGTAGGGGAGGCGATAGGACCGGCCCGAGTCCTCGTCGCGCAGCACGACGTTGAACGGTCGAGTGTTGTACAGCTTGCCGAAGCCGTCGTTCGCGAGCTGCACCCGCAGGTCGAGCCGTTCCCCGGCGAGCATCTCCGTGTCGAGCGTCGCCTCGACCATCCGGTACCGGTACCCGAGCCGCTGCTCGATCTCGTCGAAGCAGTCGCCGCGCCACGAGTCGATCGTCGGGCCGTAGAAGTCGATGTTCAGGTAGTCCCAGTGGTACGTCGCGAACTCGCTCACGGCGGACGGGCAGTCGGTTCGCTGCTGGTCGAGGGTGACCTGGCAGGTCTCGCCGCCCATCGCCGTGTGCTCGGTGACCGCCTCGGTGTAGTCCCGAAGCTCCGCCCCACGCTCCGAGGGGAGGTAGGTCCCGGCGTCGTGCTCGTTGGCCAGCACGCAGTCGTTCTGGTGGGCGGTACGGGCCTGATCGCTCCCGGAGAACGCGTCGGCGGCCCCGAGCGGTGTGGCCGCGAACTCGACGAGATCCGCCGGGTAGCGGAACTGGATCATCCGGTCCACCGGGAGCGCGTCGAGCAGGGCGGCCCGGACGCGAGCCCGGTCGGTCTCGTTGGTGAGGCCGTTGGTCGACGAGTGCCACTCACCCCAGGCGCCGATGAACCCGGCCTGGAGGACGGCGATCACGTCGGCGTTGCGAGCGAGCACCGGAGCGACCTGATCGACGTGTTGCTCGATGCGGTCGATGCTGGCGTCCGGGGCGGAACCGAAGTTGTAGGAGAACCGCGGGATCAGCTTGATGCCCGCCGTCCTGGCGTTGGCGAAGACCCGGTCGAGCTCGTCGAGCAGCTCGTCGGAGATCGGCGCATCGCGGTAGGAGTCGAGCCGGATGTACATCCGCGCGAGGTGGAAGCCCTCCTCGCGGAGCTCGGCCATCCGGGTGGCCGACGTCGTGGAGCCGCCGGAGGAGTCGGCGACCGACACCCCCTCGTGGAAGCCCCGCTCGGGGTTCGGCACCGCCTCGGTCGTCCCGCGGTAGCTGACGGTCCGCGGCCTCGTCTGGGCCTGCGCATCGGCGGACGCGGCGAGGGCGAGTCCTCCAACCAGCGTGAGGAGCGCGACGGAGATGGCCAGCTTCGGTCGGGGGTCGGATGGGCGCATGTCGTCGTGCTCCGTGTCGCTCGCCCGCTCGTTCGCCGCCCGACGCAGCAGTGTTCCAGCCGCGTCGCCGACGGGTCCGGCGGCGAGGTCAACGGAGCGCGAGGGATCGGTCAGGACTGTGCTCGGCTTCGCCGCGGTGGCGATACGCCCCTACCGTCGGCGTCCGTCGAAGGGGGAGCGCGATGGAGATCGGACTCATGAGTCTGGGCGACCTGCTCCGCGATCCGGTCACGGGCGAGCTGGCCACCCCGGCCGAACGTCACCGATCGCTCGTCGAGCAGGCCGCCGTCGCCGAGGGCGCCGGACTCACCTCGGTGCACCTCGGCGAGCACCACGCGTGCGAGTACATCCTCTCGTCCCCACCGGTCGTGCTCGCCGCCATCGCCGAGCGGACGTCGACGATGCGGTTGTCCACCGGGGTGACCCTCGCCGCCAACCTCGATCCGGTCCGCATCGCCGAGGACTACGCCACCGTCGACGCGCTCTCCGGCGGACGGGCCGAGATCGTGGCCGGCCGAGGCAACGCCTTCCGCCACACCTACGACCTGTTCGGCCAGGACCCCGACGACGCCCGGCGCCGCTTCGACGAGGGGGTCGAGCTGCTGTTGCGCCTGCTCCGGGAGGAGGACGTCAGCTGGGAGGGGGCGACGCGGTCCCCGCTCGACGGGGTGACCGTGCACCCTCGGCCCACCGGCGAGCTGCCGGTGTGGGTCGGCGGCGGGCTCTCCCCCGAGTCGGCCGTGCTGGCCGCAGGGCTGGGGTGCCCGCTCATGTTGCCGTCGGTCTTCGCGCCACCGGAGGTCTTCGCGCCGGCCGCCGAGGCCTACCGGGCGGCCTGGGCCGACGCCGGCCGCGATCCGGCCGACGCCGTCGTCGGCGCCTGCTGCCACGCCTGGGTGGCACCGACGTCGACCGCGGCCCGGGAGGCCTTCCTGCCCCGCTACACCCACTACTGGGACTTCGTCGACGAGCTGATCACCGCGTCGTCCGGCTTCTCGATGAACCCGGACGCCGAGGCCTTCCTCGACGGGCCGGCCATCGTCGGGAGCCCGGCCGAGGTCGTGGACCGGCTCGGGCGGTGGCACGAGCTGCTCGGGCACGATCGCCACATCGCCATGTTCGATCTCGGCGGCATGCCGCTGCCGGACGTGCTCGCCTCGATCGAGCTCCTCGGCGCCGACGTGCTCCCGCAGCTCGACGGGTCGGGGGTCAGCCCAGCTCCGGGTTGACCGGCGGCCAGGGTCGCTCGACGGGCGGCTGGGTCGAGCCATCGAGCACCGTCCGATCGCCGAGCGGCGACTCGAGCTCGACCGTGATCGGATGCCAGGGGTTGCCAGGGCACTCGGCGCCGCCCGACACGGGCGCGACGAGGACGACGATCTCGACGGTCCGGTCGGTCTCGGTCACGACCGGGACGATCTCCCGACCGATCGGGGCCTGGCCGCTGGCGCAGGCCTGCTCCCTGATCAGCACGGGCAGCTCCGTCGAGCCCGGATCGGGTGGGCGGGACGGGTCGAGCTCCACCTCGGCCGGGCCGAGCCCCACCGCCGACACCTGCACGCGGCAGCCACCGAAGCCGTCGATCTCCCACGTACCGTCGACCCGCTGGAAGCTCGCCGTCACGAAGCCGTCGCCGTCGTCGACGGGCACGCCGAGGAGCACGAGGCGCTCGTCGGAACGCTCGGCGATCCGCCAGACGGCGTCGGCGAGGAAGGCGAACTCCTGCGCAGCACGGCCGGTGGCCGCTCGGTCGAGCGCCCCCTGGGCGTCCTCGTCGAGCGGGGGGAGGTCCGCGGGATCGGGTGGCAGTCGATCGAAGCGCACGTCACCACAGGTCACCTCGAGCCGGACGTCGTCGTCGGGCTCGACCTCGGCGAGTGCGGCGTCGAGGTCGGCGAAGGTCCCGTCGAGCACCGTGATCGGGGCTCGCAGCTCGACGAGCTCGCCGAAGCGCGCCCGAACGAGGTCCGCCAGCTCGACGTCGACGCGCTCGACCTCGAGCACCGCCGCCCCGGCGAAGACGTCGCCGAACCCGGCGAAGAACGCCGGTCCGCCCTCGGCCTGCAGGTCGATCACCAGCTGGCGCGCCTCGGTGGCCACCCGGTCGAGCTCCTGCTGGCTGCGTTCGAAGGCCCCGACGACGCAGACGTGGTCGGACAGACCGCGATCCATCAGCGCCACGAGGTGCGGTCCGGCGTCACCGACCACCCCGAGGTGCAGCGTCCCGCTCGCCGAGATCCAGGTGGTGGCGAACTCGTCGGGGATCGACTCCAGGTAGGCGGCCAGCCCGGTGCTCACGAAGTCGACGTCCGCTGGAGTGACCTCCGGACCGCACCGATCCGCCTGGAGGCGCTCACGCCCCACGGGCTGCTCGTGGGTGTCGACCACCAGCACCCCGTCGACCAGTCTCCCGGTCACGACGATCCGGTCCACCTCGTCGGGCTCGACCGCGCCGTCCAGCGGGAGGCACGGGCGCTCCCCACCGGGGCAGAGCGCTCCGTCGGAGACGATGCCGACCACCCGCACGGCGAGCCCGCCCTGCGCGAGCGGCTCCTCAGCCACCGCGGCGTCCGGCGGCGATCCGTCGCCGCACGCGACGAGCAGCACCAGGAACGCACCCAGCAGGGCGATCGGCGTCCTCATACCCGATGCGACGACCATCACCGGTCCTTGGTTCCCGGTGCGGTCCCCGTTTCGGTCAGTAGCCCCGGTCGCGATCGACGACGTTGAGGAGGGGGCGACCGTCGCGGAGCCGTTCGACGTTCTCGACCAGCACGTCGACGAGCCGGTCGAAGTAGTCGGAGCTGAGCGCCGCGACGTGCGGCGTGATCAGCACGTTCGGCTCGTCCCACATCGGGTCGTCGGCCGGCAGCGGCTCGGGGTCGAAGACGTCGAGCGCAGCGGCGGCGAGCGGCCCCTCGCGCAGCCCCCACCGCAGCGCGTCGTGGTCGACGATGCCACCGCGGGACACGTCGACCAGCTGCGAGCCGGGCGCAAGCGCGGCGAGCTCGTCACGCCCGACGAGGCCGACCGTCTCGGGGGTCAGCGGCACCAGCACGACGATGATGTCGGCGCCGTCGAGCACCTCCATGCGCCGCTCCACGGTGACGACCCGATCGAACCCGTCGACCGCTGCCCCCGACCGGCTCACGCCGTCGACCCGGAGCCCCACCGCCCGGAGCAGCTCGGCGCAGCCGGCACCGATCCTGCCGGTGCCGAGGATCACCGCCCGACGGCCGGCGAGGGCGGGGTGGAGCACCCAGGTCCAGTCGTGGGCCCGCTGCTGGTCCACGAGCTTCGGCACCCCGAGGTGCAGCGACAGGACCATGCCCAGCACGAACTCGGCCATCTCCGGGAGGTGGATGCCCACCGCGTTGCAGATCGTCACCTCGTCGCGCAGGCCGACCGCCGGCAGGACCGAGTCGACGCCCGCCCCGGTCATCTGCAGCAGACGGAGCGAGTCGGCCCTGGCCCAGTGCTCGGTGGGTGGCCGGAACGTGAACAGCACCTCGACGTCCCCGATCGAGTCGGCGAAGGCCGCCTCGTCCGGGATCACGACGATCTCGGTGGCCGGCAGCCGCTCTCGGGCGGCGGGGATCATCGGACCGAGGTCGGGGTAGGCGTGGACGACCGGGACGGAGGAGGGGCTGCGCACGCCCCGGACACTAGGACGGAGCGGGCGGAGCGACGGCCAGCACGGCGCCGACGAGCGCGTCGATCGGCTCGGTCGCATCGAGGCGCAGATCGGCGAGCGCGACGAAGAGCGGGCGGCGTCGCTCGGCGAGCTTGCGGAGCGCGGCGAGCGAGATCGTCCGGCGGTGCGTCTGCGCGGTCGCCCGCCGGTGCGCCTCCTCGGGCACCAGGTCGAGCCACACCACCGTGGCCCGCCGCTCCAGGGCGGCTCGGCACCGGGCGGACTCGACCGTGGAGGCGGCGGCGGAGATCACCACCGGCTCGGGCAGCGACAATGCGCCGAGGAGAACGCTCGCCTCCAGCTCGTGGAGCGCGGCCACGCCCTCGGCCTCGGCGATGGCGCCCCCGGTCCGGCCGGTGAGCGCCTCGACCTGCCGGTCCGAGTCGAGGACCGGGCGACCGAGCTCGGCGGCCACCCGGTCGGCGACGGTGGACTTGCCGGCGGCGATCAGCCCGAGCACGACGAGGTGCGGACCGGACATCTGCCCATGGTCCCAGAGAACCCCCAGGGCCCGAGCGGCCCGTCGAGCGAGCGGATGCGACGCGTCACGAACGTGACGCAGAGCATCGAGGAAGCGAGACCAGAGCGGAACCCCCAGGGCCCTCGCCGCCGCAGCGACGAGGGCCCTGACATCCTGGTCTGCTGGTGGGTGCGTCCTACGGGACGACCACCTCGCGGACCTCGATCGCGTTGACCAACGGGTTCTCGATGGCACCCGGGCTGTAGACGATCGTGATGACGCCGTCGCCGTCGTCGGTCACCGTGAACTGCTCCATGCCACCGACCTGGTGGCCGTACGTGGCGGACAGGTCGAACTCGTCGAGCTCGAGCACGCCCTCGATCGTGACGTCGAAGAGCCGGCTCCCCGGAGCGCTCGTCCCCGGCCAGCCGTTCATCATGAACAGCCGCAGGTCGACCGTCTGTCCGACGCTCACCGGGATCTCCCACGTGAACCCGGAGGTCGAGTACCGCTCGGTCGAGTACACCGTCGTCGGCAGGTAGCCCGGCACCGACGGGTCGGAGCCACCGAACGTGAACCCGCCGGTGTCGTTGGATCCGGCGGCGGTGAGCGCCGGGTGGTTGGCCGTGTCGGTGTCCGCCTCCCAGTCCTGTTCACCGTCGATGGCGGTGACGGTCGGGCCGCCGGCGTTGATCCGCTCGATCACGGCGCCCAGCCCGGAGGGCGGGGCCGGGGTGATCTCACGGATCTCGATGGCGTTGATCTTCGGGTTGTCCGCGGACGCCGGGCCGACCTCGATGTCGACCGTGCCGTCGGAGGTGATCACCGTGTCGATCACCACGGCGCCGTCCGGCCCGTAGGTCGTCAGCAGGTCCAGATCGTCGGCGACGAGCACGCCGTCGACGCTCAGGTCGTAGATCCTCGACGAGACGCCGTTGAAGATCTCGGCGGCGTAGAGCCGCACCTCGACCTCGCTCCCGGCGACGACCGGGAAGGCCCAGGTGTGGTTCGACCAGCGCTCGGACTGGATGATGGCCTCGGGCGTTCCGGCCGGGACGGTCGGATCGGAGAGATCGATCGTGTCCGTGGTCGTCGCGAAGTTGGCGGCCGTGCGGAAGATCGACGGGCTGGCGTTGGTGTCGACGTCCCAGTCACCGTTCGGATCGGTGACGGCCGGGCCGCCGGCGTTCACCCGGTAGAGCACGGTGCCGGCATCGGTCTGGGTGACGTCGATGGTCAACGACCCCGCCACCAGGGTGGTGCCGTCGTTGGCGCCCACCGCGATGTCGTAGCTGCCCGAGTCGTCGAAGTCGGTGTCCCAGGTGATCTCACCGGTCACCGGGTCGATCGCCATGCCCGCCGGCTCGCCGCCGATCGAGTAGGTGATCGGGTCGGTCTCCGGATCGGTCGCCGTCACGAAGAACGAGAGGCTGTCGCCCTCGGCGACCGTCGTCGACGTCGCCGACGTGATGGTCGGCGGCAGGTTCGTGGGCGTCGTCAGCGTCCGGATCTCGATGGACTTCAGCGCCGGGTTCTCGACCTCGGTCACGAGGACGATGTCGAGCCCGTCGCCGTCGGCCGTCACGAGGTAGTCCCGGACGAGCGCCCCGCCGGCGCCCGCCTCGGCGAACGGATCGATGCCCGTCTCGACGAGCACGCCGTCGATCTCGACCCCGAACTCTCGCTCACCGGCGGCCGTGATGCCACTGAACAGCTCGGCGAACCCCAGCCGCACCTCGACCTCGGAACCGCCCACGACGGGGAAGTCCCACGCCATGAAGGGCGCGCCGCCGGTGTCGAAGCGCTCGGTCTCGAAGGCCGCCGCCGGAGTGGAGGCCGGGACCGACGGGTCGGTGACCGGTGCGAGCGCATAGGCGCTCCCCGCGGCCGTCGAGTAGGTGTTGTTGCTCCCCCCGATCCGGAAGGCCGACGGCGCTCCGGCCGTATCGACCGCCCAGTCGATCGCCGGCGGATCCAGCGCGGTCTGCGCCGGGCCACCCACGTTGATGCGGTAGGTCGCCTCACCGGCGTCGGTCTGGGTGACGTCGATCGTCAGGTCGGCGGTGACGACGGGGTTGTTGCCGTCGTCGGCGCCCACCGTCACCACGTAGCTGCCCGAGTCGTCGAGATCCGGCGTCCACTGGATCGCCCCGGAGACCGGGTCGATCGTCATGCCCGCCGGCTCGCCGCCGATCGAGTAGGTGATCGGATCGGTCTCGGGATCGGTCGCGGTCACCGTGAACGAGAGCGGGTCGCCCTCGGCCACGGTGGTCGACGACGCCGACGTGATCGTCGGGGCGCCGTTGACGGGACCGCTGTCGACCAGGATCTCGATCTCCTCCCAGCCCACGGCGAACGGGTTCACCGTGCCGAACGAGCCGGAGTTGAACGACGTCGAGATCACACCGACGGCGAGCGCCTCCGGACCGTCCAGCCAGTCGGCCGGGATGGTCGTCGTGCCGACCGAGGTCAGCCCGGCGCCCGTGTCGTAGAAGCCCTCGACCGAGCCGGTCACCGGGTCGAAGACCAGCTGGAGCTCGGTGTTCTGGGCGCTGCCCACGACGGTCGGGACCGACGGGTTGGCGATGCTCGTGAACGTGCCGGCCTGCTCGATGCCCATCTGGACGCCGCCCGTACCGCCACCGGCGTTGACCACGAGCTTCAGGTAGTTGTCCTGGTCACCCGGGCCGATGAAGATGCCCGCCGACTGGAAGTTCGTCGGCGTGAACCCGGCCGGGAACGGCTCCAGGATCAGGCTGCGCACCGTCGTCTCGCCGGTCAGGCTCGTCGGATCGACGCCGAACTGCAGGGCGTTCAACTGGCTGTTGTTGCCCTCGAAGGCATCACCCGGCGGCGTGTCGACGATGGTGAGGATGCTGGCCGCACCACCGAGCTTCACGTTGTCCGAGCCGTCCCAGTTGCTCTCCCAGTCCTGACCGTTGGTCATCACACCGGTGAAGCCGAGGCCGTTGAAGATGACCGGCGCGTTCGGCACCGACGACTGCTCGAAGGTGTAGAGCAGCGGGGCGTCGGTGTCGAGACCGTTGGCCGGGTCCAGAGCGAACGTGTCGACGTCGTCGGTGATCCCGTCGTTGTCGTCGTCGTTGTCGTTCAGGTCCGACACGAGGTCGCCGTCCTGGTCCGGCGGCGTGTCGCCGCCGTTGCAGGGATCGGTGCCGTTGTCGATCTCGTCGGCGTTGGTGTACCCGTCGGCGTCCTCGTCGATCGCCGGGTCGTCGACGCCGGTGCAGCTCACACCGAAGTCGTTCGGCTCGAAGAAGACGAGGTTGTCGCTGCCGAACTCGGCCACGACGATCACGCCAGGGAACGGGTCGCTGTCGCCGGAGGCGATGATGTCCAGCGGACCGCCCAGACCGGAGAAGAACAGCTCCTCCGGACCGTTGACGCTGGCGTCACCGAGGTCGACGAGGCCGGTGCCGGCGCCGTCACGCTTGGCCCGGTAGACGCTCGAGCCGAACGTGGTCATCAGCAGGTCGCCCTGCATCGCCCCGCCGAAGTTCGACGCCGTGTACTCGGTGATGCCGTTGGTCGAGCCGCTGATCACGGCGAGACCGCCGCCCGGACCGGGCGACCCGTTCGTGCCGGCCGGCACGTAGTCGCACGCCTGGTCGAGCGAGAACGGCGTCGTGCCCCGCACGGCACCCGGGAAGATCGTCGGGTTGCCCTGGGTCGGGTTGGCGTGGCCGGCGTGGTACCCGAACGGCACGTAGTGCAGCTGGTCGTTCTGGGTGTTGCCGGTGCCGACCTCGACGTCGGTGCACGTGTTGTTCACGCCCTCACCGGTGGGCGGACCGCCCCAGCCGCCGTTCGGACCGTTGTCCGTGGCGAAGAGGAAGCCGTCGACGGTGAGCACCAGGTCGTAGCCGTTGCGCCAGCCGGTCGAGAAGACGTCGACCGGGCCGGCGACGTCCCAGATGGCCATGTTGGCGCCGTCCTGGCCGCCGAACGGATCGGGGTTGCCCACGATGTTGCCCGGGGCGACCGCGCCGGCCGTCTGGAGCGTCGGCAGGTTGTAGGTGTTCTCACCGATCGCCGCGAGGTCGACCGTCAGGATCGACGCCGACAGCGCGTACTCCGGGGTGAAGGCGAAGTTGTTCGACTTGCCGCCCTGGTTGGTGTGACCACCGGACTGCACGTAGAGGGTGGTGCCGTCGTCGCTGAGCTGGAGCCCGTTGGTGGAGTGGTTCTCCTCCGAGCGGGGCAGGCCCTGGACGAGGTTCAGCAGGTCCCACGAGGTGCCGTTCCACGTCAGCCTCGAGATGACACCGGAGTTGGTGTCGAGGTTGACGTCGTTGCCGCTGCCGCCCGCACCGATCCGCGGGTCGCTCGACGAGACGTACAGCACCGGGTTGGTGGCCGTGCCCTCGGCCGTGAGGCCGGTGATCTGGCGGTTGGTCTGGCCGGTGTTGAGCGTGCCGTCGTCGTTGTGGTTCGGCAGGTCCTTCACCAGCGTGATCAGCTCGGTGTCGGTCACCGAGAAGGTGCCCGAGCCCGGGGCCGCGCCGTCACGGCTCACCGTGTAGGCGTAGATGTTGCCGTTCTGCTGGGAGACGTAGAGGCGCCCGTCCGGACCCCAGTCGAGCGAGGTCGGGTTGTTCGAGCTCTCACCGACCAGGTTCGACTTGCTGAACGAGATCGGCACGTTGGTCGTGGCGACGCCGGACAGGTCGATCAGGATCGGCGAGTTCACGCCGTCGTGGGTGATGGTCAGCGTCTCGGCCTGCGCCGTCGCCGAGGTCGGCGAGAAGGTCACCTGGAACGAGTCGCTGCCGTTGGTCCCGAGCACGATCGGCGTCGAGGCGTCGGTGGAGAACTCGCCGCCGGACACGGTCACGTCGCTGATCGTGATCGCCGGGTCACCGGTCTCGAAGCCCAGGTTGTCGAGGCTGATCGTGGCGCTCGGGGTGGAACCCACGGCGACGACGCCGAAGTCGACCGCCGTCGGCGAGGCGGCCAGCACACCCGGCTGCGACTCGGCGACGACGACCTCCAGCGCGTTGACCAGCGGGTTCTCGACCACGTTGGCGAAGCTCACGTCGACGACACCGTCGGAGACGACGAGGTACTGGAGCTGGCCACCGACCTGGTGGCCGAAGGTGTCGACGAGGTCGAGGTCGTTCTCGACCACGACGCCGTCGATGGCGATGTCGAACACGCGGTCACCCACGGCCGACGTCCCGCCGAAGCCGTTGCCGGCGTACACGTTGACGTACACCTGCGTGCCCGCCGGCACCGGCACGGAGTAGGCGAAGCCGCTCGTGCTCCACCGCTCGGTGTCGAACACGACACCCGGCACCGTCGCGGGGACGGTCGGACCCGGGTCGTTGGCGGCGAAGCCGGCGTTGTCGTCACTGCCGGCGGCCGAGAGGAACGGGTGGTTCGCGGCCGTCGTGTCCGCCTCCCAGTCCGGTCCGGCATCGAGTGACGCCACGAGCGGGCCACCGGCGTTGATGCGGGCGAACACCGTGCCGGTGGTCGGCGAGGTGTCGCCGGTGCCGGTGAGCACGATGCTCTGCGGCGAGGCGTTGACACCCTGGTGGGTCACGTCGAGCGAGGCCGTGAAGGGACCCGTCGCGGTCCCCGAGTAGGTCACCGTGACGTCGGTGCTGCCACCCGGGGCGACGAAGACCGGACCGGTCGTCGACACGTCGAACACACCGACGTCGGCACCACCGATCGCCAGCGAGGTGACCTCGATGGCGGGCGTGCCCGGTGCCGCGTCGTTGGCGATCGTCACCGTGCCCTGCGGCGCGGTGTCGTCGAGCGCCAGCGGATCCGGGGTCACCGTGATGTTGCCGGTGGCCGGGATCGTGGAGGTCCCGAGATCGATGATCTCGATGCCCTTCAGCGCCGGGTTCTGGACGCCGGGGACGAACCCGATGTCGATGATGTCGTCGGTCAGCGAGAGCTGGAAGGACCGCATGATGCCGGCGTCGGCGCCGACCTCGGCGAAGACGTCGAGGTCATCGATGACGGTGACCCCCTCGAGGGTCACGTCGAAGACGCGCTCGCCGACGGTGTCGATCGGGTTGGTGCCGGTCGTGAACGTCTCGGCGAAGTACAGGTTGATCAGGTAGTTGTTGCCCGAGCTCGCCGGGAACGCCCACTCCATCGCCCCGGGGTCGGGGTTGTCGAAGCGCTCGGTCTGGAAGAGCGCGGCGGGTGCCTGCGCCGGGACCGAGGCGTCGCTGGTGTCGATGGTGTTCGTCGTCGCGAAGACCCCGGTGCCCGCCGTGTCGACCAGGTAGATCGACGGGGTGGCCGCGGAGTCCTCGGACCAGTCCGGCGAGGACGCGTCGGCCGCAGCGATCTGCGGACCGCCGACGTTCACCCGGAAGAGGGCGTCGGCGTCGGAGGGCAGGACGTTGATGGTGACGTCCTGGGTCGTGGTCTCGCCGCCGGCCGTCGCGCTGACGGTCACGGTGTAGAGGCCGGTGTCGGACGCCTCGGTGTCCCAGCTGAACGAACCCGTGCCGTCGGTGTTGTCGGTGAAGACCGCACCGAGCGCCTCGACGTCCGGCGTCGACGCGATGTCGAGCGTGATCGGATCGAGGTCCGGATCGGTCGAGCTCACGGCGAACGCCGCGTTGTCACCGGCGATCACCGTGAGGTTGGCGATCGGATCGATCGACGGCGCGGTGGCCTCGACCTTCTCGAGGTAGACCGGCACCGAGGTGTCGGAGAACAGCGTCCCCGCCCCGTCGTAGGCGGCCACCAGGTAGTAGAGATCGACCGGGTCCGGGACGATCGTGCTCTGGACCGCGTCGGGCAGCGCCACGGCGACCGTCGCCTCACCGGTGCCGTCGAGCGTGACGGCGTAGGTGGCGATGGCCTCCGCGGTGTTGGCCTCGAAGGGATCCGGATCGAAGCCCGGGTCGACGTCCTTGGTCGACTCGATGGCGACGAGCAGCACGTCGGCGTTCGGCGTGCCGGTGATGACGACGTCCACCGTGTCGAGCGCCGTCTGGGCGGCGACCGCACCGTTCGGGAAGCCGGTCGGGGCCAGCGGCAGCGCCGGCACGTCGACGAGCGGAGCCGCACCGAGGTTGTCGAGCTGCAGGGTGCCGGCGCCGTCGAAGACGCCGTTGGCGTCGGTGCTGGGCTGCACGAACAGCGAGCCGTCGAGGGTCGTCGGCGTGGCGCCGACGAGGAGCTCGGTGGTGATCGTCGAGCCGATGAGCTCGAAGCCCGAGACCGAGCCGGAGTTGCCGGCGCCGGCGACGGCCTGGATCGAGGTCGGGTCGATGTCGACCGCGAAGGTCAACGTCTCACCGGAATCCCAGTCGGTGGCGTCGATGGTCAGCACGTCGAAGCCGTTGTCGCGGGGCCCGGAGAACGGGTCCACGCACGGATCGGTCGGGGCGACGAAGCCCACCGCGGCACCCCCGGCGCTGACCGTGAGGCACTTGGCGGTGGCGTCACCGGCCGCACCGACCGGATCGAAGACCACGTCCGGGAAGACGCCGGTCGAGAGGTCGATCGAGATCGACGTCAGCTGGACGCCGGCCGGCGAGGTGTTCGTGACGCTGAAGCTGCCGTTGCCGAAGGTGCTGGCGGTGATCGAGTCGGAGCCACCGTTGATGGTGACCGCGACCGACGGGTTCGTCGACGCCACCTTCTGGAGGTAGACGAAGTTCGACGGGTCGGAGACCGCGCCGGTGCCGTCGGCGTAGCCGGCCATCAGGTAGTAGAGGTCGACCGGCGCGGCGACCAGCGGCTCCTGGACCAGGTCGGACAGGGCGATGGTCACCGTGGCCGAGCCGGTCCCGTCGAGCGTGACCGGGTAGGCGACGATGTCCTCGGCCTTGTTCGCCTCGAACGGATCGACGTCGAAGCCCGGGTCCACGTCGAGACCGGACTCGGTGACGTAGAGCACCACATCGGCGTTCGGCGTGCCGGTGATCTCGACGTCGACACCGGCCTGGTCGGTGACACCCGCGGTGGCACCGTTGGTGAAGACGGTCGGGTCGAGCGTGACCGACGGGACGTCGATCACCGGCCCGACGCCCAGGTTCGGGCTGACGAGCTGGCCGGCGGCGTCGTTGATGCCGTTGTCGGCGTCGGCGCTCGGCTGCACGAAGAGGTCGTCGACGAGCACCGTCGCGTCGGAGAACGTCGCGGTGACCGTCGAGCCCGAGAGCTCGAAGCCGGCCACGGCGCCGGAGTTGCCGGCACCGGGCACGCCCTGGATCGACGTCGGGTCGATGTCGACCGACAGCAGGAGGGTCTCGCCCGGCTGCCAGTCGCTGGCATCGATGGTCATCACCTCGAAGCCACCGTCGCGACCACCGGTGAAGGGATCGAAGCACGGATCGGTGGCGGTGCTCAGGCCGACCAGCGCTGCGCTGGCGGCGTTGGGCTCGAGGCACTTGGCGAGGGCGTCACCCGCGGTGCCGTTCGGGTCGAACAGCACGTCGGGGTACAGCGCCGTCGACAGGTCGATCGAGACCTGATCGAGCTCGAGGCCGAACGACGAGGTGTTGGTGATGGCGATGCTGTCGCCGCCGAAGGTGCTCCCCGATGCGAGCGCCTCCGAGCCGGTGTTCACCGTGATGGTGAACGAGGCGTCGGCGTCCACGTCGCGCTCGCACCCGAGGGCGTTGGCGTCGGCCACGTCGGTGGCGCTGAGCGCGGTGTCATAGATGGCGACCCGGCAGAAGGTGCCGTTCCACGGACGGGACCCGTCGGCCTCGTTGGCCAGGGTCAGCGGGAAGGCGCCGGTCCAGTTGGACGTGTCACCGAGCACGGTGAGGCTGTTCTCGGCCACGCCGTTGACGTAGAGGGTCTGCACGCCGGCCGCGTCGCGGGTCAGCACGACGTGGGTGAGGTTCGTCGTCGCGGTGCCTGCGGGGGTGAAGAAGGTCGGGTTGCCGTTGTTGTCGCCACCGGTCGAGCGAAGCCGGGCCGTGAAGACGTCGTCCGGGTTGGAGCCGAAGGCGCCCTGGCCCAACATGATGTTTCGGTTGAGCGGATCGGCGCCGACGTTCACCACCCGGGCGGGTCCGCCCTGCGTGGTGTTGTCGGGGTCGAGCCACGCCTCGATCGTCACCTCACCCGAGGCGACCACGGCGTCGGTGATCTTGGAGGCCGCCCCCGGCGACTGGATCGTCGTCGAACCCGTCACATCGAGCCCACCGGCGGTCCAGTTGACCGCTCCTGGGTCGGCGATGGTCAGGTCGAGGGGCGCGCCCACGCCCGAGGTGTCGGCCACCGTGGTGCCGGAGCCCTCGAGGAACTCGTAGAGCACGATGGCGCCGGCTGCGATCGGGGGTGCGGTGCCGACGGTCCAGGTGAAGGTGGTCTCGACTGGTGCTGCGGTGCCGTCGTCGACCGACACCGTCACGGTGTACGGCGAGCCCGCCTCGGCACCGGCGTCGATGGTGCCCGAGATCTCACCGGTGGTCGGGTTGATCGACAGACCTGCGGGCAGACCGGAGGCGCCGTAGGTCAGCGCATCACCGTCGACGTCGTCACCGGTCACGGTCACCGACACCGCGTCGCCCTCGTCATCGTCCTGGTCGGTGACCGGGTCGATCGTCGGGGCGACGTTGACCGCGTTCACGGTCCAGTCGAAGGTCTCGTCGACGGTGTTGTCCGCGTCGTCGGTCACCGACACCGTCACCGCGTAGATCGAACCAGCCGCAGCGTCCTGGGCGATCGTGCCCGAGATCACGCCGGTCCCCGGATCGATGGACAGCCCGCCGGGCAGACCGGTGGCGTCGTAGGTGAGCGGACCGGTCTCCGGGTCGGTCGCGGTGACCGCGAGGTTGACCGGGTCACCCTCGTCGTTGCTCTGATCCGCGATCGCGTCCACCACCGGCGGATCGTTGGCCTCCACCGTCCAGGTGAACGTCTCGACGTCCGTGTCCTCCGCATCGGACACGGTCACGGTCACCGAGTACGGCGAACCGGCCGCAGCACCGGCATCCACGGCCCCCGAGATCACACCGGTGTTCGCATCGATGTCGAGCGACGCGGGCAGCCCCGTCGCGCCGAAGGTCAGCACGTCGTCGTCGGCGTCGCTGGCCGACACCGCGAGCGCCACGGTCGCACCCGGAGCCGACAGCTGATCACCGATCGGGTCCAGCACCGGCGGCGTGTTCACCGGCGGCACAGCGTCACAACCGGCGGCCTCGTTGTCGGCCACCTCGGTCGCGCTCAGGGCGGCGTCGTAGATGGCGACCCGGCAGAAGGTCCCGTTCCACGGACGCGACCCGTCCGCCTCGTTGGCCAGGGTCAACGGGTAGGACGACGTCCAGTTGGAGGTGTCACCGGGCACGGTGACGCTGTTCTGGGCCACACCGTTGACGTAGAGCGTCTGCACACCGGCGGCGTCGCGGGTCAGCACCACGTGGGTGAGCGTGGTCGTCGCGGTCCCGGCCGGGGTGAAGAACGTCGGGTTGCCGTTCGCATCACTGGCCGCACCCGTCGAACGGACCCGACCGGTGAAGACGTCATCGGGTCGGGATCCCCAGGCGCCCTGGCCCAGCATGACGTTGCGGGTCAACGAGTCCTGGCCGATGTTCACCACCCGGGCCGGGCCGCCCTGGGTCGTGTTCGCCGGCTGGATCCAGGCCTCGACGGTGAACTCACCCGAGGCGACGACGGCGTCGGTCACCTTCGACGCCGCGCCCGCGGACGCGATCGTGGTGGACCCGGTCACGTCGAGGCCGCCCGGGGTCCACGACACCGCGCCGGGATCGGCGATGGTCAGATCGAGGGGCGCGCCCACCCCCGAGGTGTCGGCCACCGTGGTGCCCGACCCCTCGGAGAACTCGTAGAGCGCCAGCGGCGAGGGCGCCGTCTGCGCTCCGGCCGGCGCGGCGGTCGCCACGGCCGACAGCGGCAGCGCCGCCATGGCCAGGAGCACCGCGAGCATCGCCCGCACCCGTCGGTGCACACCGTCACCGACACCACCGATTCGATCCTGGATCCGCTCCATCGAGCTGCCCGCCCTGTTCGTCCCGCAGTCGTTCCCGGCAATCACTACTCGGAGTGACGAACCAGGAACAAGCGCGCTCTACGTGTCAGAACGGTGGTTGCGTGTGCAGATTGTCACAGTGAACGGGACGCCCGCGGCGCCACGCTCCGTCACGGACGGGCATCCTGACCTGGGCAAACACTCGTTGGAGACCACGAGACCACTCGCCGTGACCGCCCCGCCGACCTCGGGTCGGTGGCTGAACACAAGCTTGGAACAACCGCAGCTGGTGCTACGAGCGGACCGCCCGCCACCGAGCACGGTCGATCAGCTCGACCTGGCCGTGACGCTCCAACCGGCCGAGGTGCAGCTCGGCCGTCCGGCGCTCCACCGCATCGGCGAAGGGCAGGTCGACGTGCGGCCGGTAGACGAACCGGTGGGCGACCATCTCCTCGACGGTGCGCGGCTCGGCGAGGAAGACGAGCATCTGCTCGTCGCGCCGTTCGATCACCGCCTCGAACCGGTCGAGCAGCTCGAGGAACGCCGGCCGGCCGTCGATGATCCCCTTCTGGTGGAAGGTCACGTACCACCGGGCGTCGAGCTCGCGGACGATCCGCAGGCTCTCGACGAACTGGTCGAGGTCGCTCCACACGTCGCCGTAGTACGGCCCGAAGCCCGTGAGATCGATGTCGGCGAGGTACACGACCCCGCCGGGATCGATCACGAACCCGGCATGGCCGCGGGTGTGACCAGGGAGGTGCAGCGCGGTCGCGGCCACCCCGCCACCGAGATCGAAGACGTGTCCGTCGGCGAATCCTTCGGCGTCGTCGCGGGGCGCGTAGTGGAAGGCCGTGACGATGTCCTGGCGGAACGCCGCATCGGCCTCGTCCGGCAGGCCGTAGATCGACATCAGCCCATCGAGGCTGCGCAGGGCGTGCACGTCGTCGTGATGAGCCCAGACCCTCGAGCTGGGGTAGAGGTCGAGCCCGACGACGTGGTCCTCGTGCCCGTGCGAGCAGATGACGTGGTCGACGGGCACCGGGGTCCCACCCCGCTCGTGGAGCGTCACCGAGGGATCGATGAGGACGGCACGGTCGGCGCCACGGACCAGCACCGGGTTCCCGCTGGGGTACCTGCCACCGTCGGTCCCGACGAGGACGGTCGTCGCCCCGTCGAGGTGGCGGTCGGTGTCGAGCCAGCCCGGCGCGGCGGGGGACACGGTCATCGGGCGCTCACGGCGGCGAACCTAGCAGCGGCCCAACGCCCGGACTCCACGTCCGGAACCCGCTCGTGTCCCCGGGGCGACGCTGGCACCATGCAGCCGTGACCACGGCCCGCCGCTCGATCCTGACCACCTCGCACGGCACGCGATCCGAGGCGTTCGGGCCGGGCGAGTGGGGGTTGTTCCTCGGGCTCTCCGCCGTCTGGGGTGCGTCGTTCCTGTTCATGGCCGAGGGCCTCGAGGCCTTCGAACCCGGCCTGGTCACGCTGTGGCGGGTCGGGCTCGGTGCCGTGACGATGCTCGTCGTCCCCGGGGCGCGCGCACCCATCGATCGCGACGACTGGCCTCGCCTCGCCGTGATCGGCACGCTCTGGCTGGCGGTCCCCTTCACCCTGTTCCCCCTGGCGCAGCAGTGGATCGACTCCGCGGTCGCCGGGATGCTCAACGGCGCGATGCCCATCTGGACCGCCGTCGTCGCCTTCCTGTTGCTCCGCGAGCCGCCGGGCCGGTGGCAGCTGATCGGACTGGGCGTCGGCTTCGCCGGGGTCGTGGCGATCGGCCTGCCCAGCATCGGCGAGTCCGAGACCGCGGCGGTCGGCGTCCTCCTCGTCGTGCTCGCCACCCTCTGCTACGCCATCTCCGCCAACATCGCGGCGCCGCTCCAGCAGCGCTACGGCGCCATCCCCGTCGCCGCCCGCGCGCAGTGGATCGCCGTCGTGCTCACGCTCCCCTATGGCGTGGCGAGCGTGCCGGGCTCGTCGTGGGCCTGGTCGCCGTTCCTCGCGATGGTCGCCGTCGGCGTCGTCGGGACCGGCCTCGCGTTCGGCGCGATGAGCGAGCTCGTCGGCCGGGTCGGCCCCACGCGGGCCTCGACGATCACCTACGTCATCCCGGTCGTGTCGCTGGGACTCGGGGTGTGGTTGCGCGACGAGTCCATCGCCGGACTGTCGGTCCTCGGCTGCGGCCTGGTGATCGCCGGCGCCGTCCTCGCCTCCCGAAGGGAGCGGTGAACGCCTCGACCGCGGGTGCCGACGACCCGACCTGCCAGGATCGTCGGATGGAACGCATCGCCATCCACGGCACCGTCTTCGTCACCGCCGACCAGCGCGACGGGTTGCTCGAGCGGGCCCGCCCCCTCGTCGAGGCCTCGCGGGCCGAGGACGGCTGCCTCGACTACAGCTTCCTCCCCGACCCGTACGACCCGACGTGTGTGCGCATCGTCGAGCTGTGGGAGGACGAGGCCGCGCTCCGCAACCACTTCACGCTGCCCCACTTCGCCGCCGCCGGCACGCTGATGGGCGAGGTCGTGACCGAGCGTGGCGACATCTCCAAGCACCTCATCACCTGGTCTGGTGGCGTGATGGATGCGCTCCCCGACCGACCAGAATCCACATGACGATCCGATGACGACGAAGTAGCGTCCAGGGGGCGCGGGGGATGCACGTCGCTGGGAGGTGACGGTGATCTCGGTCCCGGTGGGCGGGGCACAGGCAGGTTCGTCGCTCGTCGCTCGATGGTGGTCGAGCCGGGCCGGTTGGCGGTTCGCGTCGGAGCTCGGCCTGCTGTTCGCTCTGCTGCTGTTCTATCGATGGGTCCGGTACCTGGTCCGTGACCAGGTGCTCGAGGCCTTCGAGAACCTCGAACGGATCGTCGCGTTCGAGCGATGGTTCGGGCTGTTCGTCGAGCCGCAGCTCAACCGGCTCGTGATCAGCTCCGACGCGCTCGTGTGGCTCGCCAACCGGTACTACGTGCACGGGCACTTCCCCGTGATGATCGCCACCTTGCTCTGGCTCTACGCCCGCCATCCCGACGTGTACCGGCCGTTCCGGTCGCTGCTCATCGGCGCCAGCGCCCTCGGGATGGTCATCCACGGGATCTACCCGCTCGCCCCGCCGCGGATGGTGCCCGACCTCGGCTTCGTCGACACGCTCGCCCAGTTCGGTCCGACGGTCTACTCGTCGGGATCGGTCACCGCCGACGAGGCCAATCGCCTCGCCGCCATGCCGTCGCTCCACGCCGGCTGGGCGCTGCTCGTCGCCATCGCCGTCGTGTCGGCCAGCGGCAACCGTTGGCGCTGGTGGGCGATGCTGCACCCGGCGCTGATGACCGTCACGATCATGGCGACGGCCAACCACTGGTGGATCGATGCGGTGTTCGGCTTCGCGGTCGTGGCGGTCGTGGCCCTCCACCCACGCTGCCGTCCGTGGGACGCCCGGTGGGGTCGATCAGGTCGCGGCGAGTCGGGCGACGACCGGCGCGAACGCCTCGTGGTTGAACCCGTGGGTCGCCACGTAGCTCACCCCGAGCTCCTCGCGTAGCGACTGCAGCTCCTCCACGATCGACTCGACCGTGCCCGCGAGGAAGAACGGGCTGTCGAGCACGATCTCGGGCGTGAGGAAGCCGTGCCCGTCCGCCATCTCCTCCGCCGCGGCCCGGGGCGTCGTGCCGAGCTGCACCCGCTGGACCAGGACGTTGAGCTCGAGCTCGGCGAAGCGCTCGCCGGCGGCTCGGCGGACCACGTCGATCCGATCGGCGAGGCCCGCCCGCGAGATGTGGCTGGCGTCGACATCGGTCGTGCCGTCGACGACCCGGAACCCGGTGAGCCCGACGATGTCGGCGTGGCGGGCCGCCGTGGCGAGCACCCGGTCACCGTTGCCGCCGACCAGGAGCCGGGGTCGTCGCACCGGCACGAGCCGCTGCTCGGTCACCGTGAAGTGCTCGCCGGCGAACGAGACCGGCTCGCCGGCGTGGTCGAGCAGCCGCCGGACGACCTCCACGTGCTCGGCGAAGCGCGCCACCCGTCGACCGGGCGGATCGAAGACCATGCCGGCGGACTCGTACTCGTGGGCCATGTGGCCGGCGCCGAGGCCCAGCTCGAAGCGGCCCTCGGTGAGGAGGTCGACGGTGGCGGCCTCGCGGGCGAGCACGACCGGATGGCGGAAGTCGTGGTTGAGCACGAAGGTGCCCACCCGCAGGGTCGACGTCGCCTCGGCCGCGGTGACGAGCGGTGCCAGACCGAGCAGCTGATCGCCGAGGTGATCGGCGACCAGCAGGGTGTCGAAGCCGGCGTCCTCGGTGCGACGGGCGATGTCACGCCACCCGGTGACGTCGTCGACGAGGCGGTCGTTGATGCCGAAGCGGAAGGTGCGCATGGGCTGACCATACACGCAACCATCTGGTTGCGCATGCGGTCGTCGTCACGACCCCCGAACCACTACCGTCCGCTCCGAAGGACCGTGGGGAAGGGGGCCGACGTGGCCGACGAGATCGTGACCGAGACGCGCGGGAAGGTGCGGGTGATCACCATCAACCGCCCGGACGCCCGCAACGCCGTCAACCGGGCCGTCGCCGAGCAGATGGCTGCGGCGCTCGAGGCCCTCGACGCCGACGGCGACGTCTCGGTCGGCGTGCTGACCGGCGCCGGCAAGGGGTTCTCGGCCGGCATGGACCTCAAGGCCTTCGTCGAGGGGGGCATGCCGAACCTGCCCGGTCGGGGCTTCGCGGGCATCGTCGAGCGCTCCTGCGACAAGCCCCTGATCGCGGCGATCGAGGGCTTCGCCCTCGCCGGCGGTCTGGAGATCGCGCTGTCCTGCGACCTCCTCGTCGCGGCGTCGGGTGCCCGGCTCGGGATCCCCGAGACCGGCGTCGGGCTCTTCGCCGGGGCCGGTGCGCTGCTCCGGCTCCCCCGCCACCTCCCCTACGCGCTCGCCATGGAGATGGCGCTGACGGCCGACCCGATCACGGCCGAGCAGGCCGCTGAGCACGGACTCGTGAACCGGGTCGTCGAACCCGGCACCGCGGTGGACGAGGCCGTGACCCTCGGCGAGCGGATCGCCCGCAACGCCCCGCTCGGCCTGGCGGCGTCGAAGCGCATCCTCCGCGAGGTGCAGGGCCGGACCGAGGCCGAGTTCTGGGAGTTCCAGAACCCGATCCTCGGCGACGTGTTCTCGTCGAACGACGCGACCGAGGGACCGGTCGCCTTCGCCGAGAAGCGGGCACCGAACTGGTCCGGCACCTGAGGGTCGTCCTCGCGTCGGGCTCTCCCCGGCGACGGCAGATCCTCGAGCTGGCAGGGCTGCGCCACGACGTCGTCGCTCCGGGCGTCGACGAGACGGTCGACGACGAGGACCCCTCGCAGGAGGCGGTGGTGGTGGCGCTGCGCAAGGCGCGGGCCGTCGCCGCCGAGCACCCGGGGGCGACGGTCGTCGCCGCCGACACCACGCTCGCCCACGACGGCGTCTCGCTGGGCAAGCCCGACGATCGTGCGCACGCCCGCCGGATGCTGCGGCAGCTCTCGGGCGCACGCTGCACGATCACCACGGGCATGGCCGTGGTCGACGGAACGGGCGAGCGCACCACGGCCCGCCGGGCGCACATCCGCGTCCACGAGCTGACCGACGCCGTCATCGACGCCTACCTCGCCACCGGTGCCGGCGACGACAAGGCCGGGACGCTCGAGATCCAGGACCGGTCGGCGCACTTCGTCGACGTGCTCGACGGCTGCCCCGGCACCGTGATCGGCCTGTCGGTCTGCGCGCTGCGCGAGGACCTGGCGGTCGAGGTGGCCGAGTGCCACCCCGACCGCTGTCTCGCTCACTACCGTCGATGGGGTGGCTGACGGCTCCGCCGGTTTCGTCCTCGGCGTCGACCTCGACGGTGTCTGCGCCGACCACACCGGCGCGTTCCGGTCGATCGTCGCCGAGGCCCGCGGCATCGACCCCGCGGAGCTCCCGCTCGAGCGCTCGTGGAGCTTCGTCGAGTGGGGCTTCGACGGCCACGACTTCGAGCACTTCCACCGGCTCGCGGTGCTCGAGCACCGGATGTTCCGCGAGATGCCGCCGATCGACGGGTGCGCCGAGACGCTCTGGCGGCTGTCGGACGCGGGGGTGTGGATCCGCGTCGTGACGCATCGGCTCTACGTCAACTGGGGCCACGCGATCGCCGCCGCCGACACCGTCGAGTGGCTCGACACGGCGCACATCCCCTACCGCGACCTGTGCTTCCTCGGTGCCAAGGCCGAGGTGCAGGCCGATCTCTACATCGACGACGCACCCCACAACGTCGAGGCGCTGCGCGGCGCCGGCAACGAGGTGATCGTGTTCGACCAGCCCTACAACCGGGACCTGCCCGGGCCCCGGGCGACCTCGTGGCCCGAGGTGGAGGAGCTCGTGCACGAGGTGGCCGCCCGGCGCGGGGTGTCGCTCGAACGGCAACTGCCCGGCTTCGACGCCGGGAGCGACCGGATCGAGCGGCGGCGCAACGGCGGGCCGTCGCGCCCCGGCGGCGCCTCGCTCTGAACCGCAGCCCGGGTCAGCGGACCATCCCGTAGGCCCGTTCGGTGTGGATCGAGATCACCAGCCGGCGATCGGCCACCATCGCGGCGTGGAACTCGTCCCAGTCGGGATGCTCCTCACCGCTGGCGCCCCGGTACACGTCGGCGAGGAGCCGGCAGGTCTCGTCGCCCGGCTCGGCGGCGACCGGCGAGAGCTCCGCCGTGCCCTCGAGCACCGCGTAGCTCCAGAAGTCGCCCGCGCTGACGTGCAGCGACGCCCGCGGGTCGCGCCGCAGGTTCTTGGTCTTGGCCCGGTCGTCGGTGACCGAGATCCTCGCCACCGGGCCGTCCATCGCGTAGGCGATGTTGGAGGACTGCGGCCGGCCGTCACGGCGCAGTGTGAGCAGCACGCCGTGGTGGTGCTCGGAGGCGAACGAGAGAGCGCGATCGAGATCCATGCAGCGCACAACCGGTCGCGGCCGCCGGATCATCCCGTGACGACGGTCAGTCCCAGGTCGTCGAACTCGGCGAGGAGGTCGTCGGCGAAGGGCGCCACCGGATCGCCGATGCCCAGCGCCGCACGGAAGGTGGCCACCGTCAGGTGTTCGATCGCCGGAGCGGCCTGCGTCGGGATGAGTTGGCCGGGCAGGCATCCGTCGGTCGCGAGCAGACCCACCTCGTCGGGCAGGGGCAGGCCGAGATCGGCGGCGAGATCGGGCAGCGGCTCCCCGACGAGGTTGCACAGGTCGCTGAAGGCCTGATGGCCGGCGTCGGCGAAGACGGCGAGCCGCTTGTCCGTCGAGGTCGACGCCTCCCAGGCGGCCTCGATCCGGTCGAGCTCGATGATGGCGTCGGCCCCGCCGGCGATGACGGTCGCGGGGACCGCGGACGGCACGTCACCGCCCGGGGCGAACCCGACCCACCCGGCCGCTCCCAGCACCTCGATCGCCTCGGCCGAGGCCCGACCTCCCGCGGAGTGGCCGAAGGCCACCACCTGACCCCCGGCGATGACAGCGCGCAGCTCGCTGGCGAGCACCGTGTCGCGGGCGGCGACGAGGTCGGCCACGTCGTCGCCCTCGGTCACCCCGCCGAGGAGCAACGCCTCGAGGCCCCGCGAGGTGTGATCGGGTGCCGCCACGACGAACCCCCACGACGCGAGGCTGGTCGCGATCTCGGCACTCTGGGTGCGGAACGAGCCGAAGCCGTGGCTGAACACCGCCAGCGGGAACCGGCCCGACGCCGGCGCGGCGTCGCGGACGGCGAGCGTCAGCTGCTCCGGCAACCGGTCGCCGAGGATGGCCACGACGAGCTCGGGCGACCACTCGCCCAGCGAGTAGGTCTCACCGTCACCGGTCTCGGTCGTGGGGTACCAGACCTCGACGACGAGACCGTCGGCCGCCTCGAGCGTGGTGACACCGGCGGCGAAGGGGCCCATCGGCGCGAAGTTCACCGCCGAGACGACGTCGTCCGGGAGCTCGATCTCCTCGGCCTCGACCGGTGGAGCGGCCGTCGTGGTCGTGGTGGTCGTCGTCGGTGCGGCCGTCGTGGCGGGCGAGGTGGGGGTCGACGCCGGGGTGGCGGCCGTCGTCGCCGGCGCGTCCTCGGTGGCCTCGGTGGCGGGACCGTCGTCGTCCGCGCACGCGGTCAGGACCATCGTGACGATGGCGATGATTCCGAGCACACGACGCACCGCTCGCACCGTAGCCCTCCCGACCGCTCGATGAGCGGCGATCTGGTGACCCTCGGTGCGGTTCGGGACGATCGCAGCTCAGCGGAGGAAGCGGAACCCCTTCTCGATCACCACGATGCCCTTCTCCGAGACGTGGAAGCGCTCGCGATCGGCTGCGGTGTCGTGACCGATGACCGTTCCCGGCGGCACGTGGACGCCCTTGTCGATGATGCAGCGGCGGATCCTCGACCCGGCGCCGATGTTCACGCCGTCGAAGAGGATCGAGTCCTCGACGTAGGAGCCGTCGCCGACCCAGGCCTCGTGGCCGAGCACCGAACCGAACACCGCACCACCGGAGATGATCGACCCGGACGCCACGAGGCTGTCCTCGGCCCGACCGACCGAGCCGCCCCCGCCGCGCACCAGCTTCGCCGGGGGCAGCGGCGGTTGGTAGGAGTGGACCGGCCAGAGCCCGTTGTAGAGGTTGAACAGCGGGGCCTGCGACACCAGGTCGAGATGGGCGTCGTAGTAGGCCTCGATCGTCCCGACGTCGCGCCAGTACCCCTGCTGGCGGTCCTCGAGGCCGGGCAACCGGTTCTTCCGGAAGTCGTAGAAGGCGGCGTCGCCGGCCTTGACCATCCGGGGGATGACGTCGCCGCCGAGGTCCTTGGCGCTCGTCGAGTCCTCGGCGTCGACGGTGAGCACGTCGAGCAGCGCATCGGTGGTGAACACGTAGTTCCCCATCGACGCCAGGCACAGCTCGGGCTCACCGGGCATGCCGGGCGGGTCGGCCGGCTTCTCGAGGAACTCGCTGATCATGCCGTGCTCGTCGACGTCCATGATCCCGAAGGCATACCCCTCGTGCCGGGCGACGGGGAGCCCCGCGACCGTCACCCCGACACCGGCGGCGATGTGCTGCTCGAGCATCGGTCGGGGGTCCATCTGGTACACGTGATCGGCGCCGAAGACCGCGATGACGTCGGGCTGCTCGTCGGTGATGAGGTTGAAGTTCTGGAAGACGGCGTCGGCCGAGCCCCGGAACCACTCCTTGCCCCGCCGCATCTGGGCCGGCACCGAGGTGACGTAGGAGCCGAGCGTCGGCGAGAACCGCCACGTGAGCGAGATGTGGCGGTCGAGGCTGTGGCTCTTGTACTGCGTCAGCACGATCATCTTGAGCAGACCGGCGTTCGCGAAGTTGGAGAGCACGAAGTCGGCCAGTCGGTACACCCCACCGAAGGGCACGGCGGGCTTGGCCCGATCGAGGGTCAGCGGTGCCAGCCGCTTCCCCTCGCCGCCCGCCAGCACGAAGACCAGGACCTTCTTGCCTTCGACAACGCTCATGGCCGCGACTCTAGGCAGAACCGCCAGGTCACGCCCATGGACCAATGGCACCCACCGGCTGGTGCGCCGACGGGGAGTCGACGCCGGTCAGCCGACGACGTCGAGCACGTCGAAGCAGTCGAAGTTGTTCGGGTCGACCACCCGGTGCTCGCGATCCGCCGGGGTCACGCAGAGCTGCTCGGCGCCCTCCGGTCGGTTCGCCAACGACACCGTCGAGTCGCGGGTGGGGAAGGGACGGGCGTCGGTGAGCTGCCACGCCCCGACCTCGGTGGCGCCCAGCGCCTCCCAGTTCCCGCCCACCTGGTTGGCCTCGTAGATGTCCCAGTAGAAGTGGGCGTGGAAGTCGGCGTTCACGTCGGGCGAGCCAGGTGGGTAGTTGATCGGCGTCCAGGTGATGACGACCTCGTCACCGTCGGGCACGACCTCGTCGACCACGGCGCAGATGCCGGCACAGACGAACTCGGTCGTCGTCGTGGCGGGGATCGTGGTGGTGGTGGTCTCGGGCGCCGCCGTGGTCTCCGGTGCGGCGGTCGTCTCGGGCACGGCCGTCGTCTCGCTCGCCGCGGTGGTCTCGGGCGCCGCGCTCGTCGTCGCGCCCGCACCGGGCTCGGCCGTCTCCGGGTCGTCGCCTCCCCCGCTGAGGGCCACGGCGGCGATCACGATCACCGCGACGACGGCGACGGCTGCGCCGATGAGCAAGCCCCGGTCGGGGCCCCCGCCGTCGTCGGCGGCGAGCTCCATCGGTTCGACCGGTGGCGGTGGCGTCGTGGGCGGCGGTGGTGGGGTCGATGGCGGTGTCGAGTCGGACGCCGCTGCTGCGGCAGCTCCCGCCGCGACCCCGGCCGCAGCGGCGGCGGGCGCTGAGGAGGGCGCGGCCTCCGGCTCGGCTGGCGCCTCGTCGAGCGGCGTCGCGGACGCGACCGGCTCGCTCGGGGCCGCGGGCACCGGGGCCGGGGACGCGGGCGTCGCCGACTGCGCCGACTGGGCGGCGAATCGGGCCGCTCCGAGTGCGATGGAGTGCTTCGGGTGGGCGTCGACCGCGACCGGCCGGCCGAGCTCGCCGGCGACGAGCTGACCGACGAGCGGGATCCGTGAGCTGCCGCCCACGAGGAGGATGACGCTCACGTCCTCGGGCTCGACACCGGCCCCGCGGATGGCGCGGCGCATGGCCGCGAGCGAGTCCTGCAGGCTCGGGCGGATCATGCCCTCGAACTCGCCCCGGGTGAGGCGGACCTCGGTCTGGAGCTGGGGCAACACCACCGGGATGGTCACCTCGGTGTCGCCCGACAGCGCCTCCTTGGCGTCGATGCAGTCGGCCCGCAGTCGGGCGACGGCTGCGGTGACGGCCGGGTCCGCCGGGTCGAGCTCGCTGATCGCGCCGCCCAGCGCGTTGACGACGTGGGAGAACACGGCCTCGTCGAAGTCGATGCCACCGAGCCGCTCGATGCCCTCGGGCGAGCCGAGGATCTCGAAGCCGTCGGCGGTCTTGCGCAGCATGGCGGCGTCGAAGGTCCCGCCCCCGAGGTCGAACACACCGACGACCGAGCCGGTGTCGATGCGCTCCTGGGAGGCGTAGTGGATCGCGGCCGCCTCGGGCTCGGTGAGCGTGACGACGTTGTCGAGGTCGGCCATGCGGATGGCCTGGGCCAGGAGGTCCTGCTTGTAGGGGCCCCAGTTCGCCGGGTGGGTGACGGCGATGCGCGACGGCGGTCCGCCCTCGCGCTCGGCGACGTGGTCGATGACCCAGCGCAGGAGCTTGGCGCTGAGCGACTCGGCGGACCAGGGCGTGCCGCCGACCAGGATCGGGGTCGGATCGCCGACCCGGCGCTTGAACTCCCGGGCGATCCGCCCCGGCTCGGTCACCCCGCGACGGTTGGCGGCCTCACCGGTGAGGATGGTCTCGTCCTCGCGGAGGAAGATCACCGACGGGATCGAGGCGGCTCGGTTGCCGAGCTCGATCACGGAGGTCCGCCCGCCCCGCTGGATCGCCGCCGCCGTATAGGTGGTCCCGAGGTCGACCCCCAGCTCGTAGCTCACCGACTCCGCCTCCTGCCGCACGTCAGAACCACTGGACCGTACCCGTCAGACCCGGCCCGAGGGGCACCGGATCGGCACCGAACGTGTCCGGGGACCTCGAAACGTGAGCGTCGAGGCGGCAAGCAGGGAACGAATGGTGCACTCTGTCCTGCGGGGGCCCCGACGGAACCCCCATCGCGACCGGTGATGTCCCCGATTCCCCCGACGGGGACCACTCGTAGGTTGCAGATCACCAACGAGGTCCATCAGGGGCCCACTACAACAAGGACAGCGAACCAATGGACTTCTCCACCATCTGGCAGCAACTGAACGGGATCGTCTTCGGCGAACAGCGCGACGAGTGGTCCGCGGCCGACGACGCCGGCCGCGCCGAGATGCTCCGCGAGGCGGGCCTCGACGAGGCCACCCCCGAAGAGCTCACCGAGGCCGTCACCCTGGCGTGCGGCGAGCTCCCGCCCGAGCAGGTCGCCCTGCTGGCCCCGGTCAGCCAGGTCGCCTCGGTCGAGGTCGGTGGCTCCACCCCGGCCCCCGGTCCGGCTCCCGCCCCGGCTCCGTCGCCGGCCCCCGAGGGCCCGGCTCCGTCCGGTGGTGGCAGCAGCGGTGGCGGCTCGCCCGCTCCCGCCCCGTCGCCCGGCCCGTCGCCGGCTCCGGCTCCGTCGCCGGCCCCGACGCCTCCCCCGCCCCCGCCCGTCGACCCGACCCTCGATCCGGTCGAGCAGCTGGTGCAGCACGTGAACTACTACGTGACCAACGTCGAGACGAACATCGACCAGTCGGTGACCGACAACTCGGTGACCAACATCGATGACCGCGACACCAACATCGACAACAGCACCGACGTCGGGATGATCAACAACCTCGGCGGCGAGGTCACCTTCGACAACGACGTCCAGACCGCCGGCGACGACGCCATCCAGATCGGCGAGGGCGGCCACGTCGGTGAGGGCGCGCAGCTCAACACCGGCGACGGTGCGGTCCAGAACCAGGGCGGCGGCGACGTCAACGCCATCACCGGCGACGTCACCGACAGCACCATCGTCCAGGGCGGCTCGGTCGACGGCAACGTGACCGGCGACGTCGGCGACGGCGCCATCGTCAACGACGGCGGCGACCTGACCGGCGTCAACACCGGC
>JBCBSZ010000064.1:0-38551 GCA_039818945.1 Actinomycetota bacterium
CGATGCCCGGGTCGTCGAGCTCCGGCTCGGGAACCATGCGCCCAGGCTAGGCAGAGCCGAGCGCCGCGCCGACGTCGGGCCGGAGTGTCAGTAGGCGCTCAGGATCGGTTCGAGCTGCTCCGGGGTGGCGCCGTGGAGGATGACCGCGTCACAGCCGAGGGCCAGCTGTCCTCGCACCGCGTCGACGCACGCCTCCGCCGAACCCGTGGCGCTCGCTGCGAGCCACTCGTCGGGGATCAGCGGTGCGATGCGCTCGAGGTCCTCGGTCGTGCCGATGGCGTCGAACGCGCCCGGGAAGGAGCTCACGAACTCGTCGGCCCGGAAGCGCTCCAGCACGGCCGGATCCCATCGGTTGGTCGTGACCATCAGGTCGCCGTAGGCCTGGAGATAGGTCGCCATCCGCCCGACGCCCTTGCGCAGTCGCAGCGCCTCGGGCAGGTGATCGCCGATGGTCGCGAAGCACGACCACACCCGGACGTCGTCCGGGTCGCGCCCCGCTTGCTCGGCGGAGTCCCTGACGGTTCGTACGCACCGCTCGGTGGTCTCGTCCGAGAAGTAGGTGTGGAGCACGACCTCGTCGAAGCACCGGCCGCCGAGCCGCAAGGAGTTCTCGCCGAACGCGACGATGTTCATCGGCAGGTGCTCGTCGAGGCCGGGGTCGAGGCGCAGGATCGGGAACGAGCCGGCCGGCCCCTCGTGGCCCACGATGGTCTCGCCGCGGAAGAGGCGGCGCATCAGCCCGGCGAAGTCCTCCATCTGGGCGGTCGTGATCCGGCTCATGCCGTAGGCGTCCTGCATCCGGGTGATGCCGCGCCCGATGCCGAGCACGAAGCGACCACCCGTGAGGCTCTGCATGGTGCGAGCGAACCCGGCGGTGACCATCGGATGGCGTGTGTTGTGGTTGGTGGTGCCGGTCGCGATCGTGATCCGCTCGCTGACCGCTCCCGCCGCCCCGCACAGAGTCGCCGCCTCCTTCAGGTTGTAGCGCTCGGAGATGAAGGCCGTGCCGAGGCCGAGCGCCTCGCCGGCGCGCACCTCGTCGATCACGTCGCGGGAGCTGTCGGGCTGGCCGGCGAGGGCGTAGAAGCCCAGCTCGGGGTGCAGCGGTGCCGTCATGGCGGTGATCCTGCCACCTCTCCCCCGCAGCGTCGCTCGATCGTCTAACGTCAACACAGGTGTTGACGAATGGGAGCACGGGATGGCCAAGCGAGCGACGTACCAGGGTCCGGCGGAGGCGCTCGAGCGCTACGACGCCGTGGTCGCCACGATCGATGGCCTCGTCCGCAAGGGCGCTGCGTCGGCGTACACGTCGCTGAACGGCTGGATGACCAGCTTCCTGGACGGCGAGGGGTCGATGTGCCTCCGCCTCGACCGGGCCGATCGTGAGGAGTTCCTCGAGCGCTACGACACCCGCATCGCCCACCAGTACGGCAAGAACATGCCCGAGTTCGTCGTGGTGCCCGACGACCTGCTCGCCGACCTCGACGCCGTCGCCCCGTGGTTCCGGCGGAGCTACGACTGGGTCGGCACCCTGAAGCCCAAGCCCACGAAGCGGAAGTAGCCACGGTCGGCAGGCCTACCAGTCGACGACAAGGGTCCGCGGACCCCGGAACGAGACGTTCGGGTGGAACTCCAGCTCCTGCCCGGGCACCAGCGAGAGCGCGGGCATCCGTTCCAGCAGCTCGTCGAGCACGACCGCGACCTCGACCTTCGCGAGCGTCGCCCCGAGGCAGTAGTGCTTGCCCCACCCGAACGACAGGTGTCTGCGGCCGGCGTCGGTGCGATCGACGTCGAACGCGTCGGGCTCGGGGAACACCGCGTCGTCGCGGTTGGCGGCGCCGAGCAGCAGCAGGAGCTTGGCGCCCTCGGGCAGGGCCGTCCCGCCCACCTCGGTCGCCGTCGTGGTGACGCGTCGCCAGGCGATGACGCTCGAGTCGTGGCGGAGTCCCTCGTCGACCGCCCCGGAGATGGCGTCCCGGTCGCCGAGGAGCCGCTCCCAGATCGAGCGATCCTCCAGGCAGCGGCGCACGGTGTTGGAGAGCAGGTTCGTCGTCGTCTCGTGACCGGCGAAGCTCAGGCCGTAGACGACGTGGGTCACCTCGTGCAGCGAGATCGCGGTCGGATCGTCGAGGTGGATCCGGAGGAGGTCGCTGGTGAAGTCGTCACCGCGCTCGGCGAGGCGCCGTTCGATGTGCCGCTCGCAGTAGCCCCAGTACGCCACGAGGTCATGGGCGATCTGCACCTGCTCGGCGGGAGTCGGATGGCCCCAGCTGAACGCCATGCGGTCGCCGCACCACCCCTTGAGCATCTCGGTGTCCTCCGGCGGGAACCCGAGCAGGGCGAAGATGATGCTCGCCGGCATCGGGAAGGTGAGACCCGCCACCAGGTCGGCCGGGCCGCCCCCGCTGCGCATCGACTCGATCAGCTCGACCGCCGTGGTGCGCACGATCGGCTCCATGGCCCGCAGCCGCTTCGGGCTGAAGCCCACCTGGTTGTGGCGGCGGATCCGCGTGTGCTCGGGGCCGTCGAGGTTCGACATCGTCTTGATCGGCCGGAAGCCGGTGGCGAGGACGTCGATCGCGGCCTGGTCGAGCGGGAGCAGCGGGTCCTGGGCGATGGCGGCGGAGAACGTCTCCGGATCCCGGAAGACGGCCTCGACGTCGGCGTGGCGCGAGACGACCCACATGTCGAGGTCCTCGACGTAGCCGGGCGGCGCAGCCCGGAGCTCGGCGAAGGTCGGATACGGGTCCGCCAGGTAGCCGGCGGCGAACGGATCGAAGTCCACGGGGCAGCGCACCTCGGCATCGTCTCCTCCCGGAGGGCACAAGTGAAGCGAGTGATTCCGGGCATCGCCGTAAGCTCAGCTCATCCCCCCGGACCTGACGCTGCGCCAGCTCGCCTACCTCGTCGCCGCCCACGACGCCGGCACCATGGCCGCGGCGGCCGCGCAGCTGCACGTGTCGGCGTCCGCGGTGTCGCTCGGGATCACCGAGCTCGAGCGCCACGTCGGGACGCAACTGCTCCTCCGGAGCCCACACCGGCCGCTCGCCCTCACCGCCACGGGCCGAGAGGTGATCGGCGACGCCCGCCGGCTGCTCGGCGCGGCCAGGGAGCTCGAGACGACGGCGCGCTCGGGTGGCAACGAGCTGCTCGGTGCCGTCCGCCTCGGGTGTTTCCGCACGCTCGCGCCCATCCACGTCCCGCGGCTGGTCGCCGAGATCGGCTCCCACCACCCCGGCATCGAGCTCGACGTCCACGAGGCATCCCTCGCCGAGCTGTGCGACGCGCTCCTCGACGGCACGTGCGACCTCGCGCTCATGTACGACCTCGACATCTCCGCCGACATCGAGCGCGAGCTCGTCGCCGAGACCCGACCGCACGTCCTCGTCGCCGCCGACCATCGCCTGGCCGATCGACGCGCCGTCCGCCTGACCGAGCTCGCCGCGGACCCGATGGTGATGCTCGACGTCCATCCGAGCCGCCCGTACTTCACCGGGGTGCTCGCCGGGCTGGGCCTCACCCCCGAGGTCGTGCGCACGACGGGCAGCTTCGAGACCCTCCGATCGCTCGTGGCCCGAGGTGTCGGCTGGTCGATGCTCATCCAGCGCCCGACGATCGACGTCAGCTACGAGGGCCTCCCCCTCCGCTCGCTGCCGATCGCCGACGACCTCTCCCCGATGCCGATCGTCGTCGCCTGGGCCGCCGGGGCCCGCCTCACCCGCCGGGGCGAGGAGATCCGCGCCCGGTGTCGCGACGTCCTGGGTGAGCTGTCCGAGAGCTGACGCGCCGACGGGAACACCGGCTCCGGATTGGGCCCTAAGGCCCATCCTCGTGCGGTCGACGCGTCCTACCTTGGTAGTGACCCCAAACCCCTCGTTGGAGGCACACGTGGAAGCACCGCAGCACGTCCGGCACGCCGGTCTGAAGGACTGGGTGGCGGAGATGGCTGAACTCTGCCGTCCCGACTCCGTCTACTGGTGCGACGGCTCCCAGGAGGAGTACGACCGCCTCTGCCAGGAGCTGGTCGACGCCGGAACGTTCATCAAGCTCAACGAGGAGCTCCGTCCGAACAGCTTCCTCGCCCGGTCCGACCCCAGCGACGTCGCTCGCGTGGAGGACCGGACGTTCATCTGCAGCGCCAACAAGGCCGATGCCGGTCCCACCAACAACTGGGTCGCCCCGAAGGAGATGAAGGAGACCCTGAAGAAGGTCTTCACCGGCTCGATGGAGGGGCGCACGATGTACGTGATCCCCTTCAGCATGGGCCCGATCGGCTCGCCGATCTCACAGATCGGCGTCGAGATCACCGACTCGCCCTACGTCGTGGTGAACATGAACATCATGACCCGCATGGGCAACCAGGTGTACGACGTGCTGGGCGAGGACGGCGACTTCGTGCCGTGCCTCCACACCGTCGGCGCCCCGCTCCAGCCCGGCCAGGAGGACGTGCCGTGGCCGTGCAACCCGACCGAGAAGTACATCGTCCACTTCCCCGAGGAGCGGTCGATCTGGTCCTACGGCAGCGGCTACGGCGGCAACGCGCTGCTCGGCAAGAAGTGCATGGCGCTGCGCATCGCCTCGACGATGGCCCGAGACGAGGGTTGGCTGGCCGAGCACATGCTCATCCTCGGCGTCGAGGACCCCGACGGCGACAAGACCTACGTCGCCGCCGCCTTCCCGAGCGCCTGCGGCAAGACCAACTTCGCGATGTTGATCCCGCCGCCGTCGTTCGACCAGAAGGGCTGGAAGGTCACGACGGTCGGCGACGACATCGCCTGGATCAAGCCGGGTGCCGACGGGAAGCTCTACGCGATCAACCCCGAGCGCGGCTACTTCGGCGTCGCCCCGGGCACGTCCGCCGAGACCAACCCGAGCGCGCTCGACTCGGTCGTGGCCAACTCCATCTTCACCAACGTGGCCCTCACCGACGAGGGTGACGTCTGGTGGGAGGGCCTCTCGGAGCCGCCGGCCCACGCGATCGACTGGACCGGGCAGGACTGGACGCCGGACAGCGAGACCCCGGCCGCCCACCCGAACGCCCGGTTCACCGCGCCGGCCGAGCAGAACCCGGTGATCGACGAGGCGTGGGAGGACCCCCGCGGCGTGCCGATCTCGGCCTTCATCTTCGGTGGGCGTCGCTCCAGCGTGGTGCCGCTCGTCTACCAAGCGTTCAACTGGGCCTACGGCGTGTACCTCGCCGCCACGATGGGGTCCGAGACGACGGCGGCGGCCTTCGGCAAGCGGGGCATCGTGCGCCGCGACCCGTTCGCCATGCTGCCGTTCGCCGGCTACCACATGGCCGACTACTTCAACCACTGGTTCGCCTTCGGGCGCAACATCCCGAACCCGCCCCGGATCTTCGGGGTGAACTGGTTCCGCCGCAAGGAGGATGGCTCGTTCGCGTGGCCGGGCTTCGGCGAGAACATGCGGGTGCTGCAGTGGGTGGTCGAGCGCTCGAAGGGCCAGGCGCTCTCCATCGAGAGCCCGATCGGCTGGATGCCCCGCTACGAGGACCTCAACTGGGAGGGCCTGGAGTCCTTCACCAAGGAGGACTTCACCGAGGCGATGGCCATCGACCGTGACGAGTGGGCCGAGGAGGTGCTCCTCCACGAGGAGCTGTTCATCCGCCTCTACGACCGGCTGCCCAAGGAGATGGTCGCCATGCGCGACCTGATCCTGTCGGCGCTGTGGCGCTCGCCCGAGCACTGGGAGCTGCGCTCCGACCCGACCTGAGCACCCTCGCCGAGGGGAAACCGGTGCGCCGTGCTGCGAGTCGATCGCGGCACGGCGCACCGTCGGTTTTCGGCCCCGACCGACCATGACAGGATGAGCCCGTGCCACGCCGAATCATCGGGCTGACCGGGGGCATCGGCTCTGGCAAGAGCACCGTGGCCGGCCTGCTCGCCGACCACGGCGCCACCGTCATCGACGTCGACGCGGTCGGCCGGGAGGTCGCCGAGGTCGGCGGCGAGGCGCACGACGACGTCGTCGACCGGTTCGGTCGCGGCGTCCTGGGGTCCGACGGTGAGCTCGACCGAGCCGCCCTCGCCCGGATCGTGTTCTCCGACGAGGCCGAGCTGCGGGCGCTCGAGGCGATCAGCCATCCAGCCATCAACCGGACGCTACGCGGCATGGTGGACGAGCTCGAGCGGGACGCCGTCGTGGTGCTCGACATGGCGATCCTCGTCGAGTCGAACCTCGGTCGCTGGGGAGCTCGCCACGCCGACGGCTACGACACGGTGGTCACCGTCGAGGCGCCGCTCGCCGTCCGGCGGGAGCGGCTCGTCGGTCGCGGCATGGACCCGACCGACGCCGAGCGCCGCATCGACTCCCAGGCCAGCGACGCCGCACGGCGGGCCGTCGCCGATCACGTGCTCACGAACGACGGCGATCTGGACGCCCTGCGCTCGGTCACCGCCGGGCTCTGGCCGGAGCTCTCCTCCCCCATCGAACCGCGCTGATGCGCGCAGCCCGCCGCCTGCATCCCGGCTGCGGCGCACGACCACCAGCCGTCGACGGTGTCCTCGTCGGGCTCGACGTCGACGTGCACGCCCTCGCCGCTGCCCGCTCCGCTCGACCCGACGGCGTGTTCGTCCGTGGCGACGCATGTCGGCTCCCACTCGCGTCCGGGAGCATCGACGACGTCGTGCTCCGAGCGGTGCTGCACCACCTCGTGCCCGTCGACGCCGCGCTCGCGGAGCTGCAGCGCGTCGTGGCACCCGACGGGACGCTGACCGTCATCGACGGCGTCGCCCTACCGCCCGCGCGGGCCCGCGAGCTGAACGACGAGTTGGGTCGTGCGGGCAGGGAGCCCGAACCGATCCCCGGCTTCGATGTGGCAGCGCTGTCGGACGCCGTCACGTCGCACGGCTTCGACGTCGACTCCGTCCACCTGGACGGCACGGCGACCTTCGCGACCCGGCCCATCGTCCCCGAGGACTACGCCGTCCGCTCGAGGCTCGCTTCCTCGATGCTCCGCCCCACCTGCGGTAGGTCTGCGCATCCGCTCGCTCGCCGGGCCGCTCGGGCCACGCCTGGGCTCTCAGGTCACCGACCGCTTCGTGCTCGTCGCCCGGAGGTCGTCGAGGCGGTCGAAGTAGTCCGGGAAGGTCTTCGCGACGCAGCCCGGGGCGTCGATGACGATCCCCGGGTGCACCAGGCCCAGCAGCGCGAAGCTCATCGCCATGCGGTGGTCGTCGTAGGTCGCGACGGTGCCGGGCCGTGGCGCTCCCGGCTCGACGACGAAGCCGTCCACCTCCTCGATGGCGGTGATGCCGAGCCGGCGCAGCTCGCTCACGACCGCTCCGATCCGATCGGTCTCCTTGCGGCGGATGAAGCCGATGCCGGTCACCCGCGTCGGTGTGGAGGCGAACGTCGCGACGGCGGCGAGGGTCTGCGCGGTGTCGGAGATGTCGGCCATGTCGACCTCCACGCCCCGGAGCGCACCGGTGCCGCGGACCTCGGTGTGGTCGCCGCCCACCTCGACCTCGGCCCCCATGCGAGCGAGGACGTCGACGAAGCCGAGATCGCCCTGCACGGTGTCGCGCCCCAGCCCCTCGACCCGGACGCGGCCGCCGGTGATCGCCGCAGCGGCGAAGAAGTAGGACGCGGCGGAGGCGTCGGGCTCGATGCGCACGTCGGCGGCCCGGTACCCACCGGGAGCCACGGCGAAGGATCGGTGCCCGGCCGCTTCGACGGTCGCGCCGAAGGTGCGCATCGTCGACAGGGTCAGGTCGATGTAGGGCGTGGAGACCGGCTCGTCGGTCAGCTCGATGCGCATGCCGCCGGTCGCACACGGAGCCGACAGCAGCAGGCCCGACAGGAACTGGCTGCTCACCGAGCCGGCCAAGCGGACGGTGCCGCCGGGCAACGCGCCCGTGGCCTGCACGGTGAGCGGCAACGAGCGCCCCTCGACCGTCACCCCCACGGCTTCGAGCGCGTCGACCAGGGTGTCGAAGGGGCGGGCACGGAGCTGCTCGTGGCCGTCGAGCACGTAGGTGCCCTCGCCGCAGGCCAGCATCGGGAGGACGAACCGCCCGGTGGTGCCGGACTGGCGAGCGTCCACGTGAGCGGGCCCTGGCGGCAGCGAGCCGGCGACGCCAGTCACCACGACCGACGGGGCCTCGCGATCGAGGGCGAGCTCGAGCCCGAGGTCGGCGAGCACGCCGCACATCGCCTCGGTGTCGTCTGCCACGAGGACCCCGTCGAGCCGGCTGGTGCCGGCGGCGAGCGCGGCGCACACGAGCGCACGGTTCGTGTGGCTCTTCGATCCGGGCACCACGACGGTGGCGTCGGGTGGACGGTCGAGCGGCGAGATCGCGAGCTGTGGGGGCAGCACGCACCGCAGTGTGGCCGATGCCGGCCTCAGAGCGTCGCGGCCATCTCCGCGACGGTGTCGGAGGCTCCACCCTCGACCGGGTCGCCATGGCCGAACACGACGGTCTCGTAGCGGAACGTGCCCAGCTTGACGGCCGAGGCGTTGGCCGCGTCGAGGTCTGCGGTGAAGCGCGGTGTCGGACCCACCACGCCGCCGTCGGCGCCGTTGATCGCGTCGCCGGCCACCAGCAGCGAGCCGGCCGGGTCGAGCACCGAGATGTGACCCGGGGTGTGCCCGGGCGTGTCGACGATGTCCAGGCCGAACACCCGGTCACCGTCGCCGACGGCGAGCAGCTCGATCGGCGAGTCGATCGACGGGATGTCGGCACCGCCGGCGTGGGCAGTCACTCCGGGCGTCGCGGCGACGATGTCGGTCAGCGATCCGACGTGGTCGCCGTGCGAGTGCGTGAGCACCAGGTCGCCCACGGCGTCCCAGCCGAGTCCCAGCTCGCCGAGCGCGGCCTCGATGCGGGGCGCATCGCCGCGGCTGCCGGTGTCGACGATCGCCGCCTCGCTCCCCCGCACGAGGATGTAGGCCGACACGAAGTCGAGCGACACTCGCCGGAACCGGAGCTGGTCCTCGGCCGCGTCGGCGGTGTCGGTGGTCGTCGCGGTGGCCTCCTCGGGCGAGTCACCCGTCGTCGTGGGCGACGACGTCGCGGTGGTGTCGACCGGCTCGGTGGTCGTCGCATCGTCGTCGGAGCAGGCCGCGACGGCCCCACCGAGCAGGACGACGCCGAACGACTTCCGACCCAGGTCGTGCAGGAAGGTCCGTCGTCCGATCCGGCGCACGTCGCTCGTTCATGGAGCCTCCTCGTCGCGGTCGTGACCCGCGTTCGGTTCAACCGGCGAGGTCGACCAGCCCATTCCGCCACCGCTCGACCTGGTGCCGGGCGAGCTCGAGGGTCGCCTCCAGGGCCGGTCGGCCCGCGCTGGCGCTGCGGTGAGCGGCCTCGATGGTGCGCTCGACCGGCTCGGCGAGGGCCAGGACCTTCACGCCCGGCGGAGGGTTCATCAGCCCCATGCTCGGCAGCAGCGCGATGCCCACCCCGGCGGCGACGAGCTGGAGGGTCGCCGGGTAGTCGTCGACCTCGTGCCGCACCCGTGCCTCGAACCCGGCGTCGCGGCAGGCCTGCGTGACGCAGCGCCCGCAGTTCATCCCGGCCGGCGAGCGGACGAAGTCACGATCGCGCAGCTCCTCGAGGCGGACCGGCCCGGGCCCGAGCTCGTCGTCGCGTGCGACCACGACGTGGAAGTGATCGACGTGGAGCGTGGTGCGATCGATGCCCTCCGGCCGCGCACCCGGGGCGTGCGGGTAGTCGAGGATGAACGCGAGGTCCAGCTCGCCGCTGGCCAGGTCGTCGAGGGCCTGATCGGGATCGACCTCGCGGGTCCACAGGTCGAGCTCGGGATGGCGGCGTGTGGCCTCGGCGAGCAGCGGCGCGACGATCGGTCCGATGATCGACTCGAACACCCCGAGCGTGAGCCGACCCTTGACCTCGGTGGCGGTGGACAGCAGGGCGACCTCGGCCCGCTCGAGCCGGTCGAAGATCTCCCCCACGTGGCCGACCAGCTCGCGCCCGGCGTCGGTCAGCCGGACGTTGCGGCCGACCCGTTCCAGCACCGGGACGCCGGTCGAACGCTCCAGCGCGCCGAGCTGCTGCGACAGGGCCGAGGGCGTGTAGCTCAGCGCCTCGGCCGCTGCCGCGATCGTGCCCCGCGCCGCGACCTCGCGGAGCATCCGGAGCTGACGGAGCGAGACGTCCATCCGCCCAGGGTACCTCGATCATGTAGGTCGGGTGAAGGGTTTCGGATCCGATTCTTCGCTTTTCGTACCGGATGATCCGTCGCACCATGGAGCCATGTTCGTCCTGCACTGTCCCACCTGCGCCCGGAACTACCTGGTCGGGCGCCGATCGATCGAGACCACGCCGGCGGCCGACGGCCAGCCGGCGACGATGCTCGCGACGTGCCCCTCGGGTCACGTGCACGAGGTCCGGATGCGGGGTGGGCGGCTCGTCCCCGTCGAGGTGCTCGCCGCCTGAGGGTCGTCAGGCCGGTGGCCGACGCTCCCAGGCCGTGCTCACCCTGAGGACCACGCGACCCGCCGCCAGTCCCTGCGGGTGCAGGCAGGCCGGGCACCGGTCGTCGTCCGGCCCGCAGGGTTCGTCGCCGCTGGCACCCAGCACCAGGGTCGAGCCGCACCGGGGGCACGTGACCTCCTCGGCCGCCGGGCGCCGCTCGGTCGTGTCGGCGCCGCCGTTGGCCGCGCACACGACGACCGGGGCGCCGCCGGCGAACAGCGTGACCGGCCCATCCTCGCTCACCACCAGCGCCAGCGTCGTCGGATGGTCGTAGGTGTAGCGCCGGGCCGACGTGTGCCGCATGCCGTCGTGGGGCGGGATCAGCCGCTCCGCCTCGGGTGAGGCGAGCAGCGCGACGCCGAGATCGTGGACCCGTCCGTCCGGCGTGACCGTCGTGGCGAGATCGGTCTGGAGGAGGCTGGCGAACAGCGCCGAGTAGTGCGCTCGGTGACCGATCCGGAGGTCGGGCGCCGGGATCGCCGCGCCGAGATCGAGACCGGCCTGCGGCCCGTCGCCGGGCACCAGCAGCAGCGTCGCACCGACCCGCCCGGGGCTGAGCCAGTGGATCCCGAGCTCGAGGAGCCCGTCGAGGAGCTCGGCCGGCACACCGGCGAGGCGCTCGGTCAGCGATGAGGCGTACCAGCGGGCGTTGAGTCGGCGCGACCACTCGCGCCCGGTCCACTGGACCACCCCGTCGTGGGTGAAGAGGCGGGCCGTGCCCATCACCGTGCGCTGCACGATGAAGGCACCGGTGGTGCGCTGCACGTCGATCAGGTCGGCCTCGTACTGCACGCTGCGCTCGAAGCAGGCCAACGCCAGCGGCCGGTCCGGGGAACGGACGAGGAAGCTCGAACGGCCGTCGGCGAAGCGTCGGGCCGACTCGACGGTCTGCCCCTCGAGGTCGATCAGCTCCGCGATCCGGGTGCACAGCGTCCGGTCCTGCGGGTCGCCCAACACGAGCGAGCCGTAGAGCGGCGTGCGGCGCTCGTGGACCGGGGGCCGCCGGGCGTGATCGAGCTCGTCGACCACGGTGGCAGCCCGCCATGGATCGCGAGGCAGGTGGACGTCGCCCTCGAGCAGCTCGTCGCGTAGGCGGCGCAGCGGCGGGGCCCACGACTCGATCGACGACATCGTCTCCGACGCTACCGGGGAGGCCGGACGGCTCCGGTCAGCCGAGCCCCCCGGCGCCGGCGAGATCCTCGAGGTCCTCGGTGAGCTCGAACAGCGCGGAGGGGTCCGAACCGAGCTCGACGACCGCGTCGACGAGGTCGGACACCAGCTCGGGTTCGAAGGCCTCGAGCCCGCTGTCGGCCGCCCGCAGCATCGATCCGATCGGTGACAGGTACCAGCGGCCGTCGATCTCGACGACCCGCAGCCCGATCGGCTCGACCTGGAGGTCGCCCAGGTCGCGGAAGGCGTCGGGCAGCAGGTCGAGGACCTCGTCGGCGTCGACACCGGACTGCGCCGTCAGGTCCTCCTCGCAGAGCCGGTCGCTCTGGAAGGAGCCGTCGGGGGCCGTGGCATCGATCACCAGGCACGAGTCCTCGATGCGCAGCTCGAGCACGCCTCCCTCGATCTCGACCCTCGCCTCGATGTCGCTGACCGTGACGTAGGTGCCGTGGTCGTCGGTGCCGACCTCGCTGGTCAGGTCGATGTCGATCTCGACACCCAACCGGTCGAGCTCGACTCGGGCCTCGGCCAGCGCCGCCTCCAGGTCGTCGGCGAACAGCTCGGAGTAGGTGAAGAGCGGTCCCCACTCCCGCGGGTCCCAGAGCCCAAGCACACCGGCGGCGTCCAGCTCGGCGGCCGCGTCGATCATGTCGTCGAGCACGTCCTCGGGCGCCGCCGCCCCGGTCGGCTCGTACACCGGCTCACCCGGGAAGGGCTGATCGGCCGAGCGCCGGACCTCCTCGGCGAGGGTGTGGGTCAGGCTGACCCGCCAGTCGTCGCCGTCGGGGATCAGCGCCATGCGGAGCTCGACGTCGCCGACGAGCTCGGAGGTGGTGAGGTCCTCGCCCTGGGCCTCGGCGTCGTCGAGGAAGGTGGTGAACAGGCCGCCGAGGAGCTGCCGAGCGTCGGCGTCGACCGTCATGTCGGTGAAGCGGACGTCGACGATCGACAGGTAGTCGGTGCGTCGGATCTCCTGGGTGGTCATCTCGGCCCAGGCGAGATCGAGCGCCGTGAGATCGGCTGGGTCGAGCCCCTCGCCGAGCACGTCCAGGCGCCGCAGCTCCTCGACGACGTCGAGCGTCGGCTGCGCCAGCGCATCGCGCTCACCCTGATCGAGGTGCTCGAGCATCCCGAGCACGTCGCCGTCGGCCATCGACTCCATGAAGGCGGCCGAGGCGTCGACCGGCTCCACCGGCTCGGAGCGCCGCAGCACGATGGCCACGACACCGACGATGCCGGCGACCGCCAGCACGCCGGCCATCACCAGCAGGGCGCGCCGGCCCGGTCCGTGGTGCTCGACGACCTCGGTCGCCGTGATCTCCTCGACCTCGGCAGCGTGGGGATCGGACGGCGACTGCGGTTCCATCCGGGAATTATCGCCCGATTCGGCCGGCCGCTTCCGTCAGTTGCGTGGACGTTGGGCGCGTGCTGAGGCCCACACGGTCACGCCGAGCGCGCAGGTTGCCACGAGCGCCAGCTGAGGTCCGGGCGTGGCGGTGAGCGGCGAGCGCAGGACCACGATCGCCCAGGCCGCGAGCACGACGGCCGCAGCCATCGCTCCAAACGCGACGAGCGCGCGCCGCCCGAACCCGAACCCCGCTGCGGCGAGGGCGAGGAAGAGCGGGATCGACGCCGTCACCACGACGAGCACCACGTCCCAGGGCGAGGCGAGGAGGTCGAGCGCGTCCAGGGACTCGAGGGTGGCGACGCCGTTGCGATCGCGCCGTCCACTCGTCGTCCACGTCGAGAACACGCTCACGGTCGCGACGACGACGGCCACGACGAGCGCGACCTCCCCCAGACGCCGCCGATCCATCCGTGGAGCGCCGGCTCAGCGCCCCGCCGCGGCGACGATGCGCTCGTGGACGGCGTCGAGCGCCTCGCTGGAGGCACCTCGGCCGGACAGGTCGACCGCGAAGCCGTCGCCGGGACGGCGCGGCATCACGTGGAAGTGCGTGTGGAACACCGTCTGGAGCGCCTCGGCGCCCGTGTTGGCCATCAGGTGGAAGGCCGGGGCACCCACGCCCTCGAGAACCGACGGGGCGACCTCGGCCACGAGCGCCATCACCGCCGCGAGGTCGTCGGCGGCTGCGTCGACGACGTCGCGGCTGTGGACCCGTGGCACCACCAGCGTGTGCCCCTCGGTCAGCGGTGAGATGTCGAGGAAGGCGAGCGCACCGTCGTTCTCGCCGATCATCCGGGCCGGCGCCCGCCCGTCGGCGATGGCACAGAAGATGCAGTCGTCCACGGGCGCGACCCTAGAGGTTCATCCGCAGCTCAGACCGGTTTCGGTTGAAGGGCCCCTGACCTGCCCATACGATCCGCCCCGGTCCAGCCAGGGGGTCGCCCGTGCCACGTACCACCAAGATCCTGATCGCCGAAGCGATCGGGACGTTCATCCTGATGTTGGGCGGGCCCGGCACGGCGATCTTCGCCGCCGACGTCGTCGGCGTGCTCGGTGTGGCCTTCGGGTTCGGCTTCGCGCTCCTGGTCGCCGCCTACGCGATCGGGCCGATCTCCGGCTGCCACATCAACCCGGCGGTCACCGTCGGCATGTTGTTGGCCAAGAAGATCGAATCGCCGACCGTGCCGTTCTACGTCGGCGGTCAGCTCATCGGTGCGGCCGCCGGCGGTCTCGCGATCTGGGGTGTGCGGAGCGGCTTCTACGACGACTTCGATGCCGCGCCGGACACCTTCGCCGCCAACCTCTGGGGTCGGGAGAACGGCTTCGCCAACTTCGGGGCGATGGCGGTCATCGAGATCCTGATGACTGCGCTGCTCGTGCTCGTCGTGCTGTCCACGACCCGAAAGGGCTTCCCGGCGGCGGCGGGCGGGCTCACGGTCGGCATCGCGCTGACCCTGATCCACCTGATCAGCATCCCGGTCGACAACACCTCGGTGAACCCCGCGAGGAGCTTCGGCACGGCGATCTTCGCCGCCGGCTCGGCCCTGGAACAGCTGTGGGCCTTCATCGTCTTCCCGGTGATCGGTGCGGCGGTCGGTGCGTTCCTGTGGGTCTTCATCTCCGCCGGGGCCGACGAGGACGCCGACGCCTGACCCGGGCGGGCGCCAGCGCTCGGGCTCAGCCCGCAGCCACGAAACGGACCTCGAAGGCCGCCGGCCAGCGCTTGCCCGTGATGAGGAAGCGGTCGGCACCGAGGTGCGCGATCCCGTTGAGCACGTCATCGGCGTCGGCGTCGGCCGGGTCGGGCTCGAGGAGGCCGTCGGCATCGACGACGGCCTCGACGACCCCGGTCGCAGGGTCGATCCGCAGGACCTGCTCGGTCTGCCAGACGTTCGCCCAGATGTCGCCGCCGACGCACTCCAGCTCGTTGAGGCGGTCGATCGGGTTGCCGTCGAGCGTGACGTCGACCGCGGCCAGCACCGAGAGGTCCTCCGGGTCGCGGAAGGTCACCTGCGAGGAGCCGTTCGACATGGCGAGGCGCCCGTCGTCGAGCTCGCACAGTCCCCAGCCCTCTCCCCCGTACGCGAGCTCCCCGACCGCGCCGAGGTCGTTCGCATCGAGGACGAAGGCGACCTCCTCACGCCAGGTCAGGACGATCAGCCGGTCGCCGACGACGGTCGCACCCTCGGCGAAGACGTCCTCGGGCAGCGATGTCCGAGCGAGCTCGCTCCAGTCCGTGGGATCGACGAGTCGGACGAAGGACGCCCCGTAGAGCCCGCTCGTCTCGACGACCCGGTCGCCGTCGAGCTCGAGCCCCTGGGTGAACGCCTCCGTCGAGCGCGGGATCGTGCTGATCACCTCGGGAACGAGCCGAACCACCTCGCCCGGGCGGGTCTCGAAGGCGTCGGCGATGGTGGTCGGCGAGATGGTGGTCGCGACGGACGAGTCCGGGGTCGTCACGGGCTCCCCACCGCTCGCCACGATCGACGGCATGCTCGTGGTCGGGTCGCTCAGCGGCGTCTCCGGCTCGGAGGTCGCCGTCGTCGCCTGTCCGTCGTCGCTGCAGGCCGCGAGCAGCACGGCAGCGGCAACGAGCATCCATCGCACCTGCACAGGGCTACCCCATCCGCCCCGCCGCCGTGGCGCGGGGTACCGTCGTCGGCGTGCCCACGCCACACATCTCCGCGCCCGACGGCGCCTTCGCCCCGACCGTGCTGCTCCCCGGCGACCCGCTCCGGGCGAAGTGGATCGCCGAGACGTTCCTCGACGACGCCGAGCTCGTCACCGAGGTCCGCAACATCTTCGGGTACACCGGGACCTGGAACGGCAACCCGGTCTCGGTCATGGGGACGGGCATGGGCGTGCCGTCGATCTCGATCTACGCCACCGAGCTGATCACGCAGTACGGCTGCGAGCGGCTCATCCGGGTCGGGAGCTGCGGGGCGTTGATCGAGGCCGTCGGGCTGCGCGACGTGGTGATCGGCGCCGGTGCGTGCACCGACTCCGGCGTGAACCGGGTCCGCTTCGGAGGCTTCGACTACGCGGCGATCGCCGACTGGTCGCTGCTGCGCTCGACCGCCGAGGCCGCCGAGCGGGGGTCGGCGTCGGTGCACGTGGGCAACATCATGACGTCGGACCTCTTCTACTCCCCGAAGGGCGAGGAGGTCGCCCGGATGGCGGCCTCGATGGGCGTGCTCGCCGTCGAGATGGAAGCGGCCGGCCTCTACGGCGTCGCCGCCGAGCACGGCGCCGCGGCGCTGGCGATCTGCACGGTGAGCGACCATCTCGTGCTCGAGCAGGTCCTGACCCCGGAGGAGCGGCAGCAGTCCTTCTCCGACATGATCGAGATCGCACTCGCCGGTGCGTTCGCCTGACGCCATGACCTGGGCGTTCGTCGTGTTCCGCACTTGTTCATGCCGCTGAGGGAACACGGCCGGGAGAGAGAGGCGTTCGCCGGATCATGACCAACACGACGACGCTGGAGCGGGACGTCCCGTCGTCAGCACCGCGAACGCCCACGCCGACGCTCGACGGCCTCGCCGGATTCCTGTCGGCCGGGATGGCCCTCGGCGTCTCCGAGCTGCTGTCCGGCTTTGGCCGGACCGTGCCGTCGCTGCTCACCTCGGTGGGGACCGCCGTCATCGATCTCGGCCCCAAGTGGTTCGTCGACATCGGCATCGACGTCTTCGGCACCAACGACAAGCCCGCCCTGATCGTCGGCACGGTCATCCTCACCCTCTTGGCCGGCATCGCGGTCGGCAGCCGGGCCCGCCGGCTGCCCTGGCTGCCGGTGCTCGCCTACTCCGCGTTCGCGCTCATCGGGGCCCTGGCGGCGGCTCGTGACGAGCTGGCCTCGACGTCGGCGGGGATCGTCGTCGCCGTCATCACGGCGGCGAGCGGCCTCCTGGCGCTCCGGTGGCTGCTCCGGGCGATCGACGGCCGGGTCTACCCGGTCCTGACTGCGATGCGGGCGCCCGACACCGCCGGGCCGATCGAGGCGCCCGCTCCCGGCTCACGACGCGAGTTCCTGCTGCGCGCCGGGGTCGTCGCCGGCATCGGCGTCGTCACGCCGCTGGCAGGTCGACGCCTTCGCGACCGCTTCGCCGTCGAGGGCATCCGCTCGGAGATCCAGATCGCGACCCCGACGGCGTCCGGCGCCCGCCCCGTCGGCCTCGACGTGCCGGGCATCTCCCCGCTCTTCACGCCGAACGACGACTTCTACCGGATCGACACCGCGCTCGTGGTCCCCCAGGTCAACCCCAACAACTGGGAGCTGCGGATCACGGGCGACGTCGAGGAGGAGATCTCGTTCTCCTACGACGAGCTGCTCGACCTCTCGGTGGACGAGTACGACGTCACGATTGCCTGCGTGTCCAACGAGGTGGGCGGTGGCCTGATCGGCAACGCGCGCTGGCAGGGCGTGCCCATCCAGACGCTGCTCGACCGGGCTCGCCCGACCGAGGCGGCGGGGCAGATCGTCGGCACCTCGGTCGACGGCTTCACCGCCGGGTTCCCGATCGAGCTGGCCTACGACGGTCGACCGGCCGTCCTCGCCGTCGGCATGAACGGCGAGCCGCTGCCCGTCCGCCACGGCTTCCCGGCCCGCCTGATCGTGTCGGGCATCTACGGCTACGTCTCGGCCACCAAGTGGCTCTCCGAGATCCGCGTGGCGCCGTGGGACGGCGTCGACGGGTACTGGATCCCGCGCGGGTGGGCCAAGGAAGGGCCGATCAAGCTGCAGTCCCGGATCGACGTCCCCCGCAACCGCGCCCGTGTCGATGCCGGTCCGGTGGCCGTCGCCGGTGTCGCGTGGGCGCAACAGCGCGGCATCGAGGGCGTCCAGGTCCGGATCGACGGCGGCGAGTGGGTCGACGCCGAGCTGGGCGACGAGGTCACCATCGACACCTGGCGCCAGTGGCTGTACCGGTGGGACGCCGAGCCGGGCGAGCACCAGATCGAGGTCCGGGCGATCGATGTCGACGGCGAGATCCAGACGGCGATCCCCACCCCGCCCGCACCCGACGGCGCGGCGGGTCATCACCGCATCCGCGTCGACGTCAGCTGATCCCCGGCCGCGGGGCCGCCGCCCGCACGGCGGCCACCTCCGCTCCGAGCGGTGCCACCGCCGCGGCGAGCCGACCGAGGTCGCCGTCGGGCAACGTGGTCACCGCCGCCCCACCGGAGCCCGAGTAGTTCACCCCGGCCCCGGTCGAGGCGAGCCGATCGACCAGCTCGGCGTGCTGGGGGTGGAGCGCGACCAGCCGGCGCCGCGCCGCCATCGTGGCGTCCAGGGCGGCCCTCAGGGTCGACGGGTCGGCGGCCAGTCGGTGCGAAGCGTCGACCGCGAGCTCGCCCAGGGCGGCGAAGGTCCGTCGGCGCTCCGGTTCGTCGCGGGCCTCCTGCAGACCGGCCTGGGAGACGGTGGACGACTCGCCGCCCCCCGGCAGCCAGGCGATGGCCAGCGGCGGCAGGGCGTCGAGCGGGAGGCGCCGGTACGCCCCGGCGGTGAGACCGGCGACGACGCGGCGCCGGTCGGGGCGGACGTCGCACAGCATCAGGCCGCCCCACACCTGCGCGACCCGGTCCTGCAGGCCACCCGGGATGCCCAACTCCTCGGTCTCGACGTGGAGCGCGAGTGACGGCCACAGCTCGCCGCTCAGCTCGACGCCAGCGGCACGGGCCGAGGCATCCAGCGTGGCCACCACCACCGCCGACGATCCGGCCAGGCCGACCTCCCGCGGCACGGTCGTGGAGACGTTCAGCCGGGCCGGCCTCGCGTCGCTGATGCGGCGCCGGAACACGCGACGAGCGGCCTCGACGATGCGCACCAGGCCAGGCGGACCGTCGACGAGGTCCTCGCTGCGATCGGCCGCCTCGGCGAGCTCGACCGTGGCGCCGAAGTTGTCGATCGCCAGCGTCAGCACCGCGCCGCCGTAGCCGTCGGACGGGTTGCCGACCAGCGCCGTCCGGGCCGGTGCACGCCCGACGATCACTCCTCGTCGAGCTCGCGGTGGGCGTCGATCACCCGCAGCTCGTGGTCGAGGTCGTCGTGGAGGCGCTCGAGCTCGGAACGGGCCGCCCCGGCTGCCGCGTCGCGGGCCAGGACGACGAGGCGATCGGCGACGGCCTGCGCCTCGCGGACTCGCGTGCGCAGCGCGGGGACGAGCGGCCCGATCGCGGCGTCGGAGCGAGCGGACAGCGCTGCGAGATCGGCGTCGACGCCCTCGGTCAGCGCCCGGAGCCGGGCCGAGGTCGCCGTCAGGTCGGTGGCGGTGCCGCGGGCGGCGATCGTGGCGGCCTCGGCCGCCTCGGCGCTCTCCCACAACTCCACGCGCAGGCGGACGACCGTCCGCGTCGGGCTGGGCGGCAAGCTCTCGGCCTGCCGGACCAGATCGGCCAAGGGCGTGGCCGTCGGGGCGGCGCCCACCGAGCGCTGGTACAGCTGCCAACCCCCGACGGCCACGACGATCACGAGGGCGATGGCGACCACGACCAGCACAGCCACGACGGTGATCCTCCCTGCTGCGAGCCGTCCAGGCGACGCTACCGTGGCACTCGATCATCCCCCCGACGTGTGCGAGGCGTTCATGCGTTGTCCCGCCGACTGCGACGCCGACCTGCTGCTCGCCGAGCGGCGCGGCGTCGAGATCGACTACTGCCCGAGGTGCCGAGGCATCTGGCTCGACCGCGGCGAGCTCGACAAGATCATCGACCAGGCCACGGTCGAGGTCGACCGCATCGTCGAGCGCGAACGCACGGCGGCACCGACCTCGCCGCCGGTCCCCGAGTGGTCGAGCGAGTACGACGAGCGCGGCCGGGATCGATGGGCGTCGTCCTCCGGCGGTGACGCCGACCGGCGACGAGACGGCAGCGGCAAGAAGAAGAAGCAGAAGAGCAAGAAGAAGCAGGCCTTCGATCTCCTCGAGGACATCTTCGACTTCTGACGGCCGAGGCCCGGTGGGCGGATCCATCCCCCGCTTCGGTAACGTGGGCCGCCGTATGTCACGGCGCCTCGAGGTCGAGCTCACCAGCGAACGCGACGACGGCACGTGGACCTGGCGTGCCGCCGGAGCGAAGCAACCCAAGGGGGTGCTCGACGGCGGCCTCCTCTACGACGGCGTGAGCGCCGGCGACATCGTCAAGGTCGAGGCCGAGTTCGATCTCGACGGCATCGTCGTCACGGCCGTCGTCCCGCCGAAGAAGCGCAAGAGCGAGCCCGAGCGCATCGAGCTGCTCGGGTCCGGCTCGTCGATGCCGGGCGTCACGACCCAGCTGGTCGGCAAGCGCGGTGGTGGCCGACGAGACCGCGACGACGACCGGGGTGGACGCGGCGGCCGCCGAGGCGGCGGCCGGGGCGGCGAGCGCAGCGGTGGCCGTGAAGGTCGCCGCGAGGGCGGCAGTCGAGGCCGCGGCGAGCGTGGCGGCGGACGGGGTGGCGAGCGCCGAGAGCCTCGTCCTCGCGACGACGAGCCGGAGCGCCCGAAGCCCAAGCGGCTCCGTCCGGGCAAGGCGCAGCGCAACGCCTGGGTGGCGTCGTTGCCCGAGGAGCAGAAGCCGATCGCCGAGCAGCTGGTGTTGGGTGGCATCCCCGCCGTGCGCAAGGCGATCGACACCGAGAACACCAAGGCGGAGCAGGACGGCCGGCCCAAGGTGGGCGCCGAGCCGCTCCTGGCGATGGCCGAGCAGCTGCTTCCCAAGCTCCGGTCGGCGGAGTGGATGGACCGGGCCGAGGCGGCCCAGCGCGACCTGGCCGAGCTCGACCTCCGCGACCTCCGCAGCGTGGTCGTTGCGGCCGAGGACGCCGCCCGCACCGACGAGGCCAAGGCCTTGGCCCAGGAGCTCCGCGACGGGCTGACCCAGCGCGTCGAGGCCGAGCACCAGACCTGGCTCGACGAGCTCAACGGGCTGCTGGCCGACGGCCGCATCGTCCGGGCGTTGCGGGTCAGCTCACGGCCACCCAAGGCCGGAGCGCCCTTCCCGAAGGACATGGCCGACCGGATGGTGGCACAGGCCAACGAGGCCCTGGGGAGCGACGTCTCCCAGCAGCGGTGGGGCGCCGTCCTGGAGGCGGTCGCGTACTCGCCGGTGCGGACCCAGGTCGAGCCGGCTCACCTGCCCGAGCGCCCCGGTGAGGAGCTGCAGGAGACGCTGCGGAAGATCGCCAGCCGCGTGCCCGAGATCGCCGGCAAGCTCGGCGTCTCGCCGGGTCGGGGACGACGAGGTCGTCGTCGTTCCGGCGGCGGCAAGACCCCACCACCGCCTCCCACGAGCTCGGAGGCCCCGACGCCGGGACCGGAGGCTGCCCCCGCCGAGGCACCGGCCTCCGCGGCTCCCGCACCGGAGGCCCCCGCTCCGGAGGCCCCCGCTCCGGAGGCACCGGCCCCCGAGGCCCCCGCCCCGGAGGCGCCGGCCCCCGAGGCCTCGACGGATGACGCCGCGACCGACGGCGAGGCCACGGCCACCGACGAGGTGAGCCCGGGCGACTGACGCCGGTCGGTCAGTCCCCCAGCGCCGGGATGACGCGGTGCTGCGACAAGAATCCCGCCAGGCCATCGACGAGGTCGAGGTCGGCCACGTCCACCAGCGGGACCCAGCGCGCCTCGGCGGCGTCGGTCCCCGCGACGGGCTCTCGCACCTCGAGGGGCGTCGCGTGGAAGTCGAGGATCACGAAGTGCTGATCGGGACCGGGCAGTTCGGCCCACCCGAGCAGCTCACCGCACACCACGACGATCCCGGTCTCCTCCTCGACCTCCCGCACCACGGCCTCGGCGACCAGCTCACCGGCCTCGACCCGGCCGCCGGGCAGCGACCAGCGGCCCGCCTCGGGCTCGGTCGCCCGCCGGACGACGAGGAGGGCGTCGTCGGCGATCGTCACCGCGCCGACGCACAGTTCCGGCCGCCCCATCGCCGCCTCAGTCGTCGCTCAGCACGTGGTGCACCACCAGCGCACGAGCCGTGAACCCGAAGGTCTCGAAGAAGTTCTTCGTGCTCCGGTTGCCGGGCAGGGCGAGGGCATCGATGCCGCGGCACCGGCGAGCGCGGCACCACTGGACCAGCAGGTGCATCATCTCCTCGCCGACCGAGACACCTCGTGCACCGGCGAGGACGAACAGGTCGTCGATGATCCCGAGCGTCGAGCCGTCGCGCAGCTGCTCGGCGTGGCAGGCCCCGTAGCCGACGATCACCCCGTCGATCTCACCGACCACGACGAGCTGCTCGTCGTCGACGATCGAGTCGCGGAGGCTCGGACCGTACGGAGCCGGGCGGGTCTCCCGCACCGACCAGACCGGACCGCCCCGGGCGTCGCGCTGCTCGTCGACCGCCTCGGTCGCGAGCTGGGCGAGCACCTCGACATCGTCCTCGATCGCAACCCGGACCGTCAGGTTCACGACACCTCGCCGCGGAGCTGGGAGATGCGGTGCAGGATCGTCCGGCGGGCTCGGTGAGCCGACTCGTAGCGGTCGACCGTCGACAGCTCCTCGGGGTCGAGCCCCTCGAGCCGGGGCACCACCTGGAGGGCGGACAACGAGTCGTAGTCAGGGATGGCGAGCTCGTCCGGGCCGGGCACGTCGACGTCGTCCTCGGCCGTGCTGACCGGCAGGTCGACGACCTCGGCCAGCGGCGCACCGGACTCCCGTTCGTCCGAGCGTCCTGCGGGCGGCGCCAAGCCCACCGCGGAGAGCGTCTCGACACCTCGTTCGCGCACATCGTCGAGGAACGACGGGAGTTGGCGTCGAGCTTGCGTCACGGCGAACTGGCCGATGCTGCGGGCCGTCAGGACCTGCATCCCGAGGTGTCGGCGACCCGACGAGGCCAGCTCGGGGAGGCGGCTCCGCAGCTCGATGGCGGCTCCGAGCGGCGCGTAGAGCAGCAGGTCGAGCGGCTCCAGGTCGCCGTCGGCCATCAGGACCCGCTGAGTTGCTCGATGGCCCAGCACGGCTCCTCACCGTTCGGGCACACCGCTTCGTCGAGCGGCTCGAACTGCGATGTCGCGACGAGGAGGAAGCAGCCCTGGCAGACGAACTCGGTCGCCTTGCCGGCGGGGGCCGTGACGGCGACCGTGGCCCCCTCCTCGTCCTCGTCCTCGTCGTCGTACTCGTCCTCGGGGTTGACGAGGCGGTCGCGGAGGATCTGGTCGAGGTCCTCTTCGACGTCATCGTCGGCGTCGTCGTCCTCCTCCTCGTCGTCCTCGCGCTTCTTGCGCTTCGGAGCCTCCTCGGGGGCGTCGTCGTCCTCCTCGTCGTCGTCGTCATCGAGGTCGTCGTCGTCCACACCGACGACGTCGTCGTCGTCCTCGAGCGCGAGCTCGTCGTCGTCGAAGTCCTCGTCTTCGACGATCTCGTCGTCCTCGCCGTCAGGCGCTTCGTCGTCCAGATCTTCAGCCATCTCTGACCCAGGTGGGGGGTGTGGTCGCGGTGGCGGAGCATACACAGCCGTCCTGGCTGCGCAACGCACCCACCGTCGAAGTTGCCATCGACCGGCAACCGGGGGCGCCTACGGGGTGCCGCGCCGACCTTCGAGCCGCCGTTCGGACTCCAGGCGACCCAGCTCGGCCTCGCTGCGGTCGAGGTAGCGCAACATGCCCGCGACGAGGCGGTGCCCGGCCTCGTGCTCGATGCGGTCGGCCATCTGCTGGACCACGTCGCGGTAGGCCGGATGGCCGTGCGGGGCGCTCCGCAACTCGATCATGTGCATCGCTTCGCGCGCGTTGAACTGCATCACATAGCGGACCCGGAACGCCATCGGCACGGCGTACGCCGCCTCGTTCGGCGCCCCTTCGACCATCGCCTCGTGGAGGTCGGCGGCGATGGCGATCGCGTCGTCGAACTCGTCGGTGAGTCCGGCGTCGTCGACGATGCCGGGCCGCACGTAGCCGTGTCGAGTCGTGAGCGGCTGCCACTCCAACGTGAGCATGCGGTGGCGCTGGAGGTCGCGGAACGCGCCGTAGTCGGAGAGCACGTCGAAGCGGTACCCGGTCCGCTCCAGGGCCCGCCCCGGCTTGTGGCGCCGATTGCCCCGGTCACCGACATAGGCGCGGACGACGGCCGCCCGCTCGTCGGCGCTCATCTGCGCGACCTGGGCCTCCAGCTGGCGCTCGCTGAGCGAGCTGTGGGCGTACAGCATCGCCGCCACGAGCTTCGTCTCGCCGTCGGGGTCGAAGTCGAGGAGGGTCACCGTGTCGCCGGAGTCCGGCTCGACACCGGCGAGCAGCCCCTCGGCGAGATCGTCCATCGCGAGGCGGTTGGTCTCGAGGTAGTCGCTCCACGCGACGCCGCGGTCGGGCAGATCGACGCGGCGCAGGAACGACGGGATGACCTTGCGCAGCTCCGTGAGCATCATGTCGGCGTAGGTCCGGGCCTCGGGCAGCGGGTGCGCCCGCATCCGCAGCAGCAGCGCCTCGTAGCCCTGCCCGGTGCCGTAGATGCCCACGTTGGACAGCGAGGCGGCGGGGAGCAGCCCGCGCACCGCGTCGAAGCTCCGTGCGCGGATGGCCTGCCGGTGGGCCACCTCGGACGTGCCCGGCGCCGGCGGGAACTCCCGCTTGAGGTGGTCCTGCACCTTGGGTACCAGCGCGGCGTAGGCGTCGAAGAGGCGGTCCATGTCGCCCACGTAGCGGGCTCCCAGGGGCCCCGAGAGGACCGCCGGGGGTCGGTGGTACCGGTATCGCCCCCCGATCCGGGCGTCGTAGCTGAGGTAGCGGGTCGACTGCTCGAGGTACGACATCAGCCGCCCCCACTCGAGCACCTTCGTGAGCAGGTTGGAGGCCTGCTCACAGGCGAGGTGCACGCCGCCGAGCTGGGCGACCGAGTCGTCGCCGTAGTCGAAGAACACCCGCTCGTAGAGCTCCTCGGCCCGGCGCAGCCCGACGGTGGCGTCGACGGTGGCGTCGCCGGAGGTGTCGAGCTCGTCGACGAACTCGTCGAGGAACAGGCGGCGGAGGCTCTTGTGGGTCCGCGAGTAGCGGGCGAAGAGCGCCCCCTTCACGACCTCGGGCAGGTTGACGAGGCCGAACACGGGTCGATCGAGGTTCGTGAAGTACGGACGGAGGATGTCTCGTTCCTCGGCCGTGAAGCTCTCGACGGCGTAGCTCGACACGCGTCCCTCCGTCCGGTGCAGGGCGATCGGCGGCACGGGGTCAGGGTAGGAGCCCCCGGCCCTCGGGCCGCGGATGCAGACGCCGTCGCGCTCAGACCACCACCACGGCCGCATCGGGCTCGACCCGGACGGAGATGTGCGAGGCGCGACCGACGTCGACGCCGTCGAGGCGGACCCGCATCGGTCGCTCGAACGTCCACTCGTGGTCGGCTCGCCGACGCACCGAGATCGCCGGATGCGGCAGGTGGCTGCCGGTCACGACCCGCCGGCGGGCGACCAGCCGATCGCGCAGCGACATGTCGTCGACCAGGACCGCGTCGAGCAGTCCGTCGCCGGGATGGGCTCGCGGCGCGACGTTCCACGTCCCCACGTACTGGGCGTTGGCCACGATGAGGATCGGTCCCCGCCACCACCCGCGGTGGGCGACGACGTGGGCGACGAAACGGTGAGCGACGCCGTCGAGCTCGACGTGGCCGACGTCGATCGGCAGCCGCATGGTGTCGGGGCCGCCCAGCCGCGATCGCACGCCCGGCCCACCCACGGTGGTGTGGAGGTCGCCCCCGGCGAGACCGGCGATCGGGGGTGCCGCTCCCTGGGGCTGCGCCTCGACGAGGGCGGCGAGCTCGCGATCGGTCCGCACGGTCGGTGCGTCCGGTGGCAGCGGGCCGGGTGCCCCCCACGGCTCACCCTTCTCGATCGTCACGCCGACTCCGGCGCCGGTTCGTCCTCGCCGTCGTCGGCGTCGTCGAGCCTGGTCGCTGCGACCAGCCCGCGGTCGAGGTCTCGGGCCGCGTCTCGCGCCGTCGCGGCGAGTGGACCGGCCGTGACCTGGCCCAGCTGGCGGAGGAGGTCGATGAGCTGCCGTGCGGTCCTGACGAAGTCGCCCGGGGAGACCTGGCGATCGTCGAGCACGTCGCCGAGCTCGAGATCGAGCATCCAGCCGTGAGCGATGGGGACGAAGCCGGCATCCGGCGGCCGGGTCTCGGGGAGGTCATGGTGCTGTTCGAAGCGGTTCAGCTTCGCCGCGAGCTGCTCGATCGTGTCGTAGCGCCGGGCGACCTCGGCCGACGGGAACCACGGGGGTGGAGGTGGGTCGGGAGAGCGGTGCTCGTAGACGAGGCACGACGTGAGCGCAGCGAGCTCGGCGGCGTCGAGGTCGTCGAAGCAGCGCGCCCGGAGCGCCTCGGCGAGGAGCAGATCGCTCTCGTGGTAGAGGCCGGCGAGGGTCTCGCCCGCCGAGGTCAGGCGCCACCCGTCGAGGAAGTCACGCCGCCGGAGCTCCTCCTCGATGACGTCGAAGCGGCGCACGAGGTCGCCGCCGCTCCGCCCGATCCGCCGATCGAGCGCCTCCAGGTCGCGTTCGAGCCGCACGAGGCGACGCACCTGTCGGCGGACAGGTGCGGCCGGAGCGTCGGGACCGCTCCCGCCGCGGGCCTCGGCAGCCGCCCGTGCGGCCTGGTCTCGGTCGAGGCGCCGGCCGACCTCCTGCTGGAAGCCCTTTTTGCCCGGTGTGTAGGGGCGGGGCAGCTCGATCTGGCCGATCGGCTCGGGAGCTGTCCGGAGGTCGCCGGCCCGGAGCTGGTGGACTCGGCCCCGGGCGTCGACCGTGCGCACCAGCGTCTCGCCCGAGCGCCTCGTCGACGTGGACAGCACGGCGGCGGGCCAGCCCGACGGCCCGACCAGGACGGCGCCCGGGCGCAGCGCGGCGAGCGCCTCGTCGATCAGCGCGCGCTCGTGGTCGTCGGGTGCCGGTCGTCGGCGTCGATCCCCGCCATCGGCGCGCGCCGCGTCGAGCACCGGCCCGAGCCGCTCCCCCAGCTCGTCGTCGAGGACGGCGCGCACGTCGGCGAGCTCGTCCGCGATCCGCTCCCGGCGCCCACGGAGCCCGACGACGAGGCGATCGGTCTGGAACTGGGCCAGGCTCTGCCCCAGGACCGAGCGGGCGCCCTCGCGGTCCTGCGTGGCGACGAGGTTGGCGACCATGTTGTACGTCGGACGGAACGCCGAGGTCAGCTCGAAGTCGCCGCTCGACGCGAGCCGTGCGAGGTCGTCGAAGCGGAGGAACCGGTTCCAGCAGACGACGGCATCGCCCCGACGGTCGATGCCCCGGCGTCCGGCGCGCCCGGTCAGCTGCGTGTACTCCCCCGGCGTCAGCGTCGAGTGGCCGTCACCGCGGTACTTCGACAGGGACTCGATCACCACCGAGCGTGCGGGCAGGTTGACCCCCATCGCCAGGGTCTCGGTGGCGAACACCACCCCGAGGAGTCCCTCGGCGAAGCACTCCTCGACGGCCTCCTTCATGGCCGGGACCAGGCCGGCGTGGTGCGCGGCGATGCCCCGTTCGAGCAGGCGGTGCCACCGGTCGACCTCGAGCGCCTCACGGGTGACCGCGTCGAGCCCGGCGAGGCGCCGCTCCACGATCGCGGCGACGCGGTCGGTGGTCGACCCGTCGGTGAGGCGCACCCCCGTCTGGCCGACCGCTCGTGCGGCCTCGTCGCAGCCGTTGCGGCTGAACACGAAGTAGATCGCCGGCAGGAGCCCGGCCTCGGCGAGCTGCTCGACGACCTCGGGCCGTCGGGGCGAGAACCAGCGCGACCCTCTCCGGCGTCCCCCCGGCTGGTGCTCGGCTCGCTCGAGCAGCCGAGCGGTCGCTCGCGCCGGTCGTCCTCGTTCGTCGAGGGTGTCCTCGAGCCGGAGGCGTCCCGTCGCCTTGTCGCCGAGGAGCAGTCGGTTCCGGAGGGCCACCGGGCGCGTCGTCTCGACGACGACCTCGGCGCCGCCGCGCACGGCGTCGAGCCAGCCGGCGATCTCGGCGCCGTTCGACACGGTCGCCGACAGGCACACGAGCTGGACCCCCTGGTCGAGCTGGACGATGACCTCCTCCCAGACCGGTCCCCGGTAGGGATCCATCAGGTAGTGGATCTCGTCGAGCACCACGAGACCGAGATCGTCCAGCGCGGGTGATCCCGCGTAGATCATGTTCCGCAGCACCTCGGTCGTCATGACGACGACCGGTGCGTCCGGGCGGATCACGTTGTCGCCCGTCAGCAGCCCGACCTGCTCGCGCCCGAAGAGCTCGCCGAGCTCGACGAGCTTCTGGTTCGACAGCGCCTTGATCGGCGCCGTGTAGAAGGCGCGCTGGCCTCGGGCGAGTGCCAGCTGGATGCCGTACTCGGCGACGAGCGTCTTGCCGGAGCTGGTCGGCGCCGCGACGAGCACGGTGTCGCCGGCGTCGAGGTGGTCGAACGCCTCGAGCTGGAACCGATCGGGTTCGATCCCGCGGCCGGCCAGCAGCGTCCTGCGGGCAGCCGCTCCGTCGACCTCGGTCCCGGTCACACCCTGCGCCGCAGCAGGAGCTTCCCGATCAGGGCGCTGAGCTCGTAGAACATGTACATCGGGATCGACAGCGCGAGCAGGCTGATGGGATCGCCGCTCGGGGTGAGGATCGCCACCGCGGTCACGATCAGGACGATCGCGTACCGGCGGAACTGGGCCAGTTGGCGCGGCTCGAGGATCTCGGCCAGCTGGAGGAAGACCAACAGGATCGGGAACTCGAAGCAGATCCCGAACGTCAGCATCATCATCGTGATGAAGCTGAGGTACGGCCCGACGGCGAGCAGCGGGTCGACCTGGTCGCCCGCCACCCGGATCAGGAACTCGAACGCTCGTGGCAGCGTCCAGTACGCGAGGGCGGCACCGCAGACGAACAGCACGATCGCGCTGGCGACGAAGGGAATCGCCCAGCGCTTCTCGCGCGGGTGCAGCGCCGGGGTGACGAAGCGCCAGAGCTGCCAGAGCAGGACGGGCATCGCCAGCGCCACACCAGCGATCAACGAGACCCGGATGCGTACCGCGAAGCCCTCTGCGGGGCCGGTGAAGATGAGGTTGCAGTTGGGTGAGATCGGCTCCTGGGCCCGCTCCGCGAGCAGCGGGACCACGGTCTCGCAGTAGGGGTCGACCAGGAAGTCGATCAACCGGTTGTAGAAGCTGAAGGCCACCGCCAGCCCGACGCCGACCGCGATGATGCAGTAGATGATCCGGCGACGGAGCTCCTCGAGGTGCTCCACGACGGTCATCTGGCCGCGCGGGGGCTCTTCGTCGTCGCGTGATCGGCGCCAGGGAAGCCGCATCAGTCGGTGGTCTCGCTCCGCGCCATCGGATCGTCGTCGGTGCCGGCCTGGGCCCGTGGGTCGGTGGGATCGGCCTGGTGCGCCTCGCCGCCGTCGGTGTCGGCGGGTGGTGCCTCGCCCTCCTCCGTCACGTCAGGGTCGACGTTCTCGCCGGCCGGGGCGCTGTCCTCGACGTCAGGGTCGACGTCCTCGCCGGCCGGTGCGCTGTCCTCGACGGCCGTCGCGTCCTCGCCGTCGGCGGTCTCGGTCGTCAGATCGGTGGGTCCGCCCGGGTCGGGGCGGTCATCGTCCGGCGGCGGCGTCGGCTGCGCTGACGAGCCGGGGCGGGAGGCGGGCGTGTAGGAGACCCCGGCGTCCTTGGCGGCGTCGGCTTCGATCGTGTCCTCGATCGCGTGGCGCATCTCGTCCTGGAAGCCGGTCGAGACCTGCCGGATCGTCCGCATCGCCTTGCCCACCTGGCGCGCCGCCTCGGGGAGGCGGGTCGGCCCCAGCACGAGGAGGGCGACGAGCAGGATCACGAGGACCTCACCGCTGCCGAGGTTCATCGGCCCGGGCCGATCGATCGCACCGCAGGCCGCTCGACCGCACGGTGGCGGGTGGTCCGCGACAGGTCCCGCTCGAGCCGGGCGAGGTCGCCCCGGACGGCCTCGACACCGGGTCGGAGGTCGCGCAGGGCCACGATCGACCGTTGGAGCGCCGCCGTGCGCCGAGAGAGCTCTGCGGTGGCCAGGGCGATCGCCGTCACGGCGAGGGCGAGGCCGAGCGCGGCGGCGAGCCAGGCGAATTCCATCGATCCCGAGGCTAGTGGGCCCTCGGCCCGGCCCGGGCCCCACCCGGCGGCCCCTCGTGGCCGCAGCGGGTGCTCCCGGGTCAGTCCTTGGCGGGGCCGGTGAGCTCCTCGAACCACGCCTCACCGTCGAGGAGGTCGTGGAAGTCGAGCAGGTCGTCATGGGTGAACAGCGCACCACCCTGCGGTCGCTCGCGCAGCTCGAGGGGCAGCGTCCACACCACGACCCGAACCCCGGAGGCGGCGAGCAGATCCACGACGTGGGGCTCGGCCGGCTTGATGACGGTCATCCGACAGACCGGGCAGCCGAAGGTGTACGCACCGGTGTCGTCGTCTGCGCAGACCCGGACCGTCACATCGCGTGTGGTCAGTTCCACGTCCCCGCAGTCGGGACACGTCGCTCTCACGGTTGCCATCGCTCCGTCCCATCTCCGTCACACCCATCCATCGGCGTCACTCCGGGTGGTGTGAGGCTTCGCCGTCGATTGGCCGGACGTGCCTCCGGGCACGGCGTCTTGCCACGATGGGGTGGTGCAGCTGGTGCGCCACGCCTCCCGACGACATCCACCGATCACGTTCGGACACGGCGGAGCCAGCGCCCACGCTCCCCCCGGCAGCCTCGAGGCGTTCGAGCTGGCGGTGATGCTCGGCGCGGCCGGCGTCTCGGCCCGGGTGCAGCGGACCGCCGACGGCGAGATCGTCCTGAGCGACGCCGGCGCCCTGGGCCGTTGGCCCCGCCGGCGACGCATCTCGGAGACGTCCCTCGCCGACCTGCCCGGTCTCGTCCGCCTGGCCGACGTGCTGGCGATCACCGACGCCGAGACGGTGATCGGTCTGACCGTGACCGATGTCACCGAGGCCGAGGGAGCGGTGGAGGTGATGCGCACCGCCGGCGACCTCGGCCGGCTGTGGCTCTCACACGACGATCATCGAGAGCTCGCCGGGTGGCGGGAGCGTTGGCCCGAGGTCGTGCTCGTGCACCGCGGCCGCATCGGGGCGCTCGACGGTGGCCCGGAACGACACGCCTCCCGGCTCGCCGAGGCCGGCGTGGGCGGCCTGTCGATGCCGGCGGCCGACTGGACCGGTGGGTTGACGACGCTCGTCCATCGCTTCGACCTCGACGCCGTCGCGACCGATGCCCGGGTCGAGCGGGTGTTCGTCGATCTCGTGCGGATGGGGATCGACGCCGTGCACTCCGGCCACGTCGAGCTGCTCGTCGACGTCGTGGCCCGAGACGGTGCCCCCGGCGACGTGGCCTAGAGGCCGCCGATCGCGTTGAGCGGCCACACCCGCACGAAGGCCTGGCCCACGATGGTCTCGCCTTCGACGGCGCCGAAGACCCGGCTGTCGGTGGAGTTCCCGCGGTTGTCGCCGAGCACGAACACGTGGTCGGGCGGCACGATCGTCTCCGGGAGCCCGGCCGTGAACGTGCCCTCCGGGAGGTAGGGCTCCTCGAGCGGCAGGCCGTTGACGAAGACCTGACCCTCGCGGGCCTCGATCACGTCGCCCGGCAGGCCGATGACGCGCTTGATGAACTCGTCGATGTCGGAGTCGGGCAGCGACTCGGGCTTGTGGAAGACGACGACGTCGCCCCGCTCGATCTCACCGAACTCGTACGAGAGCTTGTTGACCAGCACCCGATCGCCGATGTTGAGCGTCGGTTCCATCGAGCTGGACGGGATGTAGAACGCCTGGAACAGGAAGGTCTTGATGAGCAGGGCCGCCAGCAGCGCACCGATGATCACCGCCAGCCACTCGAGGATGGCCCGGACCGGGTGCGGCGGCTGTTCCTCGCCGCCCCGGTTGCCGTAGACGTCCTCGTCGACGCCGTCCCAGCCGGGGCGCTCGCGGAAGAGGTCCGCGGTGGTGCGAGGCGGGGGCGCGCCTTCTCCGATCATGCTCACGACGGCGCTCAGGGTAGTGCCACCTGGCCCCCATGGGCGCGCAGCAGGTGAACGCGGTGCGGGAGGCGCTCAGCGCGTGCCGAGAGCCGACGCTGCGACGGCGCCGGCCGCGGCCGCGGTGTCGACGAAGCACGGGTCGTCGGCGGCCGGGCGTCCCATGGACCGCAGCTCGATGCCGGCTCCGGTCAGGCGGTGGAGCACCTCCGGCGCCTCGACCTCCACGATCTCGTGCCGGAAGGGCTCGATTCGGCCCAGCTCGGCCCGGAGCAGCTCGCTCCACGCCGACGGGACCGCCACGGCTGCCGGGCCCCTCGCCAGGCGCAGCACGGTGGCGCTGTGGTGGCTGAGGCCCCGGTGGCGATCTCGGGCGTCGGCCGCCCCGGCGCGGAGCCCCACGACCACCCGACCGCCGAGCTCGGCGGCCAGATCGATCGCCGGCACCTGGCCGAGCGCCGCGTGACCGAGCTCGGTGCCGGTCCCGACGTTGCCCGGTCCCATCGCCACGACGGCGACGTCGGCGCCGAATCGGTGGCGGGCGCCCCACAGCGCCGAGGCGACGTTCACGGCCTCGCGGTCGCCCCCGAAGGCCTGTCCGGCGGTGATGGTCACGTCGATCAGGCCGCCGGCGGTCAGCTGCGCCACGAGGTCGGACAGGGCGAGCGGCAGCGCGGCGTCGTCGGTCATCACGTAGGCGATCCGGCTCGCCGGCCGCAGTCCGCGGATCGCCGCCACCACGGGCGCGACGAGGCTGTGCAGCCCGGTCACGACGACCGGGAGGCCGTCGAGGCCGCCCCCGGCGTCGTCGGGCCGCCGATCGTGCTCCTCGTAGGTCCCGGCGTCGTGCTGGAGGCTCGTGTAGCGCAGCTTCATGACGTGGCCGGGGCCGGGCTCGGCGAGGGCCGCACGGCTCAGGTTCCAGTGCACGACGTGCCAGCCGCCGGTGCCGAGGCCCAGGTCGACCGCGGTCGTGTTGACCACCACCCGGTCACCCGGCGCCACCGGCCCCAGCAGGTCGCTCAGGACGTACGCCCGCTCGCCGTCGACCGTCACGCGCTGCAGTCCCCGACGCTCGGAGAGGACCTCGCCGACGGTGCCGGTCCGGAAGGCGACCACGGACTAGAGCGAGGCGATCAGCTTCTCGACCCGTTCGTCGTAGGCCTTGAACGGGTCCTTGCACAGCACGGTGCGCTGGGCCTGGTCGTTGAGCTTCAGGTGGACCCAGTCGACCGTGTAGTCGCGCTTGCGCTCCTTCGCGACCCGGATGAACTCCCCGCGGAGGCGGGCCCGCGTGGTCTGCGGGGCGGTCTCGACGGCGGTGGCGATGTCGGTGTCGTTGGCGATCCGCTCGACGAGGCCGCGCTCCTGCATCTTGTAGAAGATGCTCCGCTGCTGGGAGACGTCGTGGTACTGCAGGTCGAGCAGCGCGACGCGGGGGTCGCTCAGGTCGAGTCCGTGCTTCTCGCGGTAGCGCTCGACGAGGTGGTACTTGATGACCCAGTCGACCTCGCGGTCGAGCTGGAGCGGGTCGTCGTCGATCGCCGTCATGCAGTGCTCCCACATGTCGAGCGCCTGCTTCTCGAGCGGGGACAGCTCGTTGCGCTCGGCGTAGCGCAGGGCCCGATCGAGGTACTCGGCCTGGATGTCGAACGCCGAGGCCTCGCGTCCGTTGGCCAGCCGGATGCGACGGCGGCAGGTCATGTCGTGGCTGATCTCGCGGATGGCCCGGATCGGGTTCTCCAGGGTCATGTCGCGCAGCACGACGGAGGGATCCTCCAGCATCCGCAGCAGGATGCTCGTGGCGCCGACCTTCAGGAAGGTCGTGTACTCGCTCATGTTCGAGTCGCCGACGATGACGTGGAGGCGGCGGTAGCGCTCGGCGTCGGCGTGGGGCTCGTCGCGGGTGTTGATGATCGGCCGTGAGCGGGTGGTCGCCGACGACACGCCCTCCCAGATGTGCTCGGCGCGCTGGGCGATGCAGTACATCGCGCCCCGGGCCGTGTGCAGCACCTTGCCCGCCCCCGCGTAGATCTGACGCGACACGAAGAACGGGATCAGCACCTCGGCGTACTGGCTGAAGTCGTCGGTGCGGCTGGTGCAGTAGTTCTCGTGGCAGCCGTAGCTGTTGCCGGCGGAATCGGTGTTGTTCTTGAAGAGGTAGATGTCGCCCTTGATGCCCTCTTCCTCGAGGCGCTGTTCGGCGGAGACGACGAGCTGCTCGAGGATCCGCTCCCCCGCCTTGTCGTGGACGACGAGGTCGTAGACCGAGTCGCACTCGGGTGTGGCGTACTCGGGGTGCGAACCGACGTCGAGGTACAGGCGAGCGCCGTTGGCGAGGAACACGTTGCTGCTGCGACCCCACGACACCACGCGGCGGAACAGGTAGCGGGCGACCTCGTCGGGGCTGAGCCGCCGTTGACCACGCAGCGTGCAGGTGACGCCGTACTCGTTCTCGAGACCGAAGATGCGACGCTCCACCGCGACCACCGTAGCGGTCGGCCTCGCGCCCGCCGCAGCCGGGGCGCCCGACGCTCACCCTCCGGGGCCGTGCGGCCCCCACACCACGACTCGCCGGGGGACCCGCACTAGCATCTCGCGATGGCCGAGCTGGTCCCGCTGGTGACCCTGAACGACGCGTTCGCGGCCCGGATCCTCGTCGCTCGTCTGGGTTCCGACGGCATCCTCTGCCAGCTGCGCGGCGGGATGGACGGGCCGTACCCGGTCGGTCCGGTCGTGGTGCTCGTCGAGTCGGATCGCCTCGACGAGGCGTCCGAGCTGCTCGAGGTCGATGACGAGCTCGGACCACCCGCCCGCGAGGTCCCCCGGTCACCGGTCCCCGCCTGGGCGGTGCTCGCCGTGCCGATCACGATCGGTGCGATCCTCGTCGTCAGGACGTTCTGGTTCGTGATGTGAGCCCGGCGCCGATCGGCGTGCGCTCATCGTGTCCGGTCGACCGGCTCGACCGGCGACGTCGTGCTCGTCGTCGACGGAAACCCGAGCTCGTCGACGGCTCAGCCGATGGCGGCCGACACCTCGTCGTCGGACCAGCGATGGAAGGCTCGACCGATGGCGGACCGGTCGAGGATGGCGACCTCCAGATCGGAGGCGGCGAGGGTGCGGTCGGGGCCGGCGAGGGCCTCGGCTGCGGCCTTGACCCCGTCGGCGGCGGGCATCGCGTCGGCGTAGCTCTCCTCGAGCCGCTCGGCGATGGCTGCGGTGTCACCACCGAGGACGCTGAAGCGGTGCTCGTCGACGACGGTGCCGTCGTAGAGGATGTGGAAGAGCTGATCGCCGGCCGGGTCGGCCCCCAGCTCGGCTACGAGGATCTCGACCTCCATGGGCTTCATCTCGTGGGTGAAGACGTTGCCCAGGATCTGTGCGTAGTTGTTGGCCAGGCTGCGGGCGTCGACGTCCTCGCGGCTGAAGGTGTAGCCCTTGAGGTCGGCGGCCCGGACGCCGGCGATGCGGAGCTGGTCGAACTCGTTGTAGCGACCGACCCCGCCGAAGGCGATGCGGTCGTAGATCTCGGCGATCTTGCGGAGCGTGGAGGAGGTGTTCTCGGCGCACAGCACGATGCCCTCGGCGCACACCAGCGCCGTGAGGCTGCGACCCCGGGCGATGCCCTTGCGGGCGTAGTCGGCCCGATCCTGCATCACCTGCTCGGGGGCGACGTAGAACGGCATCGTCATCGGCCGACCTCCCCGCTCTCCTCGATCGAGGTGGCGACCTCGGCGAGCTCGTCGTCGTTGACGCGCTCGAAGCCGGCGCCGGTGATGGTGGCCACCACGGGGAAGATGCCCCGGCGGTGGTCGGGACCGCCCGTGGCGGAGTCCTCGTCGGCGGCGATCATGAGCGAGCGGACGGCCAGGCGGATGACCTCGTCGCGGGGCGCGTCGTCGCGATGGCCGATCTTGATGACGGTGCTGGCGTGGAGGCTGCCCGAGCCGCTCGTGGCGTAGGCCTGCTCCTCGTAGCGGCCGCCGGTGACGTCGTACTCGAAGAGTCGACCCTGCTCGCGACGCTGGTCGTACCCGGCGAAGATCGGGACCACCGCCATGCCCTGCATCGCGGCCGGCAGGTGGCCGCGGACCATCCCGGAGAGCTGGTTGGCCTTGCCTTCGAGGGAGAGCTGGGTGCCCTCGACCTTCTCGTAGTGCTCGAGCTGGAGCTGGAACAGCTTCACCATCTCGACCGCCGGACCGGCCGCGCCGGCGATGGCGATCCCGGAGTGGCGATCGGCCATGAAGACCTTCTCGATGCGGCGGTGGCTGATCCAGTTGCCGGCGGTGGCCCGGCGATCGCCGGCCATCACGACCCCGTCGGCGTAGCGGAGCGCGACGACGGTGGTGCCGTGGGGGAACGTGGGGATGGTGCCCGAGTCGGGCAGCTCGGCCGGACCGGTGGGGCCCGAGCGCTTCAGCAGCTCGACGAAGTCGGGGCCGGGATCGTCACCCGGCGCGAAGAACGGGATCGCCATGGGCGCGGTGCAGGCTCGGCCTCGGCCGGACCTACTCGCCGCCCTTCTGGACGTAGTTCTTCACGAACTCCTCGGCGTTGGTCTCCAGCACGTCGTCGATCTCGTCCAGCAGATCGTCGAGCTCGGCCTTGAGCTCGTCACCCCGCTCGGAGCTCGGCGCCGTCTCGTCGACGGTCTCGTCGGTGCGCTCGGGCGCCGGACGTCGGATCTGCTCCCGCTCGGCCATGCTCACACTCCTCCCACGTCGTCACCTCTACTGCGCAGCAGTCGGCTACGAGCCCAACCGCTCAAGCAGCTCGGCTGCCGTCTCGCTCTCGTCCAACAACCTACCCACGTGCTGCGCGGTCCCACGCAACGGTTCCATCATCGGGACCCGGCGCAGCGGGTCGGTGCCGACGTCGAAGACCAGCGAGTCCCAGTTCGCGGCGACGATCGCCTCGGGGTACTTCTGCAGGCATCGGCCCCGGAAGTAGGCCCTGGTGCCATCGGGCGGCTCGGTCATCGCCCGCCGGGTGGCCTCGTCGTCGACCAGGCGACGCAGGTCCAGCCGGCGGAACAGGCTCTTCTCGGGCCGCATGTCGTGGTACTGCAGGTCCATCGCCGCCAGGCGGGAGTCGTCCCACTCGATCCCGTGGCGCTCCATGAAGCCCTCGTAGAGCCGCAGCTTGGCCACCCAGTCGAGTCGGTCGGCGAGCTGCATCGGATCGGACTCGAGGGCGGTGAGCGTCGTCTCCCACTCCCGCAGGATCATCGTGCCGACCTCGTCGCCGCCGACGTGGTCGAGACCGACGGCGTCGGCGTACTTCTGGGCCCGGTCGAACAGGTCCCACTGCAGCTCCAGCGCCGAGGCGCGTCGCCCGTCGACCAGCCGCAACGGCAGCCGCAACGACAGGTCCTGGCTCACGAGCTGGAGCGCGTGGACCGGGTCCTCGAACTCGACGTCGGAGCTGAGGAAGTCGTCGTCGATCATGGCCAGGACCAGCGAGGTCGTGCCGACCTTGAGGAAGGTCGACGTCTCGGCGAGGTTGGCGTCGCCGACGATCACGTGCAGCCGCCGGTACTTGCGGCTGTCGGCGTGCGGCTCGTCGCGCGTGTTGACGATCGGTCGCTTCAGCGTGGTCTCGAGGCCGACCTCCTCCTCGAAGAAGTCGGCCCGCTGCGTGATCTGGAACGGCACCTCACGAGACGTCGAGCCGACCAGCTCGGTGCCCACCTTGCCCGCGCCGGTGTAGATCTGCCGGGTGATGAAGTGCGGCGTGATGTTGGTGACGATCCGGCCGAACGGGGTCTCGCGGTCGAGCAGGTAGTTCTCGTGACAGCCGTAGCTGTTGCCCTTCCGGTCGGAGTTGTTCTTGTAGACGATGATCTCCTGCCCCGGCGGCAGGCTCGCCTCGACCGCCCGCATCGACTGGACGAGGATCTCTTCGGCGGCGCGGTCGAAGGCCAGCACCTCGAGGGCATCGAGGCACTCCGGCGTCGAGATCTCGGGGTGGGCGTGGTCGACGTAGTACCGAGCGCCGTTGGTGAGCACCGCGTTGACCAGGTGGGTCTCGACCTCGGGCGCGAGGGCGTCGAACTCGGAGTAGCCGCGGGCATCGGCGCCCGGTGACTCGTCCTCGAAGTCCCAGCCCACCCGCTCGGTGTGTTCGGTGACGTAGGCGTTGATCAGCGTGGACGAGGCCGCGACCGGGTTCGACTCACCGTCGTGACGGTGGACGATGCCGTACTCGGTCTCGATCCCGCAGATCTTGTGGACGGCCATGGGCTACAAGTACTGGCCGGTCTGGACCCGCTCGATGGCGCGGCCACCGGACGGGTCGTCCTCGTCCTTGGTGATGAGCGTGCGGATGAACACGATCCGCTCGCCCTTCTTGCCCGAGATCTTCGCCCAGTCGTCCGGGTTGGTCGTGTTGGGCAGGTCCTCGTGCTCGCGGTACTCCTGCTTCACCGACGCGATGAGGTCGTCGACGCAGATGCCCCGCTCACCGCCGGCGATCTCGCGCTTGATGGCGAGCTTCTTCGCCCGGCGGACGATGTTCTCGATCATGGCGCCGTGGCCGAGATGTACCGGACCGATCCCGACAACCGCTTCCTGGAGGTGACCTACCAGAACGGCGACAAGGAG
>JBCBSZ010000065.1:0-37478 GCA_039818945.1 Actinomycetota bacterium
CTCTGCCGTCTACGGCATCACGCCCGGGGCCTACCTCACGGAGCGGCGCATCGAGCGGGCGCAGGACCTGCTCCGAGCGACGAACCTGACGGTCACCGAGGTCTGCGTCGCGGTCGGGTACTCGAGCCTCGGCTCGTTCAGCGCCGGCTTCAAGCGGGTCGTCGGCGAGACGCCGACGGAGTTCCAGCGCCGATGGGCGAGGGATGGCGCACCCCGCGTCCCGGGCTGCTTCGTGTTCATGTGGGGTCTCGCCGAGCGCCGCCCGCCACCCAATCCCGCAATCGAGGAGAAGCCCCGGACCCGCGCCGCTCCGTAGCGTCGGCGCCATGATCACGAACGTCTCGCTCACGACCGTCTGGGTCAAGGACATCGACGAGTCCCTGGCCTTCTACGTCGACAAGCTCGGCTTCGAGGCCCGCGACGACGTGCGCCTCGGCGACGACTTCCGCTGGTGCACCATCGGCCACCCCTCCCAGCCCGAGCTCGACGTGCACCTGTCCACGCCCGGGCCGCCGCTGTCACCCGACTACGTCGCTGCCGTCGAGCGCGCCCTCGACGAGGGCGGCACCTTTGCGGTCGGGCTCCGGGTCGACGACTGCGAGGCGACCATCGCCGCGCTCGAGGCCGACGGCGTCGAGATCCTCAACCGACCCGAGCACCGGCCGTACGGGGTCGAGGCGTTGATCCGGGACAACAGCGGGAACTGGCTGGTGCTGGTCGAGCCCCGCCAGTGGACCGAGGAGGAGATGGCCGCCTACGCCGGAGACGATCCCTCGGCCCTGAACCCGATGGCCGACGACGGGTAGCCCTCACCCCGTGCCGAGGTAGCGATCGCGGATCGCACCGGTGGTCGCGGCGGGCAGCACGTCGGCGTCGAGCAGCGCCTCCAGCGTGATCGACGGGGCGAGCATCGGGTCGACGAGCACGCTGCGGTACCGCTCGTGGAGGTCGGCCAGGTCGGGGTTGCCCGCCGGGTGGACGGTCGCGAACCGCCCCCACGACCACGGCGCGTCGGCGTGCTGGAGCATCGACAGCTGGAGCAGGTGCTGCAGCCAGAGCACGCAGCGGTCGTCGCGGCGCAGCAGCTCGTCGACGGCGCCGGGCCGAAAGACGCCGGACGTCTCGGCCACCTCCCGGTACCGGTCGTGGTTGTCCGGGCGCGGCAGCTCGGCCTTGTTGCGCTCGTGGTAGCCGACCGATACGGCCACGATGCCGGGCCGTGACGGGGCGAGGTCGAGAACGAAGGCCGCATCGAAGTGGCGGAGGCTGGTGAGGTAAGCGGGATCGAGTCGGCCGGGGGAGTGGAGGAAGCGCACCTCGCGGACCCGACCCGGAACGTCGCCGAACCAGGTGCGCAGGGCCTCGGTGGCGCGGTCGGGGTCGGCGGCGAGGTCGGCGAAGAGGTTGAACGCCAGCGCCGACGACGACAGCAGATCGGCCCAGAGCCCCTGGTGATCGATGCTCTGGTGCGCCTCGGTCACCGCGAGGCGCTCGGCGACGGCGGTTCGTGCGGCGTCGGTGACGAAGTTGGCGCCGGCGGCTCGTGCGTGCTCGAGGTCGATCCGGCTGCCGACGGGCCGGGCCGGCCGTCCCGGGCGAGGACGCATCGGTTGACTCCCGATCGGCAGGCCGTTGGCCACGCGCCAGCGGGCCTGCCGGAGCCGGGCCGCCCGTCGGAAGGCCGTCGTGGCCGGACGCCGGGGCACGTGATCGCTCGCCTCCCAGCAGTGCGCCGCTTCGAGCTCGGCGCGCGACGGGCTGGCCTCAGCCATCGGCGCGAGGTGGGAGCGCCGGCGCATCGAACGGATACAGCCCGACGACGAGGCCGTAGCTCGTCGTGCCCGACCGGGGACGGGCGCCCGCATCTCGGACCAGCTCGAGCGCGCGGGCCCACAGCTCGGCGGCGTCGTCCGGCGAGAGTCGGACGTGTCGGAGCGCGGCGCGCAGCTCGTCGCGGGCGTGGGCCTCGCGGGACTCGGCGGCCGCGACCGCGAGGTCGTTGGTCATCTCCGCCACCACCTCGGGCGCGACCTCGCCGACCTGGAAGTGCCGGGCGGTGCGACCGAAGAACCGCTCCTCGATCGCTCGGACCCGCCGGGTTCGCACGACCCGGACCAGGCCGGCGTCGGCGAGCACGCCGATGTGATGGGCGATCGTGCTCTTGGGCCGATCGAGCGCCACGGCGAGCTCGGTCACCGTCGCCGCCCGCTCCAGGAGCAGGTCGAGGATCGCGCTGCGCACCGGGTCGAACATGGCCCGCACGACCTCGGGCTCGGTGACGACCCGCAGCTCGTCGAGGGCGTGGTCGGGATGGGCATCGGCGTCGCTCATCGAACCGGATTGACGGAACGTTCCATGTTCACGGATCATATGCCCACGCCGACTGCAGGAGGAGCCTCGATGACGACGCTGCCCGATCGCCCCCACACCGCCGTGCTCGTCATCGACGCACAGCGCGGCGTCGTCGACCACGCGCATCGCGCCGGTGAGGTCGTCGCCACCATCGCCTCGCTCGTGGAGCGGGCGCGTGCGAGCGGCACGCCGATCGTCTGGGTCCACCACCACGACGACGAGCTGGCGGTCGACTCCGACGCCTGGCAGCTCGTCGATGGCCTCGACCGCCGCGACGACGAGTCCCGGGTCGACAAGGCGTACGGCGACGCCTTCGAGGACACCGATCTCGACGACCTGCTCGCCGCAGCGGGCGTCGGCCGTCTGGTCGTCGCCGGCGCGCAGACCGACTGGTGCGTCCGGTCCACGCTCCACGGCGCGATCGCCCGCGGCTACGACGCCGTGCTCGTCGCCGACGCGCACACGACCGAGGACCTCACCGAGTGGGGAGCGCCGCCGCCCGAGGCGGTCATCGCCCACACCAACCTCTACTGGGGCAACCACACCGCCCCCGGCCGCGAGGCCGGCACGGCCACCGCAGCCGAGGTCGCTCTGGACCGTTGACCCCGACCGGGGCTCAGGCGACCAGGTCGTCGAACGATGCGACGGTGACGAGGTCGGCGGCAGCGGCGGCCAGCTCGGCGTCGCCGGTGACGAAGGCGTCGGCCTGGAGTCGCGTGAGGGCCACGTACTCGGCTCGGTACGTGTCCGCCCAGTCGAGGGACTCGGCGACACCCCACGCCTTGGCCTGGAGGACGCGGTCGCCGAGGAGTCGGATCTTGAAGCGGCGGACGGCGTCGAGCAGCTCGTCTGCCCGTCGGCGGTCGAGCTCGCCGGTCCGCACGCGGCTGTACAGCTGGGCGAGCACCTCGGAGCGAAGGAGCGTCGGCGCGACGAGCTCGACGCCGGCCCCGAGCGTCGCCTCCCGCTCGGCGAGCTCGACGGCGATGTCGGGCGTGATCACGTAGCGCATCGCATGACCTCCGGGCATCGGATGGCTGTCCCAGTATCGCCAGCCGACGTGGGCTGGCGGCCCCGGTTCGGCGTCTCCGAGGCCGGATCAGGGCGTCGAGCGGCCCGCCCGGATCAGATCGAGGAGGTCCGGGGTGCTCCTGACGTCGCCGAAGCTCCGGTAGATCGTGTGCAGCGACGCGTTGAGCTCCTCGTCGGTGTTGGCCGAGACGGCGTCGGCGGCCACGATCGTGCGGTAGCCGAGCGTGCTCGCGTCGCGCGCGGACGACTCACAGCAGACGCTCGCGACGGTGCCGGCGATGATGACCGTGTCGATCCCGCGGCCGGCGAGCAGCGCGGGGAGGTCGCATCGCCCGGGAAAGAAGGCGCTCGGAGCGCTCTTCGTGACGACGAGGTCATCGGACTCCGCTCGAAGGGGGTCGGCGAGGCGGTCGGCCGGTGCGCCCCCTCCGGCAGAGGTGCGGTAGAGCTCCGCGACCTCGGGGCCGAGGAACTCGACCCGAGCCGGCGTCATGGCGTCGTCGCCCGGTACGACCCAGGCCACCGTGCCGCCCGCTCGGCGCATCGCTTCGGCCAGAGCGACGATGTCCCCGACGATGCCGCGGGTGAACGGGTTGGCGTCGACGAAGAACGGGATCGTGTCCACGACCACGAGCGCGGTCCGCTCGGCCGCGAGGGCCTCGAACGCATGTCGTCGACCGCGGCGCTGCTCGTGGCGCAGGAGCTCTCGCTCGTCGATGCGCCAGCGGTGGCGACGCGTCGCGGCCTCCACTCAGAGCCGTTCGCCCGGGAGGCGGCTGGCCTGCTCGATCCAGGAGCGGAGCTGGTCGACGTCGAGGTCGTCGTCCTCGTGGACGTCGAGATAGCGGACGTCGGGGTGCTTGGACCCTTTGGGCGGCTGCGGCTCCAGCGAGGACCCGCTGTGGAACGCGAGCTGCACGTACCTCGTGTAGCAGCGGAACGAGACGAAGAACCCGTCGTCCGGGTTGCCGTAGAACGGCTGGTTCCACTTCACGGCCTTGTGCACGCCGGGCACCGCTTCGACGATCAGCGCGTCGAGCTGCTCGCCGAGCGCTCGCTTCCAGCCGGGCATGGCGGCGATGTAGGCCTGGACCGGTCCGTCGCCCTCGCCCTTCGGGATCTGGGGGTTGCCGCCGGCGAGCAGGCGGGGGCCGTCGTCGGCGCTCACGTCAGCACCTCTCCGAGCGCGTCGAGCTGGGCCTTGTAGCCCCACTTCATGCCGAAGGCGGCCATCTTCGCCTTGGGCCCGATCGAGGTGATGGCCACGTGCAGCGTCAGCTGGGTCGCGGCGCCGTCCGCCCGGAGGCGGAGGTCGTTGGTGTGCTCGATCGTCGAGCCGGCCTCCTCGCCCTCGGTCCAGGACCGGGCGTCGTAGACGAGTCGCCCGGGTTCCTCGATCCGACCGAAGGTGCCCTCCATCGGCCAGCGGGTCCCGGCGTACTTGCCCATCGTCTCGCCGGCCTCCGTGACGACGCTGATCGTTCCGCCGATGCGCAGGTCGATCTCGCAGGCCGTCACCGTCGTCCCCTCCGGCCCCCACCATCGACGGAGCAGCTCGGGGTCGGTCCACGCCCGCCACACCGCCTCCCGATCGGCGGGGTAGGTGCGCTCGAAGCGGAGGTCCTTGCGGCCTCGCAGGATGCCCAGCATCAGACCCCGTCTCCCCGGTCGCCGGACTCGAGGAACCGACCCAGCCCGTCGAGGCGGACCTCCCAGAGCTGCTCGAAGGAGTCGACCCACGTGCCGATCTCCTCGAAGGGGGCGGCCTCGAGGCGGTAGATCCGGTGCCGGGCCCGGGACTCGCCGACGACCACGCCGGAGTCGGCCAGCACCCGGAGGTGCTTGGACACCTGGGGTTGTCGGATCTCCAGGGTGTCGGCGATCTCACCGACCGGACCGGGGCCGGAGCGCAGCAGCTCCACGATCCGCAGTCGGTTCGGCTCGCCGAGCGCTCGAAACGTCGTCGCCTGCACGGGGGTGAAACTACGGAGTCGACGTATTCCCGTCAAGGAATATGTGGCACACCCCGGTGCTTGACTGTCGGTCATGGCGACGCCTCGACCGATCGACCTCACCGTCGCGCTGGGTGGCCTCGGCTTCCTGCCCGACCGGACGCCCACGACCGAGGACAGCTCGACCGACTGGGCCGCCCAGCTGGCGAGCTATCGCGACGGTGGGATCTTCGCCGTGCACTACGCCGGCCAGAGCGAGTGGGAGCGTCACGGGGCGGGGGACGAGATCGTCATGGTGCTCGAGGGGGCGACGACGATGACCATGCTCGTCGACGGCGTCGAGCACGAGCTCGCCCTCGGCCCGATGCAGCTCGTGGTCGTGCCGCGGGGGACCTGGCACCGGTTCGTGACCCCGACCGGGGCGAAGATCGTGACCGTCACCCCGCAGCCGACCGACCACCGCGTGGAGCACCCCGCCGCGGGCTGACCAGCGGGAAGCGGCCGGCCGGCGTTGACTAGCCTCGACGGATGCCCAGCCGCTACGAGGAGCTGCTCGCCTACAACCGTGACTGGGCGGCCGGTCACGTCGCCGAGGACCCCCGCTTCTTCGAACGCATGGCCGAAGGCCAGTCGCCGGACTTCCTCTTCATCGGCTGCTCCGACAGCCGGGTCAGCGCGCAGGAGCTGACCGGCACCCACCTCGGTGAGATGTTCATCCACCGCAACATCGCCAACCTCGTCATCCACACCGACATGAACCTGATGTCGGTGCTGCAGTACGCCGTCGACGTCCTGCAGGTCGGGCACATCATCGTGTGCGGCCACTTCCAGTGCGGCGGCGTCCGGGCTGCGGTCGACGGCCACTTCCACGGGCTGATCGACAAGTGGCTGCGCAACATCAAGGACGTCTACCGGATCTACCGCGACGAGCTCGACGCCATCGACGACCCCGAGGAGCGCCACCACCGCCTCGTCGAGCTCAACGTCCGCGAGCAGGTGTTCCGGCTGCGCACGACGTCGTTCGTGCAGCGGGCGATGAGCGAGCGCGAGCTGCAGGTGCACGGCTGGGTCTACGACCTCGACCACGGCCTGATCCGCGACCTCCACATCGAGTCGAGGGACGACTTCGACGCCCTGCCGCTCTACGACTACGACGATCTCTGAGCCGACCCGCTCAGCGGGGCGGCGGGCGGAGCTGGGCGTCGACGACGGCGTCGATCGCCTCGTCCGATGGAGCGCGCGCCTGGCAGAGCCGGGCGTAGAGCAGCGGACCGCACAGCGCCGACACGACGTCGTCGACCCGGCGATCGTCGTCGATGAGCCCCTGGTCCATCCCGGACTGCACCAGCTCCGCGGTCTGGCGGGCGCCCAGCTCGACCAGGTGGTCGCGAAGCGGCGTCACCTCCGGGTCGCGATCGGCACGCTCGACGATCGCGCCGATGATCGTGCCGACGATGCCGTCGAAGAGCTCCTGGCGGAAGCAGCGCAGCTCGGCGGCCAGGTCGACGCGGACGTCGCCGGTGATCGGGGCGTGGTGGCCCCCGCCGACGAAGTTCCCCCCGTGGGCGAGGAGCGCCAGCCGGTCGGGGAAGTGCCGGTACACGGTGTTCCGCCCGAGCCCGGAGCGCGCCGCGACCCGCTGGTGGGTGATCGCGTCCCAGCCCTCCTCGACCAGCAGGGCTCGCACGGCCTCGCCGACGAGGGCGTGGGTGTGGACGACGCGGGGATCGGCTGACGAATTCATCGGCTCCGGGTTTCGGCGGGCTCGGACACTGTGGAACACTTCGTTCCGATGAGGAACAGTATGTCCCAAAATGATCCCGCAGCGGACGCGGGCGACGCCGATCATGGCACCGTCACCGCCGACAACCCCGCACTGACCATCCTGTCGATGTGCCTGGCGGTCGTGGTGGTGATCGCCGGTGTGGCCGGCCTCACCGTCGCCATCCCGACGATCGGTCAGGAGCTGCAGGCCACCCAGTCCGAGCTGCAGTGGATCATCGACTCGTACGCCATCGTGCTGGCCGCGCTGCTGCTGCCCGCCGGTGCGCTCGGCGACCGCTTCGGCCGCAAGCGGCTGATGCTCGTCGGCTGGGGCATCTTCGTCGTGTCGACCGCCCTCACGGCCACGACGGACTCGATCGGGCTCCTCATCGCGCTGCGGGCGGTGTCGGGTGCCGGCGCCGCGCTGGTCTTCCCCGGGACGCTGTCGACGATCACCAACGTCATCCCGTCGGGGCGTCGGACCCAGGCGATCGCGGCCTGGACGGTGAGCGCCAGCCTCGGCGGCACGATCGGGTCGGTCGGTGCCGGCGCCCTCATCGAGGGCTTCTGGTTCGGGTCGATCTTCCTGGCGACCGCCGTCATCGGACTCGCGATCGCGGTGCTGACCGCGCTGTACGTGCCCGAGACCTCCGATCCGAGCGAGGCCAACCTCGACCCGATCGGGAGCATCACCTCCCTGATCGGTATCGGGGCCGTCACGCTCGGGATCATCGAGGGCCCCATCAAGGGGTGGTCCGACCCGCTGGTCGTCGGCGGGCTCGTCGCTGGCGTGGCCGGGATCGTCGCGTTCGTGCTGTGGGAGCTGCGGACCGATCGACCCCTGCTCGACGTGCGGCTCTTCCGGCTCCGCGGCTTCTCGACCGGGTCCCTGTCGATCTTCCTGCAGTTCCTCGCCGCGTTCGGCTTCTTCTTCACCGCGTCGCAGTTCCTCGCGTTCGTGTTCGACTACTCGCCGCTGGTCATCGGCCTCGGTCTGCTCCCGATCGGTGTGACGATCCCGCTGGGCTCGGTGCTCGCGCCGAAGGCGATCGAGCGCGTGGGTCGCGGCGTGACCGGTGCGGCCGGGCTGCTCGCCGTCGCGGCCGGGCTCGCCTGGTTCAACCTCGTCGGCGTCGACACCGACTACTGGTTCTTCGCCATCGGGGTGCTGATCTTCGGCCTGGGCTTCGGTCTGGCGGCGCCGCCGGCCACCGAGGCCATCGTCGAGGCACTGCCCCGCAACCGGCAGGGCGTCGCCTCCGCGATCAACGACGTCACCCGCGAGGTGGGGGGAGCGCTCGGGATCGCCATCATCGGCTCGGCCCTGACCTCCGGCTACCGGTCGTCCATCGAGGCCGATCTCCCGCCCGATCTGGCCGGGCCGATCGGCGACTCCGCCGGCGCGGGCCTGGCGATCGCCGGCGAGCTGGGTGCCGAGGGCGCGCCGATCATCGAGGCGGTCCGCCAGGGGGTCGCCGACGGGTTCGGCGTGGCCATGACCGTCGCCGCGGTCGCCGCGGTCATCGGGGCGGTCTACGTCGCCCTCCGCACCCCACCGGCCGGGTCCGAGGCGGCGGCGCTCGACGACGGCTGACCGTCGCGCCGGCGGCTCAGCCGCACCCCTCGAAGTTGCTTCGCAGGCCCACCACTCCGGCTTCGGCTGCTCGCTCGCGGAACTCGGCCAGGCCCGGGCGGGACGCCATCCAGTCGAACTGGCGTCGAGCGCTGGATCGGCCTCGACGTCGAACACGAAGGCGGAGAACGTCTCGGCGAAGTCCGGTCGACACGCGGCCCGAGGGTACGAGGCCCTCAGCCGGTGGCGGGTGCGTCGCCCTCGGCCTGCGACCGCCACCGGTCGACGTGTTCCGACACGGTCGCGAAGGCCACGTCGGCGTGCGAGCGGACGTGATCGATGAGGTCCTCCAGCATCAGCAGCCGGTGCCCCCGGCCGATGACCTGAGGGTGCATCGTCAGCATCCAGAACCCGCCGGGCACATGGCGACGGGCCCACTCGAAGTCGCCCTGCCAGATCTCGCGCACCGCCGACGGCGGCTTCATCGCGTCGAGCCGGCCCGGGACGTACTCGAAGTGGGGGAAGTCGTCCGCCGACCACGCGACCGGCACCTCGACGAGGTCGGTCTCCTCGCCGAAGGTCCACGGTGGCTCGGCCTCACCATCGCCGGGACGATCGCCGATGCGCACGCGGTACGTCGAGTGGTCGTCGCCCATCAGCGACGAGTCCCAGGCGAAGCCGTGCTCGACGAGCAGCGCCATCGTCCGATCGGTCGTCGCCCACGCTGGCGACCGGTAGCCGGCGGGGCGGACGCCGGCGACCTCGTCGAGTGCCTCGAGCCCGCGGTCGAGGTCGTGGCGCTCGGCGGCCTCGTCGGCGTCGACGAGGGAGTCGTGCAGCCAACCGTGGTGGCCGAGCTCGTGACCCTCGTCGCGGATGCGTCGGACGAGGTCCGGGTAGGTCAGCGCGGTGAAGCCCGGGACGAAGAACGTGGCCCGCAGCCCGCGGGAGCCGAGCAGGTCGAGGATTCGGGGCACGGCGACGGCGCCGAGCTCGCCGCGGGACCGGGTGGTGGCGTCACGACTGCGCCGCCACAACGACATCGTGTCGACGTCGAACGTGAGCAGCGCGTGCAGCCGGGCGTCCATCGCCCCAGTCCAGCACCCCGGCGGCCCCGGTTCTCCTCCGAACGGCGGGCCGTGAATCACCCGTGCGGCGGAGTGGCTCCGCCGACGAGCATCCATACCGTCTCAGCCGTCCGACGACGAAGGAGCGACGTGATCACTCGGCGGCAGTTCATCAAGGTCTGCGGTGCCCTCGGCCTCACCGTGCCGTTGCTCGGCTGCGGCGATGACGAGCCGAGCGGCGGCTTCGACGGGCGCGTCGTGGTCATCGGCGCCGGCGTCGCGGGCCTGAGCGCCGCGCACCTCCTCCAGCGCCGCGACGTCGACGTCCGCGTGCTCGAGGCCGCGGCCACGTACGGGGGCCGGATCAAGCGGACGACCGAGTTCGTCGACTTCCCGATCTCGCTGGGCGGGGAGTGGTTGGAGGCGCCCGAGCGCGAGCTCGCCCGCATCGTCGACGACCCCTCCGTCGACCTCGACGTCCGCCTCGTCGGCTACGACCCCGACGACCCGACCGCCTCCTTCGACGGGGAGCTCGTGTACTCGCCGCTCGGCGAGTTCGGCTCGCTCAACTTCGTCGAGTCGAGCTGGTTCGACTTCTTCGACGAGCACATCGTCCCCGGGATCTCGTCGCGGCTCACGTTCGGGACCGAGATCGTCGAGATCGACCACACCGGCGATCCGATCCGGCTGACCGACGCGAGCGGCACCGTCCACGAGGCCGACCGCGTGATCGTGACCGTGCCGCTGCGAGTGCTGCAGGAGGAGCGGCTGCGCTTCACGCCGCCGCTGCCCGCCCGCAAGCAGCGGGCGATCGACGACGCGCTGGTGTGGGGTGGCATCAAGGCGTTCTTCGAGTTCGACGAGGCGTTCTACCCGAGCTGGGTGGAGTTCCCGGACAGCGACACGGCGACCGGTCAGCGCTACTACTACGACGCCGCCTACCGCCGCGACACGACGACCAACGTCCTCGGGCTGTTCGCGGTCGGCACCGGTGCCGAGCCCTACCAGGCCCGCACGGACGACGCCCTCCGCGACCACGTCCTCGCCGAGCTCGACGAGGTGTTCGACGGTGCGGCCTCTCGCTCGTACCTCCGCCACATCGTCCAGGACTGGAGCGAGGAGCCGTTCATCGGCCAGGCCTACCTGGCCGACACCGCCGACCCGGCGATCCCACCGGTGCTCCGCGAACCGATCGACGGCCGGATCCACTTCGCCGGGGAGGCCTACACCCGCCACGACGACTGGGGCAGCGTCGACGACGCGGCACGAGCCGCACGCGAGGTCGTCGACCGCATCCTGGCCTGACGGCGCCCAGCTCGGCGTGCGAACGTCTGGGTGATGCTCAGCCCCGATCGGTCGTCGCCGTTCCCGCCGGGCCGGTGGTCGGCCCGTTGGATCTGGGCCGGTGCCGAGCCGGGCCGCCACGTCGTCGCCCTCCGGCGCGTGTTCGAGCTCGACCGGGTGCCCGCCGCGGCACCCCTCCGCTGCTACACGGTCGGGCGCCACGTGGTCTGGGTCAACGGCCACGAGGTGGTCGTGGGCCCGGTCCGGGCCAACCCCCGTGAGGGGCACACCGATGTCGTCGACGTGCACGAGCACCTCCGCCGCGGCGAGAACGTCCTCGCCATACAGGCCGTCCACCAGGGCGGGGACAACGCCTGGACCCTCCAGCCGCCGGCCGCGTCGGGCGACCTGGCGCTCGGGGCCTTCGTCGCCGAGCTGCTCCTCGACGACGAGCTCGTCGTGTCCGACGACTCCTGGGAGGGGCGGGTCGTCGCCGGCTGGACGGGCGAGGCCGCCCGGGGCATCGGAGGCCGAGGGCGCGAGATCGTGCACGCCGGCTCGCTCGACTCGGGCTGGCGGACCGACGCCGACGGCAGCTGGCCCGCCGCCGAGCTCCGCAGCGCTGCGAGCCTGGGCTGGTCGGGTGACCCTCGCCCGCCGAGCCACCCGGTGGGGCCCTACGGCATCCGCCCCCTGCCCGTCGCGCCGGCGATCGAGGTGCCCGTGCGTGAGCGGGGTGGAGGCGTCTGGAACGTCGAGCGGGTCGAGGTCGGCACGCTCGTGCTCGACGTCGTGGGTCCGGCCGAGGCGTGCATCGACATCACGGCCGGCGAGTTCATCGACGACCACGGCGAGCTCGAGGCCGACGACGTCCACGACAACCGGCTGCGGATCGTCACCGACGGCGGCAGACGAACCGTGGAGACCGTCGATCGCTACGGCTTCCGGGCGCTGCGCGTCGAGGCCGATCCGGGTTGCACGGTGCACTCGGTGACCGTGCGCGACCGCAACCTCCGCGTCCAGGGCGATGCGAGCTTCCGCTGCAGCGACCCGTTGCTCGAGCGGATCTGGGAGGTGGGCCGGCGGTCGGTGACGATCAACTCCTTCGACGCCTACACCGACTGTCCGACCCGCGAGCAGCGGGCGTGGACCGGCGACTCGGTGGTCCACCAGCTCGTCGACCTGACCACCAACGCCGACTGGAGCCTCGCTCGCCGGCACCCGTTCCTCGCGGCGTCGCCGCGCCCGGACGGCATGCTGCCGATGGCCGTGGCCGGCGACATCGAGGGCCGCGACCCGACGGTCATCCCGGACTGGGCGCTGCACTGGGTCCACTCGGTGTTCCTGCTCCACCGGTACACCGGCGACGCCGAGCTCGTGGCACCGCTCCTCCCGGTCGTGGAGGGGGTGCTCCGATGGTTCGACCGCTTCGACGACGGCACCGGCGTCCCGACCGACGTGACCGGCTGGGTGATCATCGACTGGGCCGCCAACTACACGGCCGGCGTGTGCGCCCCGCTCGTGGGTCTCCTCGGGCGCTCGCTGCGGGAGCTGGCGGCGATGTCGCGCTGGGTGGACGACGCCGGGACGGCGGCGTGGGCGGATCGTCGCCACGAGCAGCTGCGCGTCGGCGTCGAACGGCTGTGGGACGCCGGCCGCGGCCTCTACGTCGACTGCACCGCCGACGGACCGCGGGGCCGAGCCGTCTCGGAGCACGCACAGGCCGCGCTGCTCGTCGGCGACCTCGTCCCGCGCGAACGCCAGCAGCGCCTCGTCGAGGTGATGGAGGACCGTGATCGACGCGTCTGGGCGACGTTCATGCTGCCCGGTGAGGAAGCGACGCCGGGGGTGACGCGGCCCTTCACCGGCGCCCACCTGATGACCGGCCCGCCCGAGCCGTGGTGGGACGTCGAAGGTCGGGTGGTCGGCGCCCAACCCTTCTTCCGCTACGTGGTCCACGACGCGCTCGTCGCCGCCGGGCGCAGCGACCTGCTCCCCGCTCGATGCCGCGACTGGGCGTGGGCGCTCGAGCGCTGCGACACGTCACTCGCCGAGACCTGGTTCGGCGGGACGATCAGCCACGCGTGGGGCGCGACGCCGACCCGTGACGCGATGACCCGCATCCTCGGTGTCGAGCCGGCCGACCCCGGCTTCGGGGTGGCCCGGATCGAGCCCGAGCTCGGCGACCTGGACTGGGCGTCGGGCCGGGTGCCGTCGCCGTTCGGCTCGATCGCCGTGCAGGCGAGGGCGGAGCGGGTCGAGGTCGACTCGCCGGTGCCCTTCGTCCATCGCGGCGATCGGCACGACGCGGGCCGCCACGTGCTCGCCCCCTAGGCTCCCCGGGCGGAGGGGGCTCCGAGGGGGTTCGGCGAGCCAGCGCCGACCGGTCGATGCCGATGCCGTCGTGCTCCCGCGACCGAGGAGCAGCGCCCACCATGACCGACATCCACCCCCTCCCGAGCGGCCCGGCGGCGATCACGCCGGGCTGGCTCACGTCGGTGCTCCGCAGCAGCGGGGCGCTTCCTGCCGGCGGCGAGGTCGCCGAGGTCCGTCGTGTGCCGGTCGGCGAGGGGGTCGGCATGCTCAGCGAGATCGAGTACGTGCACCTGACCTGCGCCGGCGATGCCGGCGGGGCACCCGACAGCGTCGTGGTCAAGTTCCCGACGGCGAACGAACAGAATCGTGCGGTCGCGCAGCAGTACGACGTCTACCGGCGCGAGGTGCGCTACTACGCCGAGCTCGACCCCCAGAACGACGCCCCCGGTCCGGCGGTGCACCTGTCGGCCATGGACGGCGACGACCACTTCGTCATCGTGATGGAGAACCTCGCCGGCTACGACCTCGGAGATCAGGTCGTCGGCGCGACCCTGGCGCAGACCCAGGCCGGTGTCGACCTCCTCGCGCGGCAACACGCCTCGTTCTGGGGTCGCATGACCGAGGAGGAGCATGGCTGGCTCCCGAGGGCGGCGGACAGCTTCCACGCGGAGAACATGTACCAAGGGGTCCAGTTCGGCTGGGATCCGATGCTCACCACCTTCGGCGACCACGTGCCCGAGAGCGTCCGCGGCATGAAGGACCGCTTCGTGGCCACGGTGAAGACGTTGCAGGCGCAGCTCGACGCCGAGCCGCTGACGCTCGCCCATGGCGACTTCCGGATGGACAACCTGTTCTTCGGCTCGACCGACGACCACCACGCGCTGACGATCATCGACTGGCAGGGGCCGCTGCGCTCGCGCGGGATGCACGATGTGGCCTACCTGCTCTGCCAGAGCACCCAGATCGAGGTGCGGCGCGCCCACGAGCGCGACCTGGTCCAGCGCTACGTCGATGGGCTCGCCGCCGCCGGCGTCGAGGGCTACGCCGTCGACGAGGCCTGGGCGGACTACCGGGCTGCCGTGCTGTACCTCTGGTGCTACGCCGTCGTCATCGCCGGCACGCTCGACAGCGCCAACGAGCGCGGCGTGCGCTGGATGACCGAGATGATCAAGCGCAACGTCGCCGCGATCGAGGACCTCGACTGCAGGTCGCTCTTCGTCTGACGGCCCGCGAGACTCTCCCGCCATGCGCACCTGGCAGGTCGGCGACATCACCGTGACGAGCGTCGTGGAGGTGGAGGGCACCGCACCGGGCACCTTCCTGTTCGCCGAGGGCGACGCCGACACCGTCCGGGCCCGACACGGCTGGGCCGAGGGCACCTTCGTCGACGACGGCCGACTGATGACCCGGGTGCAGGCACTCGTCGTCCAGAGCGGCGGGCGGACCCTGGTGATCGACACCTGCATCGGCAACGACAAGGAGCGCGACGTCGCGGCGTGGAACCAGCTCGACCTGCCGTTCCTCGACCGGTTCGCCGAGGCCGGGTTCGATCGCCACACCGTCGACGCCGTGGTCTGCACCCACCTGCACGTCGACCACGTCGGCTGGAACACGATGCTCGTCGACGGCGAGTGGGTGCCGACCTTCCCGGGGTCGCGGTACCTCTTCGCCGGGCCCGAGTACGCGCACTGGTCGGCCGAGCCGTACTGCCACCGGCCCGAGCACGACGACTCGATCGAGCCGGTGGCCGACGCCGGGCTGGTCGACCTCGTCGACGTCGACGAGGTCGACCAGCCCGGCGTGACGCTCGTCCCGACCCCGGGTCACACGCCCGGCCACTGCTCGGTGAAGCTGTCGTCGGGCGGTTCCGAGGCGGTCATCACGGGCGACTTCATGCACCATGCCGTGCAGGTGGCGACTCCGGAGTGGTGCTCGCGCTTCGACACCGACCCGGCGCAGGGCGAGGCGACCCGGCGGGAGTTCATCGAGGAGCACGCCGACGGCGACCTCCTGGTGATCGGCACCCACTTCGGCGGCGTCGGCTCGGGCCGCATCGTCTCCGACGATCGCGGCCACGTCTTCGTCGCCGCCGAGTCCTGAGGAGGACCATGGACGAGTTGCAGGACCGCGTCGCGGTCGTGACGGGGGCGGCGTCGGGCATCGGCCGGGCGCTGGCCGTCGCCTTCGCCGAGCAGGGCTGCGACGTCGTGCTGGCCGACGTCGAGCAGGGCCCGCTCGACGAGTCGGCCGACCTTGTCACCGCCACCGGCCGGGCGGCGTTGGCCGTGCCGACCGACGTCACCGACGCGGAGGCGGTCGGCGCGCTCGCCGACGCCACGATCGAGCGCTTCGGCGGCGTGAACGTCCTCTGCAACAACGCCGGCGTCGGCGGCGGCGGGACCATCCGCAACGCCCAGCTCGTCGACTGGAAGTGGGTGATCGACGTCAGCCTGTGGGGCGTGATCCACGGGCTGCACCACTTCCTGCCCCACCTCGTGCGATCGGGCGACGGCCACGTCGTGAGCACGGCATCGGTCGCCGGGCTGATCGCCAACCCCGGGCTCGGTCCGTACAACGCGGCCAAGTACGGCGTCGTGGCGATCATGGAGACGCTGCACCACGAGATGGCCGCCGACGACGAGGCGAACGTCGGCGTGTCGGTGCTCTGCCCCGGCGAGGTGGCCACCAACATCGCGACGGGCCAGCGCAACCGGCCGACGCACCTGCAGCGCGATCGGGGGGAGGGCCGCCCGGCCAACGACGGTGCCCGTCGCCGCAACGACGCCATCGCGGCTGCGCTCGCCGAGCACGGCATGGCCCCGGCGGAGGTCGCTGCGTTGGTCGTCGACGCCGTCCGCGAGCGGCGGTTCTGGGTGCTGAGCCACCCGCAGTACCTGCGCGACATCGAGCACCGGAACGACTCGCTGCACCGGCTCGAGAACCCGACGCTGCTGCGCCCCCTCTTCGGCTGATCAGCCCGAGCAGGCGAGGAGGGCGTCGAGTTCCAGGCGGAACGGACCGTCGACGCCGTCGCTGAGCTGGATGCCGATCTCCGAGGCCAGCGCTCGGTCGAAGGGTGCGTCCTCGATGCGCTGGCCGAAGACGACCGGGACCAGATCGTCGAGGAGCACCGTGACCTCCTGGGTACCGGCCTCGGACGTGAACGGGATCGGGGCCTCGAAGCTCGTTCGGCGCTCGCGCTCGGGTGCGGCGTCGTCGGCGGTGAGCAGGTAGCTGCGCCCGTCGGTCTGCGCCCGGACGACGATGCGCTCGACACCATCCAGCGCGCCGAAGTCCAGCTCGGTGCGGATGGAGGAGAAGCCGCCGCCTTCGGTGACGATCTCGCCGTCGAAGACGAGCACGTCCTCGACGACAGCGAGCTGCCCCTCGGACCTGCCGCCCATCACGCCGTCGTTGACGACGACCCAGCCCGAGGGGCCGCCCTCGACCGGATCGTCGAGCACCCGACACGACGGGTCCTCGGCCGGGACCGTCGTGGTCGTGGGTGCAGCGGCCGCCATGGTCGTGGTCGGTGCGGCCGTCGTGGGCGGAGCAGGCGTCGTGGTCGTGGTCGGAGCGGCGGTTCCGGGAGCGGCGGTCGTCGACGTCGCCGCCGTGGCGTCCTCGTCGGCGTCGCCACAGGCGGTGAGGAGCAGCGTCGACACCAACGCGAGGCACAGCAGCCGCATGCCGTCAGTCTGGCGTCGGCAGGGGGCGCGATCGCAGTCCCGCCGGCGATCAGTCGTCGGTGGCGGCGATGAAGTCGTCGATGACCTCCATCACGAGCTCCGGCTGCTCGAGGTGCACGAAGTGGCCGCAACGCTGGGCGACGTGGATGCGGGCCTCCGGGTACGAGCGGCGGATGGCGGCGTGGTCGGCCTCGAGGATCAGGGGATCGTCGTCGCCGAGGATGACCGTGATCGGCTGCGCCGCGTGCGGCCGCGACGCCCAGACCGGCAGTTTCTGGGCCAGGCGGAGGAAGTCGAGCCCGTCGGTGGTGCGCGAGTCCATGATCGCCGTGGCGATCACGTCGTCGTCGAGCTCGCCGGGGTCGATCACGAAGCCGCGGAGCCCGGTGCGGACGATCCCCAGCTCGGTGCCCCGCAGGAACCCGGGGAGCCGGGGGCGCCCGAACGACGACACCCGCGCGAGCGCCTTCATGGCGAGGATCGCCCGACCGGTGCGATCGATGGAGTCGCCGAACGAGATGCGTTCGACGGCGCTCGGGAGCGGGGAGTTCAGGAGGACGGCGCTCGACGCCAGGTCGGGGCGGAGGCGGAGGAGGAGCCCGGTCAGGACGCCGCCCATGGAGTGGCCGATCAGCCGCCACGGAGGAGGATGCACGGCCGCCAGCCACTCGATCAGGTCGTCGAAGGAGTCGGGATCCTCGCCGTCGGCCTCGAGCAGCAACTCGACGGACATGGTCGTCGCCGCGACCGGCCCATGGCGCGCCATCCGGGCGAGCAGCGGGGAGAAGACGGCGCCGTTGTTGCCGATGCCGTGGAGCAGCAAGGTCGGTGTCGCGTCGGGCGCGGGCGTCCGGGCGGTGAAGACCGGTGAACCGTCGACCGGGTGCAGCTCCTCACGGACGGCGGACGACCACTCCGGGTCGATGACCGCTCCGTACTCCGTCATGTCGGGGCTCCTCGTTACCGGCCAATTCTGCCGTCGGGGTGTGGCAGCCGGTAGGTCCGTTGGGCCCGATCTCGCACGACAACTCGCGGGGGGCAACTGACCCCGACGCGACGGTGCGAATCGATCAGAGGGCCGCCTCGACCGCGTTGGCCCAGGTCACGTGAGTCGCGACGGACTCGACGGCGTAGCCGGGCACCGCGACGGAGCCGACGCCGAGGGAGCTCGCCCTCGCCGCCACCGCCACCGGGTCGAGATCGCGGACGAGCAGGTCGTCGAGCGCGGCCTCGGGGACCAGGGACACGGCCGCGGCCGTGCCGCCGGCGACGAGGGTGGAGCGGATCTCCTCGACCAGGTCGTCGTCGAGGCCCCAGGACCGCCGGACCTGGGGACGCGTGTTGAGCGAGGCGTAGACGGCCACGTGGAGGATCGACGCTCGTAACGACGTGTCGTGCTCGACCAGCGGGGCCCAGATGAGCTCCGGCTCGACGTCGCGGCCGCTCGCTCCGGCGCGGACGACCTCGACGGAGCGATCGAGATCGCTGTCGGGGATCGCCCAGAGCAGGACCCGGTCGGCCACCGCCCCGGCGGTGCGCAGCATGTGGTCGGCCCGGCCGGCGATCAGCACCGGAAGCGGCCCGAACGGCACGTCGAGCGAGCGACCCGACGCGTCGTCGAGGGGCGCACCCGCTCCGCAGCGCCGGACGAGCTCGACGAGCGACCGCACCCGCTCCGGGGCGTCCGCCCTCGACACCCCGGCGGCGACGGTCACCTCGGAGCCCCCGGCGGTGATGCCGGCGAAGGTGCGCCCGGGCGCCAGTTCCTGGAGCGTCGCCAGGGCCGACACGGTGTGGAACGGGTGGCGGAGGTAGGCGTTCGTCATCGCCGGCCCGACCTCGATCGTGCTCGTCGCCGCGGCGACCCGACTCAGGGCCATCCAGACGTCGCGCCACCAGAAGGCGTCGGCCAGTCCGATCCAGTCGGCGCCGGCGGCCTCCGCCTCACGGGCCAGCGCGACGCTCTCGTCGATGGTCGGGTTCGCCAGGTGGCCGATCACACCGCTCACGACGCCTCCAGCCGGTCGCGCATCACGGCGAACGCCTCCGCCGCCAGGTCGATGGCGCCGGCGAGGTCGTCGGCGATGAGCGCGAGCCCGAGGGAGGTGGGCCGGTGCTCCCGGGCGAGATCGGCCAGCCGGAGGCCGACGTCGGTCGGGGTGCCGACCAGCATCAGTTCGGCCAGCAGCTCGTCGTCGATCAGCTCCGACGCCGGGCCCCGGTCGCCCTCCCGGAGCGACTGGGCGACGGCGGCGACCCGGTCCGCGTCGAGCCGGAAGCGCTCGGCGAGCTCGGGCGGCGCGTCGAAGAGCGACCAGATCATCTCGGGTCGGTGCCGCTCCCGCCCGGCGTCGTCGAGCGCCGCGCTGGGGTAGAGCGCCACGTCGATCGGCCGGGCGGACCGCGCCCAGCCGATCACCTCACCGAAGCGGAACGGCGGCATCCCGGCGACGAACACGCCGTCGGCCCGCTCCGAGGCGAGGGTGTTGAGTCGCGGCCCCCGCGCCCCCACGAAGACCGGCACGGGGGGCGCCGCCGCTGCGACCGACAGGTCCGAGGGCACGTACCCCGCCGCCGGCGTGCCGTCCCGGCCGGCTCGGGCGATGGCGAGGAAGCTGCGAACCGCGTCCATCGGTCGCTCGGCGGTGAGCTCGAAGGGCGCCAGCGACATCGCGCCGCCGGCGCCCACGCCGAGGACCACCCGTGGCCCGGCGTGCTCGGCGATCGTCGCCGCCGACGCCACGGCGACGCCGGGATGACGGACATAGGGGTTGGTGATGCCCAGCGCCAGCCGGATCCGCTCGGTCCGCATCGCCGCCATCGCCAGCACGGTGAACGGCTCCCGGGCCGGGCCCTCGTCGCCGAGCCACACCTCGTCGAGGCCGCTCCGCTCGGCGTGCTCGATCGCCGCGACGAGCTCGGCGGCGGGACGGTCGGGGAAGAACCACACCCCGGTCGCGGGCACGGGCGTCACCATCGGACCGGCCCTACGATCGGTCGATGGCCTGGATCCGCACCATCGCATGGGACGACGCAGAGGGCGAGCTGCGCGCCGCCTACGACTGGCAGGCCGCGTCGTTGGGTGAGCCGGCTGAGTTCACGATGCTGGGCAGCCTCTACCCCGGGATCGTCGAGGAGCGGCTCCGCCTGTACCGGGCCGTCGAGCACTGCCCGTCGAACCTGTCGCAGATCGAGCGCCAATCCGCCGCCCTCGTCACCTCGACCATCAACGGCACCGACCATTGCGCGTCCGGGCTGCGGCTCAAGCTGCGATCGCTCGGCCTCGCCGACGAGGTGCTCGCGGCGATCGATGGCGACCCTCACGGCGTCGACACGGGCGACGTTCGCTACGACGCGATCTGCGCCCACGCCGCCAAGCTGACGAGCCGACCCACGGAGATGACCGAGGCCGATGTCGATGCGCTCCGCGCCGTCGGACTGGACGATCTCGACGTGCTCGACCTCAACAACATGGTCGCCTACTACTGCTACATCAACCGCGTCGTGATGGGCCTGGGCCTGCGGTCGGTCATGACGACCGAGCACGAGGCGACGAGCGCCGTGCCGGACGACGCTCATCCGAGCTGAGGCAGGACGTCGGTGGTGAGCGCCTCGACCGTCCGCAGCGAGGTGGCGTCGTCCTGGCCGGGGATGCAGCTGAGGTCGGCGACGCCGAGCTCCCGATAGCGGCCGAGCGCATCGACCACCTGGTCGACCGAGCCGGTGACCGCCTGCCAGTCGACCTCCTCGCCCGCCACGTCGTGCCCACCGACCTCGACGCGGACCCGGTGGGCGAGCGTCGACCCGCCCCGATCGGCGAACTCGGCAGCGATCGACGCGAGCGCGTCGGGCAGGGCCCGCGACGCCTGGAAGGGGAGGCCGCGCTCGGCCGCCCGGCGCATCGTCGCCGGTCCACCGGCGAGCCAGACCGGCGGCGGGCCGTCGGGCGGGGGACCGGGGTTGTAGGCCGGATCGGCGAGCACGGCCAACAACTCGTCGAGCGCAGCCTCGAACACGCTGCCTCGTCGATCGAAGTCCACGCCTCGCGCCTCGAGGTCGCGGCGCCAGAACCCGGGGGCCACGGCCAGCACGAACCCACCGCCGGCGACCCGGTGCAGGGTGTTGGCCTGCTTCGCGGTCCACGGGATGTCGCGCATCGGCAGCACGGCGGCGGTGATCCCCACCCGGGCCGTCGGGAAGGACCCGCTCAGCCAGGCCAGCTCGGTCATGGACTCCATGCCGCCGGCCCAGTCGGCGAAGTCGGGGTTGGCGAGGTAGCCGTCGCCGAGCCAGAGCGTGTCCATCCCACCCTCGACGGCGAGTCGGGCGAGCTCGTGCGCGGTCGACCTGGTCGACGCGAACGGCGAGATCCCGATCCTCACGCCGCCGACCCTACGCCGCGCTGGGTGCCTGACCCGTCCGATGTGCGACGCTGGACGGGTAGGCAGGAGGGGATGCGATGACCGACACGACCGATCGGGCCGAGGACACCCGGTTCACCGAGACCGAGTGGGTCCCGCCCATCCTGGGCGACTCACCCGAGGGAGCCGACATCTGGGAGCGCGTGCCCTACGACCCGGAGATGTACGGGCCGGTCGAGGACTGGGCGACCGACTTCGACCACGCCGCCCCCGACTACAACCCGCGCGCCCCCGAGGTGTGGAAGGAGCTGCGCGAGTCGGGCTGCCCGGTCGCGCACTCCGAGCGCTACGGAGGCATGTGGGCGCCGATCACCCACGAGACCGTGCACGAGGTCGCCTACGACACCGAGAACTACACGAGTCGCAGCGTCGTCGTCAGCCACACCCGTCCGGGTGACCTGGCCCCGCCGGCGCCGATCGGTGGAGCACCGCCGATCAGCAGCGACCCGCCCTTCCACTCCATCGCCCGCCGGCTGCTGCTCCCGCCGTTCGCGCCGAAGAAGATCGCTGCGCTGGAGCAGGAGGTGCGGGACCTGTGCCGCTCACGCCTCGACGCGATGGGCGAGATCACCCCCGGTGAGACCGTCGTGGACGCCGCGGTGCAGTACGCCCAGCACATCCCCGTCGCCGTCATCGGTCGCATGCTCGGCTTCCCCGCGCAGGACGACGAGCTGTTCCGCGAGTTCGTCCACACCGTGCTCGAGAAGATCAACGACGAGCCCGAGTCGCGCCGCGAGGCCTTCCAGCGCCTCGACCAGTACATCGACGCCCAGATCCGCGACCACGTCGCCAACCCCCGCGACGACCTGACGACCTACCTGCTCGAGCTCGAGCTCGACGGGAACAAGCTCGAGCCCGACCACGTGCGAGGCTCGATCGTCCTGCTGCTGATCGCCGGCATCGACACCACCTGGTCGGCGATCGGCTCGTCGCTGTGGCACCTCGCCCAGACGCCGACCGATCGACAGCGCCTGGCCGACGATCCCGAGGTCATGACCTTCGCGCTGGAGGAATTCCTCCGGGCGTACGCACCGGTCACGATGGCCCGCCTCGTCGCACAGGACCACGACTTCCACGGCTGCCCGATGAAGCAGGACGACTGGGTGCTGCTCCCGTTCCCGGCCGCCAACCGCGACCCGGAGCAGTTCGAGGACGCCGACGACTTCATCATCGATCGCCAGGCCAACCGCCACTCGGCGTTCGGCCTCGGCATCCACCGCTGCCTTGGCTCCAACCTGGCCCGGCTGGAGCTGAAGGTGGCCATCGAGGAGTTCGTCGCCCGGTTCCCGCACTTCGAGCTGGCCGGCGACGTCCAGTGGTCGGGCGGCCAGATCCGCGGCCCGCGCCAGCTCCCCGTGAGGGTGCTCGAGGTCAGCTGACGCAGGCCGGGTCACACCAAGCAGGTGTAGAGATCACTGACCAGGCGCTCTTCCAACGTGGGATCGTCCGAGGCGTGAGCCGTGAACAGGGCTTGCGCCGGCTCGACCCCCCGAGACAGCTCGGTGTGGAGACGTTCCATCAGACGGTGCGTGGTGTCCGAGTCGGGGACCGGCGCAACCGCAGCGATCACGCAGTGCGTGCCGGCGGCGAGCATTGGCTGGACGAGCCCGAGCGCCTCGTCGCCTGGTAGCGCCGAGGACTGCCCGACATCGCACGCCGCGAGCACGACAGTGCCGGGCATCGCCGCAAGACGTTCGAAGTCGTAGCCCATGAGTGGCCCGTCGGCCAGCAACAGGTTCGAGAACATCGGGTTCTCGGCCTGGAACTCGCCATGGCATGCGAAGTGGACGACGTCGCACGACTGCATCTGTCCGACGACCGCATCGTGCGTGGCGGTGTCGCCGTCGAGGACGTCGGCGACCTCGTAGATGGTCGCCAGACGCCTGATCTCGTTGTCGCTCACGCGGAGCCGGGGCCCCTCGACGAGGGTCGCACGGCGCGGGGTGGTCGGAACCCCTCGCCGACGACACCACTGCGTCAGGGAGGTCGCGATCAGCGTCGGCACGCCGCAGCGCTGCTGGATCGACGAGCTCGAGACCCGAAGGAGCCAGGAGGGCAGGCTCAGGACCAGTCTCTGCGCGCTCCTCGCGATGTCCGGCACGAGCAGTGATGCGAGCTCGTGGAGGTCGGCGTTCAGGTCGTCCAGCGAGGCGACGGTCAGTGGTGTCCGTCCCTCAGCCAGGAAGCGCAGGCCGAAGGAACACCTGCTCGCCAAGTCGAGGACGGCCGGAAGTCGCGCGATGCGGACCCGCTGGTGGTGCTCGCGAGCGAGAACCGAGCAGAACAGTGTCCCACGATCAACGAAGTGCTGGAGCACGACGTCGCCATCGTCGAGGGCATCGATGTCGGCCGCAGCGAATGGCGTGGGAACCGGTGCCAGGCGTCCGGTCCGAGCGAGCGATGCCTGGCGAACGTCGAGTCGTCGCTCGATGGCCAGCGGCTCTCTGATTGCTGCGGCTCGTGTGTCGTAGATGGCCCGATAGTCCGCGAGGGCCGCTGCCAGCGTCTGGTCCTCCACGATGGGATCGATGATCCGCAACGACGCCCGTCGATTGCTCTCGACGAAGAGCGATTGCTGCAGCGGATCGTCGGCGAGCAGCTCGATGCCGAGCGCCACCAAGCGGTCGACCTGTCGCGCGTTCGCAGCGCGGGCCTCCGTCGCGCTGATGGCGAGACGGTGTTGGCCAGCTGCGGACAGGCCTCGCTGGACGTGGTGCAGACATGCAGGCAGGTCGCCGATCTGCAGGTCGATCAGCGCAGCGACCGTCGCCTCCCGGATGGTCAGGGCGAGTGGGACCTCCTCGGACAGCCGTGCGTGAGCCCGTCGGGCATCGAGCCACCGCTCGCTCAGCGAATGACTCTCAGCCGCCACCGCGAGCGCCGCCCGGCTGTACGCCCACAGGCCTTCGGCTTCGAGCTGGTCGGCGAGGTGCTCGCACTCGGCTGCCTGCCCCGCGGTCAGTCCACGTTCCGCAGCAACTGACTCGTAGCTCAGGTAGTTCGAGACCAGCGCCCACCGCTCGCGGCCGTGCTGGTGGAAGAGATCGGCGGCGTGAGCGGCGCTACGCTCGGCCTGCTCCAGGTCCCCGGCATCGATCGCTACCCGGCAGAGCACCAACTCACCCTCAGCCAACGCCGATCGATCGCCGGACTCGTCGAGCAGCTGGACCGCCTGCCGTGCCGTCGACAGCGCCTCGTGCGACAACCCCAGACCGAGCAGCATCTCTGCTCGGTCGAGCAGGGCGACCTGGGTCGGCCTGCCCGCCTTCTGGAGGGTCTCGACCGCCCGGTTGCCGAGGTCGAGCGCACGGACGAAGCTGCCCATCGTGGCCTCGGCGAGCGCCTGGTTCTGCAGCATCAGCCCCGCCGGCCCGAGCACGCCGACCCTGCGGTACCACGCCTCGGCCAGCTCGAAGTCCGCAGCCGCGTCCCTGACGTGTCCTCGTTCGAGCGCGACGAGACCCCGGTTCCCGAGGAGGTGTGCTGCGACTCGGTGGAGCCCGTGTCGAGCCAAGACGGGGAGCGCAGCTCGATACTCGGCGAGCGTGGCGGTCTCGTCGCCCATCCTGGCTCTGATCGTGCCGAGCTGGAAGCGGGCCTCGGCTCGCGGCACGCCGTCGAGGCGGCCGATCGCCGTCTTGAGGGCTCGGAGCGCCTCGTCGGTCTCACCAGCCATGAAGAGCGTGCCGGCGAGGCTGGCGCGGGCGAGCTCCGTCTCCTCCGTGAGCCCGCTCTCCTGTCCTTCCCGGATCGCCTCCTCGAGCTCCTGCCGGCTCCTCTCGATCTGCCCGCCGAGGCGGAGCGAGACGCCGAGACCCCGTCGGGCGACCACGCGTCGCCAGGGCTCGGGCTCGTCTTCGAGGATCCGGCGGCTGCGAGCCGTTGCAGCCGCCGCATCGTCCTCGGCGAGATCGAGCAACTCCCTTGCCATGGCTCGACTGCGCCGTTGTCTGCTCGTCGTCATGCGCCGGACAGTCGCTCGACAGTGCTCTCGGCGAGAACCTAGCGTCAGAGGAGGTTCTGGTGATGGGGCAGAAGCGGTTGAGGATGGGGCGTGGGCGTTGGGGGCGGCTGTTCGTGGTGGCCGTCGCGGCCGGCGTTCTGGCCGCCAGTTGTGGCGATGCTGATGACGACGGCGGAGGCCCATCGACGACCACGACCTCGACGACCACCACCACCACGACGACTACGACCACCACGACCACGACGACCACGACCACGCCGCCTCCTGAACCGATCGTGCTTCCCTCCACGCTCGACGTGCTGGGGGATGACACCGGCCTCCGTCCGGTCGACAAGATGTCGGCGTGCGCCGTCGCGGAAGACAGCGTGCTGACCATCGACGAGGCGGTCGCAAACGACGTAGCTGGGCTCCTCGAAAGCGAAGGTTTCCTCGTCGGGCCGGTCGAGCCACTGTCCCCGACAGAGCTGTCCCAGACGCACCTCGTCTCGCTGCCGAACGCCGATGCGAGGGATGCCATCCGGGTGCTGGCCAGACTCGACTCGGGCCTGTTCCCTCCACCCGGCTCGATCCCCGACATCGCCAACACCCAGGTCGCGCCGCACTACCTGGTCGACCTCGCGATGGGGTGGTCGTTCATCCCCGGCGACCTCTTGGAACGCACGTCCAACGTCTTCGATTTCACCTCCGCCGCTGCTCTCCTCTCCGAGGAGCTCGCTCCCCCCGGCGAGGAGGCAGCCGACGTCGTCGTGATCGACAGCGGGCTCGATGAACGCCTGCTCGATGGTGCGAACGGCCGGATCACCTCCACGGCGGGTCTCGAAGACCCTGCGGGCCACGGCACCTTCGTGACGTCGGTGATCGCGACGCTGAGTCCCGAGGCGCAGGTCAGCGTCGTGCCGGTCGATCCGACCCGAGAGCGCCTCATCTGGGATCCCGGCGTCGACGTCTATCGCTCTGACTTCGTGGCGGGCGCGTCCATCGTGCCGAACCGCTTCGAGGCGCCGGACGAGGCCACGGTGGTCAACACGGTCGTGGATGCAGCTCCCCAGCTGTCGGGAACCGTGTCGCAGAGCACGCGAACGATCGTCAACATGTCGTTCGGTGCCTACCTGTGCGATGTCGTGACCGAGGATGGTGACGTGGTCCGCCCGGTGCCGATCGGTCTCGATGACGCGGTGGCGGAACTCAAGACCGTGTTCGGTGAGGACGCCGAGCTCATCGCCGGAGCCGGAAACGACGGCCTCGACCTCGGCGACTTCCCCTACTACCCGGCGTCGTACGCGGATGTGGGTTCGGTGGGTGCGCTCGGGCCGGACGGTCTCGCGGCTGTCTGGTCCCAGTGTCGGACCAACATCCTCGGCTCGTGCGCGGGCACGAACCTCGGAGCTGACGTATTCGCAGGTGGTCAGTTCATCCGGGGGGCGTTCCCGGCCGAAGATCTGGTGTTCGCCAAGTGGGGCGGAACGTCGTTCGCCACCGCCTGCGTGTCGGGACTCTTGTCGCGAGGCGTCCAGCTCGCCGACCCGGCATATCTCGACTGCGGGGGCTTGCTCGAGCCATGAGCCAAGAACCGCATCCGACCCGCTCGCTCCCGCAGGAGACGGGACACGAACTCCTCGAGGGCACGGTGACGGTCGCGTTCGCCGACATCGTCGACTCGAGCGGACTCGTGCAGCACCTCGGTGATGAGCACTTCGTGCGCCTCATCAACCGCCTGAAGGAGCGCGTCGCCACGCTCGCCGATCCTCACCGCGGCCTCGTGCCCCGCCACGAGGGCGATGGATGGTTGGTCGTCTTCGGGAGCGCTCGACAAGCGCTGCGATGGGCCTTCGCGTTCCAGGCAGAGGTCGCTGCTGCTGCGGTTGACGTCCACGGCTTCGCGCTGCAGGCACGGGTGGGTCTGCACACCGGAGAGTCCATCCAGTCAGGTCGGGACTTCTTCGGTGATCACGTGAACTTCGCGGCGAGGATCGCCGACACCGCTCCCGCGGGCGCCGTTCACGTGTCCGAGCTGACCCGGCGTATCGCCGCTGGTACCAGGGACATCGAGTTCGACGAGCCCGCGCTGATCCAACTCCGGGGCTACGCCGAGCCTGCCCTCGTCTACGGCGCGCATGTCGCCTCGCCGATCGTCGATCGAACCGACCGCTGATCGGCTTCGCTCGGGTCCAGCGACCGGAGCTGACGCGCGGCGCCGTGGCCGTCTGACAGGCTGCGGTGCGTGGAGGCGGACGGGACCGAGGGGCGCGAGTTCGAGGACCTCGATCCGGAGACCGCCGACGAGGGCATCCATCTCGACCTGAGCCAGGTGGCGATCGAGCGCGTGCTCCGCATCGTCGTGGGCATCGCGGTGGCGGTGGCGATCATGGTGTGGCCGAGCCGCACCGATCGCATCCTGGTCTCCCTGATCGGCGGGTTCGCCGTGTTCTCGGCCATCTCGCTGGGCTGGTCGGCGCTGCTGTCGCGGTCGCGACGTCGCGCCGACCTGCTCCTCGCCGTCGTCGGGCTCGTGGGCGGCGGCCTCCTGCTCGCCTTCCCCGACCGGTCCGTGCTGCTGGTCGGTCGTCTCTCGGCCCTCGTGCTGGTCGCGCTCGCGCTCCGCCAGCTCCGGGGCGACATCGCGAGGCGCGGAGCCGACGGGCTCGCCTGGCCGATCACCCGCACGCTCGCCGTGGTCTTCGGCGCGGGGCTGCTCGCCGCGTTCCCGTCGGAGCTCCTCGCCGCAGCCACGGCGATGGTCGCCGCGGGGTGGGCGGCCGTCGGCGTGCTCCTCCTCGGCCGGACCGCGGACGGCGCCGTCGTCGACGACTCGGTCGCCGGGTCCCGTGCCGCGCTCGCCGAGTGGCTCGACGAACGGGCGAAGACGACCACCGATCGCCGGCAGCTCTACGACAAGATCCTCTACGAGGGTCCGACGCTGCGCACGCGCCTGGCCAGGTTCTTCACGCTGATGACCCTGGCGTCGGCGATCGCCACGATGGGGGTCATCACCGACTCCACGGCGGTCGTGATCGGCGCGATGCTGATCGCACCGCTGATGACCCCGCTCATGGCGGTGGCCGTGAGCGTCGTGATGGGGTGGCCGAACCGGCTGAGTCGCAGCGTCTCGATCGCCGTCGCCGGTGTGGTGCTCTCGATCATGATCGGGTTGCTCCTCGGCTCGGTCGCGCCGGCGACGATCGACGTGGCGACGAACTCGCAGATCCTGGGCCGTGCCTCGCCCACGATCCTCGACCTGATGACCGCCGTGGCGGCCGGCGCGGCGGGCGCGTACGGCCTGTCGCGGCCCGACGTCTCGGATGCGCTGCCCGGCGTGGCGATCGCCATCTCGCTCGTGCCCCCGCTGTCGGTGGTCGGCGTGGCCTGGTCGCAGGGTGCCTGGGCCGACGGCAACGGCGCGCTGCTGCTGTTCGTGACCAACGCGCTGGCGATCATCGTGGTCGGTGGCGTGACGTTCGTGCTGACCGGCGTGACCCCGTTGCGGCGCGTCGCGGAGCACCAACACCGGGTCAGGACGGCCAGTGCCTCGATCGCCGGACTGGTCGCGATCGTGATCGGCGCGCTCTCGATCAACGGAGCCGAGCTCGCTGCGAACGCGCTCGAGATCGGCACGGCCCGCGAGGTGGTCGCCGACTGGGTCGACGAGGCGCCGGATCACGACCTGGTGGAGGTCCGCCTCGACGGCGAGATCGTCACGGCGGTGATCATCGGTCCGCCAACGGACCCGCCAACCGCCGACGAGCTGCGCACCGCGCTGGTCGACTCCTTCGGGGACGACGTCGTGGCCGACGTGCGGCTCCTGGTGCAACGGCGCGACATCGCCGACGGGAGCGGTTGACGCCGCTCAGGTCGGGTCGAGGTGCACCTCGGTCGCCTTCACCGATGCCCACACCGAGGAGCCGGGAGCGAGGCCGAGAGAGCTGATCGCCGAGGGGGTGACGTCGACGCTCAGCGGCAGCGGAGTGCCGAGGGTGATCCGCGTGACCTCTCCGAGCGGCTCGATCTCCGCGACCGACGTCCGCCAGGTGTTCCGGGGGCTGCCGTGGGGCTCGACATCGTGGAGCGCGATCGCCCGCGGGTGGATGGTGATGAGCACCGGACCGATCGTGTGGGCGTCGGCGCTGCGCAGCTCGAGATCGTGATCGTCGAGCGCGAGCACGCCCCGATCGGCCCGACCCCGGAGGAGGTTCTGCCCGGCGAGCGCCGCGACGTACGCGGTGGCCGGGCGGCGACGGATGTCGTCCGGCGTTCCCGACTGGGTGATGCGGCCGGCCTCGAGCACGTGGATGCGGTCGGCGAGGAGGAACGCGTCGGTCGGGTCGTGCGTGATCAGGAGGCGCGGCCCCTCGTGTGTGCCGAGCCGGTCGGCGAGCGTTCGCCGGAGGCGGGTCCGGACCTCGACGTCGAGGGCGGCGAGTGGCTCGTCGAGCAACAGCAGCTCGGGGTCGGTCGCGAGCGCCCGGGCGAGCGCCACCCGCTGTGCCTGGCCGCCGGAGAGCTCACCGGGGTGCCGGTGGACCAGGTCCGTGAGGTCGAGCGCATCGATCCATCGACGGGCGATCTCGCGCGCGGCGCGTCGACGGAGTCCGGTGGCGGCCGGTCCGAACGCGACGTTGTCGAGCACGTCGAGGTGGGCGAAGAGGAGGTAGCGCTGGAAGACGACGCCGACCCGGCGTTCCTCGGGTGCGACGAAGACCCCATCGGCGGGATCGTCGAGGATCCGGCCGCCGACCCGGATGCAGCCCTCGTCGAGCGGGATGATCCCGGCGAGCGCGTCGACGGTCGTCGACTTCCCCGAGCCGTTCGGTCCGAGCAGCGCGGCGGTGGTGCCGGTCTCGATGCGGAGCTCGATGTCGAGGGTGAAGGCGGCGCCGCGGCGGACGACGATGCGGGCGTCGAGCGTCACGGCCTCGTCCACCAGCGGTCGCGCAACAGGATCAGGACGGTGAGCGAGATGGCCACGAGCACGAGGCTGATGGCCACCGCCGTGTCGCGGTTGGACTCCAAGCTGACGAAGACGGCGAGGGGGAGCGTCTGGGTCCGACCCTGGAGGTTGCCGGCGAAGGTGATCGTGGCGCCGAACTCGCCGAGGCTCCGCGCCCAGGCCAGGACCGCACCCGCGCGCAGCGACGGGCCGATCATCGGGAGCGTCACCCGTCGCAGGACGGTCATCGGCGACGCCCCGAGCGCGGCGGCAGCGTGCTCGTGGCGGCGATCGACGCCGGCGAGCGCGCCCTCGACCGTCACCACGAGGAACGGCATGGCGACGAAGGTGTTCGCGACGACCACACCCCAGATCGAGAAGGGCAGCAGCAGTCCGGTGGCCTCCTCGAGCGGCTCGCCGACGAGCCCTCGCCGTCCGAAGGCGAAGAGGAGCGCAGCGCCGCCGACGACGGGGGGTAGCACCATCGGGAGCGTCACGAGGGCCCGGAGCAGGGTCCGGCCGCGGAACTCGACGCGGGCGAGCACCCAGGCCAGCGGCACACCGAGCACGACGGCGAGGACGGTGGCGAGCACCGACGTGAGCAGCGAGAGGCGCAGCGCGTCGACGACGACGTCGGACCCGATGCGGTCGAGGAGGTCGCTCCACGGTGCTCGCTGCAGCAGCGCGGCGAGGGGGAGGACGAACAGCGCGGCGCCGACCGTCGCCGGCACCACGAGCAGCCACGGTGGGCGGGGTGCGGTCCGACGCCCGCTCACGGGAGCACGAAGCCGGCCTCGTCGAGCACGGCGCTCCCCTCCTCGGACAGCACGAACTCGGCGAAGGCCGCCGCGGCGTCCGGATTCGGGGCGTCGGCCAGGACGGCGAGCGGGTAGTCGGTCACGATCCCGAGGTCGTTCGGGTCGCCGACGCCCTCGACCCGTCCGTCCGCTGCTGCGACGTCGGAGGCGTAGACGATGCCGGCGTCGAGCTCGCCGGCCTCGAGCTTGCCGAGGAGCGCTCGCACGTCGGGCTCCTCGGTGTCGATCGCGGCATCGACGCCAGCGACCATCAGCGCCGCTCGAGCGAGGGCACCACAGGGGACCGCCGGAGCGCAGAGCCCGACGAGCAGGTCGTCGTCGGCCAGATCCGCGAGCTCTTCGACCCCGGCGGGGTTGCCGGCCGGCACCGCCACCTGCATCCGGTTGGCGGCGAAGGGGCGTGTCGAGCCCGTCACCGCGCCGGCGTCGACGACCTGGTCCATGACCTCCGGGCTCGCGGACGCGAAGAGGTCGGCCGGGGCGCCGTCGAGGATCTGCTCCCGCAGTGTCGAGCTGCCGGCCAGGTTCAGGACGATGTCGATGTCGGGGTTGGCCGCCTCGAAGGCCCGCTCCATGTCCTGGAACGCATCGGTCAACGACGCCGCCGCGAACACGAGCACGGTGTCGCCGTCGGAGGAGCCGCCGCACGAGGTGAGCAGGACCCCGAGGAGGAGGAAGAGCGGTCGGAGCGACGACACCTCTGCTGTGTAGTCGCACTGTTCCTACTGGCGCAAGGCGCACTAGCGTCGGCGACATGGCGGCGCGCATCGAGCTGTCGGTCACGGAGTGGGTCGTGCTCGCCCTCCTCGCCGAGGGGCCGACCCATGGGTTCGCGATCTCGAAGGAGCTCCGGCCCGACGCCGACCTCGGTCGGGTCCTGACCGTCCATCGGCCCGTCGTGTACCGCGCGCTGGATCGACTCGCCGCCGCCGGGCTCGTCGAGGTCGGTCGGCCCGAGCCCGGCGCCGGCCCGAACCGGACCGTGCACCGGACCACCCGCCGGGGCCGCTCCGCCGTCGCACGGTGGCTCGACCGGCCGGTCGATCACGTGCGGGACCTGCGGATCGAGTTCCTCGTGAAGCTCCGGCTCAACCAGCGGCGCGGACGCGACCTCGTCGACGTGGTCGAGGCGCAGCGCGCCACGCTCGCCGGGACCTTCGAGCGGCTGGCCGACGGCAGCGACGACGACGTGGTCGAGCGGTGGCGGCGGCACAACGCCCGGGCGGCAGCGGCCTTCCTGGACGGGCTCGCCGAAGCGGCGAACGAGTAGCTTCGCCCGGATGACCACCGCAATCCCGATGTCGACCGCCGAGGTGACGGCCGAGTGGCTGACCACCGCGCTCCAGAGCGGCGGCACGTTGCCGTCGACCGCCCGGGTGGCCGAGCTGACGGTCGACGACGGCGCGGCGGGCGTCGGGTTCATGGGTTCGGTCGGTCGGATCGAGGTCACCTACGAGGGTGAGGGCCATGGGGATGCGCCGACGTCGATGGTCGTGAAGTTCCCGACCGACAACCCCGACATCATGGCGATGATGCACCCGACCCGGGTGTACGAGCGCGAGCACCGCTTCTACGCCGAGCTCGCCGACTCGACGCCGGTACGGACGCCGGACGTGTACCACGTGACCTGCGACGTCTCCGACGATCCGTCCTCGGAGCGCTACGTGCTCGTCATGGAGGACCTCTACGACCTCGAGCTCGGCGACCAGGTCGCCGGCCTGTCGGTCGACCAGACCGAGAAGGCGCTGCGCGGGCTCGCCGCCCACCACGCACGGTTCTGGAACGGCGTCGGCCTCGAGTCCGCCGACTTCATCCCCGACATCGACGGCCCGCTGAACCTGGCCGGCCAGGCGATCTACGACGCCTCGCTGCCCGGCTTCCTCGAGCTCTTCGGCGACCAGCTCGTGCCCGAGCTGCGCCCGGTGGCCGAGGTCTACGGCAGCAACCACCCGCTGTTCCTCGGTCGCTTCGCCGCCATGCCCCACACGCTCGTCCACTTCGACTACCGGGCCGACAACCTCTTCTTCGAGGGCGACGACGTCGTCGTCATCGACTTCCAGTCGATCAGCAAGGGCGGCGGCGCGGCCGACGTCGGCTACCTGATGGGCCAGAACCTCGACACCGACGTGCGCCGTGAGCACGAGCACGACCTGCTGCGCACCTACCACCAGACGCTGCTCGACAACGGCGTGACCGGCTACGACTTCGAGCAGTTCCACGAGGACTATCAGGTCGGCGTGATGTACGGCTGGGTCATCCCGGTCTTCGCCACCGGCACCCTCGACTCGTCGAGCGAGCGGGCCATGGCCCTGTGGACCAACGTCCTCGAGCGGCTCCAGGACGCCATCCTCCACCACGACGCCCACCGCTTCATCGAGCGCTGAACGGCGCCGTCACCCCACCGGGTCGAACCAGAGGACGCCGTCGAACCGGGCGAAGCCCGCGTCGGAGGTCGCCACTCGTGCGCCGAGCGTCGCGGCCAGCGCTGCGAGCCAGGCGTCCGGCACCAGGTTCCCGCGGACGAACCGGTCCGCAGCGGCGACCTCGTCCAGGCGGTCCCACGTGGCCCCCGAACCGGTGACGGCCCGCGCCGGTCGCGCCGTCCGCAGCGCACGGACGAAGGCGAGGGCCGTCGGCGTGGGCGCGGGGTCGGCGAAGATCCGAGGGTTGGTGACGATCCGCACGAACCCGGTCAGCACGGCGTCGACGAGTGCGAGGTCCTCGTCGCCGACGAGCGCGCTCGCGAGCCAGGCCGCGTATTCGTCGTGCAGGTCGGCCTCGCGCCGGAACGCGTCGACGAGGACGTTGACGTCGGGCAGGATCACCGCAGCCCGTCGGCGTCGAGCGCATCGGCCACGGCGTCACGATCGGCGAGGTCGACGAGCGGTGTGGCGTCCGGATCGCCGTAGGACGGCAGCTCGGGTTCGCTGCCCGGCGTGAGCTCGTCGTCGAGCACACGACGGAGACCGTCGACGACCAGGCTCGTGAACGTGCGTCCGGACGCAGCCGCCCGCTGCTTCGCCTCTTCGGCCAAGGCGTCGGGCAGGTTGATGGTCGTCCGCATGCAGATGAGCATATCGGTCGGTATGTCTGTCCGCACTCGGTGACGGCTCCGAGCCCGGCGGCCTACATGGTGAAGCGGAGGTTCCTCGCCGCTCGTTCGCCCCACTCGTCGTCGCCGCTCCACGTGATCGTGCCGGCGTCGATCTCGGCCTGCGGCTCGACCCGGCCGCAGGCCAACCGGGCGAAGGCGAGGGAGTCGGCGGTGACGACGACGTCGGGTGCGGCCAGCTCGTCGACCTGCTTCGCCCGACCCTCGACCGCGACGTGCATCGTCCGGTGGACGGGGCCGGTCAGCTCGAAGGTGATCGCCCGCCCGTCCGGGAGCCCGATCCGCTTGCCGACGATGTAGCCGAGCGACCCCTCGATCTCGCCGACGCTGATCTCGGCGGCCGGCCCGGTCTCGTGGCCCGGCCGTCCCACCGGGATGCGGATGTCCTGCTCGTGCACCCAGTGGTCGAAGGCGCGGACGTCCATGAACCGGCCGTAGGTGCCCGGACCGACCGGCGTCATGCACGGTGCTGCGAAGTCGCCGTCGGACAGCGCGTCCAGGTCGCTCCGTCGGGTCGCCATCAACGACCGGAAGCGGTCGGCCAGCTCGGCGTCACCCAGCTCGGCCATCTCCTGCATCGCCTGGCCGACGATCTCGAACGGGAGCGACTCGGCCATCGAGTCGGGGGCCCGCCCGGCCAGCATCGTCTCGACCGACGCGAGGTGGATGATCACCCCGCGCACGTCCCAGTCCGGGCACAGCGACCGCGTGGTCCAGTCGGCCCCGCCGAGCTCGGACATGAGCCCGTCGAGCGAGCTCCAGCAGGTGTCGAGGGCCTCGACGGCCCGGTGTGCGTCGCTCATGAGCTCCTCGTCGCGTGGTCGGCGGCGTCGCCCACGACCGAGAACCCGTCCTCGGTGAAGGCGACCTCCTTGCCCCGGTTGATGCTGATCCAGTCCCGGGCCTCCAGGTACGGCCGGAACGTGGCGGTGATGGCCTGCTCGTCCGCCGGGGTCTTCGGTCGCTGCAGCTCGTAGACGTGGGGGAAGTCGACCCACGTCCGCACCGCCTCCCAGAGGCGCACGGCGTCGTCGCCGGTCGGCGGGTCGATCAGCACCGGCCCGAAGAGGCACTGGTCGTCGATGAACATCGTCGGCACCCCGTAGCCGCCGGCCCCGATGACCTTCTCGTGCTCGGTGCGGACCTCGTCGTGCGTCGTCGGGTCGGCGATGGCCTCGTCGACGGCCTTGGGATCGAGCCCGAGCTCAGCGAGCAGGTGCCGGGCGACGTCGGGCTCGTGCGGCTTGTGGCCGTCCTCGTGCAGCGCACGTCCGGCGCGCTCGTACCAGCGATCGAGATCGTCCATGCTCGACCGGCGCAGCAGGGCGCCGACGCGCATCATCGACCAGCCGTAGGACCACTCCCGCTCCCACGGGTGCTTCTTGCCCTCGATGCGGTTGACCTCCTCGAGGCTGAAGAAGCGCCAGTTGATCTCGATGCCGACCTCATCGCGCACCGCCCGGATCCACTTGGAGGTCTGGTAGGCGTACGGGCACAGCACGTCGAAGTGGAAGTCGACGGTGGTCGCTCGGTCCATGGTCTGGCTCCTGTGGTCAGGTCCGGGGTGCGGGCGGGTCGCTGGGCGGGCCGGCGAAGAGCTGCGCCTTGGTCAGCCAATCACGTGCGAGCTCGCCGGACACCACCAGCCCGGTGTCGTCGAGGTGGCGGCGCTGGCTCGTGACGAGGCAGAAGTCGAGCGCCGTCCCGGTCACCGTGGCGTCCGCGCCCTCCTCGGGGCCCCACGCCCAGGCCTCGCCGTCGGGTGAGGTCAGCTCGACGCGCACGTCGCCCTCGGGGACGTCGAGGCCGCGGTTGGCGTAGGTCCAGCCCCGCGTGATGTAGCCGAGCTGGGCGATGTGGCGCAGCCGGCCGGTGGCGGATCGCCCCACGTCGACGGTGTCGACGATGTCCTGGCCGTGGGCCCACGCCTCCATGAGCCGGGCGGTGAGGAACGACTTCGAGCTCATCGACGGCCCGTACCACTCGACCCTCGTCTCGTCGGTGACCGTCGCCGCCGCATCGGCCAGGGCTCGGCGTCCGTCCCGCCAGTGGGCGAGCAGCTCGGGGGCGGACATCGCCCGGCTCTCGGCCAAGGTCAGGTCGTCGGAGGCTCCGGACATCGCAGCCGCCATCAGCTCGTCGCGGTGGGCGAGGAACGCCTCGGTGTCCGCGATGGCGAGCGCGGCGGTGCGGTCGAAGTAGGCGAGGTGCCCGATCTGGTCGCGCACGGCCCAGCCGGGGCTCGGGGTGGCGAGCTCCCACGCGTTGGCGTCGAGCGGGGCGACGATCGCGTCGAGTTGGTCCTGCTCGGCCACGAGGTCGGCGGTCACGGAGGCGGCGGTGACGGGTGCGGACATCGGAGGTGACCCTAGTTCCCTGACGGTAATCTTGACAACCGTTCGTTACCGTTCGTAGGGTCCGCCGCCATGACGAGCTCGCTCTTGGCGCCGCCGCTCGGCTCTGCGCTCGACGTGCACGACCCCCAGTTCGTGCAGAACCGGTCCGACATGCTCGAGCAGCTGGCCGAGCTCGACGACCTGCTCGACCGGGCCGAGGCGGGCGGCGGGCCGGACCGGATGGCCCGCCACCGATCCCGGGGCAAGCTCCCCGTGCGGGAGCGGATCGCCCGGGTCCTCGATCCCGACTCGCCCTTCCTGGAGATCAGCCCGCTCGCGGCCTACGACTCCGACTACGCCCTCGGGGGCGGCATGGTCGTCGGCATCGGCGTCATCGCCGGCGTCGAGTGCGTGATCATGGGCAACGACCCCACGGTGCTGGCCGGTGCGCTCACGCCGTACGCGAGCAAGAAGTGGATGCGGGCGCTCGAGATCGCGAGGGAGAACCGCATCCCCTACGTGAGCTTCGTCGAGTCGGCCGGCGGCGACCTCCGGGTCGAGACCGGCGACGAGGGTCGCCGTCGGGTGCAGACCGATCACTTCGCGGAGACCGGCCGGTTCTTCTACGAGATGATCGAGCTGTCCAAGCTCGAGATCCCGACGATCTGCGTGGTGTTCGGGTCGTCGACGGCTGGCGGCGCCTATCAGCCCGGCCTCTCGGACTACACGATCATGGTCAAGGACCAGTCGAAGATGTTCCTGGCCGGGCCGCCGCTCGTGAAGATGGCGACCGGTGAGATCAGCGACGATGAGACGCTCGGCGGCGCCGAGATGCACACGACGGTCTCGGGTGGCGGCGACTACTTCGCCGAGG
>JBCBSZ010000066.1:0-36790 GCA_039818945.1 Actinomycetota bacterium
GCATCGGACGACCAACCCTCGACGCAGGAGAGCGGGAGGTCCTCGACGGTCCACGGCAGCTGGCGGAGCTCGTCGATGGTGAAGGAGCGCTCCAGCCCGGTGCTCGTGGTCACGAGCATCCGGTAGGCCGGATCGGTGGCGGTCTGGGTCACCCGGGCCTGTGCCGCCGTGCGGTTGACCGGCACGCCCTGGGGCCCGACGCTCGGGCTGCGCGGGGCGAGCACCGAGATCGAGTCGAGGGGCGAGAAGGTCTGGCCGACGGTGGCGAGCGTGAGCACACCGGAGGCCGCGCCGATGGCGGTGAGGAAGCCCCGCCGTGAGAGTCCACCGTCACCGACGCCGACCAGCTCCCGTTCGCGTTCGCGTTCGCGTTCGGGCTCGGGCTCGGGCTCGGCGGGCGTGGCCTGGGTCGTCCCCTCGGCGGCGGTGGGCTCGGTCTCGGCGTCGGCCATGGTGTCGGGTGCGGCGTCCGCGGCCGGGGTGGTCGGGGCCGTCGCGGCCCAGTCGTCCTCGGACCGCAGCGCCCGTCGGACGACGAAGAGCTTCGCGGCGACGTGGGTGACCAGCGCACCCATCGTGATCCAGGCGACCCAGTAGTGGCCGGTGGTGAAGTCGAAGCGCCACGGCCGCCACAGGGCGATGTTGCCGACACCGCTGAAGAGCAGGAAGATCGAGCCGGCGACGAGCGGCAGGAGCATGGCCCGCTCGACGGCGTGGGTGACGCTGCGCACCGGCGGCCACTGGTAGAAGCCGGGGAGGACGACCCACAGCTTGGCGAGCAGCAGCGGCACCGTGGCGATCCCTGTGGCGACGTGGAGGCCCTGGGTGAAGCGGTACAGGCCGACCGGCGCCGCCGGGATGACGAACAGCGTGTCGGTCTGGTCCTGCTGATAGTGGCTGTAGAGCCCGGTGAGGAAGCAGATCCCGAAGGTGACGCCCAGCGCGATGCCGAGCAGGGCCGCCGTGCGTTCGTCGTGCAGCTTGCTCGGGAAGGGCCGGGTTCGTTGCATGTCAACAGAGAACCAGCCGCAACCGCTGAACAGTCTGAACGATCAAGGAACTCATCGGGGGGTCCTGCTCGGGCTGCTCGGCGATCCGTACCGTGACGACGGTGGCCCCCGTGATCGCTCCACCTCCGGACGCCGTGTCCGACGTCGATGCGCCCGACCGTAGCGATCCGGCGCGTCGCGGTGTGATCGTGGCGCTGGCCGTCGGAACGATCCTCTTCGTCGTCGCCCGACTCTGGGGCCAGCACGTCGAGTGGATCCTGAGCGAGGGCCGGGCGAACATCGGCGCCGCCCCGTTCTTCGGGCGGTGGAACGTCGAGTGGCGCTGGTGGACCCTGGCGGCCGCTGCGATCGGCGCCGTCGGGGTGTGGGCCGCGCCGCGGGCCGCCTCGACGTGGTCGTGGGGCCGCGTGCTGGTCGGCACGTGGGTCCTGCACCTCGCCTGGGCGGTCTCGCTGGCGGCGAGCGTCGGCCTCCACCGGCTCGCCCGCCCACTGGTCACGCGCTTCGAGTACTTCGCCGCGATCGATCAGGTCGACGAGGCCGGTGGTGTCCTCGACTACCTGTCCTCGTACGTGGCGACGCTGCCCGAGGCGCCCCTCCACGTGACGTCGCACCCGCCGGGCATGGTGCTCTTCTACTGGTTGCTCGACCGGATCGGCCTGTCCGGGCCGGGGTGGGCGGCCGTGGCCGTCCTCGGTCTCGGCACCACGACGGTCGTCGCCGTCCTCGTCGCGCTGCGGGCGACGGCGGGCGAGGCGATGGCGCGCCGAGCCGCGCCGATCGTGGCCCTCACCCCGTCGGTGATCTGGGTCGCCTCCTCGGCCGACGCCGTCTTCGCCGCCATCGCGGCGTGGGGTGTGACGCTGATCGTGCTGGCCGCCCATCGGGAGCGCTCCCGGAGGCTGGCGGTGGCCGGGGGTGTCGTCGCCTGTCTGGGCCTCTTCTTCTCCTACGGCCTCGTGCTCATGCTCCTGGTCCCGGCGACCGCGGTGGTGGTCCGCCGCCGCTTCGACGTCGCGGCGTGGTCGTCGGCGACTGCGCTCGTCGTCACGGCGCTGTTCACCGTCGCCGGCTTCTGGTGGTTCGAGGGGCTCTTCGAGACCCACGAGTTCTACCGCCAGAGCTCGGCCGAGTTCCGGCCCTACTCGTACTCGCTCGTCGGCAACGCGGGCGTGCTCGTGCTGTCGCTGGGCGCTGCCGGCGTGGCCGGTCTCGGCGCGCTCGTCGCGACGTGGCGGCGGCACCGGGGCGTGGTGATGCTCGTCGCTCCCGTCTTCGCCGCGGTGACGGCCGCGTCCCTGTCCGGGCTCTCGACAGCCGAGACCGAGCGGATCTGGCTGCCGTTCGTGCCGTGGCTGGCCCTCGCCGGTGCGGCCCTGCCGGCCCGCTACGTGCGCCCGCTGCTGGGCGTGTCGGTCGTCATCGGGGTCGTGCTGCAGACGTGGCTCCGCACGCCGTGGTAGCCCGGGCCCGGACTTCGAGGAGGCCTCGATGAGGGTGCTGGTGACGGGCGGCGTCGGGTTCATCGGTTCCCACGTCGTCGATCTGCTCGTCGAGCGCGGCGATGAGGTGGTCGTGCTCGATCGCCGCGATCCGCATCCCGACGACCGCAACGCCGGCGCCGAGTACGTGCGCGCCGACGTGCGCGACGTCGACGCCTGGAACGACCCGCTGCGGGGGGTCGATGCCGTCTGCCATCAGGCCGCACGGGTCGGCCTCGGCGTCGATCTCGGCGACGTCGTCGACTACGTGAGCGACAACGACCTCGGCACGGCCACGGGTCTCCTCGCCATGCACCGGGCGGGCTTCGCTGGTCGCTTCGTGCTGGCATCGTCGATGGTCGTCTACGGCGAGGGGGCGTACGCGTGCCCCGTGCACGGCTCGGTCCGCCCGGCACCGCGCCGCATCGAGGACCTCGACGCCGGTGAGTACGAGCCGCCGTGCCCGATCTGCGGTGCGCCGCTCGCACCGGGCGAGGTCGACGAGGACGCCCCGCTCGATCCCCGCAACGTCTACGCCGCGACCAAGCTGCACGGCGAGCACCTGGCGTCGGCCTGGGCGCGCGAGAGCGGCGGGTCGGTCATGTCGCTGCGCTACCACAACGTGTACGGGCCCCGGATGCCGCGCGACACGCCCTACGCGGGGGTCGCCTCGATCTTCCGGAGCGCCTTCGCCGCCGGTCGCCCGGTGCAGGTGTTCGAGGACGGCGGCCAGCGTCGCGACTTCGTCCACGTGGCCGACATCGCGGCGGCGAACCTCGCCGCCCTCGACGCCGATCCGTCGGCTGCCGGCGCGTACAACGTCGCGTCGGGTCGACCGGCGACGATCCTCCAGATGGCCGAGGCGTTGGCCGACGCGAGCGGCGGCGGCGAGGTGCAGGTCGTCGGGGGCTACCGGCTCGGCGACGTGCGCCACGTCGTCGCCTCACCGGCGAAGGCCGCCGAGCGGCTCGGCTTCCGTGCCGCGACCGGCCTCGAGGCGGGCATGGCGGAGTTCGCGACCGCGCCCTTGCGCGAGGCGCCGTAGCGGCGACCGCTCAGGTCGGGCTCCACCGCGTGAGCGACGCGATCGTCCGGCCCGACGACCGGGCGGCGACCGCGAGGCGCTGGATCGTCGTGCGGCTTCCGGTGGGCACGGAGCGACCCGCCGGTGTCAGCGCGGCGACGAGCGCCATGTCGACCCGGATGAACCCGCCGTCGTGCTCCGGGAGCTCGGCGCCGGCGACCGGCGAACCATCTACGAAGTGTTCGGGCGCGACGCCAAGCCACCGGACGAGGGCGAGGACGCCGTCGGCCTCGGCGTCCGCGGCGGAGTGGAGGCGGCGGATCGTCGTGGTCGACACGCCGACCCGCCTCGACAGCTCGGCCGCCGTCAGCCCGGCGTCCTCCCGGGCTCGGTCGACGCAGCGGCCGAGCTCGGCCAGGTCGAACGGCTCCGCTGCGCTCATGTCGTCACCCTCCCACGACACCGTTGCGCGAGGCGTCGTCGGGCGGGCGGCCATGATGTTCCGATGTCGAGTCCGGACGGATCGTCGTCGGCCGGTGGCAACACCCCCGATCGCAAGCTCGCCGGCGTGCGCTACCTCGACGCGGCGGAGGTGGAGCTGACGGCCGAGCTCGCCTTGCGGCGCGAGGCCGTGTCCGAGCTGGGCGACGCGCTGCGCGAGCTGACCTCGAAGGCGATCGGCGCCGAGGTCGACACCGAAATGCTCCGGCGTGTGGCGTCGGAGGCGCGGGAGCTGGCCGCCGCGCTCGGCGAGCGGCAACGAAGCGCCGACGAGCCCTCCTCGGTCGACGACCTGCGACGGGGTCAGCGGCTGTTCAACCCGATCGTCGGCTCGGGGACGCCGGTCGCGCCGCCGGTGCGCGTCGAGATCGTCGACGGGGCGGCCGTCGGCACCTGCACGCTGGACTGGCGCTACGAGGGACCCTTCACGTACGCCCACGGCGGCGTCAGCGCGATGCTGCTCGACCAGATCATGGGGTATGCCACCGCGGCCGCCGGCCATCCGGGCGTCACCGGCCGGCTGGAGATCCGCTACCGCTCGACGGTGCCGCTCGGTGAGCCGCTGCGGCTCGAGGCCCGGCTCATCGACGTGCTGGGCGTGCGGTCGGCGGTGCGGGGCTCGATCAGCCTGGCGGCTGCGCCCGACGACGCGCTGGTCGAGGCGGAGGGCCGGTTCCTGGCGCTGCGCGAAGAGCAGGCCGCCCGACTCTTCGGCCGCAACGCCGACTGAGGCCCGAGCGGCCGGTCGAGCGAGCGGATGTGGAGCGCCAACGGAGGTGGTGCGGAGCATCGAGGAAGCGAGACCGGAGCGGGAACCATCGCGGTCCGAGCTCGTCCGTCACCCCGGGGTCAGGGCGCGGCGTCGTTGCGCTCGATGATCGTCGGGATGAGGTCGTCGACGTGGTCGGCGAGCGCGGGATCCGCCGCCCGGACGACACGGCGGAGCAGTTGGCCGAACACCCTGAGCTCGTCGTCGGAGAGCGGTTCGACGAGGACCGAGCGCACGTGGGCGACGTGGGCGGGTGCGGCGGCGACGACCGTCTCGTACCCGGCCTCGGTGAGGCGCACGGTGGCGCGCCGCCGGCCCGATGATCCCGGCGTCCGTTCGACCCATCCCCGTCCCTCGAGCCGTGAGACCGCGTGCGAGAGGCGCGACAGCGAGCCGAACGCCACCTGGGCGAGGTCGGACATCGTGAGCGACCGGTCGGGTTCCTCGGACAACATCGCGAGCACGTGGTACTCGAACCGGTTGATGCCGGCGTCGTGCCTGAGCTGACCGTCGATCGAGGCGGGCACCGCCTCGATGAAGGCGGCGAGGGAGATCCACGCTCGCAGCTGCTCGGCGTCCAGCCATCGGGTGTCGGATGCCACGGGGTCACCCTAGAGGCAAAGGTTGAACGTTCATGTATGCTATGTTGAACGTTCAAGTCGAGGAGCCTCCATGTCGACCCCCCACGATCGTTTGCCCACCTACGCGATCTCCCACGGCGGTGGTCCGTGGCCGTGGGCCAAGGATGCGCTGCCCGCCGACTGGTCGACGCTCGAGGCCGCCCTGGCCGGCATCCCGGACGAGCTCGGGACCGAGCCGGCTGCGGTCCTCATGGTCACCGCCCACTGGGAGGCGGCGGCGTTCACGGTCCAGACCCACCCGAGGCCGCCGATGCTCTACGACTACGGCGGCTTCCCCCCGCACACCTACGAGATCCAGTACCCGGCACCCGGCTCACCCGAGGTCGCCGAGCGGGCGGCCGGGCTCCTCGAGGCGGCGGGACTGCCGGCCGCACGAGACGACCGTCGCGGCTTCGATCACGGCACCTTCGTGCCGGCGTTCGTGATGTACCCCGACGCCGAGATCCCGATCGTGCAGCTGTCCATCCACGCTGGCTTCGACCCTGCGCTCCATCTCGCTGCCGGACGGGCGCTCGCTCCACTGCGCGACGAGGGGGTGCTCATCGTCGGGAGCGGTCTGCCCAGCTACCACGATCTCTCCTCGTTCGGCCGGACCTCCGCAGACCCGTCGCGGGAGTTCGACGAGTGGCTCACCGACACGGTGGTCGGTCACGTGGGCGCGGAGCGGACGCAGCGCCTGGTCGACTGGGACCGGGCACCGAGCGCGCGGCGGGCGCATCCCCGCGAGGACCACTTCGTGCCGCTGTTCGTCGCCGTCGGCGCCGCGGAGCACGAGCCCGGCGTGCGGAACTACCACGAGACGACGATGTTCGGCGACACGACGTCGTCGGGCTACCGGTTGGGCTCGGGCTGAGCCAGCGACGCTCAGCGGGCCATGCGCCCGGTCTCGTAGGCCCACATGGCGATTTCGACGCGGTTCCGGGCGCCGAGCTTGTTCATGAGGCTCGCCAGGTGGGTCTTGGCGGTGCTGAGGCTGATGTGGAGCTCGTCGGCGATCTCGGCGTTGGTCCGGCCCCGGGCAACGGTGAGCAGCACCTCCTCCTCGCGCTCGGTCAATGCCTCGATGGGCTGCGCCGGCGGTTCGGCGCCGGTCGACGGTTCGGCGAAGGCCTCGAGCAGGCGTGCGGTGACGCTCGGTGCGATCAGCGCCTCGCCGTCGGCTGCCGCGTGGATCGCCTGCACGAGCAGCTCCGGGCCTGCGTCCTTGAGGAGGAAGCCCCGTGCGCCGGCCTTAAGCGCTCCGTGGACGTACTCGTCGAGGTCGAAGGTGGTGATGATCACGACGGCGAGCGGGTCGTCCACGTCGGGCCCGGCGAGCTGGCGGGTCGCCTCGATGCCGTCGAGCTCGGGCATGCGGATGTCGAGGAGGCACACGTCGGGGCGGTGCTGCCGCGCCAGCTCGACGGCCTGCCGGCCGTCCTCGGCCTCGGCGATCACCTCGATGCCGGGTTGCGCGCCGAGGATCATGGTCAGCCCGGCCCGCACGAGTTGCTGATCGTCGGCGACCAGGACGCGGATCGTCATCGGGCCGCAGCCTCTCGGGGCAGCACGGCAGAGACGGTCCACCCACCGCCCGGTCTCGGGCCGGCCTCGAAGGTGCCGCCGAGCAGCTTGGCCCGCTCGGCCATCCCGACCAGCCCGTAGCCGCTGCCACTCTCGGGGTCGAAGCCGGTCGGGGCACCGTCATCGGAGACGGTCAACCGGATGACGTGGTGCAGCCCGTTGATGTGGACGTCGACCCGGGACGCCTGTCGGGCGTGGCGGATCGCGTTGGTGATCGACTCCTGGGCGAGGCGGTAGACGCCGGTGTCCAACGAGGGTCGGAGGTCGTCGAGGTCGCCGGCGAGCTCGACGGTCACCTGCGGGCGGGCGGTCGAGTTGGCGGCCATCCGCTCGATGGCGGCCACCCCGAGCTGCGGCGTGAGCTCGGGGTCGTCGTCGTTGCGGAGGGCGCTCACCATCGTGCGCATCTCCGACAGCGTCCGCGAGGCCTCCTCCTCGATCGTGCCGAGCACGTCGACGGCGGCCGTCGGCTCCGACGCCGCGACCGCCCGCCCCGCCTGTGCCTGGATGGCGATCGCGGAGATGTGGTGGGCGACGGTGTCGTGCAGCTCCCGGGCCAGCTGGGCCCGCTCGCGGAAGCGCACCTCGTCCAGCTCGCGCTGGCGGGAGGTGTGCTCGAGCCGGACGATCGCACCGAGCGCCGCCGGGAACATCAGGAAGATCGCCCCGCCGATGGCGTCGCCGAGGGTGGCGTGGGTGAACACGTCGACGAGGAACGCACCGTCGATCACCAGGAGGCCGATGAGGGCGTGCCGTCCCGAGCCCCACCGCACGAGGCTGTAGGGCAGGAGCAGGAAGAACGCCATCGAGTACAGCTCGATCTGCTCCCTGTCGAGGAGGGCCAGCACGAGGTCGGCGGCGGTGACCCCGGCGAACGCGACGAGCACCGTCGCGAGCGGATGGGTACGTCGATAGAGGATCGACACCGCCGCCACCAGCGTGAAGGCGAGCGCGACCGGTCGGTTGGGGACGTCTTGGCGGACGGCCGTCTCGATGATCGCGGCGACCACCACGACCGCGACGAGCGCCCAGTCGCGCCAGACGCGGCGCGGCGGGTCCGCGACCGCCGGTTCGGCGAGCACCGTTCGCAGGCGTGCCCTCATCAGACGTCCAACGTACGTGAACCGGCAGACGCGGGTATCGGCCGAAAGGACGGCCTCGGGCTCGTCGGATCGGCCGGGACAGGTCCGACCGGATCGCCGATGCCGTCGGGCGGCCCCGGTCTCACGATGAGGACATGACCAACGTCTTGTACCGAACGGGCCGATACGCGGCCCGCCGTCCCTGGGTCGTGATCGGATCGTGGCTGGCCGTCGCCGTCGTCGTGATCTCGGCCTCCAGCGCCTTCGGCCGCGAGCTGGAGGACTCGTTCTCCGTGCCCGGCCTCGACTCCCAGATCGCCACGGACCTCCTGTCCGATGCGGGGTCCGACCAGGCTGGCCTCACGGCCCGCGTGGTGGCGACCCCGACCGACGAGGCCGCCACCTTCTTCGAGTCCGCCGAGGCCCGAGCGGCGCTCGCCGACGTCCAGGCCGGCGTCTCGTCGCTCACCAACGTGATCGGCGCCTCGGATCCCGTGGGTGCCCTCGCTGCGGGCATGGATGCCGCCGTCGAGAGCGGGGCGGTCTCGCCCGACGGTCGGATCGCCCTCGTCACGCTGCAGTACCCCGTGATGGAGGACCTCAGCCGCGACGACCTCGAGGAGCTCAAGGACGCGGTGGACGTCGTCCGCGACGGATCGTCGTTGCAGATCGAGGCCGGCGGCGACCTGTTCTTCTCGTTCGAGGAGCCCGAGACGGGCATCGGCGAGATGATCGGCATCGCCGCCGCCGTGATCATCCTGCTCGTCGCCTTCGGCTCGCTGATCGCGATGGGGCTCCCCATCGGCATGGCGCTGTTCGGTCTCGCCCTCGGCATCAGCTCGATGGCGCTGCTCACCTACGTGGTGGAGATCCCGTCCTGGGCGCCGCAGATCGGCAGCATGGTCGGTCTCGGCGTCGGCATCGACTACGCCCTGTTCCTCGTCACCCGCCACCGGGAGTTCCTCGGCCGCGGGCTCACCGTCGAGGAGTCCGCCGGGCGTGCCGTCGCGACGGCCGGGCAGTCGGTGATCTTCGCCGGTGGCACCGTCGTGATCGCCATCCTCGGCCTCGCCGCCGCCGGGGTCCCGTTCATGACCGCCGCCGGGGTGTCGACCTCGCTGATCGTGCTGATCATGGTGGTCGCCTCGGTCACGCTGCTCCCGGCCTTCCTCGGTCTCGCCGGGCACTGGATCAACCGCCTCGGCGTCCACCGTCGCAACCACGTGGCCTCCGAGGTCGGTGCCGGTTGGGAGCGCTGGGGGCGCCACGTCTCCCGCCACGCCTGGCCGTACATGATCGGCGTCACCGTGCTGCTGCTCGGCCTGACCGCCCCGGTCCTCGCACTCGAGCTCGGCTTCCCCGACGAGGGCACCCAGCCCGAGACCCGAACCGAGCGCCGGGCCTACGACCTGGTCGCCGAGGGCTTCGGCCCAGGCATCAACGGGCCGCTCGTCATCGCGGTCGACGTGTCGGGTGACGCCTCCGTCGTCGAGCCGTTGGCCGCCGCCGTGGCCGCCGACGAGGGCGTCGTCGACGTCGCGCCGCCGCAGGTCGACCTCGACGCCGGCGTCGCCACGCTCATCGCCTTCCCGACGACCGCCCCGCAGGACGACGCCACGTTCGACACCGTCGAGCGGTTGCGCTCCGAGGTCTTCCCCGAGGTGCTCACCGGCACCGACGCCAGCGCACACGTCGGTGGCTCGACGGCCAACTTCGGCGACGTCGCCAACCGGGTCAACGATCGGCTGCCGGTGTTCATCGCCGCGGTGATCCTGCTGTCGTTCGTGCTCCTCACCCTGGTGTTCCGCTCGATCCTCGTGCCGCTCAAGGCCGCCGTGCTCAACCTGCTGAGCATCGGCGCCGCCTACGGCGTGCTCGTGATGGTGTTCCAGTGGGGCTGGGGCAAGGGGCTCATCGGGCTGGAGTCGACGGTGCCGATCGTCTCGTTCATCCCGATGTTCATGTTCGCCATCCTCTTCGGCCTCTCGATGGACTACGAGGTGTTCCTGCTCTCCCGGGTCCGGGAGGAGTACGTCGCCACCGGCGACAACGACGCCTCGGTCATCCGTGGGCTCAGCAGCACGGCGCGGGTGATCACGTCGGCGGCGCTGATCATGATCTCGGTCTTCAGCGGCTTCGTCCTCGGCGACGACCCGATCACCAAGATGTTCGGCCTCGGCTTGGCGGTCGCGATCCTCGTCGACGCCACCATCGTCCGGGTCGTCCTGGTGCCCGCGACGATGACGCTCATGGGCGACGCCAACTGGTGGCTGCCCAAGTGGCTCGACCGGTGGCTCCCGACCGTCGACATCGACGGCGAGACGGGTCTGCCCGAGCCGGAGCTCGAGGCCGACCGCGAGCCCGAGCTGGTGTCGGCCCGATGACCTCCCCGACGCACAGCGCGACGACCGGCCCGTCGTCGGCGAACCCGAGCCGGACCATGCGAGCCCTCGTCCAGGACGAGTACGGCGACCCCGCCGAGGTCCTGCGGGTCGAGGAGGTGGACCGCCCCGAGCCCCGCGCCGACGAGGTCCTGGTGCGGGTCGAGGCCGCTTCGGTCAACCCGGCCGACTGGCACCTCGTGCGGGGCGAGCCCCTCGTCGCCCGCATGGCGATGGGGCTCGGGGCGCCGCGGCAGCGGACGCCCGGCTGCGACGTCGCCGGGGTCGTGGAGGCCGTCGGTGCCTCGGTGACCCGCTTCGGTCCCGGGGACGCCGTCTTCGGCTCTCCGTTCGGGCAGGGTCTCGGTGCCTTCGCCGAGTACGTCGCCGTGCCGGACGACCAGCTCGCGCTCCGGCCGACCGAGGTGAGCGCCGAGCAGGCCGCGGCCGGCCCGCTCGCCGCCCTCACCGCCCTGCAGGGCCTGCGCGACCACGGCGGGGTGACCGAGGGCCGCCGGGTGCTGATCATCGGGGCGTCGGGTGGTGTGGGTGGCTTCGCCGTCCAGCTGGCCAAGCACCTCGGGGCCACGGTCACCGGGGTGTGCAGCCGGCGGAACCTCGACCGGGTCAGCTCCCTCGGCGCCGATCACGTCGTCGACTACGCGATCGAGGACGCCGTCGACGGCGCCCTTCGCTACGACGTCATCCTCCAGCTCGCCGGCGAGCGCTCGCCCACGGACTACCGCCGTGCGCTGACGTCCACCGGGACGCTGGTGATGATCGGCGGCGACTCGTCGGACCGCGTCCTCGGAGCTGTGGGTCGCCTGGCCAAGGCAGCGGTGCTCTCGCTCTTCATCAGCCAGCGGATGACGAGCTTCACGGTCGCGCCGAACCGCGACGACCTGCAGCTCATCGCCGACCTGCTGGCGGACGGCACCCTCGTCCCGACCATCGAGCGCACGTACGAGCTCGAGGAGGTCCCCGAGGCCATCCTCCACGTCGAGGCCGGCCACACCGCCGGCAAGGTCGTCGTGCGCGTGTGAGCTCACCGTCGCCGGGGACTGCGTCCTCGCTGTGGTCGAACACGCCGCAGCGCACAACCGGGCCACCCGCACGTCGTGCGCCGCGTCGATCTCGTCCGTCGATTCGCGTCGATGAGCTCGCCTTCCGACACTGCGGGTCCGGCCGAGCAGTGCCGGTACGGAGCGACCGGTGTGCGGGTCGGGGCTCGGCTCACATCTGCTGGAGGTCGGCGCTGGTGCAGGCCCGGCCCTGACGCGCGACGGTCTGGGTACTCGCACACGATCGGAGCCCACCACGTGACCGTCGACCTCGCCTCCGGCGCCACCGCGACCGAGCACCTCCACCGGGCGCTGGTGGTCGCACAGCAGCGGTTCCCCGGCGAGCTGGGGTCGGTCGACCTCGGCGGAGCTGACCGGTTCCGGCGTTCGTACCCGGACGCGCTCCCCCGCTTCGAGGCCGCTCGGGTGGCCAGTGACCGTCGCCGTGAGATCGCCGAGGCGCTGGTGGCGGCGGCGTCGTCGGCCGTCGTGTGGTCCGACGACGCGGGCGAGTGCCCGTTGGGCCAGCACCTGGCGGTCCCTGCCGCGCCGTTCGACACGACCACCGAGGAGCTGCCAGGGGACGGGCGGCTCCGCCCGTCGGTGCCCATCGACGGTGACGTGATGTCGGGGGGTGACCTGATCGCCGCCGTCCGCACGCTCGTGGGGCGGGGGTCGGCGACGACGCAGGTCGCCGACGCCATCGCGTGGCTGGTGGAGCGAGCCGGCTCGGAGGGCCTCGACCTCGGAGGTGAGCGCATCGTCGTGCTCGGCGCCGGTGCCGAGCTCGCCCCGACTCGCCTGTGGCTCGCCGGGGGTGCCGACGTGCTCTGGATCGACGTGACCGATCCGTCGTCCGATCTGCTCGGCGACCGCCGGCTCTCGGGCCGCTTGACGTGGATACCTGGCGGTGCAGATCTGCTGGAGGCACCGGAGCGCGTGCTGGCGACCATCGAGCGCTTCGCCGACGGGAACCCGGTCGACCTCGGCCTCTACGCCTACGCGGGTGGTCGGGCCCGGGAGTGGCGGCTCACCGCTGCCATGAACGGTGTCGTGGACGGGCTCGACCGGGCGTTGGTGCGCAGCGTGGCGATGCTCGTGTCCCCCACGACCTGCGGTGTGCTGTCCCCCGAGGAGGTGGCCGGCGAGCATCGACGTCGTTCGCAGCGGCCCCGCTGGCAGGCTGCGCTCGAGCGCGTCCGCGCCCTGGGCGATGGGCCAGGCCACGTCGAGGCCGGCGGTCCGGCCGTCAACCGGGCTGTCGTGTCGATCCAGGGCGCCAGTTACCAGGCCGCCCAGTACCTCGGGAAGCTCATGGCCGCCGAGGTGTGGGCGACCGGACCCGATCCGGTTCGGGTGTCCGCCGGCACCGCCGGCATCTCCCGCACCGAGTCCTTGCAGCACCCGGTGTTCGACCTGGCCTTCGACGGTGCCGCCGCGTTCGACGTCGAGACCTTCGCCCCGGACCTCACCGCCCACCTCAACGGGTTGCTCGTCCTGCACGACCGACTCGACGTCGACCACCGGCTCGACGTCGGCACGCTGTTCGCCACCCGGGTCCACGGCGGGATCTCCGAGCTCCCACATCCCATCGAGCCGGCGCTGCGGGTGGCCGCGGCGATCGGTCTGCTCCGGAAGCCGTCGCGGGTCGTCTCGCTGATCCGTCGCCGCTGAACAGACCGACCGAGCCTCGGTCTCCCCGCTGCACGCGAGGTGGTGCCACGGGTTCGAGCCTCAGCCAAACATCACGGACCGAGGCTGTGGGTCGGGCGGGTGCGGTCTTCGAGCTGTGCTTCGACGAGCGGGGCGCAGTGCTCGGCTGTGTTGCTCGGGATCGCCGGCTCTGCGCTCGGATCCGGAGCGAAGTGCTCGTCGTTGCCGAGTTCGGGCCGACCGAGCGAAGCGGGGCCGTCAGTCGGAGGCGTGAAGGCCACTGCAGGTGGGTCGTGGACCAGGTTGTCAGCCCAGGAGTCCCGGCCGCTCCCGGACAGTGGAGCTCCGAGTGGAGAACGACGGCCAGACCAAGACCGAGCTCCGTGAACGGATCCAGGCACTCTGGGGCATCTGAGAGGCGGGCGACGTCCCTTGCCGGTTGAGCGCGTCGCTGGCGGTGCGCTCGGAACCAGAGAGAAGTGCTCGTTCTTGCCGCTCGACTGTCGGGTCGGGTGGTCTGGGCGAACCGGGCGGTGTTCCGGGGCGCTGCGGGCCGAGAGCGTGTCACAGGCGGGAGGTACGATGAGCCCATGCCCGGTCGCAAGCTGTGGAGTGCCGAAGAGCTGGAGCGTCTGAGCCCCGAGGAGCGCAACTCGATCGTCGCAGCAGGTTTCGTCGATGATCCTGCAGAGGTCCCCGAGGAGCTGCTCGAGCGAGCACGGGCCTTCGTCCGCGACCACATCGCGGCCACCGAGGCAGCGACCTCGGAGCCTTGACCGAACGTCGGCCCGTTCGAGTCGCTCCTGGCTTCCTCGAACGACTCGACGTCCTGCTCCCCGCCGAGCGCGGGTCCAACGGTGAGCCGTCACGGCTCGACTTCCTCCGTTTCGAGCTGCCCGCGATCGAGGAGCGTCTGGCGCTCCGCTTCCAGGACCAGCGTGAGGTCGTTCCTGGTCGGCCGGACTACCGGATGGTCATCGCGACCGGGACGCTGATTCCGAGGATCGTCGTCATCGCTCAGCTGGTCAGCGACGGATCCGTCGTCCTCTTGAGCGTCGAACTCGACCGGGATGCCGACTGGTAGCCAGCCGCTCGACAACGCGCGCTCAGAACACTCACCACCGCTCCGGACCACCGTCCGGGAACGGCGCTTCCCGAGCGCGGGAGTCCCGGTGGGTGCTCTCGCTCGGAGCTGAGATCGGGTGCCACGGGGCAGGGTCGCTCGGGCCCGCGTAGCGTCGGGGCGTGCGCTTCGACCTGGTCCTCGACAACGCCGAGATCCTCACCCTCGACCCGGCCCGGCCTCGGGCCGGGTCGATCGGCGTCATCGGCGAGCAGATCGTGGCCGTCGCGGACCGGGGCGGGCTCGCCGGGCACGAGGCGGCCCGGACGATCGACCTCGACGGTCGCTTCGTCGTCCCCGGGTTCAACGATGCCCACAACCACATGCAGGCCTTCGGGGCCACGCTGAACGAGGTGCCGCTCCACGCCGGCGCGGTGCGCTCGATCGAGGAGCTGGTGGCCGCCATCGGCGCCCGCGCCGAGGAGCTGCCGCCGGGGGCCTGGGTCATCGGGGCCGGCTACGACCACAACAAGCTCGCCGAACGGCGCCATCCGACCTGCCACGAGCTCGACCGGGTCAGCGGCGATCATCCGGTGCTCCTCAACCACACGTCCGGGCACTTCGCGACCCTCAACTCGGCGGCGATGCGCCTCGCCCGGGTCGGCGAGGTCGAGGTCCCCGAAGGCGGCGTGGTCGCCGTCGACGAGGACGGTCGACCGAACGGCCTGCTGGAGGAGCAGGCCCAGCAGCTCGTGCGGACGTTGCTGCACCCGCGCGCCGTCGCCGACATGGTCGCCAACCTCGGTGCGGCGAGCGACCGCTACCTGTCGGAGGGCATCACCAGCTGTCAGGAGGCCGGCGTCGGCGGGATCCTCGGCACCGCCGAGCCGATGGAGCTCGCTGCCTACCAGCGGGCCCGGCGCGAGGGTCGCCTCCGCGTGCGCGTCACGATGATGGCGTCGGTCGACGCGCTCCACGGCGGCGATCATCACGAGGACGACGACGAGCCGTTCGCGCTCGACCTCGGGATGCACTCCGGCTTCGGCGACGACTGGCTCCGCTTCGGTCCCACGAAGATCTTCGCCGACGGGTCGCTCATGGGTCGGACCGCGGCGATGTTCGACGACTTCGAGGGCGAGCCCGGCAACCGCGGCTACTTCCAGATGCACGAGGAGCGCCTCCACCGGCTGATCGTCGCCGCACATCGCTCGGGCTGGCAGGTGGCGACGCACGCCATCGGTGACCGGGCCGTGTCGTCGGTGCTCGACGCGTACGAGCGAGCGCTGACCGAGCATCCCCGCGACGATCACCGGCATCGCATCGAACATTGCGGCGTCTGTCGCCCCGGCGACGTCGAGCGCATCGCCCGGCTCGGTGTCATCCCGGTGCCCCAGGCCCGGTTCATCTCCGAGATCGGTGACGGCATGCTCGACGCGATCGGTCCGCACCGGGCGCCGGACTGCTACCGCCAGCGATCGTTCCTCGAGGCCGGCATCCCGTTGCCGGGCAGCTCCGACCGGCCGGTGGTGCAGGGCGCTCCGCTGCTCGGCATCCACGACCTCGTCAACCAGACGACCGCGTCGGGTCGGCCGTTCAACCGGCACGAGGCGCTCACCGTGACCGAGGCGATCCGGGCGTACACGGTCGGCTCGGCGGTCGCCGCCTTCGACGAGCACCGCAAGGGGACCGTCGAGGTCGGCAAGCTGGCCGACCTCGTCGTGCTCGACCACGACCTCACGGCGATCGACCGGGACGGCATCGCCGAGACCGAGGTGCTGGCCACGGTGGCCGGCGGCCGCTTCGAGCACGACGCCGCCGGCGTGGCGGCGTAGGGGGCGACGTGCGCATCGACGTGCTCTTCGATCCGTTCGGTGGCCGCTGGGACGATCTCGGCGAGGCCGCTTCGCTCGCCGAGGCCGAGGGGTTCGCCGGGGTCTGGCTCTACGACCACCTCGCCGGCTCGGTCCATCGGGCGCCGCACGTGCTCGAGTGCTGGACGGCCATGACCGCGATCGCCGCCACGGTGCCGCGCATCGAGGTCGGCTCGCTCGTGCTCAACGCCGCCAACCGCGATTCGGCCACGCTGGCCGTCGCGGCGGCGACCTTCCAGGAGGTCAGCGGCGGCCGGTTGCTGCTCGGCATCGGCGCCGGCGGTGGCAACGGCACCCCGTACGCCGCGGAGCAGCTCGGGCTCGGCCGCCCCGTGCCCGGCGACGCGGTACGTCGCAGGAGCGTGGAGGAGGCGATCGGGAGGCTGCGGGCGGTGTGGTCCGGCACCGTCGGCGGCGTGAGCGGCTACCTCGCGCCCGACCCCGTGCCGCCGGTGATCGTCGGCGGGTTCGGGCCGAAGATGGCCGAGCTGGCCGGACGCCTCGGCGACGGGATCAACGCACCGGGCGGCCCGCGGCTGGGCCAGCTGGTCGACGTCGCCCGGGAGGCGAGGGCCGCCTCCGGCCGCGACCCGGGGGAGCTGATCGTGACGACGTCGGCCAGTCCTGGCTCGACCGGCTCGTCCCGCTACGAGGAGATCGGCGTCGACCGGGTGATCCTCATGGCCGGACCGCCGTACGTGGCCTCGGTGCACCGGCTGGCCGCTTCGATCTGAGCCGCCGGTTCAGCGCGGCGTCGGCCGCCACGGCGCGGGCAGCTCCTCGATGGTCTGCTCGGCCGAGGGCAGCAGCGACAGCGCTGCGGTGACGACCTCCCGCTGGCGCTCGGCGTCACCGGGTGCGCCCAGCGGGCGGCCCATCGGGTGCCGGGTGATCACCGCACGGGCCACCCCCATGAGGTCGGGGATGTGGCCGAAGCTGCGCACGTACACCCCGACGGTCGGGATCTCGATGGACTCGATGGCCCGCTGGACGTGTCCCACGGACACGTGGCACACCGGTCACACCGGCACGAGCAGGACGGCGTCGACCTCGTCGTCGCGCAGGCGCTCGGCCCAGGCCGGGCCGACGTCACGGCGCAGCCGGACCTGTGAGGTCGCGCCCACGAACGAGTAGGCGGTGCCCGACACCTCGCCGATGACCCCGTCGGCGGCGAGGTCGCGCAGGTGCCCCAGCGGGAGCGCCACCTGATGGTCGTCGGCGACCGAGGCGACCGGGTAGCCGCCGTGACGGACCCGCAGCCGCTCGGCCGGGGTGTCGATCGGGATGGCCGACAGCGAGGGCGCCTCGCGGAGGAACTCGCCGATGCGGGCCTCCGCCTCGGCCTGGCTCATCGCCGGCTCACCGAAGGGCTCCGGGTCGTCGCCCTCGACGAAGTGACCGCTCGAGGTCACGAGCGCCACCCGCGCCTCCGACAGCGGTCGGTCGAGCGTCGCGATCGGCGTGTCGTCGTGACGGTGGGGGAAGTCGGCCGGATCACCGAGATGCCCGGCATAGGCCTGCACCTGCCAGCGGTAGACCGTGTCGATCACGTCGGTCGGGTCGCCGTCGTCGATGGTCGACGAGACCGCTCCGAGCAGCTCCTCGACGAACGAGCCGAACTGGGCGTCGTCGAGGTCCTTCAGGAACTTCACGTTCAGGTTGCTGCGGCTGCCGTAGAAGAACGACCTCCGCAGCTCCTCGATCGTCTCGGTCTCGTCGTCGGAGCTCACCGTCCCACCCTGCCACGTCTCGTGTGCAGCTCCCGGGCCGATCGGCGCATGACTACGGTCGGGGTGTGGCGACGTGGACCTGCGAGGAGTGCGGCCGGGAGTTCGGCTCCAGGGGTCAGGGCCACATGTGCGCTCCGGGCGTCTCGCTGGAGGACTTCTTCGCCGGCGGCGGACCCTGGCTCGAACCGGTCTTCGAGGCGGTCCACGGTCACCTCAGCACCCTCGACGGCGAGCTGATCGTCGACCCGTTGGAGCGGCTCGTGCAGTTCAAGCACGGCCCGGTGTTCTGCGCCATTCGGAGCATGAAGAAGTGGGCTGCGCTCAGCTTCTCCCTCGGCCACGAGGTCACGTCGTCGCGCATCAGTCGCAAGGTCGTCGAGCACCACGGTCGCTACCACCACGTGCTCAACGTCAGCTCGGCCGACGACATCGACGATGAGGTGCGGGAGTGGCTGACCGAGGCGTTCTACCTGCGGGCGCCCGGTCGCCCGTCGAGCCGGCCGTCGAGCGCTGACCCGATGGTGCCCGATGACGTCGACGTCGACATCGTGTGAGCCGTGGAGGTGAGCGGGTGACCGAGGACGAGCTGGCCGAGGAGGTGCTGGAGTGGTTCCGCGGGGCCTGGGATCCGGACCTGCCGTTGCTCGAGTGGCGCGAGCGCCTGGTCGACTCGGGCTGGGCGGTGCCGTCGTGGAGCCACCGCTGGTTCGGCCGGGGGTTGCCGGCGTGGACCGATCGGGTCGCCCATCGGACCATCCGCCAGGCCGGCGGTGTCGCCGTCCCGCTCGGTGGTGGGATGGGGCTCGCGGCCCCGACGATGTACGACCACGCGTCCGACCAGCTGAAGGACCGCTACCTCCGGCGCACGATCACCGGTGAGCTCACCTGGTGCCAGCTGTTCAGCGAGCCGGGTGCCGGTTCCGATCTCGCCGGGCTCACGGCGACGGCGGTGCGCGACGGCGACGACTGGGTCGTCGACGGCCAGAAGGTGTGGAACACGAGCGCCGATCACGCCGACATGGCCATCCTCGTCGCCCGGACCGACTGGGACGTGCCGAAGCACGCCGGCATCACCTACTTCCTGCTCGACATGCGCCAGCCCGGGGTCGAGGCCCGCCCGATCCTGCAGATGAACCGGCGCAGCTCCTTCAACGAGGTGTTCCTGACCGGCGCCCGCGTGCCGCACGCCAACGTCGTGGGCGCGGTCGGGGACGGTTGGCGGGTGGCCCGGGGCACGCTCGCCCACGAGCGCTCGTTCGCGACGCGCCGCGACGTGTACTTCGCCCCGGACGCGACCGGCCGGGTCGTCGACGAGGCGCGGGCCGAGGCGGCGGAGTACCTCCGGACCTACGAGTGGTATCCGCAGCGGATGGGTCGGACCGACCTCGTCGTCGAGCGGGCGCAGGCGACCTCGGCCCGCGAGGACGCGGTGTTGCGCGACGGGATCGCCGATCTGCTCGGCTTCCACCGCGCCGCGGAGTGGACCGCCGGGCGGGCCAAGGCCGCTCGTGAGCTCGGCCGCCCACCCGGCTCTGAGGGGTCGATCGGCAAGCTGTCGCTGTCGGAGGTCGCCCGGCGGGCGAACCACGTGCACGGCCGGATCAGCGGCGCTCGTGGGCTGCTGACCGATGGCGACGCCGTCCACGATGCGACCGTCGCCGAGGTGCTGGTCTCCACGCCGGCGCAGTCGATCGCCGGCGGGACCGACGAGATCCAGCGCAACATCCTCGGCGAGCACGTGCTCGGGCTCCCGAAGGAACCGGCTCCCGACCGGGGCCGCCCCTTCGGTGAGGTCCACCGCTCGGCGCACGCCGAAGGACGGGAGGGAACGCGATGACCGACGCCGTCGAGGTCAGACTCGCCGACGACCACGTGGCCACGATCGAGCTGCGACGGCCGCCGAACAACTTCTTCTCGATGGAGCTGATCCTCGGCATCGTCGAGGCCTTGGAGCGCCTCGACGGCGACCCCGCCTGCCGGGCGGCGGTCCTGTGCGCCGAGGGCAAGCACTTCTGCGCCGGCGCCGACTTCGCGAACCGGGACGGCGAGGGGTGGACGACCGAGGAGCTCTACGCCGCAGCGGTCCGCATCTTCCGCACCGAGACGCCGGTCGTCGCTGCGGTCCAGGGCGCGGCGATCGGCGGGGGACTCGGCCTGGCGCTGTCCGCCGACTTCCGCATCGCCGCACCCGAGGCCCGGTTCAGCGCGAACTTCGCCCGCCTCGGGTTCCACCAGGGCTTCGGCCTCAGCGTCACCTTGCCCCGCCTCGTCGGCGAGCAGGCCGCGGCCGAGCTCCTCTACACCGGCCGCCGGGTCAAGGGCGACGAGGCGGTGACGCTGGGTCTCGCCGAACGGCTCGCGCCGCTCGCCGACCTGCGGTCGGCGGCGCACGCGCTGGCGGCGGAGATCGCCGGGTCGGCGCCGCTGGCGGTCCGGTCGATCCGCACCACACTGCGGGGCGACCTCGCCGACCGGGTCGAGGCCGCTACGGCGCACGAGGCCGCCGAGCAGGCCCGTCTGCGCCGCACCGACGACTTCGCCGAGGGCACCCGCGCCATGGCCGAACGCCGGCCGCCCGACTTCCGCGGCTCGTGACCGGGCTCGGTCTCCGCCTCGGCGTCCTGCTGCTGCCGACCGACCCGTGGCCGGAGTCGGTGGCCCGGGCGCAGCGGCTCGAGGCCCAGGGCTTCGACCACCTCTGGGTCTACGACCACCTGTCCTGGCGCCGCTATCACGACCGGCCCTGGCACGCGACCTTCCCGTGGCTGACCGGACTGGCTGCGGCGACCAGCCGCATCCGGCTCGGCACGATGGTGGCCAACCCGAACCTCCGGCACCCGCTGGTGCTGGCCAAGGACGCGATGACGATCGACCACATCTCCGAGGGGCGTCTCACCGTCGGACTCGGTGCCGGTGGCACCGGCTACGACGCCGGCGTGCTGGGCCAGGAGCCGCTGTCCCCGGCACAACGGCTGGCTCGGCTGGAGGAGTACGCGCCCTTGCTCGCCGGGTTGTTGCGGGGCGAGGTGCGGGATCATGCGGGCGAGTGGTTCACCGTCGAGGACGGCCGGGTCCTGCCGGGATGCGTCCAGCAGCCGTCGGTTCCGATCGCCCTGGCGGCCGGAGGTCGCCGCGGGCTGCGGCTCACCGCGGAGGTCGCCGACGCGTGGATCACCTACGGGTCGACCGCCTCGCACGACCACGACGGCGCCCAGACCGAGCGGACGGTGCGGACGCAGCTGGCCACGATCGAGGAGCGCTGCGCCGAGCTGGGGCGGGACCCGGCCGAGCTCGATCGGATCTACCTCGTGGGCAACACCCGGGAGCGCCCGCTCGCGAGCATCGAGGCGTTCACCGAGTTCGTCGAGCGGTACGCCGCGCTCGGGTTCACCGACCTCGTGTTCCACGACCTCCGACCCGACGACCCGGTCTGGAACGACCCGCCCGAGGTCATCGACGAGATCGCGGACCGGTTCCTCGTCTCCGCGCAGGACTGAAAACGCACGACGCCCGCCGACCCGGTGGGATCGGCGGGCGTCGGAGCGAAACGACGTGGGATCAGATGGCCCGCACGTTCTGGGCCTCGTCACCCTTGCGGCCGGGGGCGATGTCGAACTCGACGACCTGGCCCTCGTCGAGGGACTTGTAGCCGGTCCCGGCGATGTTGGAGAAGTGGACGAACACGTCGTCGCCGTCCTCGCGGGAGATGAAGCCGTAGCCCTTCTCGTTGTTGAAGAACTTCACGGTGCCTTGCACGTGATCACACTCTTTCGATGAGAGACCGACCCTCGTGGCCGGAACTCGTGAACGAACAGCCTAAAGGCGGAGGCCGCAGAACCCTCGTCCGTGTCCGAAGGCCGTCGTGCGATGCTGGCGGCCATGACCGCCATCACCCTCGACGGAGAGCTGCTCGCCGCAGAGGTCCGCGACGATCTCTCCACCCGCATCGCCGTCCTCGCCGAACGCGACGTCGTGCCCGGACTCGGCACGATCCTCGTCGGCGACGACGGCCCGTCGCACAACTACGTCGCGATGAAGCACCGGGACTCCGAGGCGCTCGGCATGCACTCCCGGGAGGCGGTCCTCGGCGCCGACGCCGCGCAGGCCGAGATCGAGGCCGTCGTCGACGACTTCAACGCCGACCCGGCGGTGCACGCCTACATCATCCAGTACCCGTTCCCGGCCGGCCTCGACTACGAGGCCGCGCTGATGCGGGTTCTCCCGGAGAAGGACGCGGACGGACTCCACCCCGTGAACCTCGGCCGCCTCGTGCAGGGGGTCGACGCGCCGGTCGCCTGCACGCCCTCGGGCATCCAGATGCTGCTCGAGCGCTTCGACGTGCCGATCGCAGGTCAGCACGTCGTGATCGTCGGGCGAGGCCTCACCATCGGTCGCCCGCTGGCCAACCTGCTCTCGCTCAAGCGGCCCAACGCCAACGCCGCGGTGACCGTCGTCCACACCGGCGTGCCCGACATCGGCCGGCTGACCCGCCAGGCGGACATCCTCGTCGCAGCGGCCGGTTCGCCCGGCATGATCACCGCCGACATGGTCAAGCCGGGTGCGGCCGTGGTCGCCGCCGGCGTCAGCTTCCAGGGAAAGAAGCTGATCTCCGACGTCGCCGACGAGGTCGCCGAGGTGGCCGGGTGGTTGTCGCCCCGCATCGGCGGTGTCGGGCCCATGACCCGGGCGCTGCTGATGGCCAACACCGTCGCCGCCGCAGAACGGGCTGCCGGGGTCGTGTGATCAGCTCGCCGTGACGTCCCGGGCGATGTCGAGGAGACCACTCATGTTGAGGATCGGCGACATCGTGATCGACTCCCGGCGACCTCGGCTGGTCGCAGAGTTCTGGAGCGCTGCGCTCGGCTACCGCATCACCGCGGAGGACGAGACCGGGGTCGCGATCGCCGGCGACCCCGCGGCGCCGACCATGGTCTTGCTCGCGTCCCAGGACACCAAGTTGCACAAGAACCGTCTGCACTTCGATGTCTGCCCGGTGCAGGGCTCGACCCGCGACGAGGAGGTCGCCCGGCTCGAAGCGCTCGGTGCGACCCGCCTCGACCGCTACGCCTCCGATGGGTCGTGGACCGTGATGGCCGACCCCGACGGCAACGAGTTCTGCGTCATGAGCACGGTGCTTCCACCGGAGCCCGAGCCCTTCCACCACCTCTGACCGCTGGGCTGCGACGGTCCCAGCGGCCAGACGGCGCTAGGAGGCGACGTCGACCTTCGCCACGACCTTGGTCGGGGTGACGCGGACCACCATCTCGGGCGGCACGGCGTTGCGGCGCCCGTAGCGCTCGGCCTCGTCGGCGCCCATGTACCGGCCCCCGATGCGGGTCCCCCACTCGAGGAGCTCGTCGGGATCGGTCGAGGTGGTGGCGGTGCCGGCGATCGTGACGAAGGAGAACGGCGGCTCCTCGTCGTCGAAGCACAGCGACACCCGCGGATCGCGCAGGATCGCCTTGCCCTTGATCGTGTCGGCGCTGGTCATGAAGACGACGTCGTCGCCGTCGAGGTCGACCCAGACCGGCGCGACGTGCGGCGAGCCGTCCTTGCGGACGATCGCCAGCTTGGCGGTCCGGGCGGGCAGGGCCGAGACGAACTCCCGCCACCAGCCCTCGGGTGCGCTGTTGTAGGCCATGTCCTCGGCAACGCCACCGGGGCCCGGCGGCTTCCCGCTCCGATCAGAGGAGGTAGCGGTCGCCCGACGCCCGGACGGTGACGTCGCTGATCGACACGCCCCACGGCTGGTCGATCGTGTGGACGATCTGGTCGGCGAGCAGCTCGGGATCGAGCACGAGGTACTCGATGCGGTCGGGGTCGACCTGCTCGGGAGCGCCCTCGCCGGCGGCCACGGCCATGACCTGGCCCATGTACTCGGGCAGGGCGGTGCCGAGGATGCCGCCGATCGCCTCGGGGTTGACGATGCCCTCGCCGAGCCCGGTGCCGGGCACACCGGTGGGCCGGATCGTCGTGACCTTGATGCGGCCCTGGGACTCGACCCGCAGGGCGTCGGACAGGAAGCTCACGGCCGCCTTGGTCGCGCCGTACACGGCAGCGCCGGCGACCGGGTGGTTGCCGTAGATCGATGAGAGGTTCACGACGTGACCCCGGCCCTGCTCGATCATCTGATCGTGCGCGGCGATGATCCCGTTGAGGACGCCCTTGAGGTTGACGTCGATGCAGCGGTCCCACGCCTCGGCGGCGCGGGCGTGGTCGGCGTAGAACGCGAGCGGCATCACGCCGGCGTTGTTGATGATCACGTCGACGGCGCCGAATCGCTCGACCGCCGTCGCCACGACGGACCGCATCGCGGCGAGGTCCGTCACGTCGGCCACGTGCGCGCTCGCCGTCCCGCCCGCCGATGTCGCCTCGTCGACGCTCTCGAGCAGCGCCTCCTCCGCCACGTCGGTGGCGACGACCGACGCGCCCGCCGCGCTGAGCTTCGCCGTGAGCAGGCGGCCGAAGCCGCTCGCCGCTCCCGTGACCACGATGACCTTGCCGCTGATGTGTTCCCCCATGTCGGCAGTCTCGCAGCGGAACCCGACCTTCGATGGATGGTGCCCGGCATCGGCGCTCGCGACCGTGGAGCCCTCGACGAGCGAGGAGCGGACGATGGGCGACGTGGCGATGATCATCACCTCGACGGCGGTACCGGGGAAGCGGGACGAGCTCTACGAGCTCTACCGGGAGCACCTGGCGCCCCGGGCCGAGGCCAACGAGGCCCAGGAGGTGGTCGTGTGGTGCGCCGACCGGCAGGACCCCGACCGGTTCCACCTCTTCGAGATCTACCGCGACGAGGCGGCGATGGGAGCGAACGCCCAGTCCGAGTGGTTCGCCGAGTACCTGCAGGCCGCCATGCCGCTGCTCGCCGGCGAACCGACCGTGGCCATGGCCGACCCCCGGTGGAGCACCGGCCTCTAGTGGTCGGGCTCGTCGAGGCCGCCGTACCAGGCCGCGATCAGCTGAGCCCTCGACCGCAGTCTGGCCTTGGCGAGGATGGAGTGCATGTGGTCCTTGACCGTGGCGAGGGAGATGAACAGCGCGACCGCGATCTGCTGGTTGGAGTAGCCGGCGGCCGCGAGGAGCGCGACCTCCCGCTCCCGCGGGGTGAGGCCGGTGAGCTGCTCGCCCGGCCGCGGCCGCACGTAGACGACGGCGGCGGTGTCGCTCCGGTCGACCGAGACGTCGTAGCCCGTCTCGCGCAGCGCGACGATCTCGTCGATGGGAAGCTGACGGGGATGCTCGTCGACCGAGGTCAGCAGCCCGTCGACGGCCTCGCGCACGGCATCGGGAACCACGACCGGAACGTAGCAGCACGATGAGCGCCGACCCCGAGACGACGAACGGCCGACTCGTCGAGCGCTACTTCGCCGCCATGCGGGTCGGCGCGGCGGCGGAGGACGACATGCTGTCGCTGTTCACCGACGACGCCGAGTACGTCGAGCCCTTCAGCGGATCGCCGGAACCGGCGCTCGGTCGCGCTGCGATCCGGGACCGCCTGCGTTCCGGGTGGGCGGCGCCACCGCCCGACATGGAGCTCGACGTCGAGTCGGTCGTCGTCGACGGCGATCGGGCCACCTCGACGTGGGAGTGCCGTTCGCCTGCCTTCCCGCGCCCGGTGCGCGGTCTCGACGAGTACGAGTTCCGCGACGGACGGATCAGCCGCCTCGTCGTGCGCATCACACCGGACTGAGCCGCAGCCCGTCGGTCAGCTGGCGGCGGCGTAGAGGGACTCGCCGATCCGGGCCGCCGTCTCTGCGACCTCGATCAGGCGGGGATCGGCGAACGGGTCCTGGGCTCGCGCCCGCCACCGCTCCACCGTGTCGAGCGCCGCGGCGCGCAGCGTGTCGGATCCGACGGAGGCGTCGAGCCCCAGTGCCTTGGGGGTGGGGCCGGCGAGCAGCAGCCGCTGCAGGTCGAGCCGCTCGCGCTCGTCCACCTGCACCAGACCGCTCGCCACGAGGTGGGCGGCCCGGATCTGGCCGAACTCGACGGCGCCGGCCTCCAGCTGCTCGGCGTCGCGATCGATGCGGGCCGCGAGGTGCGGCTCGTCGCGGGCGACCGTCCGGCTCAGGCTGCGCACCGCCGCGATCGCGGACCGGGCCTGGAGCACCCGGGCGCGGGGGAGGAAGTGCTCTGCGATCACCCGGCGAAGATCGGCGAGACCGGAGTGCTCGACCAGGCGGGGACCGAGCTGTGCCGCGGTCGTGGCCCCCTGGCGGATCTCGTGGATGGCCACGCGGATGCCGAACATGCCGAGCCGGCCGAGGAGCTGGCGCCGGAGGTCGACCGTGAGGTCGCTGGCGTGCAGGTCGCACAGCTCGTCGGCGGACAGGAGCATGCGGTCGAGCACGTCGTCGGGCGTCGAGGCGAGGATGCGGAGCGCCGCCGCCTCGCTCTCGACCAGGGTCAGCCCCGTCTCGGCGAGCAGGCCGGTGACCGGCACGACGTCGGCGACGAGACGGGTCACCGCAGGGTCGTTGCGGTAGCGGTCGGCGATCCGGCGCGACGAGACCATCGCGTCGGGGCGGCCGGCACCGATCTCGTCGGCGCGGGAGAGCACGGCGACGGCGTTGACCGGCGACGCCGCCGTGACCGAGCGGTCCATGAAGGCGTCGAGGAAGGCGACGTCGGACCGGTGCAGGTGCCGCATCAGGTAGATGACGGCATCGGCGTCGGTCGGTGCGGCCTCGTCGTGCTCGAGGAAGTCGCGGGTGCGGCGGGAGTTCTCGTCGTTGACCGAGGCCAGACCGGGGGTGTCGATGAGCGTCACGTCCTGGAGGGCGGCGCTCGGCCAGCGGATGTCGAGCGAGGCGACGTCGCGCTCGGCGACGCCGCCCAGCTCGATGGCCAGCTCGCCGTCGGCGCGGGTGAACGGCAGGTTGCGCCGCACGCCCGACCGGAGCTGCGCCGCCACCTCGTAGCTGGGACCGTGGCGGTACCAGCTGACGAGGCGGGTGCACTCGCCCGCGTCGGTCGGCGCGAGGCGCTCCCCGACGAGGGCGTTGAGCAGGGTCGACTTGCCGGCCTTGACCCGGCCGGCGATGGCGACCCGCAGCGGTCCGGACAGCCGCTCGACGATCCGGTCGGCTGCGCCGCGGTGGGCGGTCCCGTCGAGCTCGCGCTGGAGGGCGGTCGCGAGAACGAGCACCCGCTCGGCGAGCTGCATCGTTCCGGTGCTCATGACGTCGTTCCGATCTGGTCGAGGCGCTCGACGATGGTGTCGAGCGCGGCGAGTTGCTGGTCGAGGCGGCCGCGGGCGGCGACCGCCTCCTCCTGCGTGCGCTTGGCCTGCGCCTGAGCCTCCTGGGCGGCCGCGGTGTAGGTGCGCTGCAGGTCGGCGAGTCGTTCGGTGAGGTCGTCGCGCAGGTCGCGGTGGATGTCGCGGACCAGCGCGGTCACCTCGTTGCCGACCTCGAGCTGCACGTCGTCGATGAACTGGCGCACCTGCTGGCGGGCGTTCTGTCGGCGGAGCGTGACCTTCCGCTTGCGGTCCTCCATCAGCTGGAAGCCGCCGAAGAGCGCACCGGCGCCGAGCAGCACCGGGTTGGTGGCCATGAACGCGGCGACGGCGCCGGGCAGGAAGTTGCCCATCATGCCGAACATCAGCACGCCGCCCTGGGCGCCGCGGGCACCGGTCAGGGCGGTGCGGAAGCCCGCCTTGGCGCCGGACTCGTCGCCGTCGATCGACCGGTCGCGCCACATGGCGTCGAGGTCGACGCCGTCGCCGCGGCCGAGGCGACCCGAGCCGAGTGAGAGGTCTTCCTCCTGGAGGAGCTCGACGGCCTGGGCCCGGATCGAGCGGCGGCCGTCCTCGACGGTCGCGAAGACGCGGGCGACGGTGTCGGCGACGTCGGTCTGGAGTCGGCGGGCCAGCTCGTCCCACTGGCTGCCGCTGCTGAGGGTCTCGATGTGCTCGTCCATCTCGCGGGAGATCTCCCGGAGCCCGACGCGGAGCTGGTGGGTGGACTGCGTCGTCAGGTCGGCGATGCGATCGTTGACGAGGACGGCCCACCGGGCGCCCGGTCCGCGGAGGTGCTCGAGCCGGGCGTTGGCCGCTTCGATCTTCGCGATCAGCGCCTGGAGCGCCTCGGGGTCGTCGGCGACGGCGGCCTGCTCCCGCAGACCGGTCCCGACGAGCGTGGCGACGGCACGGAGGTCGGCAGCGGAGCGGCTCGTCGCCGCCGCCTTGGCCGGCTCGATGACCCGGCCGCCGAGATCGCCGATGAGCTCGGGGAAGCGGCTGGCGTCGTTGAGCGACCGGTCCTTGCGGGCCAGCGCCGCGCTCCGGAGGTGGCTGGAGACCGCGACGGTCGGGACGCGGACGCCGGCCCGCTCCAGGTGGCCCCGGTTGAGGTCGACGATGCGCTGCCAGTCCGGGTAGAGGTCGATCTTGGTCTGGGCGAAGAGCACCGTCGGGCACAGCTCGACGGCGTTGCGGAGGAGGTCGATCTCCGGTCCGCTCAGCTCGGCCGAGGCGTCCGAGGCGAGGATCAGCCCGTCGGCGTAGGGCAGGAAGGCCATCGTCGACGCGGCGTGGCCGGCGCCGAGGCCACCCATGCCGGGGGTGTCCACGATGACCAGCCCGTTGGCGAGGATCGAGCTGGGGGTCACGATCTCGACCCGCTCGACGCCCCGCTCGTTGCCGGGGTTGCCCGCCTCGGACACCCACTCGACGAGCTCGTCGACCGGGATCCGCACGGCGGTGGCCTCACCGTCGACCCGACGGCGGACCACCGCCGCCGGCTCCTCGCCGTGGCGGATGAGGGTGATGGCCGAGGTGGCCAGGTCGTCGTCGACCGGGCACACGGCCTGGCCGAGGAGGCCGTTGACCAGCGAGCTCTTGCCCTGCTTGAACTCGCCGACGACGGCGACCACGGTCGCCGGTCGCCGCAGCCGGGCTCCGGCGGCGGTGACGCGGTCGACCAGGTCGGTTCGTCCGAGGTGGGTGAGCAGCTGGGCCAGTTGGCCGGCGCTGGTGCCGACCGCCTCGGCGGCCGTCGGCGCAGGGGTGGGGGTCGCCGTGGCGGTCATGTCCGGTCCTCCTCTCAGCCCAGGTCGGTGAACATGTCGTCCACCGCGGTCTCGGCCTGGTCGGCGGCGGCGACCGACGCCTCGAAGGTGGTCGGCTCCGGAGCCGGTGGTGCCTCGACGGCCGGCTGCTCCGCGACGACGGCCGCGGGGGCGGCGACCTCGGGGATGGCGGCCTCCGCAGGCGGTGCCGGGGCGGCGACCTCGGGGATCGCGGCCTCGGTGGCCGGTGCTGCGGCAGCGTCGGGGATGGCGGCGACCTCGGGGATCGCGTCCCCGAGCGGTGCGGGGGCGGCGACCTCGGCCGCCGTGGCGGGCGCCGCCTGCTCGAACACCTCGGAGAGGTCGATCGCCTCGCCGGCCGCGCCCTCGACCTGGATCGGCTCCACGTCGAGGGGGCGCACGACGGTGAAGATGTCCTCGCCCGGCGGCTCGACGGCCGGGCGGAAGATCATCTCGTTGACGATCCCGCGACCCTCGATGGCCTCGGCGAAGCCCTGGTCCGTCGGCGGCTCGACGGCCGGGCGGAGGATCATCTCGTTGACGATGCCCCGGTCCGCGGCGGCGTCGGCCAGCGTGGGTGCCTGCTCGGTCGCGGCGCCTTCGGCTGCGGCGGCCTCGGCGTCACCGGACTGCTGCGTCGCGTCGGCGTCGTCCTCGCCGACGACCTCCGCGACGTGCGCGACCTCCTCGAAGGCCTCGCCCAGCCAGGTGCCCTCGAGCCGTCCGCCGACGGCGTCGGCACCGCCGGTGATGAGGCCACCGGCGATCGGGCTCGCCATGCCCCAGATGCCCTGGGCCCAGGTGCCCTCGGCCTGCTCGCCGATCTCCTGGTTGATGAGCTTGCCGACGGCCTCGGGGCCGCCGTCGATGGCGCTGATGACCCGTCCCGCACCGGAGACGTAGTCCTCGGCCCAGGTGTCCTCGACCTGCTCCTCCACGTAGCCACCGACGGTGCGGATCGCCTCGTCGGTGCGGTCGTGCCAGAGGTCGGCGGCGACCTCGGCCGAGGTGCCCACCTCCTGTTCGATGTAGTTCCAGGCCGAGTCCTGGGCCTGCTCCCACATCTGCGCGAGCGGCGTGCCCTCGACCTGGTCGTCGACCCAGTCGTCGATGTCGTCGGCGGTCTCCTCGACCCAGTCCTTGGCGTCGCTGAAGAAGTCCTTGAATCCCATGATGTCCGTGTTCCTTCGTGTGTGTGGTCGGTGTGTGTGGCTCCGGCCTCAGCCGAGGTCGGAGAAGAGGTCGTCGACGCTGGCCTCTGAGGCGTCGGCGTCGGCGATGGCCTGGTCGAACGCATCCGGCGCCGGGGCGGGTGCCGCCTCGGCCGGCGGGGGAGCGTCCGGTGCCGGCGGCGCGGCCGGGGCCGCGGCGGCGATCTCGGGCAGCGCGCCCGGTCCCGGTTCGGTGGGGACGGGTGCGCCGTTCGGTTCGATCGGTGTGGTTGCGGTCGCGGCGGGCGGCGGTGCGGCGGTCGGCTGGGCCGGGGCTGCAGCGGGTGCCGTCGTCGTGCCCAGCACGTCCGCGCCGAGCGGATCGGTGGCGGGTGGGCTGATGTCGGCACCGGCCACCGCATCGGGTCCGTCGCCGGCGATGAGGCCGTCGGCGAGCCCGCCGAGGAGCTGGCCGGTCTGGGCGTCACCCAGGGCGGACCCCGCGACCGCGCCGAGCTCGGCGAGGCCGGGCGTCTCGCCCTCGATGAGTCCTTCGGCGACCTGCCCGAGGAGCTTGCCGGTCTGCGCGTCGCCGAGTGCAGCGCCGGCGACGGCACCGAGGTCGGAGAGCTCCGGCGCCGAGGCGTCGACGTCGGCATCCCACTGACGGACGGTGCCGTCCTCGGTGGTGACGGCAGCCATCTCGACGCCGGCATCCAGGCTCGCGCCGAGGATGTCGATGTTCGCCTCGGCCTCGAAGCCCTCGACGACCACGTCCCCCTGCTCGACGCGGGAGTAGCCGACCGAGCCGCCGATGGTGCCCAGCCCGGGCTGCGAGTACGACCCCTCGAGGCCGACCTGCAGCGCCGAGCCGTCCTCGGTCTCGACGTAGCCGACCTCGACGCCGCCACGGATCACCGATCCGTCCGGTCGGCGCAGGGTGCCGTCGGTGTCGAGCGTGAGCCCGAACCCCTCGTCGTTCCGCATCACACCGAGGTCGGTGGAACCGGAGACGAGCCCGTAGGGCGTGGGGATGGTGCCCTGCGCCTCGAGATCGACGAGGAGGTCACCGTCAGCACCGACGGCGATGTCGGCGTCGGTGTAGGGGAGCGGGCCCCAGTTGATGCCGGCGGTGGCGGAGGCGCGGACGCCCTCGGCGTCGACGCCCAGGTCGTAGCCCTGGTTCAGCGCGCCGACCGAGTGGCTCAGCCCGTCCTCGCCGATGCCGGCATCGACCTTGGCGAGGCCGTCGATGCCGACCCCGGCGGTGAAGTTGCCGTCGTCGAAGTCGACGTCGACGATGCCGCCGGTCAGCTCGTCGATCCCGTCGAGGACGGTGTCGTCGACCAGCGAGAGCACGCCGCTCGCCGCACCGAAGGTGGCGCTGTCGACGGCGTTGCCGACGACACCGACGCCCGATCCGACGATCGAGGCCGTGGCGCCCACGGTGTCGACCGCCGTGTCGGCGACGGCCGTGACGCCGTCCCAGGCGGCGCCGGCGACGTCGCCGGCGAGGTCCTTGGCCCAGCCGAGCATCATCGGCTCCTTCGGGTGCTGGCGAGTCGGGTGCGTCCGGCCATGGGTCGAACGTACGAATCGCGGTGGTTCCGGGCGTCGGGCGTGTTCCCCAACGCCTTCCCGATCAGCAGGTGCATGGCCCGGTCCTCACTCGAAGCCGAGGTCGAGCCCGAGGGGCTCGGTCGGGTCGTGTTCGGGCAGGGCCAGCTCGGTCACGGCGGCGTCGGTGCCGTCGAGGGTGTCGAGCAGGAGGTGGTCGTCGTGGGCGTCCACCGGCAGCAGCTCGACGTCGACGATGCCCAGGTGGGTGTCGTCGGGGCCGAGGAGCTCGGTGTCGGCGAGGCGCACCACGGCCGGGTCGACGACGGCGTCGTCGAGGTCCAGCCGGTCGGCGTCGTCGAGGACGAGCTCGGGTGCGAGGACGTCGTCGAAGCTCACGTCGAGGTCGGCGACGTCGGGGGTGGGGTGGGAGGTCATGGTCGTTCCTCGGTCTCGTGCGGCGTCGCTCAGACGCCGAGGGGGCTGTCGAGGACGTCGTCGTCGACGTCCGGGGCCGGCGGGACCGGCTCGGGTGCCGGCTCGGGCACGGGCTGGTCGAGGAACTCGCCGCCCGGCACGATCGCCGGGGTGAAGATCTCGTCCTCCGGCGCGGGTGCGGCGTCGACGACCTCGGGGATCAGGTCCTTGGTGAGTCGGCCCGGCCCCTCGGTCGGGTCGTCGGCCGGTTCCGGCACGCCGACACCGGGTGCGGTGAGGATCAGCGGATCGGTCTCGAGGGGCGGTTCGACGGCTTCGGTGCCGAGGACGTCGTCGAAGACGTCGTCGGTCGCGGCGGCTTCGACCTCGTCCTGGTGGTCCGCTGCGTGGTCGTGGTGGTCCGCTTCGTCGCCGTCGTCCACGTGGCCGTGGTGGTCCGCTTCGTCGTGGTCGTCCTCGTGGTCGTGGTGATCCTCGACGTCGTGGTCGTCGGCACCGTCGTGGTCGTCCGGGGGTAGCTCGTCGAAGACGTCGGCGACGATCGGCGGCGCGGCCTCCAGATCGGTCGTCTCGTCCGTGGCCGCATCGGCGGGCTCGATGGCCTCGCCGGTCGCCTCGTCCGTGGCCTCATCGGCGGGCTCGGTGGCCTCGGTGGCCTCGTCCTCGTCTCGCGCCTGCTCGATCAGCGCGTCGATGCGCTGGTCCTGGGCGAAGTCGCGCATCCGGTCCTCGAACTCGTAGCGCAGGGATGCGACGGCCTCGTCGACGGACTGACCCGGCGCGGCGCGGTAGCGGTCGAGGAGCCCCTCGAGGTCGCGGCGCAGGCGATCGGCGTCGGCGGGGTCGGTCCCCTCCGGCAGCTCGAGCGCGCTCAGCCGGTCGCGGAGCTGGTCCCGGACGGACTCGAGCTCCGGATCGCTGAAGATCGGCGGGACCGGCGCGTCGGCGGGAGCCGGCGTCGGCCGCGACGCGGCGATCGGATCGGTCGCGGGCGGGGCGGGCCTCGGCCCGGGGGTGGGCTCGGAGGTCGGCGCCGCCGGCTCCGGACGGGGCGACCGGCTCGGTGCCTGCGGTGGCGGGGCGGGCGCGGCGGCCGAGAACGACGCCGCTGGCGCGGCGGGTGGCGGACCGACGGGCGCGGATGCCGCGCTGAACCCGATGGGCGAGCCCACCGGCGGTCCGGGTGCCGGGCCGGCCGGCGCAGCCAGCTCGGCGTCATCGAAGGCGTCGAGCGCCGGTTGCGGTCCGAGCTCGGCCAGGAGCGCCTCGGCGCCACCGCTGACCGCCTCGACCGCGGCGTCGACGTCGAGCTCGACCTCGGGCTCGTCGGCAGCCGCCGCGACGAGATCGGCCTCGGCGATGCGCTGCTCACCGTCGTCGTCCCCGTCCCACCAGCGCTGGTAGGCGAGGTAACCGCCGACGGCGGCACCGGCGGCGGAGGCGGCCATCGCCCCACCGGTCACGAGACGGCGAAGGGCCTGGCGGTCCCGACGGCTGGGAGCGGGTCGCTCACGGCGGCCGGGTTCGGTCGGTCGATCGCCCGGGGCGGCCGCTGCTGCGGCCTCGGGTGCGTCCTCGTCGGACGTGGCGGTGTCGCCGGCCTCGCGGTCGGTCCCGGACACGGCGGCTCCCGCGGCGATGGCCAGCTGCGGATCGGCGCCGGGCACCACGGGGGCGCCTGCGGCGGCGGCGATCATCTCGGCGACCAGGGGGATGCGGGACGAGCCGCCCACCAGGACGACGGCATCGAGGTCGGCGGCGTCCAGCTCGGCGTTCTTGGCCGCACGGTGCAGAGCGGCCACCGCATCGTCGAGTCGAGGCCGCAGCGCGGACTCCAGCTCGGCGCGCGACAGGCGCACCTGGGTGTCGAGGCCGGGCACCTGGACGGCGATCGTGGTCTCGGTCTCCGCCGACAGCGCCTCCTTGGCGGCGGTGCAGCGCAGCCGGAGCTGGGTGATCGCCCGGCGGACGGCCGGATCGGTCGTGTCGAGCTCGCGGAGCTGACCGTCCAGGACGGCATCGACGTGGGCGAGCACGATCTGGTCGACGTCGACGCCGCCCAGCCGCTCGAGCCCCTCGGGCGCGCCGAGGACCTCCAGGCCGTCGTCGGTGGTCCGCACCACGGCGACGTCGACGGTCCCACCGCCGAAGTCGAACGCGGCGACGGCCTGGCCGGGAGCGACACCGCCGAGCGCCAGGTGGTGGCGAACGGCCGCGACGGGCTCGGGTTGGAGCTCCATGCGGTCCTCGACCCCGGCGATCCGGGCGACCTCGGCGAGCAGGTCCAGCTTGAACGAGCCCCAGTTCGCCGGGTGGGTCAGCACGATCTCGCCGACCTCCTCGCCGATCTGGGACTCGGCCCGCTCGATGGCGTGGCGGAGCAGGTGACCCATGAGGGCCTCGGCTCCGAACGGCGTCCCGTCGAGCACGTAGGGCGTGCTGTCGCCGAGTCGGCGCTTGAACTCCCTCGTGCCCGAGGCCGGGTGGTCGGCCAGGTGGGCCTCGGCGGCCTCGCCGACGAGCACGGACCCGTCGGCGACGGCCACGACCGAGGGCATGGCGATGGTTCGTTCGGCCAGTTGCACGGCCTCGGGGCCGGTCGTGGCGTCGACCGCCGCAGCGGTCCAGGTGGTCCCCAGATCAACTCCGAGACGCATGTCGTCGTCCTCCTTCGTGAACGGTTTCGAACGTACGAAGCGGGCGGCGACGGATCGTCGGGCGGATTCCCGATCCCGGACCCGGTGCGATGCCGGAGGCGCGATCCCTCACGCCGTGCGCTGGGCCGGCTCGCCGGTCGCGCCGAGCACGACGGCGGCCAGCTCGCCGCGGGACCGGACGCCCAACTTCGGGTAGATCCGCTGCAGGTGCGAGTCGATCGTCTTGACGCTCACGTAGAGCTCCTGGGCCGCGGCCTTGTTGGTGAGGCCCCGGCTCACGGCGAGCGCCACGCGACGCTCGGCCGCCGTCAGCTCCTGGAGGACCTCGGGCACCGCCGCCTCGCTCGCGGCGGCCGAGGCCGGTGGCTCGAGCCGGTCGAGCCGGGGCACCCAGCCGGCCAGCCCGAGCGGGATCACGAGCTTGATCGCCTCCTCCACGGATCGCAGCACCTCGTCCCAGCGCTCGCGGCGGTGGTGCCAGGCGGCGCGATCGGCGAGCACCTCGGCGAGCGGGACGGCGTAGCCCCGCTCCCGGAGGATCGCGACCAGGCGGTCGATCCCGTCCGCGGTGTCGGACAGGTTGGCCCGGGCCCGGAGCACGTCGAGCGAGACCCGCCACCGGGTCGGCGCGTCGGTCGCAGCATCGAGGAAGGCGTGGGCGTCGCGCTCGCGACCGGCCTCGACGAGGGCGACGACGAGGTCGCCGATGGGTCCCGTCGGGTCGAGGCGCCGGGCCTGGGCGAGGCTCGCCAGGCCGTTGTCGGTGCGTCCCATGGCCCAGGCGAGCCGGCCGGCGGTCAGCCGGGCCGCGGCCTCGAACCGGGTCATGCGAGCCCGTGCGAACAGCGGGATCACCTGGTCGAGCGCGGCGACCGCGTCTTCGACCTCGCCGAGCAGGAAGCGGGCGAACGCCTGCTCCTGGCCGACGACGGCGCGGGCGAGCCGGGCGGCCGTGGGCAGGCGGTCGAGCACCTCGTCGAGGAGGTGGACGGCCGCGACCGGCTCCCCCCGCAGCGAGAGGGCCCGCGCCCGGAGGGCGACGGTCTCCGCCGGGTCCCACGGCGTGGCGTCGGGGCCCAGCCCGCGCAGGGTCTCGACGGCGTCGTCGAGCTGGCCGAAGCGCAGCTGCACCTCGGCCCGGCGGGTGGCACCGCGGACCTCGACCGGTCCGGCGTCCGGACCGATGCGGTCCGGGTGGTGGTCGAGGAAGGGCTGCGGGTCCACCTGCCCGGTGAGCACCAGGAGCGCGCCGGCCAGCTCGGCCGCGGGGCCCTCGGTCGTCTGCCGGAGGACGCCGGCAGCGACCTGCAGGCAGGTCCGTGCCTGACCGGAGGCCAGGGCGGCGTCGGCGAAGAGCGCGTCGATCATCGGGCGGTCGGCCGCGTCGGCGAGCTCGGCGGCGCTGCGCAGGTCGGCGACGGCGGCACCGTCCCCGCCCAGCCATCGGGCGGCGGCGCTGCGGGCGACGAGGGTGTCGACCCGCCCGTCATGCGGCGCGGCGAGCTGCTCGGCGACCGCGGCGACCTGGCCCTGGCCCGTCGAGTGGCCGAGACGGGCGAGGTCGAGGGTCGCATCGGGCGCGGCCTCGAGCTCGATCCGGCGGTCGCACACGGCGACGAGGCCGTGATCGTCGCCGGGAGCCGCCGCGACCAGGACGACGACGTCGTCGGTGTCGAGGCGGCCCAGCGCGAAGGCCAGGACGTCGCGACTGACCTCGTCGACCTGGTCGCTGTCCTGCACGAGCACCGCGACCGGGCGGGTCGCGGCCACGTCGCTGAGCAGCCGCCACAGCGCGAGCCGGACGGCCCGAGGATCGACGTCGTCGCCCCGCAGGTCGAGCGCGGCGCGCAGGCTCGCGGCCTCGTCCTCTCCGAGGGCCTCGATGTGATCGCTGACCGCGTCGAGCAGCGTCAGCAGCGAGGAGAGCGGCAGCTCGTGGTCGGCCGGACGGCCGTGCACGGTCAGGGTGAGGGCGCCGGCGGCCTCGGCCAGCGCGCGGCCGGAGTCGATGACCTCGCGGCGGGCGGCGCCGGGAGCGGCCAGCACGGCGGCTCGCACGGACGCCCAGACCCTGACCGTCTTCCGGCCCTGAAGGGGACCAACGTGGTGATCCACTCCTC
>JBCBSZ010000067.1:0-35833 GCA_039818945.1 Actinomycetota bacterium
CGACACGACCCGAGAGGTCCTCGGTCGTCCCCGTCTGCACCTGCACGGACGCGGCGATCGAGCGGACCAGTTCGGCCATGTCGCCGAGCAGCTCGGACACCTCGCCGTTCGACGTGACCGTCTCGGCGGCGCCGCGCTGGACCTCGTTGACCCGGGTGGCGATGAGGTCGATCGACTTGCCGGACTCCTCGGCCAGGCCCTTCACCTCGGCGGCGACCACGGCGAAGCCGCGACCGGCATCGCCGGCCCGAGCCGCCTCGATGGCGGCGTTGAGCGCGAGGAGGTTGGTCTGGTCCGCGATGTTGCGGATCACGTCGATGACCTCACCGATGTTGCGCGACACGTCGTCGAGCTGGGCGACCGCTGCGGCCGATCGCTCGGTGAGCTGCTCGGCCTCGGTCGCCTTCTCGGCCGCGCCGTGGGCCGACGAGGCGATCTCGCCCGCGCTCCCGGCGAGCGAGTCCACCGCCGACCGGACCGAGTCGGTGATCTCGTAGACCGTGCCGCCGGCGGACGACGCCTGGGAGGAGAGTCGTTCGGTCTCCTCGGCGACGGTCGTGACCTCGCTGCTCGACGCCGCCAGCTGCTCGGAGGCCGCGGCGAGCTGCGCGCTGAAGCCGTTCACCTGGCCGATGACTCGCTGGCGCTCGGCATCGGCCTCGAGTTTGGCCCGGCTCGCGGAGAGCAGGTGCGTGGCGCTCATCCCGACCCGGTCGTGGTCGCCGAGCACGTCGATCTGCACGGAGACGTCCTCGTCGGCGAGCCGCTCCAGGACCGTCGCCACGTCCTCGAGCCGTCGGATCAGGGCGGTGAGGGCCACGCCGACCGAGTCATGGTCGCCGAGCAGCTCCGGCTCGATCTCGATGTGGCCGTCCGCCAGGAGGGTCAGCTCCTGCGACCGTCGGGCGAGCGCCTCCTGCATGTCGTCGAAGGCCCGGCCGAGCTCGCCCACCTCGCCGGCGCTGGTCATGGCGAGCGGAGGTTCGTCGACCCGACCCTCGCCGACGATGCGAGCTCGCTCGACGACCCGCCCGAGCGGGCCCGTCACGCTGCGGGCGACGAACACGACGGCGGCGAACGCGACGAGCAGGACGAGCCCGCCGACGGTCAGCAACGTCGACCGGACCGACTCCAGCTTCGACTCCGCCGAGGCCTGGAACAGGCCCACCGCGGCGTTCGCGTCGCCGTGGGTGCTCTGGACGAGTGCCAACGCCTGCTCCAGATCGCCGTCGGCGGCGGTGCCGGCGAGCACCCCGTCGGTCAGCTCGACGATCTGCTCGAAGCCCGCCTCGCTGGCCTCGATCGCAGCGCGGATGTCGGGGTCGGTCGCGGCGGGCAGCTCGACGGTGGTCCCGTCGCCCGGGTTGCTGATCGCGGTGCCGCCGTCCAGCAGCGCCATGTTCGTGCTGATGAAGAGGTCGCGGGTCGCCTGGTAGTTGGCCTCGCCGCCGCTCGCGACGACCAGCACCTCCTTCATGTGGCGCTGGTTCAGCATGCGCTGGCGGCCCGACAGGTTGACCAGCGCGCCGTCGGCAGCCTGGGCGTCGAGCTTGTCGTCGACCTGGACGTACATGACCGCGATGCCGATTCCGAAGATGATCGCCACCACGGTCAGGCGCGGGCCGATCTTCGACATGAGGTTCAGCATCTGGGGGTCCTGCCTGCTCGGGGGTCGACCTCCACGTCGGCAGGACCAGGGCGAACGTGAGCCGTCCCGTCAGCTCTGGGACAGGTGGTGCTCGACGCGGTCGGCGACGATCGAGCCGATGGCGAGCGCGGCGGTCGCAGCCGGCGACGGGGCGTTGACGACGTTGACCACACGATCGGACTCGGCGAAGGCGAAGTCGTCGAGCAGCGCGCCGTCGGGGGCGAGCGCCTGCGCGCGGACCCCGGCCGGCGCAGGCTCGAGATGCTTCGCCTCGAGCTCGGGAACGAGTCGCTGCAACGCCTTGACGAACGCCCCCTTCGAGGCCGACCGCCACATCTCGCCCATCCCGGTGCGCCAGTACCTCCGCGCCAGCTTGAGGAAGGCCGGCGAGGACACCACCTCCCAGAGGTCGCGGCGATCGATGTCGCGCCAGCGGTACCCCTCGCGGGCGAGCGCGAGCACGGCGTTGGGCCCGCACTCGACCCCACCGTCGACCATCTTCGTCACGTGCACGCCGAGGAACGGGAAGGCCGGGTCGGGCACCGGGTAGATCAGGGTGCGGCACAGGTGGCGGGCCTCGGGCACCAGCTCGTAGTACTCGCCGCGGAACGGCACGATCGCCGCCGGGCTCTCCATGCCCGACAGCGCGGTGACCCGGTCGGAGTGGAGTCCGGCGCAGTTGACCACGACGTCGGCGACGAGCTCGTCACCGCCCGCCACCACGACCGCCTCGGCGCCGGTCGTACGGATCGTCTCGACCGGCGCCGCCGTGCGGACCTTGCCACCGCCCTCCGCGATCAGCTCGGCCAGCTTCGAGCACATCGCCACGAAGTCGACGATCCCGGTGTCGTGCACCTCGAGCGCGGCGATGCCCGCGGCGTGCGGCTCGATCTCGCGCAGGCGCTCCGGACCGATGCGGACGCAGCTCACCCCGTTGGCCCGGCCCCGTTCCTCGAGGGCATCGAGGCGGGGGAGCTCGTCGTCGGAGGTGGCGACCACGACCTTGCCGCACAGCTCGTGGGCGATGCCGTGCTGCTGGACGAACTCGAGCAGCTCGGCACGGCCGTCGCGACAGGTGCGGGCCTTGAGCGAGCCCGGCGTGTAGTAGAGGCCCGAGTGGATGACCCCGGAGTTCCGACCGGTCTGGTGGAGCGCGAGCTCCGGTTCCTTCTCCACGACCGTGATCGTGGCGCCCGGATGCCGTTGCCCGATCCGGTAGGCGGTGGAGAGGCCGACGATGCCGCCGCCGATGACGATGAACCTCGGGTCACTCATCGCTGTTGCCATCCCAGTTGGTCGAGGGGTCCGTGTCCGGCGCCGATCCGCCACCCGGCCGCGCCCCGCAGGGCGTTGGCGACGAAGTCGACCGCTCGGCGGGTGGCGTCGACGGGTGAGATGGTCGCATCGACGAGCGCGACCGCGAGCGCGGCCGACAGGCTGTCGCCGCTGCCGTGGTCGTTGACGGTCGCGAGGCGGGGACGGCGCAACTCGGTCACGTCTCCGGAGTACCAGATCACGTCGACGACGTCGGCACCGGTCAGCGCGCCGCCCGTCACCACGCCGGCACCGACACCGAGGTCGACGAGCGCCCGAGCGGCCTCGACCATCCCGGCGACGTCGCCGACCGGGAGGCCGGTGAGCAGCCGGGCCTCGTGCACGTTCGGCGTCGCCACGGCGGCGCGAGGGAGCAGGCGCTCCCGGTACGCCGTGACGAGCTCGTCGCCACCGAGCGGGCGGCCGTAGCGATCGGCCAGGACCGGGTCGACCACGAGCCCGGGGAGGCGCCCGGAGGCCGCGACGTCGGCGACGGCGTCGACGGTGACCGGGTCGAGGAGCAGGCCGGTCTTGGATGCGGCGACGGGGAGGTCGCCGGTGACCGCCGCGATCTGGTCGACGACGAGGTCCGCAGTCAACGGCTGGGCCCGGTGGACGGCGGTGGTGTCCTGGGCGGTGACGACGGTCAGCGCGAACGTCCCGTGTGCGCCGAGGGCGGCGAAGGTGCGCAGATCGGCGGCGACCCCCGCTCCCCCGGCCGGATCGGCGCCCGCCACGGTCAACGCGACGACGGGTTCGCTCACGGCGCGCAACGTGGGGACAAGCCACCGGACGTGGCCCCGGTCAAGCATCGATTCGGCACCCGCCGCACGGTACCCTGACGCTCGCCGACAACACCGTGCGGGAGAGTTCCATCCTCGGATGGGCGCCGAAGGAGCAACCGCCCCGGAATCTCTCAGGCACCCGGACCGCACGGAGGAGGCACCGCTGGAGAGTGGGTCGAGGCGCTCGGCGCCGAGGCCCCACCGACGGGGGAGGGCCGGTTCGCCGGTCGAACGCTCTCAGGTGATGAGGACAGCGGGGGCACCAACCCACGAGCCGTGAGAGGTGCCAGCCGTGTCCACCGCGTCGAACTTCGCCGATCGCCACATCGGGCCCCGGGGCGCCGAGGCCGAGGAGATGGTGGCCGCCCTGGGCTACGGCTCGCTCGACGAGCTGATCGCCACCGCGGTCCCCGACTCGATCCGCGACGATCACGTCCCGGACCTCCCGGAGGCGGCGACGGAGCGCGAGGTCGCCGCCGAGCTCGTCGCCCTGGCCGACGCCAACGTCGTCCGCCGTCCGATGATCGGCCTCGGCTACCACGACACGATCACCCCGCCGGTGATCCGCCGGAACCTGCTCGAGAGCCCGGCCTGGTACACGGCCTACACGCCGTACCAGCCGGAGATCTCCCAGGGCCGCCTCGAGGCGCTGCTGAACTTCCAGACGATGGTGGCCGACCTCTCCGGGCTACCGCTGGCGAACGCCTCGCTGCTCGACGAGGGCACCGCCGCCGCCGAGGCGATGACCATGGCCCGCCGGGCGTCGAAGGCGACCACCGAGACCTTCCTCGTCGACGCCGACTGCCACCCGCAGACCATCGACGTGGTGCGGACCCGAGCCGAGCCGCTCGGCCTCAAGGTCCGGGTCGCCGACCTGGCCACCGATCCCGACCTCGACGCGTTCGGCGTGCTCATCCAGTACCCGGGCTCCTCCGGCGAGGTCCGCGATCCGTCGCCGACCATCGAGCGGGTGCACGCCGCCGGCGGCCTGGCCGTCGTGGCCGCCGATCCGCTGGCGCTCACCCTGTTGACCCCGCCCGGTGAGCTCGGCGCGGACATCGTCGTCGGCTCGACCCAGCGCTTCGGCGTGCCGCTGTTCTACGGCGGCCCCCACGCCGGCTACATCGCCACGAGCGAGCAGCATCGCCGCACCCTGCCGGGCCGCCTCGTCGGGCTCTCCGTGGACGCCGCCGAACGACCGGCGCTGCGCCTCGCCCTCCAGACCCGTGAGCAACACATCCGGCGCGAGAAGGCGACCTCCAACATCTGCACCGCCCAGGTGCTGCTCGCCGTCACCGCCGGCATGTACGCGGTGTGGCACGGGCCCGAGGGCCTCACCGCGATCGCCCGCCACGCCCACCACGCCGCGAGCCGCCTGGCCGCCGCGCTGCGGGCCACCGGCGTCGACGTCCGCAACGAGCACTTCTTCGACACCATCACCGCGCGCGTCGCCGACGGCGCCGACGCGGTCGTCGAGGCCGCCCGCGCCGCGGGTGTCGAGCTGCGGCGCGTCGACGCCGACCACGTCGGCATCGCCTGCGACGAGACCACCACCGACGACGACCTCCGTGCGGTGCTCGGCGCCTTCGGCGGTGGCGACCTCCCGGCGGCTGCCGACGAGGCGCTGCCCACCGCCCTCGCCCGCACGAGCGCCTTCCTGGAGCACCCGGTCTTCCACCGGCACCGGTCCGAGACCGAGATGCTCCGCTACCTCCGGAAGCTGTCCGATCGCGACGTCGCCCTCGACCGGGCGATGATCCCGCTCGGCTCCTGCACGATGAAGCTCAACGCCACGACCGAGATGGAGCCGATCTCGCTGCCCGGCTTCGCCGGCATGCACCCGTTCGCCCCGATCGACGCAGCCGCCGGCTACCAGCGCCTCATCGGTGATCTCGAGGACTGGCTCGCGGCCGTCACCGGCTACGACGCGGTCTCGCTGCAGCCCAACGCCGGCAGCCAGGGCGAGCTGGCGGGCCTGCTCGCCATCCGCCGCTACCACGAGGACCGCAACGACAACGCCCGGCGCCTGTGCCTCATCCCCGAGTCGGCCCACGGCACCAACGCGGCCAGCGCGATCATGGCCGGGCTGACCGTCAAGGTGGTCGCCTGCGACGACCAGGGCAACGTCGACCTCGACGATCTCCGCGCGAAGATCGCCGCCCACCCCGACGAGCTCGCCGCCGTGATGATCACCTACCCGTCGACCCACGGCGTCTACGAGGAGACCGTCGCCGAGCTGTGCGCCACCGTGCACGACGCCGGCGGTCAGGTCTACGTCGACGGCGCCAACCTCAACGCCCTCGTCGGCGTGGCGCGACCGGGCCGCTTCGGCGCCGACGTGTCGCACCTGAACCTGCACAAGACCTTCTGCATCCCCCACGGCGGCGGTGGACCGGGCGTCGGTCCGATCGGGGTCCGCGCCCACCTCGCGCCGTTCCTGCCCAACCACCCCCTCGTCGAGGAGGCCGGCCCGGCGACGGGCCCGGGCGCCATCGCCGCGGCGCCGTGGGGCTCCGCCGGCATCCTGCCGATCCCGTGGGCGTACATCCGGCTGATGGGTGCCGAGGGGCTCACCTCGGCCACGAAGCACGCCGTGCTCGCCGCCAACTACGTCGCCCACCGCCTGCGCGGCCACTACGACGTGCTCTACACCGGCCGCGAGGGTCTCGTGGCCCACGAGTGCATCGTCGACCTCCGCCCGCTGAAGGAGTGGGCCAGCGTCGACGACGTCGCGAAGCGCCTCATCGACTACGGCTTCCACGCCCCGACGATGTCGTTCCCGGTCGCCGGCACGCTGATGATCGAGCCCACCGAATCGGAGTCGAAGGCCGAGCTCGATCGGTTCTGCGACGCCATGATCGCCATCCGCGACGAGATGCGCCGCGTCGAGTCCGGCGAGTGGCCCGCGGACGACAACCCCCTCGCCAACGCGCCGCACCCGGCCGAGGACCTCCTCGGCGCCGACTGGACGCACCCGTACTCGCGCGGGGAGGCCGCCTATCCGGTGGCCTCGCTGCGCCAGGACAAGTACTGGGTGCCGGTCGGCCGGATCGACAACGCCTACGGCGACCGTCACCTCGTGTGCAGCTGCCCGCCGATCGTGGACCTCGCCGAGGACTGATCAGCGCTGCTCGACGAGGACGCCGAGCAGCTCCTTCACCAGCTTCGCCCCGAGGGTGGTCGTCATGTCGTGGTGGTCGCGGCGCGGGTTGATCTCCACGACGTCGGCGCCGACGAGGCGTGCGCCCGGCGCGTCGGCGAGCTGGTGGACCAGGTCGACGACCTGGCGGCTGGTGAGCCCGCCGGGCTCGTGGTGCGAGACGCCGGGAGCGAAGGCGGGGTCGAGGCCGTCGACGTCGATCGAGACGTACACGTCGCCGGCGACCTCGGGCAGCGAGCCGTCCCAGCCGGCGGCGGTGTGGATCTCGACACCGAACCGGTCGGCCTGGTCGCGCTGGTGCGGGGTGAGGGTGCGGATGCCGAACTGCACCAGGCGGGCGGCGTGGCCGCCCTCCAGGATCCGGGCGAAGGGGCAGGCGTGGCTGAGCCGCTCGCCGTCGAGCTCGTCGTAGAGGTCGGGGTGGGCGTCGACGTGGAGGATCGTCAGCTCCGGGTGGCGTTCGGCGAGCACCTCGACGAGCGGGTAGGTCACGAAGTGGTCGCCGCCGAGGCTCACCGCCGGAGCGTCGAGCGCCCGGGCCGCGCCACGGACGGCGACGAGCGCGCCGGGCGGATCATCCGGGATGTCGGCGTCGCCGAGGTCGCACCAGGTTCCCGATGCCGGGTCGAGGTCGACACCCCGCTCGGTCGACCAGTTGCCCGACCCGCGGTGCAGGACCCGCCGGACTGCGGCGGGCGCCTCGGCCGGGCCACGGAGGAACGACGACGACCCGTCGTAGGGCAGACCGAGCAGGACCGGGGTCGACACGGGGCCAGTGTGACCGGAGCGGGCGCGCCACCGCTACGGTCGCTCGGATGCTCGACCTGCTCTCCGGCATCCGCGTCGTCGATCTCACGACGATCATCCTCGGCCCGTACGGCACGCAGATCCTGGGCGACCTCGGCGCCGACGTCATCAAGGTCGAGACGCCGAACGGCGACCTCTTCCGCGCCGCACGCCCCGGGCACTCCACCGAGCTCGGCGCCGGCTTCCTGAACTTCAACCGCAACAAGCGATCGGTCTCGCTCGACCTGAAGTCCGACGCTGGCCGGGCCGACCTCGACCGGCTCCTCGCCTCGGCGGACGCCCTGGTCCACAACATGCGTCCCGCCGCCGCCGAGCGGCTCGGCCTGGGCCTCGACGCGGTGCGCGAGCGCCACCCCCACCTGGTCTACGTCCGCTCCCCCGGCTTCGACCAGGACGGGCCCGGCCGCGACCGGCCCGCCTACGACGACGTGGTCCAGGCCGCCTCAGGACTCGCCGGGCTCATGGGCGACCACCTCGGCGGCGAGCCGCGCTACGTGCCGTCGGTCGTGGCGGACAAGATCGGTGGCCTCCACCTCACCATCGCGGTGCTCGCCGGGCTGCTCGGGCGGGAGCGCTCCGACGGCGCCGGTCGCCGGATCGAGGCGCCGATGTTCGAGAGCCTGGTCTCGTTCCTCCTGGCCGAGCACCTCGCCGGGCACACCTTCGAGCCGCCCCTCGGTCCGCCCGGCTACGAGCGCATCACCACACCGCGCCGGCGCCCCTTCCGCACGGCGGACGGGTGGCTCGGCGTGCTGCCCTACGACGGCGGTCATTGGCAGCGCATGCTCGGCCTGCTCGGCCGAGACGACCTCGCGGCGGCGGACTGGGTCCTCGACGACGTCCGGCGCAGCGAGCGGATCGCCGAGCTGTACGGCGTGCTCGCCGACGGCCTCGTGCACCGCACGACCGACGAGTGGGTCGAGGCCATCTCCGGGCTCGACGTCCCCTGCGCACCGGTGGCGTCGGTCGACGACCTGCTCACCGACGAGCACCTGACCGCCGTGGGCATGTTCCGCCTCGTCGACCACCCGACGGAGGGCACGCTGCGCCAGCTCCGCTCACCGTTCCGCGATCGCGACGGCGGAGAGGAGCCGGACCGGCCCGTCCCCCGCCTCGGCGAGCACAACGTCGAGGTGCTCGACCCCCTCGACCCGTGAGCCGGCTCCTCGTCGTCCACCAGCCCCGCTCGCCGAGCGTCGAGCGGCTCCGCTCGCGGGTGATCGCCGGTGCCCGGCTCGTCGACGACGTCGAGATCGAGTCGCTCGCCGCCCCCGACGCCGGCATCGAGGACGTCGAAGGAGCCGACGGCCTCGTGCTGCTGGTGACCGCCAACTTCGGTGCGCTCAGCGGTCTGGTCAAGGACCTCTTCGAGCGCATCTACCCCTGGTTCGAGGAGCTGCCGGACCGCCGGCCCGGCCTCCCGTACGCGCTGGTCGCGAAGGGCACGACCGATGCGTCCGGTGCGGTACGCGACGTCGAGCGCATCACCACCGGACTGCGGTGGAACGAGGTGCTGGCGCCGCTCGTGATCGAGGGCGAGGTGACGCCCACCGACCTCGACGCCGCCCGGGAGCTCGGCGCGACGCTCGCCGCCGGGCTCGACGCCGGCTTGTGGTGACCGGCCCACCCCGCCCGCCGTACGCTCGGCCCCGACCCCGTTCCACCCGCTGGAGGTACCCGCCATGGAGGCGTTCACGACCACGACGACGCTCTCGCTCGACGATGCCGAGGCGGCGATCCGGGCCGCGCTGATCGAGCGCGGCTTCGGGGTCCTGACCGAGATCGACATCGCGGCGACGTTCAAGCAGAAGCTCGACGTCGACCGTCCGCCGTTGAAGATCCTGGGTGCCTGCAACCCGCAGCTCGCGCACCGGGCGCTGACGATCGACCCCGCAGCGGCCCTGGCCCTGCCGTGCAACGTCGTGCTGGAGGCCACCGCGGAGGGCACCCGGGTCAGCGCCGTCGATCCGCACGCGATCATGGACGACCCGGCCTTCGCCGAGCTCGCCGACGACGCGGCCGCCCGCCTCCGCGAGGCCGTCGAGTCGCTCGCCTGAGCGACCGCCCGGGCCGCCGCCCGATCTCGGGCGGAGCGCGGCATCGTCGCCTCGGGACGGCACCCCGTGCCAGGCTGGGACGATGACGAAGACCGTGGCCGTCATCAACTCCAAGGGCGGCGTGGGCAAGACCACCGTGACGCTCGGCCTGGCCAGCGCCGCGCAGGCCGCCGGCTCGACGGTGCTCGTGATCGACCTCGACCCGCAGGCCAACGCGACCTGGGGCCTCCGGCCGGCCGAGATCGAGGACGGGCGCACGACGGCCGACGTCTTCGCCAACGGCAAGGACGGCACGCTCGCCGACGCCATCCACCCCTCCGGATGGGGCACCGAGGTCGACGTCGTGCCGTCGGACCCCGCCCTGACCGAGCGCGAGGCCGACCACGTCCGCGTCGACCACATCGACCGCTTCCGGCGGGCGATGCGGGGCGCGACGGACGACTACGACCTCGTCCTGATCGACTGCGCCCCCTCGCTCGGGAGGGTGTCGTCGGCGGCGCTCGCCGTGGCCGACATGGTCCTCCTCGTGACCGAGCCGTCGGCGCTGTCGCTTCGCGGGATCGAGGGGGTCGAGCGACGGCTCACCGAGCTCGGCGAGCAACTGGGCACGGAGCTGCACGTCGGCGGCGTGGTCCTGAACAAGGTCCCCGCACGGGGGTCCGAGGCGTTCCGCCAGGTCGAGGAGCTGCGCGGCCTGGTGGGCAAGCGGGCCGTCTGGGAACCGCACGTGCCGAACCGGGTCGTCCTCGCCGAGTCGCTCGCCGACGGCACGCCGATCCACTGGTGGGGCTACCGGGCCAACGACATCACCTCGGTCTTCGACCAGCTCCACACCCGCCTGCGCCGGGCGCTGCAGCGCAGCTGACCGCGACTACAGCACGGCGCCGACGATCAGGCGCAGCGCCAGGGCGGTCAGGACCACCTTGAAGAGGCCTTCGAGCTGCTCGGGCGACGCCCGACCGAGCAGGCGGGTGCCGATCCGGCTGCCGATCGTCACCCCGATCGCGCCGACCACGATGACGGCGACGTGGTCGCCGAGGCGGAAGTCGGCGAGCGAGTAGGCGCCGAGCTTCGAGGTGTGCGCGATGACCTGGCTCGCCGCGGCGGTGGCGACGAACGCGGTGTGGGTCGCGGTCACCGCCTTGAAGAACGGTGCCGTGAACGGCCCGCTGGCGCCGGCGGTCGCGTTGATGAAGCCGGCGGCACCGCCGACGGGCAGCATCGCCCGGTCCGGGAGCGGCCGCCCACCCGACCAGCGCAGCAGCGACGGCCGCCACCCGACGACGAGCACGAAGGCGCCGAGCAGCACGCGCATCACGTCCTCCGGCAGCGCGGTGGCGACGCGCACGCCGAGCAGCGCACCGGGGAAGACCAGCACGGTGGACCACCCCACCGCGGGCCAGGAGATCTCGTCGCGGATCATCGCCGCCCGACTGCCGTTGGCCACGAACTGCACCGCGCTCTGCAGCGGGATCGCGGTGGCGGGAGCGAAGAACTGGGCCAGCACGACGAGCAGGATGATCCCGCCGCCGAGGCCGGCGACGGCGCTGAGCACCGACGTCGAGACGGCGGCGACCGCGATCACGACGAGCTCGACCATCGACCCCATAACAGACAAGTTAGATACAGGTGGGCGTACGAGCAAGTGACAAGTGCCGCGAGGCTGCCGAGTGCTCAGTCCACCAGTAGCTCGACGCGGTCCGGCACCCCGTCGACCTCCACGCGACCGCCCTCGACCCTGACGTCGAGCTGGTGCGCTCCGAGCTGGACGCCGGTGACGGCGAGCCGCTCGACGCCCGGCGCGAGGCGCGGACGGAGCCGGAGCCGCCCGGCGGCGAGGTCCGGCTCGAGCCCGAGCATCGACCGGGTGAGGAGCAGCGGTGCGGCAGCGGCCCACGCCTGCGGCGAGCAGGACGCCGGGTACGGGACCGGGACACCGAGGTCGGAGCGGGCGAAGCCGGCGAACAGCTCGGGCAGGCGTCCACCGCTGTGCGTCGACGCGTCCAGCAGGCCCCGGGCGATGCGCCCCGCCTCGTCGTCGAAGCCGTAACGGGCCAACCCGGCCACGGCGATGGCGGTGTCGTGGGGCCACACCGAGCCGCAGTGGTAGGAGAGCGGGTTGTAGCCGCCGTCCCGTGTGGACAGCGTCCTCAGCCCCCAGCCCGAGAACAGCGAGTCGCCGGCGAGGTGCGCGGCGAGCCGGCGCGCCCGACCCTCCGGCACGATCCCGGTCCACAGGCAGTGCCCGACGTTCGAGGTGACGCTGTCGATCTGTTCCTTGTCGGCGTCGAGGCCCACGGCGTAGCACCCCCGGTGCTCCATCCAGAAGCGCTCGTCGAAGCGCCGCTGCAGCTCCGCGGCCCGGCGACGGCGATCGCGCGCCGTCGGCCCATCGCCGAACGCGTCGGCGATCCGAGCCCGCGCCAGGTGGGCGGCGTACACGTAGCCCTGGACCTCGCAGAGCGCGATGGGCGTCGATGCGAGGCGGCCGTCCGCGAAGCGGATCCCGTCGAAGGAGTCCTTCCAGCCCTGGTGCTCGAGGCCCGACGGATCCGAGCGCTGGTACTCGACGAAGCCGTCGCCGTCGCGGTCCCCGTGCTCGTCGATCCAGTCGAGCGCTCGATCGACCGCCGGAAGGAGCTCGCGGACGAGGGCGCGGTCGCCGGTCCAGGCCAGGAGCTCGGCGACCACGCCGACGAAGAGCGGCGTGGCGTCGACCGTGCCGTAGTACACGTTGCTGCCACCGAGCCAGCGGGTGCTCGCCCGGTCGAACCGGACCTCGTGGAGGATTCGCCCCGGCTGCTCCTCGGTCTCGGCGTCGGCCGCCGCGCCCTGGGCGTCCGCCAGCGAGGACAGGACGCCGCGGGCCACGTCCTGGTCGATCAGGAGGGCCATCGACGCCGTCAGCAGCGAGTCCCGGCCGAACAGCGTCATGAACCAGGGCGCGCCGGCCGCGACGACCACCCGGTCGACGTGCCGGGGATCGAAGATCCGGAGGGCTCCGAGATCGGCACCGGCCCGCCGCACCGCCTGGACGAGCGCCGGGTCGTCGCTCTCGACCGTGGGCAGCGCGTGGCTCCATCGCCGCATCCGCTCGACGGGCAGCGCCCGCTCGACCGGCTCGCCACAGCGATGCGTCGGCTGGACGAGCTCGTCACCGATGACGACCCCCACCTCGCAGCAGAGGCTCCAGGCCGCGCCCGGTTCGAGGGAGACCATCCAGCCCGGGCCGCCCATCGCACCGGCCGTGGGCTCGGGATCGAAGCCCACGACCGTGCGCTCGACGGTCGCGCCGTCCGCGGCGGTGATCCAGAGCCGGCCGTGGAGCAGCTCGGACGCCGACGGCGCGGCCGACCCGTCGGCGCCGACCTTCACGTCGAAGAGCCCGGCGAAGTCGGCGCTGACGTCGAGCGTGACGTGCATCGCCACACGGCGCACGCCGTGGTTCCGGATCTCGACGTCCTCGCGCATGCCTCGCCCGACGTGGCGACGCCGGACGACGGAGATCGACGCGTCGGGCAGGCCGTCCCGGTGGATCCGACCGACGAAGGTCGCCGAGAAGGGGCCGTTCGGCACGACGGTCAGCGGGTCGATCGCGACGCCGTCGAGGCGCAGCTCCCATCGATCGAGGACCCGGGTGTCGAGGAGGAACAGGCCGGCCGGGCCGTGACCGTCGAGGTCGCCGTTCGCCCGGCCGACGAAGAACGTGCTCCCGTCCACCAGCACGACCTCACCGCCGGCCCCCGACGTGGCGCTCTCCCCGGCGAACGTCCAGGGGGTGGTGGTCATGGTCGACCTCCGGTCGGGGCGGGCGGTGGATCCATGGTGACGACCGGGCGGTCCCCGCTCCAGAGGATCTGGTCCCTCATCGGCCCGGCCGATGACGTTCGCCTCTTCCCCGGCCCGGTGCGATCGGGGACCATCGGGACATGGGGACCGTGGTCGATGACCCGGACGTCCCCGTCCGTCACCGCTCGAAGGACGGATGGACGATCGACTTCGACGATGCGCCGGAGCACCGTCGGGTGCTGGAGGCCATCCTCACCATCGGTGACGGTGAGCTGGGCACGCGCGGCGTCTCCGAGGTCCGGCCCGAGCCGCCCCACATCCCGGTGACCTACCTCGGCTCACGGTACGGGCGCGAGCCGCCGGGCCGGATCCTCACCGGGCCGAACTGGCTCGACATGCCGATCCGCGGGCGCGGCATCCGATGGCACCTCGACCTGCGACGAGGGATCGTGGGCCACGACATCGAGACCGACGACGGTCGGGTCGACACGGTCCGCTTCGCGGTCGCCCACGTGCCGGGGGTGCACGCGCTCGAGGTGCGCGGCGCCGACGTCGTCGACTGGTCGAACCGCGAGGCCACCGTCGACGCCGCCGACGGCGTCGCCGTGGCCGTCACGACCGGCGATCACCGGGAAGAGCTCGGCGACCGATCGAAGGCGCTCGTCCGGCTGGTGTCGACCGCCGCCGAACGCGACGGCGACGCCGCCACCACGGCCGCGGAACAGCTCCGCACGTCAGCCCGCGAGACCGGGGTGCGACGGCTGCTCCGGGAGCACGCCCGCCGATGGGCGGAGCGCTGGGAAGACGCCGAGGTCGACATCGTCGGCGACCCGGACAGCGAGCTCGGCGTCCGGTTCGCGATCTACCACCTGCTGAGCAGCGTCCGTCACCACGGTGCGTCCGCGGTCGGGGCGCGGGGCCTGACCGGCCCGGCCTACCTCGGCCACGTGTTCTGGGACGCCGACGTGTTCGTGCTGCCCGCCCTGGCGGCGATCGATCCCGCCGGAGCCCGGTCGATGCTCGACTACCGGGTCGGCCTGCTGGCGCAGGCCCATCGCAACGCCGCCGCGGACGGCCACCTCGGTGCCCGGTTCCCCTGGGAGTCGGCGGCCTCCGGCATCGACGTCACACCGGCCGAGGCCATCGCCCCGAACGGCCTGGTCATCCCGGTCCGCACCGGCGAGCTCGAGCTCCACATCGTCGCAGACGTCGCCTGGGCCGCGGTCCACCTCGCCCGCTGGACCGGCAACCGACGACGCCTCCTCGGCCCGCATCGGCCGCTGGTCGTCGAGGCCGCCCGGTTCTGGGCGTCGCGGGTCGAGCTCGACGCCGACGGGAACGGCCACCTCCGCGACGTGATCGGACCCGACGAGTACCACGAGGGGGTCGACGACAACGCGTTCACCAACCTGATGGCCCGGTGGACGCTGCGCACGGCGGCGCACCTGGAGTCGATCCAGCCCGACGGCGGGGCGGCCGAGTCCGAGCGCCGGGCCTGGAGGCGGATCGCCGACTCCATCGTCGACGGCTACGACCCCGCGACCGGCGTCCACGCGCAGTTCGACGGCTTCGACGAGCTGGACCCCGTGACGATCGGGTCCATCGCGACCCCGCCGGTCGCCGCCGACCTGCTCCTCGGCCGCGAGGTCGTGCAGCGGTCGCAGATCATCAAGCAGCCCGACGTCGTCATGGCCCATCACCTGATCGGTGAGGACCTCCCGCCGGGCTCGATGTGCCGGGACCTCGACCGGTACCTGCCCCACACCTCCCACGGCAGCTCGCTCTCGCCGGCCATCCACGCCGCGGTGCTGGCCCGGGCCGGGCGACCGGACGACGCGCTGCACCTGTTCCGCGTGGCGGCCCGCCTCGACCTGGACGACCTGACCGGCACGACCGCCTTCGGCCTCCACCTCGCCACCATGGGCGGGCTCTGGCAGGCGCTGGCGTTCGGCTTCCTCGGCCTCGACCACGACGGCGAGACCGCCCTGCGCGTCGACCCGACCCTGCCGCACGACTGGCGGTCGGTCCGGCTGCGCTGCCGGTTCCACGGCGTGCGCATCGAGATCGTCGCCGGTCACGACGAGGTCGTCGTCGAGGCGGACGAGCCGGTCCGGATCACGACGCCCACCGACCGCGCCACGGTCGCGAAGCGCACCACGCGCCTCACCGGAGGCGCCGGACGCTGGCGGGTGAGGTCATGAGCACCGTGCTCGGCGTGGTCGACGGCGGAGCGGCGACCAGACCGGTCGCCGACGTCGCCGCCGCGCTCGCCCGGATCGTCGGCATCGAGGTCGACGTCCTCCACGTGCGCCCGGCGACGGCCCGTCCCGGCGCGACGCCGCTCCCGGCACGGATCGAACAGGGAGAGCCCGACGACGTCGTGCTGGAGGCGATCCGCGACGACGACGTCGTCATGGTCGTCATCGGCGCCCGGGCGGCACCCGGCGGGCCCCGACCGGTCGGCCACCTCACGGGCGCGGTCGTCACGGGCACCACGAAGCCGATCGTCGTGGTCCCGCCGGACCTCGCCCCGGACCGCCGGTCGCTGCGGCGCGTCGTCGTGCCGGTCGAGGGAGGTGGCGAGCCCTCGCACGACCTGCGCGCCGCCGTCTCGGCGTTCGAGCTGGCCGGCTCGGCGGTCGTCGCCGTGCACATCTTCGACCGGGCCGCCGTCCCGGCCTTCTGGGAGGGATGGCAGGACACCGAGCTCTGGGCCGACGAGTTCGGCCGACGGTTCGCCCCGGGCACGCCCGACGTCCCGCTGGAGCTGTGCACGGGCGACATCGCGACCGCGGTGCTCGAGATGTGCGACCGCCACGAGGCCGACCTCGTCGCCCTCGAGTGGCGCCAGACCTTCGACGGCGGTCGCGGCGCCGTGGTCCGAGACGTCCTCTCCCGCACCACGATCCCCGTCCTGCTCGCCTCGACGACGGAGGACGCCCACGATGATGTCGTCCACTGATCCCGCCCCGGCCCGAGGGCCCCACACCACGACCGGCCTCGCGCCGCTCGCCACCTGCCCGGAGTGCGGGGGCGACGAGTTCGTCATCGAGGAGCTCGAGGACCTGGTCGTCTTCCGGTGCGCGGCCTGCGATCTCGGCTGGCACTACGAGCTCGGGTACGTCTGGTCATGCGGATCGCGCTGATCGCCCCACCGTGGCTCCCCGTGCCGCCGCCCGGGTACGGCGGCACCGAGCTCGTCATCGACCTGCTCGCCCGCGGCCTCGTCGCCGCCGGGCACGACGTCACCCTCGCCACGGTCGGCACCAGCACCTGCCCGGTCCGGCGGCGCCACCGCTACGACGTCCCGCAGTGGACCGCGGCGGGCGACACGACGGTCCTGCGCGAGCTGGCCCACGTGACCTGGGCGTACGGCGACCTGGGCGCCGTGGACGTGGTGCACGACCACACGCTCGTCGGTCCCTTCGTCGGCGCGCTCGCCGGCCACCGGGTCGTGACCACCAACCACGGCCCGTTCCGCAGCAGCGACGTCCGGCAGGTGTTCTGCAGCTACCCGCCCGAGGTCTCGGTGGTCGCGATCTCCCACGACCAGGCGTCGGCCCACGACGGTCCGATCGCGGCGGTGATCCACCACGGCGTCGACGTCGAGTCGTACCGGGCCGACGCCCGGCGGGGCGACTACCTGCTGTTCCTCGGCCGGATGCACCCCGACAAGGGCACCCACCTCGCGATCGAGGTCGCGAGGCGCAGCGGCCGGCCCCTCCGGATCGCGGCGAAGCTCCGCGAGCGGCAGGAGCACGCGTACTACGACGACGTCGTGCGTCCGCTCCTCGACGAGGACGTCCAGTACGTCGGCGAGGCGGACCGCTGCGCCAAGCGCGAGCTCCTCGCCGGGGCGGCCGCGCTGGTCAACCCGATCCGCTGGCCGGAGCCGTTCGGCCTCGTGATGGCCGAGGCGCTGGCCAGCGGCACGCCGGTGATCACCACACCGATGGGCGCCGCGCCCGAGATCGTCGACGACGGGGTCACGGGGTTCCTCTGCGACGACGTCGACGAGATGGTCGCGGCCGTCGCCGCCGTCGACGGGCTCGACCGCCGGGCGTGCCGCCGCGCCGCCGAGCAACGGTTCTCCATCGAGCGCATGACCCGCGATCACGTCCGGCTGTACCGGCGCATCCTGGCGACGTCCGGCAACGGCGGCCAGGGGCCGAGCCTCACGACGAGGCGGCGCGCTCACGGCTACCACCGGCCGGGAGGCCAGGTGGCCTGAGCGTCGCCCGGGTCCTCAGGCGCCGTCGAGCAGCCCGGTGAAGCCGGACGGCTCGTGCACGCCGATCACGAGCTGCTCCAGCACCCCGACGCCGACGCGATCGCCCGCCGTCGCCCTGACCACCGACTGCACGTGCAGGTTCGCCGCATCGAGCGGATCGAGGTCGGCGAGCACCAACGACTCGTGCCCCACGACCTCCTCCCCCAGCCAGCAGCCGTGCCGGAACTCCGGGTGCAGGTACCCGACCCCGCGCATCTGGAAGTCGACCAGCGGCTCGAGCTCCACGTCGATCGGCTCGGCCCGCCACGGCTCGAGGCGCAGCCGCGCCCGCTCGACGCGCCGGGTCCGACGCCGCCAGGCGATCTCGTGATCGACGGCGCGGACGGCGGCGCCGGGAGCGTCGGGCCCCCACGTCGCCGCGCCCGGCTCCACGTCGGGCAGGACGACGCCCGAGGCGTACCAGGGGATGCCCTCGGCCGAGTCGTTGAAGGCGAAGTGCAGGCAGTGGTCGTCGAAGTGCAGGGGCGCCCAGAGCCAGTAGAACTGCGGCAGCGGGGCGGGCACACCGTCCGGCCGCTCACCCACCGACCGGATGCCCCACGAGCGGTCCCGGACGCCGACGACGTCCAGCTCGTCGACCACGATCCGCTCGCCGTCGACCTCGACGCTGCCCGACCACCGGCCCCACTGGGTCAGGCGCGTGTAGTCCATCACCAGGTGGGTGTCGTGGCCGTAGCGGGTGAAGCGGGGCTCCTCCCACGCGGCGCTGCGGGCCTCGAAGACGAGGTCGGCGCCGAGCTCGTCGTCGTCGACGACGACCCGCAGGCGGCGGAGCGGTTCGAGCACCTCGACCCGGACCGGCCCGATCCGCGTCGCCCGCCGGTCGGCGGGGATGCGGCCCGAGGCGAACACCGACCGCTGGACGCCGTCGCGCACGACGGAGAAGGCGCCGTCGATGACCTGGCGGTTCGGGTACAACCCCATGGCGGTGGAGAAGAACAGCGACCCGTCGGCGGTGTGCCCGTTGAAGAAGTAGCGGTCGTAGTGGTTGCGGTCGCCGGTGCCGGGGTGGGCGATCGGCTCGGCGGTCTGGTGCAGCGGGAAGTCGTCAGCTGGTGTCAGCACGGCACGGGACCCTACGCGAGACTCCACCCGTGTCGACGGGGAGCGCGCTGCGGCGACCACCGGCCTGGTGGACCGACGCCAAGCTCGGGATCCTCGTGCACTGGGGGCCGTCCTCGGTGCCGGCGTTCGCGCCGGTCGGGCCGTCGCCGTTCGCGCTCGCCGAGGTGCACGGCTGGGCCCACGCCTTCGCCCACACGCCCTACGCCGAGTGGTACGAGAACTCGCTCGCCCTCGCCGACAGCCCGGTCGCGCGCCATCACCGCGAGCACCACGACGGCGAGACCTACGACGACTTCGGCACCCGGTTCCGGGCCGCGTCGGCCGGGTGGGACCCCACGTGGTGGACCGAGCCCTTCGCCGCCGCCGGGGCCCGCTACCTCGTCATCACGACCAAGCACCACGACGGGTTCTGCCTCTGGCCGACGGCCCACCCCACGCCCCACCGACGCGACTGGGCCGCGACCCGGGACCTGATCGGCGACCTGGCCGGCGCGACCCGAGCGGCCGGCATGCGCTTCGGGACCTACTACTCGGGCGGGCTCGACTGGACCTTCGGCGGCCTGGGGATCGACTCGTTCGCGGCGATGATCGCCGCCATCCCGCGGACCGAGGCCTACCGGGACCACGCCGCCGCGCACGTGACCGAGCTCGTCGAGCGATACCGCCCCGACGTCCTGTGGAACGACATCCACTTCCCGCACCGCCCGACGGTCGAGCGCCTCCTCGCCGAGTACCGGGAGGCGGTCCCCGACGGCGTGGTGAACGACCGGTTCGACCTGCGCGGCGTCGCGGCCGGCGAGGTCGACGTCGACTTCGTGACGCCCGAGTACGCCTCGATCCCGCCCGACACCGAGCGGGCGTGGGAGCTGTGCCGGGGCATCGGCGGCTCGTTCGGGCACAACGCCGCCGAGACGGCCGACGAGCTGCTGACCGGCCGGGAGCTCGTGCACCTGCTCGTCGAGGTGGTGAGCCAGGGCGGGAACCTGCTCCTGGGCGTGGGACCGGCGGCCGACGGCTCGATCCCCGCACTGCAGGCCCAGCGGCTCGCCGAGCTGGGGGCGTGGATGGCCGTCAACGCTCAGGCGATCCACGGGACCCGGCCCGGGGACCCCGTCGACGGTCGCCCGGTGACGACGACTGCCGCCGATCGCTACGTGTTCGTGCTCGATCCGGAGCCGGGCGCCGTGGTCGACGTGCCCGGTGACGGGCCGGTCGAGGTGCTCGGCCACGGCCGGCTCGACGACGAGCCGAGCCGGCCGGGGGCCGTGTCGGTCAGGCTTCCGTCGCTGCCACCGACTCCGGCTGTGGTGCTGCGTCGTCGGCGCGAGGGCTGAGCTCCGAGGCGGCGTCCACGACCGCGTCCTGGCCTTCGGCGATGTCGTCGCGCCGAGCGGGCCCCGTCGACTCGGCCGCCGGCTCGGCCGGGACCTCGTCGCCGTCGCCACGACGGCGACGCAGCAGCATCGACGTCGCGAGCGCCACGACGAGCGCACCGACGATCCAGCCGGCGAGGGTGGTGGCACCGACGTCGTTGATCCAGCGGTTGACGTTGTCGCGGACCGTCTCGCCGACGTTGGCGATCGGGTCGTCGACGAGCTCGCCCCGGTTGATCCGGACCTCCCACCAGCCGTACCAGGCGACGTAGAGGCCGGCGAGGACGAGGAACCCGCCCGAGACCCGGGTGACGTAGGGCATGGCCCGGCGGATCAGGGTCACCACGGAGGTCTGCGTCAAGGCCACGGCGAGGGTGAGGATGCTGATCAGCAGCCCCATGCCGACGCCGTAGGTGACGAACGCGAGCACGCCGGAGGCGTAGTTCGCCGACCGGAAGGTCGAGGTCGTGACGGCGAGGAACGGGCCGATCGTGCAGCTCAGCGACGCCACGGCGTACGACACGCCGAAGAGGAACATCGACGGCAGCTCGCGCTCGCCGCCCTTGTTGAGCTTCGGCGTCGTGAGCATGACCTGCTTGCCGGCGAGCATCGCGATGCCGAGGATCGCCAGCGCGATGCCGATGATGATCGTGACCCACGGCAGGTGCTGCTCGATCGAGATCGCGAACGGCGTCGTGATGAGACCGAAGACACCGAACACCACGACGAACCCCGCGGTGAGCACGAGGCTCACGAGCAGCGCCCGCGTGATGCTGCGGGCCTGACCGCCCTCGGCGTCGCCGGTGCCGACGAAGTACGTGAGGTACGCCGGCAGCATGGCGAAGCCGCACGGGTTGAGCGCGGCCGCCATGCCGGCGGCGAGCGCGAACGCGAAGGGGACCTCGATCATGGGCTCAACTCGCGATCAGGCGCTCGGCGACCTCGGACAGGCTCTCCTGTCCCTGTCGGCCGATGACCAGCTGCACCGAGCCGTCGTCGTCGATGAACGCGAACGCCGGCTGGGTGGGTACGCCGAAGGCGGTCCAGATGTCGCCGCCCTCGTCGTTCACGTGGGTGAAGTTGCTCACCCCCGTGTCGGAGAGGAACTGCTGCATCGACGACTCGTCCGCCCGACCGGCGACCCCGAGGAAGTTGACCTGTCCGCTGTACTGGGCTGCGACCGCAGCCACGTCGGGAGCCTCCCGACGGCAGGTGCTTCACCACGGTGCCCAGAACCAGACGATGGTGTCGGTTCCGGCGAGGGTCGTGCCGTCGAGCTGGCCACCGTCGAGGGTGGAGGCGACGAACTCGAGCTCGGCGACGGAGACGCCAGAGCTCTCCGCCGGGGTCAGTGGGGCGGCCTCGGCCGGCTCGGCGGCGGCGTCGGTGGAGCCATCGGACCCACCGCCACCACAGGCGGCGAGTCCGAGCGCTCCGGCGAGCAGCGCGGCCGGGAGGGCGCGTCGTCGTCTCGTGAGGGGGGTCACGCCCATCAGAACGTGGTGGCCGGGAGGATGATTCCCCGCTCACCGACGTTTCGCGATCGTTCAGAACCGCCCGAGCGTCGGCGGATTCACCACCACTCCGAGCCCGGGGTGCCCTTGAACGGTCCGGCGACCTTCGAGGTGACCCAGCCGCCGTAGAACCCGCCGGCCTGGGGCTGGACCCGCTCGCCGTCGACGGTGCACTCGAGCGTGGCCGGGTAGCAGGAGATGTGGTCGGCGATGGCGGCGAAGCGCTCCGACGGCGTGGGGTAGGCCCACACCGCCCGAGGCAGCACGACGTCGCCCACGACGACGTCGAAGTACGAGGCCATGCCCTTCCACTCGCAGAACGACGAGCCGGACGCGGGGCGGAGCAGGCCCTGGTCGACGTCGCCGGGGGGCACGTAGTAGGTCGGCGGGTGCGAGGTCTCGAGCACCTTGAAGCTGGCTCGGGTGTCGGCGATCACGGCGTCGCCGAGGCGGATGACGACGTGCTCGTCCGAGGCCACGAGCGCAGGCGGCCTCGGGTAGTCCCAGACGGACTCCTGACCGGGACCGACCGGATCGGGCGTGGGGTGGTCGAGGCGCCGAGCCATCACATCAACGGACGGTCGGTGGGACGGACCGGACGGGGCAGCGCGGTCTCGCCCATGAGCCACTCGTCGACCGACGCCGCGCAGGCCCGCCCCTCGGCGATGGCCCACACGATGAGGCTCTGGCCACGACCCTGGTCACCGGCGACGAACACGCCGTCGACCGACGACGACCAGTCGTCGCCGCGGGCGACGTTGCCGCGCTCGTCGAACTCGCAGCCGAACGCGCCGGGTGCGGTCTGCTCGGAGCCGGTGAAGCCCATGGCGAGCAGCACCAGCTCGACCGGGAGCTCCTGGCGGGAGCCGTCGACCGGCTCGAAGCGCATGCGCCCGTCCTCGACGACCCGCTCGACCTCCTCGAAGACGGCGGCGCGCACGTTGCCGTCGTCGTCGGCGAGGAACTCGGTGGTGTTGACCGCGTAGACGCGCTCGCCACCCTCTTCGTGAGCCGACGAGACCTTGTAGGTGAACGAGAACTGCGGCCACGGGTTGGAGTCGGCCCGCTCGTCCGGCGGGCGGGGCATGATCTCGAACTGGTGGACCGACACGGCGCCCTGGCGGTGCGAGGTGCCGAGGCAGTCGGCGCCGGTGTCACCGCCACCGATGATGAGCACCCGCTTGCCCTCGGCCGTGATCGACGGCGTCTCGGCGTCGCCCTCCTGCACCCGGTTGGCGATGGGGAGGAACTCCATCGCCTGGTGGATGCCACCGTGCTCTCGGCCCGGGATCGGCAGGTCGCGACGGACGGTCGCCCCGCCGGCGAGGACGACGGCGTCGAACTCGTCGCGCAGCTGGTCGGCCGAGACGTCCTCACCGACGTGGACGCCGGTGCGGAACTCGGTGCCCTCGGCCCGCATCTGCTCGAGGCGGCGGTCGAGGTGGCGCTTCTCCATCTTGAACTCGGGGATGCCGTAGCGCAGCAGCCCGCCGATGCGGTCGTCGCGCTCGAAGACGACGACGTCGTGACCCGCCCGGGTGAGCTGCTGGGCCGCGGCGAGACCGGCCGGCCCGGAGCCGACGACGGCGACGCGCTTGCCGGTCCGGGTGGTGGGCAGGACGGGCTCGACCCAGCCCTCGGCCCACGCTCGATCGATGATCTCGACCTCGACCTGCTTGATCGTGACGGGGTCGGCGTTGATGCCGAGCACGCAGGCCGACTCACACGGCGCCGGGCAGAGCCGGCCGGTGAACTCGGGAAAGTTGTTGGTGGCGTGGAGCCGGTCGATGGCGTCACGCCAGTGACCCCGGTACACGAGGTCGTTCCAGTCCGGGATGATGTTGCCGAGCGGACAGCCGTTGTTGCAGAACGGGATGCCGCAGTCCATGCACCGGCCGGCCTGGTGCTTGAGCGCGTCCTCGTCGAACGGCTCGTAGACCTCGTTCCAGTCGAGGATGCGCACCGGCACGGGCCGGCGGGTCGGGGTCTCTCGCTCCCACTTCAGGAAGCCGGTGGTCTCACCCATCGTCGATCTCCTCAGCCCTGCGTAGAGGCCATGACGGCCACGTCGACCGGGGTGCCCTCGCGTTCGGCCCGGGCCATGGCACCGAGCACCCGCTTGTAGTCCCGGGGCATCACCTTGACGAACAGCTCGACCGAGCGGTCCCAGTCGGCGAGCAGGCGCTCGGCGACGGCCGAGCCGGTCTCGTCGCGGTGCCGTCCGACCGTCTCGTTCAGGAACTTCACGTCGTCGTCGTCGAGCGGGTCGAGGTCGACCATCTCGGGGTTGACGAGCGACGGGAACATGCCGGTCTCGTCGAGCACGTAGGCGATGCCGCCCGACATGCCGGCGGCGAAGTTGCGACCGGTCGGGCCGAGGATCACCGCCCGACCACCGGTCATGTACTCGCAGCCGTGGTCGCCCACACCCTCGACGACGGCCAGCGCGCCGGAGTTGCGCACGCAGAACCGCTCGCCGACCCGGCCCCGCAGGAACACCTCGCCGCCGGTCGCCCCGTAGAGGATCACGTTGCCGGCGATGATGTTCTCCTCGGCCACCAGCGGTGCCTCGACCGGCGGGCGCACGATGATGCGGCCGCCCGAGAGGCCCTTGCCGAGGTAGTCGTTCGCGTCGCCGGTGAGCGAGAGCGTGATGCCCCGGGGCACGAACGCGCCGAAGCTCTGCCCGGCGGAGCCGTTCATGTCGATGTGGATGGTGTCGTCGGGCAGGCCGTCGCCACCCCACCGCTTGGTGAGCTGGTTGCCGAGCATCGTGCCGACGGTGCGGTTGACGTTGCGCACCGGCGACTCGAAGCGCACCGCCGTGCCGTCGGCGAGCGCCGGCTGCGCCTCGGCGATCAGCGCGTTGTCGAGCGCGCGGTCGAGGCCGTGGTCCTGCTCCTTCGAGCAGTACAGCGTCTGACCGAACGGCACCTCGGGCTGGTGCAGCAGCGGCGACACGTCGAGGCCGTGCGCCTTCCAGTGACCGATGGCCTCGCGGGTGTCGAGCAGGTCGACCCGGCCGATGACCTCCTCGAGGGTCCGGTAGCCGAGGGAGGCCAGGTACTCGCGCACCTCCTCGGCGATGTAGGTCATGAAGTTGACGACGAACTCGGCCTTGCCGGTGAACCGCTTGCGCAGCTCGGGGTTCTGGGTGGCGATGCCGACCGGGCACGTGTCGAGGTGGCAGACCCGCATCATCACGCACCCCGACACGACCAGCGGCGCCGTGGCGAAGCCGAACTCCTCGGCGCCGAGGAGCGCGGCGATGATCACGTCGCGGCCGGTCTTCATCTGACCGTCGGTCTGCACGACGATGCGGTCGCGCAGGCCGTTGATCAGCAGCGTCTGCTGGGTCTCGGCGAGCCCGAGCTCCCACGAGGTGCCGGCGTGCTTGATCGAGTTGAGCGGTGAGGCGCCGGTGCCGCCGTCGTGCCCGGAGATCAGCACGACGTCGGCGTGGGCCTTCGAGACGCCGGCCGCGACCGTGCCCACCCCGATCTCGGACACGAGCTTCACGTGGATCCGCGCCTCGGGGTTGGCGTTCTTGAGGTCGTGGATCAGCTGGGCCAGGTCCTCGATCGAGTAGATGTCGTGGTGGGGCGGCGGCGAGATCAGCCCCACGCCGGGCGTGGAGTGCCGGGTCTTGGCGATCCACGGCCAGACCTTCTTGCCCGGGAGCTGGCCGCCCTCACCGGGCTTGGCGCCCTGCGCCATCTTGATCTGGATGTCGTCGGAATTGACGAGGTACTCGCTCGTGACGCCGAAACGACCCGACGCCACCTGCTTGATCGCCGAGCGGCGCAGGTCGCCGTTCTCGTCCGGCGTCCACCGCTCGCTGTCCTCGCCACCCTCGCCGGTGTTGGACTTGGCGCCGAGGCGGTTCATGGCGATCGCCAGGGTCTCGTGGGCCTCCGCCGAGATCGAGCCGTAGCTCATGGCCCCGGTCGAGAAGCGCTTCACGATCTCCGACGTCGGCTCGACCTCGTCGAGCGGGATCGGCCCACCCGGGGCCGGCTTCAGGTCGAACAGGCCCCGCAGCGTCGCGGTGTCGCGGGCGTGGCGGTCGACGTCGGCGGTGTACTCCTTGAACACGTCGTAGCGGCCAGCGCGGGTCGAGTGCTGGAGCCGGTAGACGGTCTCGGGGTTGAAGAGGTGGAACTCGCCTTCCCGGCGCCACTGGTAGTCGCCGCCCATCTCGAGCTCGCGGTGGGCGACCTCGGACTCGTTGTCGAGGAACGCCGTGCGGTGGCGGCGGGCCACCTCCTCGGCCAGCTCGTCGAGGCCCATGCCCTCGAGCTGGGTCGTGGTCCCGGTGAAGTACCGGTCGACGACGGCGCTGCTCAGGCCGATCGCCTCGAAGATCTGGGCGCCGGTGTAGGAGGCCACCGTCGAGACGCCCATCTTCGACATGACCTTGACGACGCCCTTCGAGAGCGCCTTGACCAGGTTGCGATGGGCGCGGGGAACCTCGACGTCGGCGATGTCGCCGGCGGCGATCATGTCCTCGATCGTGGCCATCGCCACCCAGGGGCAGACCGCTCCGGCGCCGAAGCCGAGGAGCACCGCGATGTGGTGCACCTCGCGAGCGTCGCCGGACTCGACGATCAGGCCGACCTTGGTGCGGCTCTTCTCGCGGATCAGGTGGTGGTGGACGGCGCCGGTGAGCAGCAGCGACGGGATGGGCGCCTGCCCGTCGGTCGCGCCACGGTCGGACAGCACGATGATCTTGGCGCCGCGGAGGATGGCGTCGGACGCCTCCTGGCAGGCCCGGTCGAGCGCGGCCTCGAGGGCGGCGCCGCCGCCGTCGACGTCGAAGAGGCCGTGCACGGTGTGGGCCTCGAACTGGGGCAGGTCGCCGTCCTCGTTCACCCGGACGATCGTGTTGAGCTCGTCGGGGGTGATCACGGGGTAGGGCAGCTCGATCTGGCGCACGGCCGTCGGCGCCGGGTCGAGCAGGTTGCCCTCGGGGCCGATCGTCGAGCCGATCGCCGTGACGAGCTCCTCGCGGATGGCGTCGAGGGGCGGGTTCGTGACCTGCGCGAACAGCTGCTTGAAGTACTCGAAGAGCTGCCGGGAGCGCTGCGACAGCACGGCGAGCGGCACGTCGCTGCCCATCGAGCCGATGGGCTCGGCGCCGTTGGCCGCCATCGGTCCGAGCAGGATGCGCAGCTCCTCGTGGGTGTAGCCGAACACCCGCTGGTGGTGGCGCACGTCGGCGTGCTTCTCGATGCGGTGGGGTCGCTGCGGCAGCTGGTCGAGACCGACCTTGTGCTCGCGGATCCACTCGCCGTACGGCGCGGCCGCGGCCAGCCCGGCCTTGACCTCGTCGTCGTCGACGATGCGACCGGCGACCGTGTCGACGAGGAACATCTTCCCCGGCTCGAGCCGCCCCTTGCGCACGACCGTCGACTGGTCGAGGTCGAGGACGCCGGCCTCGGAGCCCAGCACGACCAGGCCGTCGGAGGTGACCCAGTAGCGGGCGGGGCGCAGGCCGTTGCGGTCGAGGACCGCACCGATGACCTCGCCGTCGGTGAACGAGATCAGCGCCGGACCGTCCCAGGCCTCCATCAGCGAGGCGTGGTACTCGTAGAACGCCCGCCGGGCGGGGTCCATCGTCTCGTGGTTCTCCCACGCCTCCGGGATCATCATGAGCACGGCGTGGGGCAGGCTGCGCCCGGCCAGGTGCAGGAGCTCGAGGCACTCGTCGAAGCTCGCCGTGTCGGACGCGTCGGGGGTGAGCACCGGAAAGATCCGCTCGAGATCGCCCGGCAGGACGTCGGAGCGCATCAGCGCCTCGCGGGCCCGCATCCAGTTGCGGTTGCCCTTGAGCGTGTTGATCTCGCCGTTGTGGGCCACGTAGCGGTACGGGTGGGCCAGCGGCCACGACGGGAACGTGTTGGTCGAGAACCGGGAGTGCACCAGGGCGAGCGCCGACTCGACCCGCCGGTCGGTCAGGTCGGGATAGAACTCCTCGAGCTGCGCCGAGTCGAGCATGCCCTTGTAGACGATCGTGCGGGGCGACAGGGAGGCGAAGTAGACGTCGACCTCCGTCCGGCACCGCTTGCGGCCCATGAACACCCGGCGCTCGAGGTCGATGCCCGAGATGCGCCGGCCGACCGGCGAGCCGATGAACAGCTGCCGGAAGGTCGGCATGGCGTCGATCGCCATCGACCCGATCATCGACGCGTCGGTCGGGACCTCCCGCCAGCCGAGGACCCGCAGCCCCTCGGCCGCGAAGATCGCCTCGACCCGCCGGGCCGCGTCGTCGGCGGCCTCGGGGTCCTTGGGCAGGAACGCGCAGCCGACCGCGTAGTGACCGGCGTCGGGCAGCTCGAAGTCGACGACCTCGCTGAGGAACCCGTGCGGGACCTGGAGCAGGATGCCGGCACCGTCGCCGGTGTTGACCTCGGCCCCCTTGGCGCCCCGGTGCTCGAGGTGGCACAGCGAGTCGAGGCCCTGCCGGACCAGCTCGTGGCTGCGACGGCCCTCGATGTCGGCGACGAAGGCGACGCCGCACGCATCGTGCTCGTTCGCGGGATCGTAGAGTCCCTGCGCAGGCGGCAGATCTCGTCGCATGGCTCACTCCTCGTCAGGCCGGGTGGCGACCGCACCGGGGGGAGGGGCGGTGTGGGTCAGCCACGAAAGGAGCGGGACGGCGCTGGCCCGCGAGGGAACTCCCCATGCTAGTGGCGGGGCCAGCGGGCCAGGCAATCGTGGGCGGGTGGCCGCCGCACCGGCCTCAGGTCACTCCCTGCAGCCAACCGACCCGGACGTCGACACCCTCGGTGACGTGCACGAGCGGGCGATCGACCACCGCCGGGTCGAGGTGGATGCCGCTCGCCGCGACCAGCTCGTCGTCGAGCTCCTCGATCTCGGCCCGGCGCAGCGGCCAGGGCCCGTGGTCGACCGGTCCGTGCCAGAGGCGTCCCAGGTGCCGGGTGGCGAGGCCCCATCGGGCGGTGAGGAAGTGCTCCAGCTCGCCGACGTCGTCGGGGGCGATGTCGTCGCCGGCGCGCACGTCGAGCCGGCAGGCGGCACCGTCGTGGGGTCGGCGGCGTCTCGACCGGTAGGACCACACGTCGCCCCGACGCTCGACGGTGGCGGCGGCCCACCGGTACGGCAGACCGAAGGCGGCCCGCGCCACCAGCACCGCAGGCGACCGCGGCACGTCGAGGGTCCAGAACCAGACGGCGCGCCGCCCGTCGGGCAGCACGACGTAGGTCCTCACGTTGGTCTCGGGGAACGTCCCCACCCACGGGACCGCCGGCACGCCCGGCGGCCGGATGCCCTGCATGTGGAACGGCACCAGCCCGACCCAGGCCGAGCCGTCGAAGGTGTCGACCTCGAGCCCGTCCGGCAGGAGGGCCGCCACCTCGTCGGCGTCGACGGGCCAGTGGACGTAGGCGAGCGAGTCCCAACGCTGCAGCATCACCGGCCGACGGACCGGTCGCGGCGTCGTCGCGGTGATCGGCTCCATCCGTCCGGCTACGCCGCTCGCTGGAGGTCCTCGACGATCGGGGTCCAGAAGTCCGCGGCCGTGGCGTAGGGGGCGTAGAAGCTCAACCGGTCGACGGTCGAGCCGTAGCGGGCGGTCAGCTCGCTGGCCACCTGGTCGGGCTCGGCGACGACGGCGAAGGTCTGCAGGATGTCGTCGTCGATCAGCTTGGCCATCTCGACCCACTCACCCTGCTTGGACATGTTGTTGAGGACCGTCTGGAGGTCGCCCCAGCCGTGGTGCTCGAGCACGCCGCGATACGCCGGCGTCGATCCGTAGAACGAGATCTGACCCCGCACCCCGGCGGCGTTGGCCTCCATCTGCTCCTCGGTCTCGCCGGTGACGATGAACGCCGGGTACGAGATCTCGAAGTCCTCCCGGCTCCGGCCGCCGGCGGCCATCCCCTCCTCGAGGGCCGGGATGGTCACCTCCTTCAGGTACTGCTCGGTGGTGAAGCCGTGCACGAGGAAGCCGTCGCACACCTCGCCGGCCACCTTGGTCATGAGCGGGCCGACACCGGCGATCATGATCCGGGCGTCGCCGTGGGGGTTCGGGCCGGGGTTGAAGAAGGGGGTCATGATCGTGTGGGTGTAGAAGTCACCCCGGAAGTCGAGCCGGGTCTCGTTGTTCCAGCAGTCCCAGATGGCCCGGATCGCCTGGATCATCTCCTTCATGCGGGCCGCCGGCTTCGACCACTCCATCGAGAACCGCTTCGTGATGTGCGGCTTGATCTGGGAGCCGAGGCCGAGCACGAAGCGCCCGCCGGAGTAGGCGTTGAGGTCGTAGCCGATGTTGGCGAGCAGCATCGGGTTGCGGGCGAAGGCGACGGCGATCGACGTGCCGAGCGTGATCGACTCGGTGTGCTCGGCGGCGAGCACGTGGGGCATGAACGGGTCGTGGCTCGTCTCGGCGGTCCAGAGCCCGTCGTAACCGGCCGCCTCGGCGGCCTTGGCCGCGGCGGGCACGTCGGGCAGGAACGTCCCGGTGGTGGTGTCGACCTTCATGCCTCAGCTCCCCTCGTCGCTGCGAGGACCGTAGCCGTGGCCCCGAGCGACGGGCGAGGCCAGCGATCAGGTGACGGCGGTGACCAGTCCGACCGGCACGCCGACACCGAACGCCAGCAGGAGGGCCACGTAGGAGATCCGCAGCCACGTGTACTTGCGACGCAGGAGGTACTGCGACTGGGCGTGCAGGTCGCTGATGAGCTCGCGGTAGAGCCGTTCGTCGTCGGCGAGGACCTCGAGCATCTCGCTCAGGTAGCGCTCGCGGTCCAACAGGGCCGCGTGGCCGAAGAAGAACCGGTTGCGGTCCGCCGGCACGGCGGCTCCCTCGATCTTCAGGGGCATCTTGGGGATCACGGCGACGATGGCGGCGATCATGGCGACGAGCACGCCGGCGGCGGTGATGACCAGACCGGCCCGAAGGTCCTCGTCGCTCCAGTTCGAGGCGGAGATCGACAGCACGAGCGAGGACGCGGTGATCACGATGCTCGCCTTCAGGTCGGCCTGACCGGAGAGGACCGTCAGCTGCTGGGACAGCGTCCGGAGCGCGTAGTCCACGCTCGATCGTGATGGGAGGGGGCTGCCGGTTCCACGATCCGCCTTCTGCGCTGGGGGCTCGACGGGGAAGATAGGTCGCGACCGGCCGGTGGCCGCGCCGATCCGACGTATCAGGGAGCGCGGACGGCGATCTGCAGGGAGAATGGCGACATGGGAGGCCTGCCCCGACCGTGAGATCGAGAGCCACGCCATGAGCGCGCTCGCGTCGCCGACCACGCGCTACGCCCGCAGCGACGACGTGCACGTCGCGTACCAGGTCATCGACCGGACCGGGCCCGGACCCGGTGTCGACCTGGTCGTCGCCCCCGGCTTCGTCTCGCACCTCGATCTGCAGTGGACGATGCCGGGCTTCGCCGCCTTCGTCCGCGGCCTCACCCGGTTCAGCCGGGTGATCCTGTTCGACAAGCGGGGCAGCGGGCTCTCGGACCCCTCCCCCGACGCCGACCGCTTCGACCGGCGCATGGACGACATCACCGCGGTGATGGACGCGGCGCGGAGCGAGCGGGCCGTGATCCTCGGCCTGTCCGAGGGCGGGCCGCTCGCCGCGCTCTTCGCCGCCACCCACGCCGATCGGGTGGCCTCGCTCGTGCTCTACGGGACCTTCGCCCGGGGTTCGGTCATCGGCGCCCGGACCCTGGCCCGCTTCGACGACGCGATCGACCGCTGGGGCGACGGGCTCACCGCCGACCTGTTCGTCGCGCCCGACGAGGTGGGGCCGATGGTCCGCAACGTCACCGGCCTCTTCGAGCGGGCGTCGCTCCCGCCGGGCCTGGCGCGCTCGCTGCTCCGGTCGATCCGCGAGTGCGACGTCCGCGCCGCGCTGGGCGCCATCTCCTGTCCGACCCTCGTGATGCACCGGGTCGAGGATCCCTTCGCCGAGGAGCGGTGGGGGCGGGAGCTGGCCGACGGCATCGACGGGGCCGAGTTCCTCTCGCTCCCCGGCGACAGCCACCTGCCCTGGATCGGCGACTCGGCGGACCTCGTCGACCGGATCGAGCGCTTCGCCACCGGCTCGAGCACGACGGACGGGCTGGACGAACAGGTGCTGGGGACGGTCCTGTTCACCGACATCGTCGGGTCGACACCCCTCGCCGCCGAGCTGGGCGACAGCGACTGGACCCGCCTCCTCGACGCCCACAACGGGATCGTCCGGCGGGTGCTCGCCGCCTACCGGGGCGTCGAGGTCGATCGCACCGGGGACGGCTTCTTCGCGTTCTTCGACGCACCGGCCCGTGCCGTCGAGTGCGCCCGCGCGCTGAGCTTCGCCGTGCGCCCGCTCGGCATCGAGATCCGGGCCGGGCTGCACACCGGTCCGTGCCGGCTGGTCGACGTCCGCAGCCTCGCCGGCCTCAGCGTGCACATCGGCGCCCGCATCGGCGGGCTCGCCGGCGCGTCCGAGGTGCTGGCCAGTCGCGCCGTGGCCGACCTGTGCACCGGGACCGGCCTGCGCTTCGAGACGGTGGGGCCGACCAGCCTGGCCGGGGTCCCCGAACCCGTCGACGTGGTGCGGCTCCTCCCCGACGAACCGGGTCGGGCGAACGGCGACGACGCCGACGTGGTGCGGCGGCTGCGTCGCCCCGATCGGCTGTCGCTCGCGATCGCCCGGACCGCACCGCGGGCGCTGCGGGCCGCCGCCCGACTGGCCGGCGCCAGGACCTGAGCGCCGGGCGCGGCGGACTGGAACCGGTCCCGTCGACCTGCGACCGTGTCCGAGCGACAGCAGGAGGCACGCGCATGGGCGGTACCGACTTCCTGGAGCTCGACGAGCAGCTCCCCGACGACGAGCAGATGATCCGCGACACGGTGCGCCGCTTCGTCGACGACAAGTGGATCCCGGTGGTCGCCGACCACTTCGAAGCCGGCACCTTCCCGACCGACCTCGTGCCGCTGATCGGCGAGATGGGTCTGCTGGGCATGCACCTCGAGGGCTACGGGTGCGCTGGAGCCTCCGCGACCGCCTACGGCGTCGCGTGCCGCGAGCTCGAGCGGGGCGACTCCGGGCTGCGCAGCTTCGTCAGCGTCCAGGGCTCGCTGTGCATGTTCCCGATCTGGGCCTACGGCTCCGAGGAGCAGAAGCAGCGGTACCTGCCGGGCATGGCCACCGGCGAGCTCATCGGATGCTTCGGCCTGACCGAGCCCGACCACGGCTCCGACCCCGGTTCGATGGCCACGACCGCCCGCCGCGACGGCGACGACTGGGTGCTGAACGGCACGAAGCGGTGGATCACCAACGGCTCGCTCGCCGACGTCGCCATCGTCTGGGCCCGCACCGACGAGGGCGTCCGCGGGTTCCTCGTCGACGCCGACACCCCCGGCTTCGAGGCGTTCGACATCGAGAAGAAGCTGTCCCTTCGCGCCTCCCACACCTCCGAGCTGGTGCTCACCGACGTCCGGCTCCCCGAGTCGCAGCGGCTTCCCGAGGCCGTCGGCCTCCGGGCGCCCCTGGGCTGCCTGGCCGAGGCCCGCTACGGCATCGCCTGGGGCGCGGTCGGCGCGGCGATCGCGTGCTACGAGTCTGCGCTCGACTACCAGCTCGGCCGACCCCAGTTCGGCCGACCCCTCGCCGGCTTCCAGCTGAGCCAGGCCAAGTTCGCCGACATGATCACGCAGATCACGCTCGGCCAGCTCCTGGCCTCGCGGCTGGGCGTGCTGAAGGACGCCGGCCGCATCACCACCGAGCAGGTCTCGATGGGCAAGCGCAACAACGTGGCGATGGCGCTGCAGATCGCCCGGGAGGCCCGGGGCATGCTCGGCGCCAACGGCGTCAGCCTCGAGTACCCGGTGATCAGGCACATGACGAACCTCGAGTCCGTCTACACGTACGAGGGCACCCACGAGGTGCACGCGCTCGTCCTCGGTCAGCACGTGACCGGCCTGTCGGCGTTCCGCGGTTGAGAGGACGAGCGACGAGCGAGTCCGTGGCCCGAGCGGCCCGCCGAGCGAGCGGATGCGACGGCCCACCGGAGGTGGGGCACAGCATCGAGGAAGCGAGGCAAGAGCGGGGGAGCTCGAGAGGACGAGCGGGGAGACGGGCGACCACGGGCGGTGGCGAACGGCGGCGGGCGGCGGCTGACTACCGTGTCGCCGCCCGCACCGATCGCCCCTGACCAGGACCTGCGATGTCGTCTCCTGCATCGGACACCACCGAGGACGATCCGTTCCTCGCGGCGGCGATCACCGTGGCGGTCCTGGCGGCCGTCGTCGTGTCGGTCGCGGTCGCTGCGGTGCTGGGCCGCCCCGCCGTCGAGGCGATCGGCGAGCCGACGACGACCACGACCTCGACGGTGCCGATCGCCGCTCCCCCGACGACGGCGGCGCCGGTGCCCGCCCCGGTCGGCATCTCGGTGGTGTGGAGCGACGACGGCAGCGCCACGATCCGCGGCACGGTGCAGAGCGACGACCAGTTCGAGGCGGTGGTCGCCGCCAGCGCGGAGGCGTTCGGTGCCGACAACCTCGACACGTCGCGCCTCGGGGTCGACGCGACCGGGGGGGTCAACGCCGACGAGCGGATCGGCCTCCTCGTCGAGATCATCGACCGCATGCCGTCGCGCCTGACCCGCGGCACGGCGCTGCTGCAGGACCGGCGCCTGCGGCTCAGCGGCGAGCTGGCACCGGGGTTCGCCGACGACGTGTTCGACGACCTGCTGGCCGCGGCCGCTCAGGCCGGCCTCGCGGCCAGCACCGACCTCATGACGACCGTCGCCGCACCGCCCTTCGAGCGCACCGTCGAGGTGGCCGCCGACGCCATCGTGCTGAGCGGCACCGTCGCCTCGGCCGAGCAGGCGGGTGAGCTCGTCGCCGCGGCCACGGCGCTCGGGCTCGGCGACGTCCGCGACGAGCTCGTCGTGACGGAGGTCTCCACCTCCGAGGGGACGGTCACCTTGGTCGGCGAGCTCGACGAGGACGCCAGCGCCGCGCTGCGCGCACTGTTCGCCTCCGGCGACGACGTCACCGTGCGGGACCAGCTGTCGATCGTGGACCCGGAGGTCGACGCCGTCGAGCAGCTCAACGAGCTCTTCGCGCTCGACCCGGTGCTCTTCGACACCGGCCAGTCGACGATCCGCGAGGAGTCGACGCCGACGCTCGATCGAGCGGCGGAGATCCTCGCCGAGGTCGACGGCGCCGCCGTGCGCATCGAGGGCCACACCGACAGCCAGGGCGACGCCGACGAGAACCTCGCCCTCTCGCAGGATCGCGCCCAGGCCGTGCTCGACGCGCTCGTGCTGCGGGGGGTCGACCCGTCGCTCCTCGAGGCACAGGGCTTCGGCGAGACGATCCCGATCGCCGACAACACCACCCCCGAGGGGCGGCAGGCGAACCGGCGCATCGAGTTCACCCTCCTCGGCGCCTGACCCCTCCCGGCTGGGCCGAGCCGCTCGGTCCGGCCGCTCGGGGCAGTCAGTCGATGTCGACCGACACGCCGTACTTGGCCTCGTAGAGCTGGCGAGCCTGATCGACCCAACCGTCACGCTCGATCCGGCTGCCGATGGCCGGTGCTTTCTGCACCAGCTGCGCGATGCGGGCATCGGTCAGCAACGCCAGCTCACGGAAGCTGTCGACGCCGAGCTCCTGGAGCGTCTTGGCCATCTTCGGGCCGATCCCGCTGACCTCGCGGAGGTCGTCGGCCGCCGTGCGACCGACCGATCCGTTGCCGTTGACCGCCGACTCGGCGACCGAGAGGCGGCCGCGCAGCTCGGCCAGCTCCGCGTCGCGCTCACCGATCGAGGCCCGGAGCTGATCGAGCTCGGCCTCCCGGCCGGCCAGCGCGCCGCGGGCCTCGTCGAGGGCGGCGCGGACGGAGTCGAGCTCGGCGGCGCCGGCGCTCGAGGCGGCCGACTCCCCGTCCGGAGCGGTCGCACGTTCGAGCTCGCCCCACAGCTGCGACAGCTCGTCGCTGCGCTCGGCCAACTCCTGCTCGCGCTCGGCGAGGCGGGCCTCGATCGCAGCGGTCCGCTCGGCCTGATCGGTCGACG
>JBCBSZ010000068.1:0-35395 GCA_039818945.1 Actinomycetota bacterium
CAAGTGCTCACCCCCGGGACCAGCTCTGCCACAGCCTGACGCCCTCTGCGGAACCGGCCATGGACCCCCATTAGGCTTCGACCTCGTGGTGACCTACCTCTCGACCGAGTGGCTCGACCGGCTCCGCAGCGCCGCACAGGCCGACGGCGCGCTCCGGGCGGCAGCGGAGGGCGTCGAGCTGACGCTCCAGCAGGTGGTGACCGCCGCACCCGGTGGCGACGTCTCGTACTACGTCACCTTCGACGACGGCGAGGTCTACGTCCAGGCCGGCGAGGTGCGCGACCCGAGCGTCACCTTCACGCAGGACTACCGCACGGCCGTCGCCGTCGCCCGCGGCGAGCTCAACGCGCTCGACGCCCTGCGCGACGGTCGGGTGCTCCTCACCGGCGACCCGACCCTGCTCCAGCAACGGACCGACGCCCTCGCGGCGCTCGACGCGGTCTTCTCCGAGGTCAGGGCCGAGACCGAGTACCCCGAGCCGACCCGGCGCTGAGGTCACGACGTGCCCGAGCTGCCCGAGGTCCGAGCGCACGCCGAACGCCTCACGGACTGGTTCGGCGGCACGGAGCTGGCCAAGCTCGAGGCGCTCAGCTTCACGGCGCTGAAGACCTTCGATCCGCGACCCGACGCCCTGCACGGCCGCACGCTCGACCGTGTCGATCAGCGGGGCAAGTACCTGCTCCTGCGCTTCGGCGACCTCACCGCGGTCGTCCACCTGATGCAGGGTGGGCGGCTGCGCGACGACCCCAAGCGCTCGAAGAAGCCACGGGGTGGGCTCGTCCGGTTCGTGTTCGACGACGATCAGGCGCTGCTGCTGTCGGAGTTCGGCCGCGAGCACCGGGCCGGCGTGTGGATCGTCGCCGGTGACGTCGAGGCGCAGGACCCGGTCACCGGGCTGGGTCCCGAGGCCGATCGGGTCGAGGCCGACGAGCTGCTCGCGCTGCTCGGCAACGAGAACAAGCGCCTCCACGGCTGGCTGCGCAACCAGCGCAACCTGGCGGGCATCGGGCGGCGCCTCGCGAACGAGGTCTGCTTCCGGGCCCGGCTGTCGCCCTTCGCCATGACGAAGAAGCTCGACGCCGAGGCCGCCGAGGCGCTCGTCGCCGCGATGCGCGGGGCGATCGACGAGGGCCTGGAGTTCGAGCGCGGCCTCGACGACATGAGCGCCTCGGCCGACCGACCGGGAGCCGTCCACCACCGCGTCGGCGAGCAGTGCGTCGACTGCGACGACATCATCCGCTCGGTCGAGTACTCCGGCTACACGATCGCCTACTGCCCCGCGGCCCAGACCGGCGGCAAGGTCCTGGCGGACAACACGACGAGCAAGTTCCTGAAGTAGTGCCCGGACGCGAACAGGCCGCCGGTCCGAGCGGACCGACGGCCTGACGACGCGATCGACGGGCTCAGCCGAGGAGGCCCATCTCGGCGACGGTGTCCTTCTCCTCCACCAGCTCCTGCCAGGTGGCGTCCATGCGACCCTGGGAGAACTCGTCGATGTCGAGCCCCTGGACGATGGCGAAGTCGCCGCCCGAGCAGGTGCACGGGAACGAGCTGATGATGCCCTCGGGCGCCCCGTAGGACCCGTCGGAAGGCACCGCCATCGACACCCACGAGCCGTCGGGGCTGCCGAGCGCCCAGTCGCGCATGTGATCGACGGCCGCAGACGCCGCCGATGCCGCGGAGGAGGCGCCGCGGGCCTCGATGATGGCCGCGCCGCGCTTCTGCACGGTCGGGATGAAGTCGTTCTCCAGCCAGGCCTGGTCGTCGACGACCGCCGCCGCCGACCGCCCGTCGATCACGGCGTGGAAGATGTCGGGGTACTGGGTGGCCGAGTGGTTGCCCCAGATCGTCATCTTCGAGATGTCGTTGACCGTCACGCCGGCCTTGGCCGCGAGCTGGGCGAGGGCCCGGTTGTGGTCGAGACGGGTCATGGCGTGGAACTGGCGGTCGTCGAGGTTCGGCGCGTTGCGCATGGCGATCAGCGCGTTGGTGTTGGCCGGGTTGCCGACCACGAGGATCTTCACGTCGCTCGACGCCGAGTCGGACAACGCCTTGCCCTGACCGGTGAAGATCGCCCCGTTGGCCTCGAGCAGGTCGGCCCGCTCCATGCCCTTGGTCCGGGGGCGGGAGCCGACGAGCAGCGCGTAGTCGGCGCCCTCGAAGGCCTCGTTCGGGTCGCTCGTCTGCACCGTGCCGGCGAGCAGCGGGAAGGCGCAGTCGTCGAGCTCCATGCCGACGCCGCGGAGCGCGTCGAGAGCGGGCGGGATCTCCAGCATCTGCAGGATCACGGGCTGATCCGGGCCGAGCATCGACCCGGAGGCGATGCGGAACAACAGGCTGTAGCCGATCTGACCGGCGGCGCCGGTGACGGCCACGCGGACGGGTTCGGGCACGACAACGCTCCTCGTTCGGGGACGGAGACGAACGGTACCCGGCGGCGGCGGTCCCGTCCCCGTCCGAACGTCCCGACCGGAGGAGGACACAGGTTTGGCTCAAGGCCCGTCGCGTGACGACCGATGCACGACACACCGACAACGTCCCGCACCTCGATGTCGCCCGCGTCGCGCCGGGACCTCTGGTCGGAGGGCCGGTGGTGCGTCGCTTCGGCGCGCCACCGGCCCGCCCTCCTCTACTCCTACTCCCCCTGGGCGCTGACCGCGCCTCCACCCCGCTCTGGTCTCGCTTCCTCGATGCTCTGCCTCACTGACGTGACGCGCCGCATCCGCTCGCTCGCCGGGCCGCTCGGGCCCCGGCCACCCCGCTCTGGTCTCGCTTCCTCGATGCTCTGCCTCACTCCGTGACGCGCCGCATCCGCTCGCTCGCCGGGCCGCTCCGGCCCTGGGCGCTGACCGCGCCCAGCCAGCTCTCGTGGAGCGACGCGTACACGCCGCCGACCTCGAGCAGCTCGCGGTGCGAGCCCCGCTCGACGATGCGGCCGCGGTCGAACACGAGCACGAGGTCGGCCTGCTCGGCGGTGGCGAGCCGGTGCGCCACCGAGATCGTCGTGCGGCCGGCGGCGAGGTGGGCGAGCGCCGCCGCGAGGGCCTGCTCGGTCTCCGGATCGACCGAGCTCGTCGCCTCGTCGAGGATCAACAGCCCGGGATCGGCGAGCTGTGCTCGGGCGAGCGCCACGAGCTGGCGCTCCCCGACCGAGAGCCGCCCGCCTCGCTCGCCGAGCTCGGTGTCGAGCCCGTCGGGCAGGCGACGGACCCACGCCTCGAGCCCGAGCTCGGCCACCGCCGCATCGATGTCGTCGTCGCTCGCGCCGGGCCGACCGAAGCGGAGGTTCTCGCGCACGGTCGTGGCGAAGAGAAAACCGTCCTGCGGGACCATGCGGATGCCCCGGTGGCGCTCGTCGGCGGCGACCTCGTGCAGGGGCACCCCACCGATCAGCAGCCGCCCCTCGCTCGGGTCGGCGAGGCGGACCAGCAGCTTGGCGAACGTGCTCTTGCCCGAACCGGTCTCGCCGACGACCGCCACGTCCGTCCCGGGCTCGAGGTGCAGGTCCAGGTCGCGCAGGACCCGATCACCGGTGCGGTAGGAGAAGCCCAGTCCGGCGCAGGTGACCGAGAGCGGCCCGTCGGGCAGCGCCCGCCCCGGCTCGGGCTCGACGATCTCGATCGGGGTCGCGAGCAGGCTCAGCACCTTGCGCCAGCCGGCGATGGCGGTCTGGGTCTGATCGAGGATCTCGGTCAGCTCGGCGATCGGACCGAGCACCAGCGTCACGAGGAACAGGAAGGCGACGACCTCCCCGAGGCCGAGCCCCCACGCCTCGCCCCGCCACGCACCCGCGGCGACGACGGCGCCGAGCGCGAGCGCACCGAAGAGGTCCGACAGCGGGAACGTCAGCGCCATGTAGCGGTTGGCTCGGATGCGGGCGGACTCGACCTCGCGCACGGCGCCGCGCAGACGTCGGTGGCTCCTCGCCTGCAGCGCGTGGGCCCGAACGAGCGACACGCCGCCGAGCTCCTCGCTGAAGGCGGTGCCCTGATCGGCCACCGTGGTCCGGTACCGGTCGTAGGCCGCGAGCTGGCGCCGCTGCAACCACCGGAAGAGGAACGGCAGCGGGAGGAACACGGCCGTCACCACGAGCGTCAGCTGCCACGAGTAGACGAACATCACGATGGCCGTGACGGTGATCATCGTCGAGTTGAGCACCCAGGCCAGCCCGCCCCACTCGGAGAACCGGGCGAGCGCATCGATGTCCGAGGTGACGCGGGTGACCATCGCTCCGGCCGCCCGCTCGACGTGATCGGCCACGCTGAGGCGGTGCACGTGCGCGAAGACCGAGACCCGCAGCCGGGCCAGCGCCAGCTCCGAGGCCTCGACGAGGCGGAGGAACGTGACGGCCTGGGCGATCCACGTGAGCGCGATGACGACGACGGCGACGCCGCAGGCCGCGGCGATGAAGTCGCCCCGGTACCCCTGATCGCCGAGCAGGCCCCGGTCGAGGGTCTGCTGCACGAGCAACGGCACCGCGATCTTGCCCAGCGCGCCGGCGAGCGCCGTGGCCAGCGTGGCCTGGATCCCTCGGCGGAGCTCCGGGCTCTGGCGCAGGCCGACGCGGATGACCTCCATCGCCCCGGCATCGTCGAGGGAGGTGCGGGGTCCGGCCTCGGCGGCGGTGTCGAGCGGCGCGGTCACGGCCGGCCCGCCCGAGCGGCGGCGAGCTCGTAGGCCCGCACGAGCGCCTGGTAGGAGTCGATCTCGAGGAGCTCGTCGTGGGTGCCGGTGGCGACGATCCGGCCGCCGTCGAGGTAGGCGACCCGGTCGGCCAGCGCGATGGTCGAACGGCGCTGGGCCACGACGAGCGTGGTCGCCCGCAGCGTCGTGCGGAGGCCGTCGAGGATCTCGCTCTCGATCGTCGGATCGATGGCCGAGGTCGCATCGTCGAGGAACAACACCCGGGGCCCGCCGACGAGGCCGCGGGCCAGCGCGACCCGCTGCCGCTGCCCGCCGGACAGCGTCACGCCCCGCTCGCCGACGACGGTGTCGAGGCCGTCGGGCAGGTCGGGGAGGAACCGGTCGACGCGAGCGACCCGGAGCAGCGCGGCGAACTCGTCGTCGGGCACCTCGCGACCGAGCAGGACGTTCTCCCGCAGCGTGTCGGCGAAGAGGAAGGACTCCTGGAACACGACGGTGAGCGCGTCGGCCCGTTCCCTCGGGTCGAGGTCGGCCACCGGGATCCCGCCGACGAGCACCTCGCCGGAACCCGCGGGTTCGAGCCCGGCGAGCACCTGCGTGAGCGTGCTCTTGCCCGAACCGGTCGACCCGACGACCGCCAGGATCTCCCCGGCGACGAGGTCGAGGTCGACGTCGCGCAACACCGGCTCGGCGTCGTCGTAGGCGAACACGACCGAACGTGCGCTGACGCCGATCGGGCCGGTGGACAGGGAGCGGTCGCCGATGAGCGGGTCGTCCGGCGTGGTGGTGGCGAGGAGCCCGTCGAGCCGGTCCTGGGCGACGACCGAGCGGGGCAGCTCCTCGAGCAGGTAGCCGAGCACGCGCATCGGGAACGCGAGCAGCTGGAACAGCGCGATCGCCTGGACCAGGTCGCCGGTGGTGATCGCCCCGTCGGAGATGCGCCACGAGCCCACCGCGACCAGCGCGACGATGCCCAGGTTGGGGATGGCGTCGAGGGTCGGCTCGAATCGGGCCCGGAGCCGGCCGACCCGACGGCGGGCGACCCGCAGCTCCTCGGCCGCCCCCTCGAGCCGTTCCACCTCCGCCGCCTCACGACCGAGGGTCTTCACGACGAGCGCACCGCCGTAGGACTCGTGCGCGATGGTCGCCACCGAACCCATCGCCTCCTGCACCGCGACCGCCGGACGCTCGACCCGCGCCGTGTAGATGCGGTTGACGATCGTGAGCGACGGGAACACCGCGGCGCCGATGAGCAGGAACCAGGGGTCGAGCAGCGCCAGGGCGATGAGCGAGAACCCGATCAGGGCGACGACGCCGAGCGAGAACGGGAGCGGGTTGAGCACCTCGGTCGCCCGTTCGACGTCAGAGTCGGCGTGGGCCAGGAGTCGACCCGTCGGTTGCTGGCGGTGCTCGGCGAGGGGCATGCGCACGAACCGCTCGGCGAGTTGCTCCCGCAGCGTGCGCTGCATGCGGGCGTTGGTCATGCCGGCGTAGTACCGACGGGCCATCACACCGATCGTCCGACCGACCGACATCGCGACGAGGATCCCGGCCGCGGCGAGGATCGTCCCCGCGCCGACGTCGCCCTCCTCGTACGAGGGCACCAGGACGTCGTCGGTGACGTCGCCGAGGACGACCGTGCCGAGCACGGCGGTCGCCGCGAACAGCAGCGTGCCGGCCAACGACAACCCGAAGGGCACCGGATGTGTGCGGACCGACCGCCACAGCAGGCGGACACCCCGCCGGTACAGCGATGGCGACGACAACGGCGAATCCCGACCTCGGGGCGCGCCCATCGGGCCGGACGCGCAGCGACCCGGGCGAGGGTAACCCCACTCACCCGGGTCGCTGCAGCGGATTCCGCCGAGGCCAGCGCCTACAGCTGGATCGCCTTGGTCTCGGTGAACTCGGCCAGGCCGTGGGCGCCGAGCTCGCGACCGTTGCCCGACTGCTTGTACCCGCCGAAGGGCGCCATCAGGTTGAAGGAGCCGCCGTTGACCGACACCTGCCCGGTGCGGAGCCGGCGGGCGACCCGCTTGGCCCGCTCGAGATCGGCCGACGACACCGCACCCGACAGCCCGTACGGGGTCTCGTTGGCGATCCGCACGGCGTCCTCTTCGTCCTCGTAGCCGATGATCGACAGCACGGGGCCGAAGATCTCCTCGCGGGCCACGGTCATCGAGTTGTCGACGTTGGCGAAGACGGTCGGCTTGACGAAGTACCCCTGGTCGCGACCCTCGGGCTTGCCGGTCCCGCCGGTGACGAGCTCGGCACCCTCGTCGATGCCCTGCTGGATGAAGCCCTGCACGCGGTCCCACTGGGCCTGCGAGACGAGCGGGCCGAGCACGGCACCCTCGTCGTCGGGAGCGCCCACGCCGATCTGCTCGGCGGCGGCCGCCGCGATGGCCTTGGCCTCGTCCATCCGGTCCTTCGGCACCAGCATCCGCGTGAGGGCGGTGCAGGTCTGGCCCGAGTTCAGGTAGCACCCCATCATCCCGCCGCCGACGGCCTGCTGGAGGTCGGCGTCGTCGAGGATGACGTTGGCCGACTTGCCGCCCAGCTCGAGGTGGACCCGCTTGATCGTGCCGGCTGCGGCCTCCGAGACCGCCCGACCGGCGCGGGTCGAACCGGTCAACGACACCATGTCGACCTCGGGGTGCCGGGCGATGGCTTCCCCGACGACCGGACCGAACCCGGTGACGAGGTTGAACACGCCGGCCGGGAGACCGACCTCGTCGAGGATCTCGGCGAGCACGAACGCGTTCAGGGGTGCCACCTCGCTCGGCTTGAGCACCACCGTGTTGCCGGCCACCAGCGCCGGGGCGACCTTGGCCATGATCTGGTGGAGCGGGTAGTTCCACGGCGTGATGGCGCCGACGACGCCCACCGGCTCGCGCACGACGAGCGAGTTCCCGATCTGCTCCTCCCAGGGGAAGTCCTTCGCGATCTCGACGACCGAGGCCGTGGAGCCGGCGGGCAACCCCGCCTGGATGCGCTGGGACAGCTTCTTGGGCATGCCGACCTCGCGGGAGATCAGGTCGGCGATCTCCTCGCTCCGGGCGGCGAGGCCCTCGGCGATGGCCTGGACGTACTTCACCCGGGCGTCGAGGTCCTGCCCCGACCAGTCGTCGAACGCTCGGCGGGCGGCGGCCACCGCCGCCTCGACGTCGGCCTCGGTGCCGGCCGGGATGCTCCCGATGACCTCCTCGGTCGACGGGTCGATCACGTCGATGGTCTCGGTCCCGGTCGAGTCCACCCAGGCCCCGTCGATGTAGAGCTGGTCGCGCTGCATGTCATCCCCTCCGTCGAAGTCGCGGAGGCCAAGTATCGCCCCCGGCCCGTCGCCGACCCCAGCCCGGCATGCGGCGACGACGCTCGGCGGCCGATTTCCCCGCTCCGTGGTCAGCTCTCGGCCTGGAAACGCGAGATCATGGTGCGGCGCGGCCTGCGGGCCGAAGAGATGTCACGGCCCCCTGGAGTACCCGTTGCTGCACGACGAACCGAACGGCCTCGACCCGCGACGCTTCCCCGTCGACGAATGGCGGCTGGTCGAGACCGAGCCCGCCACCTCCGACCTCGGCTGGTCCGAGACGGTGTTCGCCGTCGGCAACGGCTACCTCGGCATGCGGGCCAACCCCGAGGAGGGACGCGAGTCCCACAGCCACGGCACCTTCCTCAACGGGTTCCACGAGACCTGGCCCATCCGTCACGCCGAGCAGGCCTACGGCTTCGCCCACACCGGCCAGACGATCGTCAACGCCCCCGACGCCAAGGTCATCAAGCTCTACGTCAACGACGAGCCGCTCCTGCTCGCCGAGGCCGATCTGGTGTCGTACGAGCGGGCGCTGTGCTTCACCACCGGCCGCCTGACCCGCGACCTCGTCTGGCGGACCCCGTCGGGCACCCACGTCCGGGTGTCATCGAGCCGGATGTGCTCGTTCGAGCACCGTCACCTCGCCGTGTTCACCTTCGAGGTCGAGCTGCTCGACCACCCGGCACCGGTGGTCATCTCGTCGCAGCTGCTCAACCGGCAGGAGGGCGGCGACGAGTACATGGTCAAGTCGGCGGCGTTGGGCGAGGGTGGCGAGACCAAGGACGATCCACGCCGGGCCCGGTCCTTCGACCAGCGGGTGCTGCTGCCGCGGCTCCAGCGCGTCGAGGACGACCGGGTCATCCTCGGCTATCGCGCCGCGCACAGCGGGATGACCATCGCCTGCGGCGTGGACCACGAGCTCCACGTGGGCAACGGCGCCGATGTGGTCACCTTCGCCTCGGAGGACCTGTCCAAGACGGTCATCACCGTCGACGCCGAACCGGGCCAGTCCGTCCGGCTGGTGAAGTACGCGGCGTACCACACGTCCCGCGGCGTGCCGGCGCCCGAGCTCGCCGACCGGTGCGAGCGCACCCTGGTCCGCGCCCGGGCCGCCGGGCTGCGCGGGTTGGAGGCGGGCCAGCGGGAGTGGCTCGACCGGTTCTGGGCCGCGGGCGACGTGTGCATCGAGGGCGCCCCGCAGGTCCAGCAGGCGGTGCGGTGGAACCTGTTCCAGATCGCCCAGGCGTCGGCCCGCGTCGACGGCATGGGCGTGCCGGCGAAGGGACTCACCGGCCAGGGCTACGAGGGCCACTACTTCTGGGACATGGACGTGTTCATGCAGCCGTTCCTCAGCTACGCCCTGCCGGTCGTGGCACGGAACCTGCTGCGCTTCCGCCACCACATGCTCGACGACGCCCGCCGCCGCGCCAAGGAGGTCAACCAGCGCGGCGCGCTCTTCCCGTGGCGGACGATCAACGGCGAGGAGGCCTCGGCCTACTACGCGGCGGGAACGGCGCAGTACCACATCAACGCCGACATCATCTACGCCCTGCACCGGTACCTGAAGGCGACGGGTGACTCCGAGTTCCGCGACCACGCCGGAGCCGAGCTCCTGGTCGAGACGGCCCGGATGTGGGAGGACCTCGGCTTCCACCGCGAGGCCGACGGACGGTTCCACATCCACGGCGTGACCGGTCCGGACGAGTACACGACGGTCGTCAACGACAACCTCTACACGAACGCCATGGCTCGCTTCAATCTCGCGCTCGCGGCGCGCACGATCGACGAGTTGCAGCGCTCCGACCCCGACGCCTACGACCGCCTCGTCGAGCGAACGGGCCTCGGGCCGGACGAGACCGCCGACTGGGCGCGGGCCGCCGAGGCCATGTTCCTGGTGTACGACCACGACCTCGGCATCCACCCGCAGGACGACAGCTTCCTCGAGAAGGAGCAGTGGGACTTCGAGGGCACACCGCCCGAGCAGTACCCGCTGCTGCTCAACTATCACCCGCTCGTGATCTACCGCTTCCAGGTGCTGAAGCAGGCCGACGTCGTGCTGGCGATGTTCCTGCTGGGCGAGCACTTCTCCAGCGAGCAGAAGCGACGCAACTTCGACTACTACGACCCGATCACCACGGGCGACTCGTCGCTGTCACCGTGCGCCCAGTCGGTGATCGCCGCCGAGATCGGCGAGCACGAGCTGGCCCGCCGGTACTTCCACCTGTCGCTGTACATGGACCTGTGCAACGTGCACGGCAACACCGTCGACGGCGTGCACGTCGCGTGCTGCGGTGGGGTGTGGATGGCCCTGGTGCAGGGCTTCGCCGGGATGCGCGATCACCACGGTCTCGCCTTCGATCCCCGCCTCCCCCCGGGCTGGGAGTCGATGGCGTTCCAGTTGGCGTGGCACGGACGGCGCATCGACGTCCGGCTCGGGCGCGATCAGATCGAGCTCGATCTCGTCGGCGACGGCGAGCCGGTGCAGGTGCTGGTCCGCGACGAGGTCGTCGACATCACCCCGGGCGCCACGACGACCGTGCCGATCGCCACGATGGCGTCGAACGGCGGCATCGCGGGCTGAGGAACCCGGCGGGCGGCGATCAGGCCTGGGCCGGGGCCAGGCCCAGGTTCGCGTGGATCTCTCTCGTGGCCGTCGAGCGGTTCAGCGTGTAGAGGTGCAGACCGGGCGCCCCGCGCTCGAGCAGCTCGGCGCACAGCTCGGTGGCGGCCTCGACCCCGATGCGGCGGACCTCGGCCGGATCGTCGGCGGCGAGCACCCGGTCGGCGAGCCACGCCGGGAAGTCGGCACCCGACAGCTCGGCCATCCGCTGGACCTGGCCGGCGTTCGTCACCGGCATGATGCCGGGCAGCACCGGCGTCGAGCAGCCCAACGCCTCGAGCTCGTCGACCATGCGGAGGTAGTGCTGGGCCTCGAAGAAGAACTGCGTGACGCCGAAGTCCGCGAGGTGCAGCTTCGCCGCGAGGTGGCGGCGGTCGTCGTCGCGACCGGCTGACCGCGGGTGCAGCTCGGGGTGGGCGGCCACGCCGATCGAGAAGTCGCCCGTCTCGCGGATCAGCTCGACGAGCTCGCTGGCGTACTCGAACTCGCTGTCGGCCGGCGAACCGTCGGTGGGCGGATCGCCGCCGAGGGCCAGGATGTTCTCGATGCCCGCCTCGGCGTAGTCGGTGAGGATGTCGCGGATCTCCGCCCGCGTGTGGCCGACACAGGTGAGGTGGGCCATCGGCGTGATGTGGGTCTCGCGCCGGACCCAGCGGACCACCGAGCGCGTGCGCTCGCGGGTCGACCCGCCGGCCCCGTAGGTCACCGACACGAACGACGGACCGAGCGGTTCGAGCTCGGCGATGGTCCGCCCGAGCGTCATCGACGCGGAGTCGGTCTTGGGCGGGAAGAACTCGAAGGAGATCGTCGGACGATCTCCGAACAGGTCAACGATCCGGGTCACGACCACGCAGGGTAGCGAGCTGGTCGCAACTGCGACACGACGGGCGAGCCACGCACCGCGGCAGGATCACCGCGACGACCGCAGTGCGAGGACCGCGTCACCACGAGCGGCCACCCGCGAGCGGGCGAGGTGCTCGCTCGCCTCGGCCGCCGGCACGGGACGATGGAAGAGGTAGCCCTGGGCCAGGTCGCACCCGAGCTCGGCGAGGCGCGCCGCGACGTCCTCGCTCTCGACACCTTCGGCGATGACCTTCGTGCCCAGCGAGTGCCCCAGCCGGACGGCCGCCTCGACGATCGCAGCCGTCGACGGGTTCTCGTGGACGTCGCCGCCGAATCCGCGATCGATCTTCACGATGTCGAACGGGAGGTCGCGGAGGTAACCGAGCGCGGAGTACCCCGTCCCGAAGTCGTCGATCGCGAGCCGTGTCCCCAACGACCGGAGCCGGTGCATGACGGCGGCTGCGTGGTCGGTGTTGTGCACGAGCGCCGACTCGGTCAACTCGAGGACCACCCCCATCGGATCGACACCGTGACGCGACAGCGCCGCCTGCACGGTGGCGGGGAAGTCGGGATGGGCCAACTGGATCGACGACACGTTCACCGCCATCGAGAGCTGCGGGTGGATCCGCTGCCACTCGACCAGCTGGGCCAGCGCCAGGTCGAGGACCTCCTCGCCGAGCTCCGCGATGAGTCCGCTGGCCTCCGCGATCGCGATGAAGCGATCGGGGTACTGGAGCCCGTCGATCGGGTGCTGCCACCGCGCCAGCGCTTCGAACCCGGTGATCGCTCCGGTGCGGAGATCGTTGATGGCCTGGTAGTGCAGGACGATCTCGTGGTTGCGGATCCCGGCCCGCAGTCCGTTCTCGACGGCGACGCGCTCCTCGGCCACCTCGCGCATGCGGTCGTTGAACAGCTCGTACCGGTTCCGGCCGAGGTCCTTGGCCTCGTAGGCGGCGGTATCGGCCTCGCGGAGCAGGTCGGCGGTCCCATGGGTCGCAGCCGAGCCGGCCGCCACGCCGATCGACGCCGTGGCGGTGAGCTCCCGACCGGTGACGTCGACCGGCTCGACGAACGAGCGGCAGATCCGGCGCGCGAGCGCTGCAGCCTCGTCGAGGTCGGCGCCGGGAGCGACGACGACGAACTCGTCACCGCCGAGTCGAGCGACGAGCTGACCGTCGCCCACCGTGCGGCGGAGCCGATCGGCGACGCCGATCAGCAGCTCGTCCCCGGCCTCGTGGCCGAGCGAGTCATTGATCAGCTTGAACTGGTCGAGGTCGAGCAGCAGGACGGCCAGCTGCGCGCCCGAGTCGAGGAGCGCCTCGACGTTCGCGGTCAGCTCGGCGCGATTGGCCAGACCCGTGAGCTCGTCGGTCGTGGCCCGCACGGACAGCTCCGCCGTCAGGCGTCGCTCCTCGGTGACATCGCGGGCGATGAGGTGGACCTCGTCGATCGACGGCCGGTGCGCGTCCCAGGCGAGCAACCGCCTCGTCCCGCCGTCGAATCGCTCCTCCCGCTCGAAGGTCCGCCAGGCGTCGACCGGGAGCTCGGACAGCTCGCCGGCCAGGTCGGCGTCCCAGAGCTCGGCGACCGACCGACCGATCCACGTCGCACGGTCGGCATCGCCGAGGCGCCGCGACGCCGCGAGGTTGAGGTCCCGCACGCAGAGGTCCTCGTCCAGCACCAGGAACAGCTCCGCGGCGACGTCGAAGAAGCGTCGCGACCGCACCAGCTCGCGCTCGGTGTGGACGGCCTGCGAGACGTCGCGCTGGATCGAGAAGACACCGCCGAGCACCGGATCGAGCCGGAACTTCATGTCGAGCGTCGCCCAGGTGCCGTCGCGGCGGCGGCCCCGCGCCCGGGTCACGAACTCCTCGTGACGCCCGAGCGAGGTGACCCCGTCGAGCACTCGGGAGTAGTCGTCGGGGTGGAGGAGATCGAGCCCGTTGGTGCCGACCAGCTCCTCGGGGGTCAGCCCGCCGGAGGCCTCCGCACCGTGGTTCGACCAGCTGATCTCGCCGTCCGCGTCGAAGATCATCACGAGGTCGGAGGTGGTCTCGACGATGCGGCGGGCCCGCACGAGCTCGCGCTCGCGCTCCATGGCGTCGGTGACGTCGCGCCCCACGGCGAAGACCAGGTCGTGCTCGTCGTTGCGGCCGAAGGTCCACTCGATCACCAGTTCGGGAGCGTCGCGGGGCACGTGCCGGATGCGGGTCGACTCGATCGTCTCGCCGAAGTACGCACCGGTCACGCAGCTGATGGCGAGCGACCGGTCATCGGGATGGACGAGTCGGGTCACGACGCGGGCATCGAGCGTGGAGTCCGACACGCCGAAACCGCGCAGCGCGGCCTCGTTGGCGAGCACGACGTTGGCGTGGCCGTCGAACGCGACGAAGAGATCGGACGCGGCGGCGAAGAAGCTCGCGATCAGTCCGAACTCGGTCGGGTCGGTCACCGATTCCCATCGGCATGCCGAGGCGTCGGCATGAGCGGGGATCGGCGCCGTGGTCAGTGGCGGAAGTGGCGCTCCCCGGTCAGCACCATCGCCATCCCGTGTTCGTCGGCCGCGGCGATGACCTCCTCGTCGCGCACGGATCCGCCGGGCTGGATGACGGCCGTGGCGCCGGCGGAGGCCGCAGCGTCGATGCCGTCGCGGAACGGGAAGAACGCATCGCTCGAGCACGCACCGCCCACGGCCCGACCGGCCGCCTTGTCGGCGGCGATCCAGCTGGCGTCCACCCGACTCTGCTGGCCGGCACCGATGCCGACCGCCTGGCCGTCCTTGACCAGGACGATGGCGTTCGACGTCACGCGGGCGCCCAGCACCCAGGCCAACGTGAGGTCGACCCACTCCGCTTCGGTGGGCTCCCGATCGGTGGCCACCCGCCAGGTCGAGCGGTCGAGCGACACGAGGTCGGGGTCCTGGACGAGCAGGCCGCCATCGATCGTGCGGACGTGGTGGGCTGGCGAGGTGGGAGCCGGTGCGGACAGCACCCGGAGGTTCTTCTTGGCGGTGAGGGTGGCGAGCGCGTCGTCGTCGAAGCCCGGTGCCACGACGACCTCGGTGAAGACGGGCGCGAGCGCTTCCGCGGTGGCGGCGTCCATCATGCGGTTCACGGCGACGATCCCGCCGAACGCCGAGGTCGGATCGCCGTCGTGCGCCTTCCGGTAGGCGTCGAGCAGGTCGTCGGCGACGGCGGCCCCACAGGGGTTGGCGTGCTTGATCACCACCGCGGCCGGCCGGTCGCCCAGCTCGTGCACCAGCCGCCAGGCGGACTCGGTGTCGTAGAGGTTGAGGTAGGACAGCTGCTTGCCGCCGTGTTGGACGGCGTCGTCCCACCAGCTGCGCTCACCGACCGTGCGGTAGCGGGCGCCCTGCTGGTGCGGGTTCTCGCCGTAGCGGAGATCCTGCGCCCGCTCGAAGGACAGGTGCAGCGACTCCGGCAGCGCGACGCCGTCGTCGAGCCAGCCGACGATGGCCGCGTCGTAGGCGGCGGTGTGCGCGAAGGCGGCGCGAGCCAGGCGGCGGCGGGTCTCGTCGCCGAGCGAGCCGTGCTCGGAGAGCTCGCCCAACACCACCTCGTAGTCGGCCGGGTCGACCACGACACCGACGTGGGCGAAGTTCTTCGCCGCGGCCCGGACCATCGTGGGCCCGCCGATGTCGATCAGCTCGACGGAGGGGTCGCTGCGGAACGGGTACAGGTTGCAGACGACCAGGTCGATGGCGGTGATGCCCTCGCGATCGAGGTCGTCGAGGTGCGACGGCACGGAACGGTCGGCGAGGATGCCGCCGTGGACCCGGGGATGGAGGGTCTTCACCCGTCCGTCGAGCATCTCCGGCGAGCCCGTGACCTCGTCGACCTTGGTGACCGGCAGCCCGGCGTCGGCCAGCGCACGGGCCGTCCCACCCGAGGAGATGAGCTCCCAACCGAGCTGGACGAGCCCGTGAGCGAACGGGGCGATCCCGCTCTTGTCGAACACGGAGAGCAACGCTCGCGGCACCGTCAGAACCTCTCAGTGGGCACGAACCCGGATTCCGGGCTCCACCCTGTTCTACCCTCGACGAGCGCACACCACCGAAGGGACGTGTCCACCCATGGATCAGCTCAAGCAACTCAGCCAAGGTCAACAGATCTTCGCCGGCGGTGCGGTCGTGTTCCTGATCGCCTACTTCCTGCCGTGGTTCGAGGCCGAGGCCTTCGGCTTCTCGGCGACGGCCAACGGCAGCGACGTGGGGGCGCTGTTCGGCACGATCCCGCTGCTGCTGAGCCTCGCGATGCTCGCCGTGATCGTCGTCCGGGCCGTCAAGCCCGACGTCGGCTTGCCGGACTGGCCGTGGGCCCAGGTCATCTTCGGTGTCGGCGTGTTCTGCGCCGCCATGGTGGTCCTGAAGCTGCTGATCGGCGAGGACGACGGCGGGACCGGTCTCGTCTCGCGCAGCTACGGACTGTTCGTCGCAGCGATCGCCGGCATCGCCATGGCCGCAGGTGGGTGGCTCGAGTTCCAGGCCTCGAAGAACGACGCCTGAGCTCCATTACAGACGAACACGGGCCCGCCGGTCGATGACCGGCGGGCCCGTGGCGCGTCTGGCGACGTGTCGGTCCCAGATCAGAGGTTGCGGACGACCTCGACCATCAGCTCGCCGGCCTCGGATCAGAGGTTGCGGACGACCTCGACCATCAGCTCGCCGGTCCCGGATCAGAGGTTGCGGACGACCTCGACCATCAGCTCGCCGGCCTCGGTCGGGTTCTGCCCGACCTTGACCCCGGCGGCTTCGAGCGCCTCCATCTTGGCATCGGCGGTGCCCTTGCCCCCGGAGACGATGGCACCGGCGTGACCCATCTTCTTGCCCGGCGGCGCGGTGACCCCGGCGACGTAGGACACGACCGGCTTGGTCACGTTGGCCGTGATGAACTCGGCGGCCTCCTCCTCGGCCGAGCCGCCGATCTCGCCGATCATCATGATCGCCTTCGTCGCGGGGTCGGCCTCGAACGCGGCGAGGCAGTCGATGAAGCTGGTCCCGGGGACCGGGTCGCCACCGATGCCGACACAGGTGGTCACGCCGATGTCCTGCTGCTTGAGCTCGTAGAGCGCCTGGTAGGTCAGCGTGCCGGAGCGGCTGACGATGCCGACCGGTCCACCCGCCTTCGCGATCTCGCCGGCCGTGATGCCGATGTTCGCCTTGCCCGGGCTGATGATGCCGGGGCAGTTCGGGCCGAGCAGCCGGGTGTTCGGGTGGTCGCGCTTGAGCTTGTTGTAGAACCACGCCTCGTCGTGGGCCGGGACGCCCTCGGTGATGACCACGATGAACTCGATGCCGGCCTCGGCCGCCTCCATGACGGCAGCGCGCACACCGGCCGCCGGGATGAACACGCACGAGGCGGTGGCGCCGGTGGCCTCGCGCGCCTCGGCGACCGTGGCGAAGATCGGGATGCCCTCGACGTCGGTCCCGGCCTTCTTGGGGTTGGTACCGGCCACGACCTGGGTGCCGTACTCGCGGTTGCGCAGACCGTAGAAGCGGCCCTGGGACCCGGTGAGGCCCTGGTAGACGACCTTGGTGTTCTCGTCGACGAAGATGCTCATGTCCGTCTCCTCCGCTCAGCCGCGCGCCGCGGCGAGGTCGACGACCGTGCGGGCCGCTTCGAGCATGGTGGGCTTGCTGATCAGTGACTCCGACTCGTGCTCGGCGAGGATCGCTCGGCCCTCCTCGGCGTTGGTGCCGTCGAGCCGGATGACGATCGGCGAGGTGATCTCGACCCGACCCAACGCCTCGACCACACCGTTGGCGACCTCCTCGCCGCGCGTGATGCCGCCGAAGATGTTGATGAAGATGCTCTTCACCCGGGGATCGTTGTTGATGAGCTCGAGCGCGTTGGCCATCACCTCGGCGTTGGCGCCACCGCCGATGTCGAGGAAGTTGGCGGGCTCGCCACCGACCTGGTTGACGACATCGAGCGTGCTCATGGCGAGGCCGGCACCGTTGGCGATCACACCCACCGAGCCGTCGAGGCCGACGTACTGCAGGCCCCGCTCCTTGGCGGCCCGCTCGCGATCGTCGTAGGCCTGCGTGGCCTCGTACTCCTCCCATCCCTCGTGGCGGTAGGTGGCGTTGGAGTCGAGGGTCACCTTCGCGTCGAGCACGTGGACCCGGTTGTCCGGCGTGAGGATCAGCGGGTTGATCTCGACCAGGTCGGCATCACCGTCGGTGTAGGCGGTGTAGAGCTGGCTGAGGATCTCGACCGCGCCGTCGACCGCGACCGGGTTGAGGTTGGCGGCCTCGACCCACTGGCGGCAGGCCGCCTCGGAGAGGCCGTCGACCGGGTCGATCCAGATCTTCGAGATGGCGTCGGGGTTCTCGGCGGCAACGGTCTCGATCTCGACGCCTCCCTCCGCCGACAGCATGCCGAGGTGCAGCTTCTTCGATCGGTCGAGGGTGAAGCTGGCGTAGTACTCCTCGGAGATGTCGCTGGCCTTCTCGATCCAGAGGTTCTCGACGATGTGGCCCTTGATGTCGAGCCCGAGGATGTTGCCGGCGTGGGTGCGGACGTCGTCGACCGTGGCGGCGAACTTCACGCCGCCGGCCTTGCCCCGGCCACCGGTGTGCACCTGCGCCTTCACCATGACCGGTGGGCCGAGCTGCTCTGCGGCCGCGACCGCGTCGTCGACGGTCGTCACGGCGACGCCGGGTGACACCGGCATCCCGAACGACGCGAAGAATTGCTTGCCCTGGTACTCGAAGAGATCCACGCAGTGCTCCCGTGCTCGACGATTCCGTCGACGGCGGTCGGTACGCCGGGCATGGTAGGTGAACCGGCGGTGGGGTCGGCCAGTTCGGACCCCCCGGGATGGGTGCGACGGCCGTCGGGACGGGCAGACTGTTGGCGTGGCCACCGATCCCCCTCCCGGCCGCCCGGAACCCCGAGCCCGCACCAACGTCCGCACCCGGTTGCTGCTCGGAACCCTGGCCTTCGTCGCTGCGACCGTGCTGCTCGTGCTCGTCACGTTCGGTCCCGCCCGCGATCGAGAGGTCTCGAACCTGGGCGACGACGTCTTCGACCTGGGCAACACCACCCGCATCGCGGCCGAGATCGCCGACCGCGGTCCGATCCTGTTCCCCGACGTCGGCGAGGGCAATCGGCCGATCTACGTCAACCACCTGAGCTCGTCGGTCGACACGGGATGGGTCGCCTTCTCGGCACTCGCTCCCGCGCCACCCGCCGACTGCGTCATCGAGTGGGACGAGGACGCCGAGCTGTTCGTCGCCTGCGACGGCCGCACCTTCCCGCCCGACGGCGCCGGCCTCGATCCGTTCGTCATCGCGGTCGACGGCTCGATCGTGTCGATCGACCTGAACTTCGCCGAACGCGACGAACCCATCCTCGGCGTCGACGACGAGGAGGACGAGTGACCCCGCGGCGGCCGCCCTACGACGCCGTCCTCGTCGTCTCCTTCGGCGGTCCGGAAGGCCCCGACGACGTCATGCCGTTCCTGCGCAACGTGACCCGGGGCCGGGGCGTGCCCGACGACCGGTTGGCGGAGGTCGCCGAGCAGTACCTCCGATTCGGCGGGGTGAGCCCCCTCCCCGAGCACGACCGCCGTCTGGTCGAGGCGATCCGCACCGACCTCGCTGCGAACGACGTCGACCTCCCGGTGTACCTCGGCAACCGCAACTGGGACCCGCTGCTCGCCGACACCGTCGCCCGCATGCGCGACGACGGCATCGAGCGGGCCCTGGCCTTCGTCACGTCCGCCTACTCCTCGTACTCCGGCTGCCGGCAGTACCGCGAGGACATCGAAGCCGCACGTTTCGCCGTGGGTCCCGGTGCCCCGGAGATCCAGAAGGTCCGGGCCTTCCACAACCACCCGGGCTTCGTCGAACCGTTCGTCGACGGTGTTCGCGCCGCGCTGGACCGCCGCCCGGACGCCCGGCTCGTCTTCACCGCGCACTCGGTGCCGACGTCGATGGCGGAGACCTCCGACTACGTCGAGCAGCTCCGCGACACCGCCGGCCTGGTCGCCGACGGCGTCGGCCGGGACACCTGGGACCTGGTGTGGCAGTCGCGCTCGGGGCCGCCGTCGGTGCCCTGGCTCGAGCCCGATGTCGGCGATCACCTGCAGGCCTGCGCCGACGACGGCGTCACCGAGGTGGTCCTGGTGCCGATCGGGTTCGTCGCCGACCACCAGGAGGTCCGCTTCGACCTCGACACCCAGGCCGCGGAGATCGCTGCCGAGGCCGGCATCGCCCTCGAGCGGGTGCCGACGCCGGGGCTCGACGCACGCTACGTGGCGATGGTGCGCGAGCTGGTGCTGGAGCGGCTGCGAGCCGGACCCCGCCGGTCACTCGGCGACCTCGGGCCCCGACAGGACGTGTGCGGGGTGGGGTGTTGCCCCGCACCGCGTCGCCGCCCCTCGCGCGCAGAGTAAGCGACTCGCCGCTCGCACGGTGCACACGACCGCACAGGGAGCTACAGTGTTGTCACGCGCGGCACCCAACCGGCTCGGACGAGTTCGGTGTCCTGGTGCTGAGGTTCGGCGTGCGGGCGGAATCGTGGTCGAACCTCGGCACCAGGGCGCGCTGGGCAGCCGCCCGCCCCGCTCCTCCGATCCATCGTCGCCGCGCCCGGACGAGGCCTCGTCGCACCCGACGACGGCGTCGCCCGGTGACTACTTGACGGCGACGGCGTCGGCGGACAGCCCGGCCGCCTCGTTGGCGACCGACGACGCCACGTCGGCGTGCTGCTCGGCGGTGTCGAGCACGGTCTCGGCCCGGTTCGAGGTCTCCTCGGAGGCGTCGGCGACCCGTTCCGCGCCGCGCTCGGCGCGACCGACGGCCCGATCGGCCAACCGGGCGGCCAGCTCGGCCTCGCGGGCAGCCCGCTCGGCGGCCCGTGCGTCGCCGCTGTTCGCCGCCGTCTCGGCCACCTCGGCGGCGCGCTCGGCCTGGAGGCGGGCTCGGCGGGCGAGCTCGTCGGGGCTGAACGGCTGCTGCTGCTCGACGTCGACCGCCTCGTCGGCCGGCGCTTCGACCACCTCGGGCACCGCCTCGGGCACGGTCTCGGCCGGCGCCGGCGCCGGCGCAGGTGCCGGGGTGGGCTCGGGTTCGGGCGCCGGTTCGGTCGTGGGCGTCGCCACCGGGACCGTCGCAGGCGGCAGCGGCACCGCGATCGACTCGACCTCGGAGATCGGTGGGACGATCGACGGCTCGACCGGGGCAACCACCACGACCGCCGACGGTCCCGCCGCCGGCGCCGCCGTGGTGGTCGGGCTGGTCGCGACGTCGACCACGGTGGCCGGCGTGAGCTCGATGACCGGCGGATCCGGCGTCAGATCGACGACAGCTTCGGGGGCCGGGAGCACACGAAGCGCCGAGTCGAGCAGCTCCTCACCGAGCAACGCGCCCAGATCGACGGGATCGAGCGGCGCCTGGCTCGGTTGGAAGGGTTCGAGCTCGAGGGGCGGTGTCACGGGGAGCGAGGTTTGTGACGCTTCGATGTCACGGGCTGCGCCCGCTCCGACGCCAATGCCGACCGCTCCGAGTGCGAGAGTGGTGATTCCAGCCGCGACAGTGGTGGAGAAGCCGCCAGCAGCCTTTGCTGGCACCGCAGACACACTGAAACCGCTCCAGCCCACGAGTAGAGAGGTTAGAGAACTACGGACCGTCACCTCATGCCGGATCGGTTCGATTTCTGTAAAGATCGTAACCTCGCCATCCAGATCGGTGATCGTCGCCGCGCAGGATGAGGAGTTCAACGCAAGGAGCAGGAGGCTTCGACGTGCGCGTGCTCGTGGTGGAAGACGATGCGACGATCGCTGAACCGCTGGTGACCGGACTGCTCCGCGAGGGCTACGAGGTCGACCGCGTCGGGACCGGGGAGGAGGCGCTCCAGGAGGGCGATCACGACCTCGTCCTGCTCGACCTCGGCCTGCCCGACCTGGACGGCCGCGTCGTCTGCCGCCGGCTGCGGGAGCGCTCCGAGGTGCCGATCATCGTGATCTCGGCGCGCTCGGACGAGATCGACCGGGTCCAGCTGCTCGAGCTGGGCGCCGACGACTACCTGGTCAAGCCGTTCGGCTTCCGCGAGCTCGTGGCGCGCATCAGCGCCGTCACCCGCCGGAGCAAGATCGGCGCGACCGGCCAGCTCGAGCTCCTGAGCCAGGATCTCGGCGAGCTCGAGATCGACCGCCGGCAGCGCAAGGTCACCGTCGGGGGCGGTGAGGTGCAGCTCACCCCGAAGGAGTTCGACCTGCTCAGCCACCTGGCCGAGGATCCGGGTGCCGTCCGCACGCGCGAGGACATCCTCCGCTCGGTCTGGAACGAGAACTGGTGGGGCTCCACCCGGACGCTCGACGTCCACGTGGCCGGGCTCCGCCGCAAGCTCGGCCGGGCCGAGTTGATCGAGACCGTCCGCGGCGTCGGCTTCCGATTGGTGCCCGAGACGTGACACGGCGGATCCTCGCCGGCTACCTGATCGTGACCCTGGTCGCGCTGCTGGTGCTGGAGCTCCCGTTGGCCGTCATCGCGGCCGAGCGGGAGCGCAACGAGTTCGCGGACAACACCGAAGAGGCCGCGGTCGCGATCGCCAACAACTACGCGCAGAACTTCGGCGACGAGTTCGCGATCCGGATCACCCGCAACGTGGCGCGCTCGGAGGCCGCCCGCTCGCAGGGTCGGGTCGTGTTGCTCGACGCCGAGCAGCTCGTCGTCATCGACACCTCGCCGAGCCTCGATCTCGCCGAGGTCATCGAGCTCGACGTCGAGCGGGCCATCGAGGGCGTGACCGCGACCCGGGTGCTCGACACCCCGGACGGCGAGCAGCGCTTCGTCACCGTGCCGGCGACGAACAGCGGCGAGGTCGTCGGCGTCGTCCTGCTCGGCGCACCGACCGGCCCGACCGAGTCCCGGATCCAGCGGATCTGGCTCGCGCTGTTCGGCCTCGGTCTGCTGGTGCTGGCGATCTCCGCCGTCGTCGGCTGGGGCATCGCCCGGTCGGTGGCCCGCCCGATCCGGCGGCTGCAGGACGCGACCGGTCGGCTCGCCGACGGCGACCTCGACGTGAAGGTCGACATCGGTGCCGCCCCCGCAGACCTGCGCGAGTTCGCGGAGGTGCTCCAGGAGACCACCGACCGCCTCCGCATCACGCTCGAACGGCAGCGGTCGTTCCTCGCCGATGCCTCCCACCAGCTGCGCACCCCGCTCACCGCCCTACGGCTCCGACTCGAGAACGTCGAGCCCGCCGTCGCGGCCGAGGCCCGCGACGATCTCGACGCCGCCATCGACGAGACCCAGCGCATGACCGAGCTGGTCGGCCAGCTCCTCCGGCTGGCCCGTGCCGAGGAGGAGGCCAACGAGCCGATCGCGGTCGACCTCACCGAGATCGCCCACGAGCGCCGCGACATGTGGGAGGCCCTGGCCGAGGAACAGGGGGTCAGCGTGGTCGTCGACGGGATCGACCGGGTCGTGGCGGCCAGCGCCATCCCCGGCGCGGTCGAGCAGATCCTCGACAACTACCTCTCCAACGCGCTCGCCGTCGCCCCGGTCGGGTCGACCATCCGCCTCGTCACGGTGTGGGGCAACGGCTACCGCGAGCTCCACGTCATCGACGAGGGACCGGGACTCGACGACGAGGCGCTCGAGCGGGCCTTCGACCGGTTCTGGCGCGGCGACCCGTCGGTGCCCGGCACGGGCATCGGTCTCCCGATCGTGGCGATGCTGGCCCGCGCCTCGGGAGGCCGGGCCGAGCTGCGTCGGGCCCCGAGCGGCGGGGTCGACGCCATGTGCATCCTGCCGCCCGCCAGCCGGCCGGCCGCGCCCGCCCCCACGCCGGTCGGGGTCTGAGGGCCCTCGTCAGATCACCGCCTCGGGGGCGACCTCGCTGCGCCACCGCTCGATCGCCTCACCCATCGGGGTCGCCGGGGGGCCGTCGACGAAGGGCCACAGCTCCTCGGAGATCTCCCGCCACGGCCCGGTCGCGTGGAGGTCGCCGAAGATGGCGTAGAGGCCGAGGTTGATCCGCTGGATGATCACGAAGCTCGGCGGGACGTTCGCCGCCTTCGTGACCTCGGTGTGCTCCTCGTCGGCCTTGAACATGCGCCGCACGGTGTCGGAGGCGAACTCCGGGGTGATCGTGTACTCGTCGCCCTCGTAGAGCACGAAGTCGTAGAAGTGGGCGAAGTAGTCCTCGACGGCCTGATCGGAGAACCGGTCGGCGTCGCGGAGCAGCCCGACGTCGCGCAGCACCCGGCGGAAGGCGGTGATGTCGCGGCGCAGCACCATCGTGTCGATGAGCTGCTCGAAGACGTCCACCTCCTCGGGTGCGAAGTGCTTCACCAGCCCGAAGTCGAGGAAGGTGACCCGGCCGCCCGGCTGGAAGAGGTAGTTGCCCGGGTGGGGGTCGCCGTTGAAGGCCTGGAGGCGGTAGAGGCTGCCGAAGGCGAACCGGTAGATGGTCTCGGCTGCGAGATCCCGCTCCTGCTGCGACCAGGTGCGGACCGTCGCGAAATCGACCCCCTCGGCCAGCTCGGTGGTGAGCACCCGGGCCGTGGAGAGCTCGTCCACGACCTCGGGCACGTGGATGAAGGGGTGCCCGGCGTAGTTGCGGGCGAAGAAGCGCTGGTTCTCCGCCTCCCGCACGTAGTCGAGCTCCTCGATGATGCGCTCCCGCAGCTCCTCGACGATCGGGCCGGTCTCGAGGCCGGGGAACGCTGCGCCCAGGCCGGCGAAGATCCAGTCGGCGGCGCGCAGGTCGGAGCCGATCGCGTCGTCCACGCCCGGGTACTGGACCTTCACCGCCACGGCCCGCCCGTCGCGGGTCATCGCCCGGTGGACCTGCCCGATCGAGGCGGCGGCGATCGGCACCGGGTCCCAGGTCTCGAAGACCTCCTCGGGCGCGGCGCCGAGCTCGCTGCGGATCTGCTCGGCGACGAGCTCGGGCGCCATCGGCGGCGCATCGGTCTGGAGTTGCGACAAGGCGTCGCGCACCGGCTCGGGCAGGCCCTGGTCGAGGTAGCTGGCGAGCTGCCCGATCTTCATCATGGCGCCCTTCATGCCGCCGAGGGTGTCCCGGACGGACTCGGCGGTGCGCAGCTGGAAGGCCTCGTCGAGCTCGGCCTTGCGCTCGGCCGAGGCGAACACCTGACGGGCCCGCGTCACGGCGAGGTCGCCGCCGGTGCGGGCGCCGACCCTCGCCATCGCCAGGTTGCGCTCGGCGTGGCCGAGGTGGGTCACCGGGCCCGAGCGGCCCGTCGAGCGAGCGGATGCGGCGCGCCACCAGCGTGGCGCAGAGCATCGAGGAAGCTCGACCAGAGCGGGAGATACCGGGCCCGAGCGGCCGCGGCCGAACCACCAGGCGGCGGCGATCGCGGCGACGGTGAGCAGGAGCAGGCGGGGGGCGCGCACGTCGATCAGCGTGGAGGGCGATCACCGGGGACGCAACGCAGCGAGGCGTGACGTGAGTGACGTCCGGCGGGTCAGCGGCGTTCGAGCTTCGCCCAGGACAACAGCAGGCGCTTCTCGCCGACGTCCATGAAGTTGACGACGACCTCCGCGTTGTCGCCCTCGCCGACGATGTCGAGGATCACGCCGTCGCCGAAGGTGCCGTGGGTGACGTCGTCGCCCGGGCGGAGGCCGCCGGTGCCCGACGAGGTGGTGTTCTCGGCGCCGGCGGCGATCGCCTTCTCGATCATCCGCTCGCGGGCCTTCTCGCGCCGGGCCGCCCGTCGCTCGGCCCGGTCGCCGGGATCGCCGAGGACCGACAGCGCCCGCTCCGGGATGTCGGCGTCGGGGCTGACCTGCCGTCGGCGCGACGACCAGCTGTCGCCGCTCCCGCCCCGCATCGACGCCCGGCCCGACGAGCGCGACTCGCCGCGCTGCTCGATCAGTCCCTCGGGGAGCTCGCCGAGGAACCGGCTGGGCGGGTTGTACTGCGTCGACCCGAACAGCGACCGCGACCAGGCGTAGGAGAGGTGAAGCCGCTCCCGGGCCCGGGTGATGCCGACGTAGCAGAGCCGGCGCTCCTCCTCGAGCTCGTGGGGTTCGGTCAGTGCCCGGACGTGCGGGAAGACGCCGTCCTCGAGGCCGAGGATGAACACGATCGGGAACTCGAGGCCCTTCGCCGAGTGCAGGGTCATGAGCACGACCTGGGAGTCGTCGTCCTCGAGCGCGTCGACGTCGGCGACGAGCGAGACCTGCTCGAGGAACTCCTCGGCGGACTCGAACGACTCGGCCGTGCCGATGAGCTCGGCCAGGTTCTCCATCCGGCCCTCGGCCTCGATCGACCGCTCGGCCCGCAGCTCGTCGAGGTAGCCGGACTTCTCCAGCGCCTGGCGGAGCAGCGCCGACGGGCCGTGCTCGACCTCGGCCGCCAGGCCGTCGCGCAACGAGAGGAACTGCAGGATGCCCTTGAGGGCGCGGCCCGAGACGCCGGCCTCCTCGGGGCGGCGCAGCGCGTCGATGAACGTCATCGACTGCGCGTTGGCGTAGGCGTCGAGCTTGGCGACCGAGCCGTCACCCACCCCGCGCTTCGGGGTGTTGAGCACCCGCTTGACGCTCACCTCGTCGGTCGGGTTGACGACGGCCCGGAGGTAGGCGAGCGCGTCCTTGATCTCGCGCCGGTCGTAGAACCGGGTGCCGCCGATGACCTTGTAGGGCACCCCGAGGCCGACGAGGCGCTCCTCCAGCACGCGGCTCTGCGCGTTGGTCCGGAAGAAGACGGCGATGTCGGCCCACCGGACGTCGCCGCCGTCGTGGAGGCGGGCGATCTCGCCGGCCACCCAGTTGGCCTCGTCGGACTCGTCGTCGGCGGCGTAGACCACGATCGGCTCGCCTGGCCCGGCCTCGGTCCAGAGATCCTTGGGCTTGCGCCCCTCGTTGTTGGCGATGACGGCGTTGGCGGCGTCGAGGATGGTCTGCGTCGACCGGTAGTTCTGGTCGAGGACGATCGTCGTGGCGTCGGGATACGCCTCCTCGAACTCCAGGATGTTGCGGATGTCGGCACCCCGGAAGGCGTAGATCGAGTTGTGGACGACCACGTCGCCGGCGACGTAGTTGTGGGCCGGATCGACCTCGAGATCGACCACGGGCCCGTCGTAGTGGTCGAAGCCCACCTCCTCGACGATCTCCCAGCGCGGCCCGGCGCCCGAGTCGACGAGCACGCGCATCCCGGGGCGGAGGTGTGAGAGGGGCATCAGGTCGGCCCGCACGTCGCCGATGCGCATGCGACGGCGGATCTGCAGCCCCGCCGCCTCGGCAAAGCGGCGGGCGATCGCCACCGCCTCGCGATAGTCGGCACGCACGGTCTCGAAGCGGTGCGAGCCCCGCGCCCCGGCCCGGAGCGGGATGCCCGCCCCCTCGAGCCGAGCGATGTCCTCGGGCGTGCTCGAGCACCATCCGACGTGGTGGTAGCCGGGTGCCCCGCTGCGGTGGTCGGCGAACATGGTGAGGTTGACGGTCTGGCGGTGCCGACCGTTCTGCGGACGCAGGTGTGGGAACTCCGGGTGGAGGTCGAGCTCGTCGAAGAGGATCTTCGCCCTCGTCTCGGTGTCGATCGAGGCGAAGAGGCGCCCGAGCGCGGCATCGTCCATCGCGAGGTGACGCCCCGTGGCATGGAAGCAGGCCGTCGGCAGGCCGTACTCCGCGGCGAACCACGACTCCCAGTAGGCCGCCTCGGCCTCGGTGTCGCACGCCCTCAGGATCCAGGCGGCGTCGGCGTGCTCCTGCCCGAGCCGCACCTGGAGGCCCGGGGCGCGCCGCCCACGGCTGTTCACCCGCACCGCCTTGGTCCGACCGATCCGGAAGCCGCGGTCGGCCCGCCGCATGACGTAGACGACGTGACCGCCCTCCGGGAGCGCCGGATCGGCGGGGAGCACGTGGTGAGGCGTGCCGCGGAGCTCCACCCCACCGGCCCGGACGCGGTAGAGACGACCGCGCCAGTGGCCGCGCTGGACGTGGGTCACCGTGGAGATCGTGGGGCCACCGTCACCGCCGACCCCCACGACGCTGCTCCCGACGGCGATCTCGCCGATCGGGGTCCGACCGTCCGGTGTGGTCACGAGCGTGTCGGGCGGCAGGCACTGGTCCCCGTCACCAACGACGCAGACGTTGCGATGCTCGGTGCCGAGCTGGAGGACGATCTCGTTCTGGGCCCGGTTGGTGTCCTGGTACTCGTCGACCAGGACGTGCCGGAAGCGGCCCCGGTAGGTGTCGAGCACCTCGGGCTCGCTGCGGAACAGCTCGACCGTGACGGTGAGCAGGTCGTCGAAGTCCATCGCCCCGGCGGCGCGGAGGCGGCGCTGGTACTCGGCGTAGGCGTCGGCGATCTTGCGCTCGAAGATGTTCGACGCCCGCTCCGCGTACATCTGCGGGTCGACCAGGTCGTTCTTCTGGGCCGAGATCTGGGCGTGGATGGAGCGGGGCGGGAACCGCTTGGAGTCGAGGTTGAGGTCGCGCAGGACGTAGCCGGTGAGGCGGACGGCGTCGGCCTGGTCGTAGATCGAGAAGGCCGAGGGGTAGCCGAGCCGCTGGGCGTCGCGGCGCAGGATCCGCACGCAGGCGGAGTGGAACGTCGAGACCCACATCTTCTCGGCCACGGGGCCGACGAGCGCCCCGACCCGCTCGCGCATCTCGCCCGCGGCCTTGTTGGTGAAGGTGATGGCGAGGATCTCGAAGGGGCTCAGCCGGTCGTGGCGGATGAGGTGGGCGATCCGGTTGGTGAGCACCCGGGTCTTGCCCGACCCGGCGCCGGCGACGACCAGCAGCGGACCACCGCGGTGGAGCACCGCGTCGCGCTGCGCCGGGTTGAGCCCGTCGGTGATGTCGCCCGTCTCGGCACCGTCGCCCGGGCTGTCGAAGGGATCGTCGCCGAACAGGGTCACCGTTCGACCCTAGCCAAGGGGTGTGCGCCGACCGGGTAGCGTCGGCCTCGCATGCAGCGGCTCCGCAACTGGCTCGGCGGTGAACCGCTCCTCCCCCTCGGCGTGCTGGCCGGGCTCAACCTGGTCGACGAGTTCGATCGCATCGCCTTCGCCACGCTGACCCCGGAGATCCGGGACTCCTTCGGGACCAACGACGCGACCGTCAACAGCATCGCCACGCTCGCCGCCGTCATGATCCTGGTCAGCGCCGGGCCGACCGGCCGCCTCGCCGACCGCATGTCCCGGGTGCTGCTCACGTGGATCGCCGCGGTCGTGTGGGGGATCGCCAGCCTCCTCACCGGCGTCGTCCCGACGCTCGCGCTGCTGCTCGTGGTGCGGATCCTGTCCGGCATCGGGCGCAACGCCAACGAGATCCTCCACCCCAGCCTGATCAGCGACCTCTACCCGCAGCGGCTCCACCCGCGGGCCTTCCTCGTGCACCGCCTGGCCAACCCGATGGCGCAGGCGTCCGGCATCCTCGCCGGACTGCTCGGCGGCAGCGTCGGGTGGGAGTGGACCTTCGTGCTCCTGTCCCTGCCGACCTTCGTCTTGGCGGTGCTGCTCGTTCGCGTCGAGGAGCCGCCCCGCCGGGGCCTGACCGACGCCGAGACCCGCCGGGTCGGCATGCTCGCCGCCGTGCGCGAGCTGCGCCACGTGGCCAGCCTCCGGCGCTTCTGGGTCACGGCCTTCTTCCTGGCCGCGTCGGCGGTGGGGATCTTCCAGCTGATCTCGGTCTACTTCGAGGAGGTCTTCGGCTTCGGGCCGGAGGGCCGGGGCGTGACCCAGTTCCTCGTCGGCCTCGGCTGGGTCGGCGGCATCGTCATCGGCGCCCGCTCCGTCGACGGTGGGACCGACGCCTCGAGCGCCGCACGCCTGGCCACGATCTGCGCCGCCGGCTTCTCCGTCCTCGCCCTCGGCGCGCTCGGGTTGGCCGCCGCACCCTTCGCCTGGGTGGCGCTGCTGACGACCACGGTGATGGCATCGGGCAACGGCGTGTGGCAGGCGCCGTACTTCTCCGCGGTGGCTCGGATCGCACCACCGGGGTTGTCGGGGCAGGCGTACGCGTCGGCGACGCTCTTCTACGCCGCCGGGGCGATGCTCTCGATCCCGCTGTTCATCCTCGGCGACGCGGTCAGCTACCGCCTCGCCTTCGTGGCCGTCGCCGGTCTGGCGACCATCGCCGCGCTGCTCGCTCGCAGCGTCGCTCCCCTGATCCGGGCCGATCTCGCCGCGGCCGGCTGAGGCTGCGCCCGGCCGCAACCTCCCGCCAGCGTCCGGTTCGTACGTGCGACACTGCGGTCGATGACCGGACCGACCAAGCTGCCAGCCGGCTTCCGCTCCCACGTCGCGAACCTCGGCGTGAAGGACGACACCGACGACCTGGCCGTGGTGGCCTCCGACGTGCCGTGCGCCGCCGCCGGCGTCTTCACCCGGTCCCGCTTCGCCGGCCCGAGCGTCGACCTCGCCCGCGCCGCCGTCGCCGACGGCCGCCTGCGCGCCACCGTCGTGGTGTCGAAGAACGCCAACGTCGCCACCGGGGCGGCGGGCCGGGCCGACGCCGAGGAGCTGCAGCGCCGGGTGGCCGCCCGCGTGGGCTGCGAGCCCGACGAGGTGGCGATCACCTCCACCGGGGTGATCGGGCGGCGCTACCCCATGGACCGGATGCGCACCCGCCTCGACGCCGTCCCGCAGCCCCTGCCCGGCGACGATGCGCTCGCCGTGGCCACGGCGATGATGACCACCGACACGCATCCGAAGGTCGAGCGGGCGACGGCCGGTGCGGCCACGGTCGTCGGCGTCGCCAAGGGTGTGGGGATGATCGAGCCCGACATGGCGACGATGCTCACGATGATCTACACCGACGCCGAGATGGACGCCGCCGACCTCGATGCGATGTTCCGCCGCGTGGTGGCCCGCACCTTCAACAGCCTCAGCGTCGACACCGACACGTCGACCTCCGACAGCGCCATCGTGCTCGCCAACGGGCTCGCCGGCCCCGTCGACGCCGCCGAGCTGGAGTCCGCGCTCGAGTGGGTGTGCGTCGGCCTGACCCGGCAGCTCGCGGCCGACGGCGAGGGGGCGACGAAGCTCCTGCTCGTCGACGTCACCGGCGCCCGCGACGACGACCAGGCCAGGCGGGTTGCCAAGGTCATCGTGAACTCGCCGCTCGTGAAGACCGCCGTGCACGGCGCCGACCCCAACTGGGGCCGCGTCGTGATGGCGATCGGCAAGTGCTCCGACGACACCGACCTCGACCCGGACCGCATCACGGTCCGCTTCGGCGAGGCCGAGGTGTACCCGACCGAGGCCGGCGACGACCAGCTCGCCGCGCTCGAGTCCTATCTGGCCGGCGACGAGGTCCTCATCACCGCCGACCTCGGCCTCGGCGGGGCCGCCTGGCGGGTCTACGGCTGCGATCTGTCCGACGGCTACGTCAGGATCAACGCCGACTACACGACGTGAGCGCGCCCTCGGCCGACGTGCTCCGCGGCTTCGGCCTCGACGGCGCATCGCCGGCGCCGCTGCCCGGCGGTGAGGGCACCTCGTTCCTCGCCGGCGAGCTGGTGCTGAAGCCCACCGCGGACGTCGAGCTCGCCCGCTGGTGCCAGGAGCTGGCGGCCCGGTGCTCTTCCACCCGCGCCGTGCTCCCGGCGCCGGTGGCGGGCCGAGCCGGCGACTGGGTGGTCGACGGATGGACGGCGACCACCTACGTCACGGGTCTTCGCCCGCTCGTCGACGAGCCCCGGCTCGTGATCGAGACCGGCCTGCACCTGGCCTCCGCGGTCGCGGCGGCCGGGATCGCCGACACCGGGCCGGTGCGGCTGCGCACCGACCGGTGGGCGCGGGCCGACCGGTTCGTCTGGGGTGAGGAGGAGCTCGCGCTCGAGGCCGAGCCCGCCGCCATCGCCGAGGCGCTCCGCCACCGCTGCGGCCCGGCCGATGGGGACCCGACCGTGATCCACGGCGACCTGAGCGGCAACGTCTTCGCCGACCCCGCCGGCCGGTCGGTCGTCCTCGACCTCACGCCGTACGTGCGACCGGTGCGCTACGGCTCGGCGATCGTCGTGGCCGATCACCTCCTGTGGAACGACGGCGACGTCGCGCTCGTCGACCTCCTCGACGGCGACGAGGACGGCCTGGCCCGTGCGCTGCTGTTCCGCCTGGTCTCCGAGCAGCTGGGTTCGGTGCCTCGCCACGGTGGCCTGCTGGGCCCGCACCGGCGCGTCCTCGACGCGCTCGGGTGGTGACGCTCGCTCGGCCGCCGCGGCGGCCGTTCCGCTTCGGGGTGCAGGCGAGGAACGCCGGGTCCGCCGCCGGGTGGCGTGAGCTCGCCCGCCGGTTGGAAGGCCTCGGCGTCTCGACGATGACGACGGCCGACCACTTCGACGACGCCCTCGACCCCGTCGTCGCGCTCGCCGCCGCAGCGGAGGCCACGGCGACGCTGCGGATCGGCACGCTGGTGCTGGCCAACGACTTCCGCCACCCGGTCGTGACCGCCCGGTCGGCGGCGAGCCTGGATCTCCTGTCGGGCGGACGGTTCGAGCTCGGCCTCGGCGCCGGCTGGAAGCCGGACGACTACGCGGGCGCCGGGCTCGATCTCGATCGCGCCGGCGTGCGGATCGAACGGCTGGCGGAGGCCTGCGCGATCGTTCGTTCGCTCCTCGACACCGGATCGGTCGACCACCAGGGCGCGCACTACCGGGTCGCGCTGAACGACCAGCCCCGACCGGCCGCACGGGTGCCACTGGTGCTCGGCGGTGGCGGGCGGAGGATGCTGCGCCTCGCCGGTCGCGTCGCCGACACGGTCGGCCTGAACCTCGACCTCGGCGCCGGCAGGATCGACGCCTCGGCCGGGGCGGACGGCACGTTCGAGCGCAGCGTCGAGAAGCTGGGCTGGGTCGCCGAGGGGGCGGGCGACCGCTTCGCGGAGCTGGAGCTCCAGACCCGGGTCCACGTCGCGGCCGTGACCGGCGACGCCGCACGGGTGACGGCCGCCGCCGCTCGGTTCGGGCTGTCCGGTGAGCAGGCTCGCCGTAGCCCCCACGTGCTGGTCGGCACCGTCGACGAGATCTGCGAGCAGCTCCGCCGTCAGCGCGAGGAGCTCGGCATCTCCTACCTGGGGATCTCGGTCGCCGATCTCGACGAGCTCGCGCCGGTCATCGAGCGGCTGACCGGGACCTGAGGCAGCTCAGCCGGCCCGGCCGCTCACGAAGACCGGGATCTCGCGGTCGGTCTTCTCCTGGTACTCGGCGTACGTCGGGAACACGGCCACGGCCCGCTCCCACCACGCCGCACGCTCGTCGCCCTCGACCAGGCGCACCGTCGTGTCGAACGGCTCGGGGCCGTCCTGGATGGTGACGTCGGGGTCCGCGACGAGGTTGTGGTACCAGGCCGGGTGCTCGGGCGCTCCGCCCTTCGATGCGACCAGCGCGTACTCGCCGTCGTGCTCGACCCGCATCAGCGCGATCTTGCGGACCTTGCCGCTCTTCGCGCCGCGCATCGTGATGATGAACACCGGGATGCCGGTGTTGCGCAGCGTGTTGGCCCTCGTCCCGCCAGAGGCCTCGTACTCGGCCACCTGATCGTTGACCCAGTCCCACGGACCGGGTTCGTACTCACCCTGGATCGGCATGTCCGGACGCTACCCGCCCCTCGCGGCGGACGTCGTCGGCGGTCAAGGAGCCGGCCCTCGGGCGGACGAACGTCGCGGGCGGCGGATCGGTGACGCCGCGCTCGGGGTACGGGTCTTCGCCGCTCACCTGGACGACGGTGCGGTAGTCCTCGAGACCGACGTCGACGCCGCGATCCATCATCCACGGCAGCGGCGACCAGGCGTTCATGTAGTGGTTGACCAGCGCCCGCCTGGTCGAGTCGCTCCGGTTCCGGAAGGAGCGGTGCAGCAGGTACCCGTTGAAGAAGACGACCGCGCCCGCCTCGACCTCGACCGGCACCGACCCGGCGTCGTCGAAGCCGTGGGCCTCGTCGGTCGGGTCGAACTCGTCCTGCCGCCCGTGGTCGCGGGTCGGCCACAGCCGCCCGGTCCGGTGCGAACCCGGAAGGACCCACAGGCACCCGTTCTCCTGCGTGGCGTCGTCGAGCGCGATCCAGGCGCCGACCAGCGACCGGTCACGGGTCGGGATGAAGCGCTCGTCCTGGTGCCAGGCCTGACCCTGGAGCCCGGGCGGCTTGAAGAACAGCATCGACTGCATGCACTTCACCGCGCCGTCCCACTCGGGCAGGTGGGCGCCGGTGATCTGCGAGAGCACGTCGACCACGCCGTCGTGGCGGACGAGGTCCATCGCCACCGGGCTGACCCAGTGCGGGAAGTGCACCGCCAGCACGTCGCCGTCGTCGGGGAGGTTGGAGACCGGGTAGCTGCCGTCCAGGAAACCGGTCGCGTCGTCGAGCAGCCGTCGCCGCTCGTCTGCGGCGACGAGATCGTGGACCACCACGTAGCCGTCGCGGACGAAGTCGTCGGCCAGGTTCCCCATGGCGGCGAGCCTAGGACGACGTCCGGTGGCGCCACCTAGCCTCCAGCCCATGCTGCGCTCGCGCCCACCCCGGGACCGACGGCTGGCGGCCCACGTCGAGCGCCTCTGGTGGTCGGAGGTCGACGATGTCGCCGAGGCGGAGACGATCCTGCCGACCGGGCGCGCCCAGCTCATCGTCGACCTGCGCGGCGAGCGGGCCGACGCCACCGTGCTGCAGGGTCCTCGGTCGACCCCGTCCGAGATCGATCCGGCGGTGCAGCGCCGTGCGGTCGGCGTCGCCCTCCGCTCGGGCGGCACCGCCGCGTTCGTCGAGGTGCCGGCGTGCGAGGTGGCCGACCGCTTCGTCGCGCTCGACGACGTGTGGTCGACGACGGCGCAGCTTCGCGAGGACCTGGTCGGGAGCGACGGACCGGAGGAGGCCTTCGACCGGCTCGAGCGGGAGCTGGTCGAGCGCCTCGCGCCACCGGCGGACGACCTGCTGCCCGCTGCTGCGGCTGCGCTCGCAGGCGGCCGACCGGTGCGCGAGGTCGCCGACGCCATCGGCCTGGATCGCCGTCGCTTCGCCACCCGCTTCGCGGCGCGCTACGGCTTCGGACCGAAGCGCTACGCCCGCCTCCGACGCTTCGAGCGGGCGCTGCGGGTGCTCCGCTCGGACGGTCCCGACCCGCTGGCCGTCGTCGCCGCCGACCTCGGCTACGCCGATCAGGCGCACCTGAGCCGAGAGGTCCGCGAGTTCGCCGGCGTCACGCCGGCGGAGCTCCGCCGCGTCCCGGCGGGTGCGCCGACACATCTCCGCCGAGGCGGCGATTCGTTCAAGACGTCACCCCACGTCGAGCCGACGATGGGTGCATGAACCACCGCCAGCACCTCTTCCCCCGCCTCGTCGTCGACGACGCCGACGCCGCCCTCGCCTTCTACGTCGGAGCGCTCGGCGCGACCGAGCTCGTCCGGTACGCCGAACCCTCCGGTCGGATCGTGCACGCCGAGCTGCAGCTCGGCGACGAGATCATCTCGCTGACCGAGGGCGACGGCGAGCTCACGCGGTCGCCGACCACGCTCGGGGGCTCACCGCTGCTCCTCACCCTCGTCGTCGACGACGCGCTGGCGGTGGGCGAGGCGATGGTCGACGCCGGCGCCGAGGTCGTGATCCCCATCGCCGATCAGTACTACGGGCGGAGAGAAGGCCGGCTCCGCGACCCGGCCGGACACCTCTGGATCATCAGCCAGGACGGCGACGACCTGGCCGAGGAGGAGATCCGCCGCCGCATGCGCGACGGATGACGGGCGCTTCGCACGTGCTCGGCCCGAGGCGACGCGGGTCCGTCACACGGGAAGGGCGGCACCCGCCATCCGCTCGATCGCGGCCGCGATGTCCGCCCGTGCCCGCTTGGCGCTGAAGACCCCGCCGACCATCGTCACCGACGTGTGGATCTGACCGCGGAGGTCCAGATGCTCGGCCTCGACGCCCGCGTCGCGCAACGCCTGCGCGTAGGCGGCGCCCTCGTCTCGGAGCGGGTCGAACTCGGCGGTGACCACGAGCGCCGGCGGCAGACCGGAGAGGTCCTCGGCCCGGATGGG
>JBCBSZ010000069.1:0-35206 GCA_039818945.1 Actinomycetota bacterium
ATCGACGAGCTGCACACGCTCGTCGATGAACAGCACGATGTCGCCGCGGGTCTTGATCTCCTTCAGCACCTTCTTGAGCCGCTCCTCGAAGTCGCCGCGGTAGCGGGACCCGGCCACGAGGGCACCGAGGTCGAGCGTGTAGAGGTGCTTGTTCCGCAACGTGTCGGGCACGTCACCGACGGCGATCTTCTGGGCGAGGCCCTCGACGATGGCCGTCTTGCCGACGCCCGGCTCACCGATCAGCACCGGGTTGTTCTTCGTGCGACGGCTGAGGACCTGCATGACGCGCTCGGTCTCGCGCTCGCGCCCGATGACCGGATCGAGCTGCTTGTCGCGGGCGATCTGGGTGAGGTTCCGACCGAACTGGTCGAGGACCAGCGAACCGCTCGCCGAGGCCTCACCGGACTCGGAGCGTCCCCCGGCTGCCGCCGGCTCCTTGCCGCCCCCACCGCCGGAGCTGGTCTGGCCGGACGGGCCGCTGTAGCCCGAGAGCAGCTGGATGACCTGCTGGCGCACGCGGGACAGGTCGGCGCCCAGCTTGACGAGGACCTGGGCGGCGACGCCCTCACCCTCGCGGATCAGCCCGAGCAGGATGTGCTCGGTGCCGATGTAGTTGTGGCCCAGCTGCAAGGCCTCTCGCAGCGAGAGCTCGAGCACCTTCTTGGCGCGGGGCGTGAAGGGAATGTGGCCGCTCGGCGACGCACCACCCTGCCCGATGATCTCCTCGACCTGGCTCCGAACCGCCTCCAGGGAGATCCCCAACGACTCCAGCGCCTTCGCGGCGACGCCTTCGCCCTCGTGGATCAGACCCAGCAGGATGTGCTCGGTGCCGATGTAGTTGTGGTTGAGGAGCCGAGCCTCTTCCTGGGCCAGCACGACGACCCGGCGAGCCCGATCGGTGAACCGTTCGAACACGAGACCTCCCCAGGTCCTACGGGATGTGGGGGACGAGTGTACCGGGGCGCTTCCCGCGATCGCCCCGGGCTCTTACCGTCGGCAGGGAGCCGACGGACATCAGGGTACGTGGACAAGTCCGGACCCCACCCCACCGCGGCCCCACTCGACGTGACGGTGTGACGCATGCGACCGTCGCGACGTCGTCGGACGGTGGCGCGAGACCCCCGTCACGGCCACTGGTTGTGGCACCGGCGGAGGGCGCGAGTACCGTTTGCGACGTGGCCTCGCTCAGTCCCCTGCAGCGGCTCGACGACGGGTCGGCCCAGCTCGAACGGGTCGAGCAGGCGCTCACGGCGTCCGTGGCGACCGACGACCCGTTCCTGACCGAGATCGCCAGCCACCTCATCGTCGCCGGCGGCAAGCGGCTGCGGCCCGCCTTCGTCATCGCGGCCGGCACCTGCCTGCAGGACGAGCCCTTCGTCACCGACGACCTGGTCCAGGCGGGGGTCTCGGTCGAGCTCGTCCACCTCGGCTCGCTCTACCACGACGACGTCATCGACGAGGCCGACCTCCGGCGCACGGTCGAGACCGTCAACCACCGCTGGGGCAACCTCACCGCGATCCTCGCCGGCGACTACCTGCTGGCTCGCGCGTCCGAGATCGCCGCGTCGCTCGGCACCGAGGTCGCCGGCCTGCTCGCCGCCACGATCGCCCGGCTCTGCGAGGGCCAGGTCGTCGAGCTGCAGCGCATCTACGACATCGGACGCACCGAGGAGCAGTACTTCGCGGCCATCGAGGGCAAGACGGCGGCGCTGTACGCCACCTCGTGCCGCATCGGCGGCCTGGTGTCGGGGCTCGACCGCGACCTGATCGACCGGCTCACCGAGTTCGGACGCCTCTACGGCATGGCGTTCCAGGTGATCGACGACGTGCTCGACATCACGGCGACCGAGGAGCAGATCGGCAAGCCGCCGAACGACGTGATCGAGGGCGTCTACACGCTGCCGGTGATCCGCCACCTGGCCGCCGAGCCCCACGGCGTGGTCGCCGGCCTGCTCGGCCAGGAGATCACCGTCGAGGACCGCGACAAGGTCCGCTCGATCGTCGCCGCATCCGATGGACTGACCTCGTCGGTGGCCACCGCCGACGAGTACTGCCGGCGGGCGCTCGACCTCGTCGACGACCTGCCTCCCTCGGCCGGCGCCGAGGGCCTGCGGGACGCCACGCGCAACCTCCACCGCTCGCTTCCCTGACCGTCGCGGGGCGCGAGACTGGCCCCATGGCCGGTGACCTGCACCCCTATCTCGACGTCCCGACCCCGTTCGAGCTCGCGCACCAGGGGGGCGGGAAGGAGGGGGTGGAGAACACCTGGCCCGCGTTCGAGCGTGCCGTCGAGCTCGGCTACCGATGCATCGAGACCGACGCACAGGTCACCTCCGACGGGGTCCTGCTCGCCTTCCACGACGACACCCTCGACCGCATCACCGACCGGAGCGGGAAGGTCTCCGATCGGCCGTGGAGCGAGGTCAGCCAGGCCCGGACGACCCCGGGCGGCCACGAGCTCGTCCGCCTCGACGAGCTGCTCGAGCGCTGGCCCGACGTGCGCTTCAACATCGACGTCAAGACCCGGGCGGCGCTCGATCCGACCCTCGAGCTCGTCGACCGGCTCGGGCGCCACGACTCGGTGTGCCTGGCCTCGTTCGACGACCTGACGGTGCGCCGGCTCCGACGCGACGACCGCGTCTGCACCAACACCGGCCGCATCGCGACCGCGATCATCCGGCTCGCCTCGTTCCTGCCGGTGCGGCCGCCGGTGCTCTTCGGCGGCGACGCAGCGCAGGTCCCGGTCAAGCAGTGGTTCATCCCGGTGGCCGACCGCCGCTTCATCGCCGCCTGCCACCGCGCCGGGCTCGAGGTGCACGTCTGGACCGTCGACGACGCCGACGAGATGCGCCGACTGCTCGACCTCGGCGCCGACGGCATCATCACCGACCGCCCCTCGGTCCTGCGCGACGTGCTGATCGAACGAGACGAGTGGCAGGGCGGCTAGCTCACTCCCGGCTGGGGCCCCGCCGCCCCAGCCTCCTCCCGAGGTCCTCGGCCCCGGTCGGCGGCTACGCCGCGACGTGGGCCTGCGGCCGGGCCGTGTTCGTGTCGGCCGTCGCCCGGGACCCGGCCGGGAATGAACGCTGCCTCATCCCCCGCTCTGGTCTCGCTTCCTCGATGCTCCGCACCGACTCCGTCGGCGCTTCGCATCCGCTCGCTCGACGGGCCGCTCGGGCCCCGGCCGGGAATCAACGCTGCCTCACACCTCCTGGCGGCGTTGCATCGAGCGGAAGGCGAGCCAGCCGATCGGGATCGGGATCCAGTACGTGGCCAGGCGGAAGGTCAGCGTGACCGACACCGCCGTCGAGCTGGGCAGTCCGGCGCCGGTGAGCAGCGCGACGAGCGACGCCTCGAACGGCCCCAGGCCGCCGGGGGTCGGTGACACGTTCGCGACGGCTGCCGCGGCGAGATAGGCGACGCCGACCCGGGGGAACTCGGCTCCACCGCCGAAGGCCTGCAGCGTCAGGTAGAGCGCGACGAGGTTCGCGATCGTGACGCCGGCGCCGCCACCGAAGAGGGCGATGACCCGACGGGGATCGCGGAAGACCCGGACGATCGCACCCGCCGCCGAGCGGACGAAGCCGATCATCGGGCTCACGAGCTGGCGCACGAAGGGGACGGCCATCGACGCCGCCGCCACCGCCACGATGACCACCGCCACGATGATGACCCGGTCGTCGGGGGCCGAGAACCCGCCGACGTCGGTTCGACCCGACCACGCGACGAATCCGGCGAGGAGCACGACGTGGGCGAAGAGCCCCGCCACCTGCATCAACCCGACCGCGGCGGACCCGACGGCCGACTCGATGCCGGCCCGCTGCAGCATGCGGACGTTGAGGGCGAGGCCTCCCACGTTCGCCGGCCCGAGCTTGCCGACGAAGGCCGAGGCCAGTTGCGCCCTCGCCACGACCGGGACGCGGAGCCGCTGGGGCACCGCACCCATCAACGACACGGCAGCGCAGGCGAAGGTCGAGAACGATGCGAGCAGGACCAGGGGAACCCACCGCAGGTCGGCGTCGGCGAAGGCGTCGACGGTCTGGCCGATGTCGCCGAGCTGCGGGAGGAGCACGTAGAGCGCCAGGAAGCCGATCGCCAGGCCGACGACGTTGCGCGAGGTGATCCGCTGGAGCTGCTCGAGCGGCGGCACCTCGGTGCCGGTGACCTCGATGATCGCCGCGCGCAACTCGTCGAGGCGTGACCGGCTGCGTCGCAGCTCCGCCCGGGTGGTGCCCGTGAGCGCAGCCGGCTGCAGCAGGCGCAGCACCCGTGCCACCGTCGCCGGGCCGAGCTCGGCGACCGCGGCGCGGACCACCGTCTCGGCGTCGAGCTGCAAGGACAGCGAGACGAGGAGCTCGACGAGGTCGAGATCGAGCGATCGGGTGTCGGCACCCACGACGGCACGACTGAAGTCGGACACCCACGGGGCACCGTCGCCGTCGACGAGGATGTTGGCGGGCCGCAGCAACCGGTGGGCGATGCGGTGGCGCCGGAGCTGGGCCACCTGACGCCAGAGGTCGGGCAGCGCCGCCTCGGCGACCGGATCGGCGACCCGATCGAGCGGCCGGGCCTCGATCGCCTGCCGCACCAGCACCACCGCGTCCTCACCCACGGCCGCCATCGCGACCGTCGCCGGGGTGCGGACACCGGCCCGCTCGGCCGCCCACGAGGCCAGCGCCTCGTGCTCGACCAGGCTGCGCAGGTCGCCGGCGACCCGCTCCTCACCGAGGCCCTGGAAGCGGACCTGGCGGTACCGCCGGTAGAGCTGGTCGGCGTCGCGCTCGTCGACGCTGCGCACCTTGCAGAACAGCGGACCGTCCTCACCGTCGGCCACGAGTCGACCCGGCCGGGCATCGGGCGACGCGAGGCGGAGGTTCGACACGACGAGGCCGTTCTCGGCGAGGGCCGCCATGAGCTCCTGCGGACTGGGCAGCCGACTGGGGACACCGATGATCAGCCCGACGATGACCGAGATCGCCCAGCCATGGACCCAGGCCAGCATGAGGTCGAGCGCCAGACCCGTACCGGAGGCGATGCGGAGGGCGGCGGCGAGGCCCAGCGACCAGACCGCCGTGCGCCGCCAGGCGCGGGGCAGCTCCGGGCCGGCGGTGAGCGTGAGCGCGACCGCGCCCGCCACCCACGACGCCGTCGGGAACGACGCCGAACCGAAGGCGTCGGCCTGCGGGAGCAGCTCGTCGAGGAAGAGCTCGCCGGGACGGTCGCTCAGCCCCGCATCGACCCAGTTGTAGGTGACGATGCCCAACCAGTAGACGGCCAGCGCCACGACCGTGCGCAACCACCGGCGTCGCACGAGCAGCACCACGATGAGCCCGGCCGGGACGAGCGAGGCCAACACCTGCGCCAGGGCGACCAGGGCCTGAGTGACGCGGTCGGGAACCTCGGCGAAGCCCTCGGCGAGGTCCGCCTCGGCCCCGCCGACGGTGTTGGAGCCGAACCCGGCGAGCAGCGCGATGCCGGCGTACGCGAGGAAGCACAGGGCCAGCCGGACGTAGAGCCCCGGCGGTCGCGTCCGAGCCGGGGACCCGAGATGCGGTCCGACCGCGTGGTCGACCGGCCGGTCCGTTGCGGTGGGGAGCCCCACCGGCTCCACCCTACGCCCCCTGGCCAGGGGTGCCGAGGCTTCGGGGGCGGGTCGCCGGCGGTTCAGGTCTGCTCGGGCCGAAGGGTCGGGAACAGCACGACGTCGCGGATCGTCTCGACGCCCGCGAGGAGCATGACGAGCCGGTCGATGCCGACACCGAGGCCACCGGTCGGCGGCAGCCCGTACTCGAGCGCGCGGAGGTAGTCCTCGTCGACGACCATCGCCTCGTCGTCGCCGGCCGCCTTCGCCCGGGCCTGCTCCTCGAAGCGGGCCCGCTGCTCGGCCGGATCGATGAGCTCGCTGAAGGCGTTGCACAGCTCGCGGCCCGCAACGATCCCCTCGAACCGCTCGGTGAGACCCGGGAGCTCGCGGTGATCGCGCGACAGCGGCGACACCTCCTTCGGGTAGCCGGTGACGAACACCGGTCCCCACAGCTCGTGCTCGACGAGCTTCTCGTACAGCTCCAGCAGCAGCTTGCCCGGCCCCCAGTCGTCCTCGTGCGGGATCTCGTACTCGGTGGCCAGGGCGGCGAGCTCGTCGCGGGACAGGTCGAGGCCGACGTGACGCCCGGCGGCGTCGCTCACCAGCTCGGTCAGCGACGCCCGGCGCCACGGCGTCGACAGGTCGACCTCGCGGCCGGCGTAGGTCACGGTCGTCGACCCGGTCAGCTCGACCGCGAGGTGGGCGACGAGCTCCTCGACGAGCTCCATGATGTCGGTCCAGTCGGCGTACGCCTGGTAGAGCTCGAGCATCGTGAACTCGGGGTTGTGCCGCGTCGAGATGCCCTCGTTGCGGAAGACCCGGGCGATCTCGAAGACCCGCTCGAAGCCGCCGACCGTCAGCCGCTTGAGGTAGAGCTCCGGGGCGATCCGGAGGTAGAGGTCGAGGTCGAGCGCCTGGTGGTGCGTCTCGAACGGCCGGGCGAGCGCGCCCCCGGGCACGGGGTGGAAGACCGGCGTCTCCACCTCGAGGAAGCCACGCTCCTCGAGCCAGCGCCGGGTCATCGACAGGAGCCGGCTCCGCAACAGGAACGTGGCCCTCGCCTCGTCGGTGACCCACAGGTCGACGTAGCGCTGCCGGTACCGCGTGTCGGGGTCGGTGATCCCGTGCCACTTGTCGGGGAACTGCCGCTGGGCGTGGGCGAGCAGCGTCCAGGAGTCGACCCGCACGGACAGCTCGCCGCGTCGGGTCGTCATGACCTCCCCGCTCACCCCGATCCAGTCGCCCAGGTTGAGGTGGGTGAACGCCTCGAACTCCGGCGTCGTCTTCGCCGGGGCGAAGAGCTGGATGCGACCGGAGGAGTCCTGGAGTGTGCCGAACGCCAGCTTGCCCTGGGCCCGGCGGAGCATGAGGCGACCGGCGACCGTCGCGGTCTCGCCGGTCTCGGTGCCCGGCTCGAGGTCGCCGAAGCGCTCCTGGAGCTCGGCCGCCCTCGCATCGGGTTCGAAGCGATAGGGCACGGGGTCGGTCACGAGCGCTCCTGGTCGTCCACGTTCAGCGAGTGCACCAGGCGCAGCCCGTGCAACGTCAGCCAGGGCTCATGGTGGTCGACGCGGCGCACCAGCGGGGCGATCAGCACGGCGAGCCCGCCGGTCGCGACGACGGTCGACTCGCCGATCTCCAGCTCGATCCGCTCCACGAGGCCGTCGAGCATCGCTGCGGTGCCGAACAGCACGCCGGACTGGATCGACTCGATCGTCGAACGGCCCACGACGTTGCGGGGCTCGACCAGCTCCACCCGACGGAGCGCGGAGGCCCGCTGGAACAGCGCCTCCAGCGAGATCTCGACCCCGGGCACGATCGTGCCGCCGAGGTACTCCCCCTTGGCGGAGATGGCGTCGAAGGTCGTGGCGGTGCCGAAGTCGACCACGATCGCCGGCCCGCCGTACAGGTCGTAGGCCGCCACGGCGTTGACGATCCGGTCGGCGCCGACCTCCCGCGGGTTCTCGTAGAGGATCGGCATGCCCGACCGCACACCGGGTCCGACGACGACGGGCCGGAAGCCGAAGTACCGCTCGACCATCTCGCGCAGCGCCATCGTCACGCTCGGCACCACCGACGAGATCGCGGCACCCATCACCTGCTCCGTGAACGAGAACCCGTGGAACCCGAGGAACTCCTGGATCGTGAGGGCGTGCTCGTCGGCGGTCTTCTGGGCGTTCGTCGCCACCCGCCAGTGGTCGAGCAACCCGGCCTCGGGCGTGGTCGTGTTCGCCTCGGCGAGGTCGTAGAGCCCGACCACGGTGTGGGTGTTGCCGACATCGATCGCCAGGAGCATCGGGGAACGCACCTCCTCGTGCGGGACACGATGGCGCGTGCAGGGCCCGTGACGAAACTCGGTTGGCGCTGCCGGGCAGATCGGGGAGCTGAGTAGTGTTCCCCCGATCGTGCCGGGGGGAACGTCCGATCAGGACGACGTGGATGCAGCGCTCGTGCTCGAGCGGCGGAGGTCCTGGCTCGTCCCCGCCATCGTGGTCGCGCTGGTCGTCGGCCTCGCGGCGGTGCTCGTCGCCCGCGTCGCCGGCGGCGACGACGAGGCCGCCACGCCCACGACGGCGCCGGCGTCGACCACCTCGACCTCGGCGGAACTCGCGCCCGACGGCCCGAACCTCGCCCGCCTCGACGCCGCCTCGGCGCTGCCGGAGCCGATCTGGCTCCTGGCCGGCCGATCGCGCTCGGAGAACACGATGCAGCTGTACCGCATCGACGCCGACGGGGACCGACGGGTCAACGTCGCGACCGGCCAGGGCCAGCTGCCGGGCGTCCGCTTCCGGGCGATCCGGGCGGACGACGCCATCGTCTGGTCCAACGGCGACAACCTGTTCCGCATCGACGAGGACCTCTCGCTGATCCCCTTCACGCTCGGCCCGGCGGCGGCGGTCTTCCCGTCGACCGACGAGCAGGTGTGGACCCTCGACGCCGAGAACGTCATCTTCGACACCCCGCTGACCCCCGATCGCCAGCCCGAAGAGCTCGGCCAGCTCCCGAGCGAGCTCATCGCCGCCCTGTCCGAGGCGCTCTTCCTGCTCCGCGCCCAGGGCGGTGTCGGGCTGTGGGCCGGCGGCCTGCAACCCGCCTACGTCGGCGACAGCCTGCTGGCCGTGAGCTCGGACCAGGTCTTCCTCAGCGGACGGCGCGACGGCGAGCCGGCGATCGTCGTGGCGCAGGCCGTCCCGTTCGCCGTCACGTCGACCGTGCCGCTCGACGTCGACGGCGTCCCCCTCGGCGACGGTGCCCTGTCGCCCGACGGCGAGCTCGTCGCCTTCCACCTCCAGCGCGGCGGGCGGATCGAGCTGGCCGTGGCCGACGTCGCCGACGGCACCACGACCTCGCTCGGTGTGTTCACCGACCGGGCGGCACCCGTCTGGCTCGACGACGGCCGGCTGGTGGCGATCGGCGCCCCGACCGGCGACACCCAGGTCGTGTGGTTGCTCTCCCCCGGCACCGGCGAGCCCAGCGTGCCGATCCTCGAGCTCGACGCCGGGAGGGCGTGGACGCTCGCCGGGCCGACCGCGTGAGACGGCGCCTCAGGGGATCGTGACGCCGACGTTGTCGATCAGCCGGGGCCGGCCGACCTGCGCCGCCCCCAGCAGCCGCAGCTCGCCGGCGAGCCGCTCCGGCACCTCGAGCGTCACGGCGTCGACCACGGCGACGTAGTCGAGCTCGGCCAGCGGCTCGGCGTCGATCAGCTCGGCCATCGCGGCAACGACCGCGTCGGGGTCCCGCTCGCCGGCCTCGATCGACGCCCGCCCCCGCTGCAGCGCGCGCTGGAGCACCGGCGCCGCCGCCCGCTGGGCGTCGTCGAGGTAGACGTTGCGGCTCGACATCGCCAGCCCGTCGGGCTCACGAACGATCGGACACCCGACGACGTCGATCGGCGCCGACAGGTCGACAGCCATGCGCCGCACGACGGCCAGCTGCTGGAAGTCCTTCTCGCCGAAGTAGGCGGCGCAGGGGCCGACGATGTTGAACAGCTTCGCCACGACGGTCGCCACGCCGGCGAAGTGGGTCGGGCGGGTGGCGCCCTCGAAGCGCTCGGAGATGCCGCCGACGGTGACGGTCGTGGCCACGGGGCCGAACGGGTACATCTCCTCCACCGACGGCGCGAAGACGACGTCGACCCCGGCATCGGCGCACAACCCGACGTCACGGTCGAGGTCGCGGGGGTAGGCGCCGAGGTCCTCACCCACGGCGAACTGCAGCGGGTTCACGAAGATCGACACGACCACCCGTGCGTGCCTCGCGCGGGCCGCCTCGACCAGTGAGAGGTGGCCGGCGTGCAGGTAGCCCATCGTCGGCACGAACCCGACGTCGTCACCGGCCGCACGCGACCGGTCGAGATCGGCTCGCAGCTCGTCGATCGACTCGACGATCGTCAGCGCCACGCCGGGCCTCCGACCGGGGTGGGGCGACCGGCCAGCAGCGCCGCCTCGTCGGCCAGCGCCAGGTAGAGCGCCCGCTCCCGCTCGTCGAGCTCGTCGAGGTGACGGCCGACGGTGGCCGTGTCGAAGCGGGCGACGGGCCCGGTGAGCGCCCCGGCCGGACCGAGTCGGCCGACGTTGTCGATCGCGCCGTGGGCGATGGCGAGGTAGGCCTCGAGCGGGACGCCGGCCCGGGCGGCCAACCGGTCGACCTGGGCCAGCAGGGCGACGAGGTGGTTGGCGGCGACGGTGGCGGCCGCGTGGTGCATCGTCCGGGCGTCGTCGGCCACCTCGACGGCCCGCCCGCCGAGGTCGTCGACGAGACGGGCGACCACGGGGTCCCCGGCGATGGCGAACCAGGCCCCGTCGAGCAACAGGTCGGCACCGACCTCCGCCGAGGGCAACGAGACCACCGGGTGCAGCGCACCGCGCCGGGCGTGGCCGGCGAGCACGTCGAGGCCGAGCGAGCCCGCCAGGTGGGCCACGACCACGTCGGTGTCGCGCGGCATCGCCGCGGCCACCTCGGCCACCGCGGCGTCGGGGGTCGCCACCACGACGAGATCGACGTCGTCGAGCGCCCGATCGAGTGACTCGCCGCGCCGGACCGGGGCACGGACCTCCCACCCGACCCGTTCGGCGGCCAACTGCAGCGCACCACCGGCGCGGCCGGGCCCCACGATGCGCAGGCGCAGAGCGGACACGGGGTCGGTCAGGTGCCGACGGTGCCGGCGAGCGCGCCGGCTTCGGTCACGATGCCGCGACCGATCGGACCCATCTTGCGGGTGAGCAGTCGCTCGGTCACCGAGATCGCCTGCGGGCCCATCGGCACCATCTCGGACCACAGCAGGTAGCCGCCGACCAGGCCACAGAGCCGGTCGCCGACCTCCTCGCCGTGCAGCATGAGCTTCTGCCCCTCGGCGAGCAGACCCCGCAGCTCGGGGTAGAACGACGCGAGGAACGGGCGCACCTGGTCGTGGGCGCCGAAGGGCCGGTGCAGGTACGGCATCTCGAGCTCGTCGTAGTTGTGGAGGTTGTGCGGCGCCGGGATCAGGGAGATGACGTGATCGAACTCCTGCTGGCGGATCCAGATGATCTCTTCCATCCGGCGTACCCGCCGGTGGTTCTCACCGTTCCCACCAGGGCGCTCGCAGACCGCCAGCGAGTCCTTGATCACCCAGGCAAAGTTCCGCGGCACGATGCCGTCAGCCCATTTGCCTCGCAACGCCACTCGGATCTCCTCGACATCGTCCCTGGGGCCACCGTCACGGGGCCGAACACACCGCAGCGACGCCACCGAGCCCCCTGCGAGCCTCGGTCATGCTACCAGCCGGTCTCGGTCGCCGAGGCGGCCTCGACGATCAATCGGCCGCCACGGCGGGCGATTCGCCGACCACCGACCTCGGTGGCGACGTGCTCGCCGGCCACGACCCGCAGCACCCGCTCGATGTCGGCCGCTGCGGGCGGGTGCTCGGTCCTCAGCCAGCGTCGGAGCGCACGCCGGGCCAGGACCACCGGCGCGCCCCGCAGCGCTGCGACGTCGGCGGGGTCGAGCTCGGCGGCGAGGTCGTCGAGGAAGCGGCCCTCGTCGCGCAGCAGCTCGGCCTGTCGTGCCAGCACCGGGACGATGTCGCGATGGGCGACGTCGCTGAGCACGGGGACGACCTCGTGACGGACGCGGGTGCGCCGGAAGGCCGGGTCGCGGTTCGACGGATCATCGACGGTCTCGAAGCCCAGCGCAGCGCACAGCGCGCTGGTCTCGGAGCGCCGCAACGACAGCAGCGGACGGCGATCGGAACGCATGCCGCCGAGGCCGTCGATGCCGGCACCCCGCAGGAGCGCCAGGAGGACCGTCTCGGCCTGATCGTCGGCGGTGTGGCCGAGCAGGGCGCCCTCGGGAAGGGCCGCGTGGCGGACCGCCCGGGCCCGGGCCTCGAGGTTCGAACCCGGTTCGACCGGCGCGGTGACGGACCGGAAGCGGGCCCCGACCCGTTCGGCGGTCGCCGCCACCACGTCGGCCTCGCGGGCGGACCCGGGACGGAGGCCGTGGTCGACGTGCACGGCCTCCGCGTCGCACCCCGCCGCGACGGCGAGGACGAGCAGCGCGGTCGAGTCGGCCCCTCCCGACACGCCGCAGGTGACGGCGGTGCCGGGCTCCGGGAAGGTGGTGCGCACGAGCATGGCCTCGACCAGGTGCTCGGTGGAGCCGACGGACGGCTCGGACTGGGTCAGGACGCAGCCCGTTCGAGCAGGCCCATCCGGTCGATCCACTGGTCGGGGTCGCGGATCTCGCCGATGGTCGGCAGGGCGTCGGGGCCGACCCACGCTCGATCGATGGCCCGCTCGCCGCCGACCGCCTCGACGGCCTCGATGAACCGCTCGCCCTGCTCGTACTGGGCCAGCTTCGCCTCGAGCCCGATGAGCTTGTGCAGCAGCTTGGACCGGCGGTTCGTCTGCTTGCGGCGGTCGTGGAGGACCCGGTGGAAGCGGTCGGCGCTGGGGACCCGGTCGCCGCCGGCGCGGGTCATCGTGACGTCGCCGTGGCCCTCGAGCAGGCTCATCATGCCGGCGATGCGATCCATCGTCGCCCGCTGCTCCTCGGTGGCGAACAGAGCGCTGAGGCCGCCCTCGCCCAACGAGCTCTCGCCGGAGCGGCGATCGTCCACCAGCCGACGGAGGGCTGCCGCGAAGCGCTCGGGGTCGGGCTCGACGTCCTCCATGAGCTCGTGGACCATCGACAGGAAGTGCTCGCGCATCCACGGGACCCCGGTGAACTGGGCCCGGTGGGTCAGCTCGTGCAGCGCCAGCCAGAGCCGGAACTCCGAGGGCGGGAACCCCCACCGCTTCTCGAGGGCGAGCACGTTGGGGCCGACGTAGTACACGACGTCGCCGTCGTCGTCGTCGGCATCGTCGACGACCAGGAGGTCGTACTGGCCCAGGACCCGCTGCGACATCCACCCCAGCACGACACCGAGCTCGAAGCCGGCGATCCGGCGGGCGACGGGCGCCATGAAGCTGGCGTCCATCTGCTCGCCGAGGCGCTCGGTGAGCGGTCGCAGCAGCCGCTGGAAGGACCGCAGGTTCACGTCGACCCACTCGGCCCGGCTGATCACCTCGGCCCGGGCCGGTCCGCTGTCGGGGTACAGCCCGGTGGTCTCGGAGACGAGCGCCTCCGCCTGGGCGGTGTACTGGGCGAAGTCACGCTCGATCCGGTCGTAGTGGTACGACTCGCTGAACGGCTCGCTGCCGGCCCAACGCACCGCCACCCGGGACGCGAGGTCCCAGTCGACCGGTGAGGTCATCGGCGCGGGTAGCGGGGGGCGACGACCTTGTTGAGGTATCCGACGATCACGGCGATGGTCATCACCACGGCCAGGGCGAACAGCGGGAAGGCGATCCATGCGTGCCAGACGAGGGCGAGAAGCATGGCCCGATGGTAGAGGCTGGCCGCGACGCCGGCACAAGCACCCGCCACCAGGGGTGGGAGATCAGGCGCCCTCGGCCTCGAGCGTGGCCCGGATGCGCTCCTTCAGCCCGGCCGGGACCTGCTCGCGGCACGTCGCCCTGATGGCGAGCTTCAGCTCGGCCTCGAAGTCGAAGGCCTCCAGGCAGTGACCGCAGCCGCCGAGGTGGGACTGGATCTCGGCGAGTCGCTCGGCGGTGAGCTCACCGTCGAGGAAGTCGTGCACCCGCTGCAGGACCTCGCCGCACTCGTCGTCATCCATCGCTGTCGTCCGCTCCCGATGTCGATCCCGCGACCGCAGCGACGTCGTCGGACGGGGGGTCCGCCAGGCCGCGCTGTACCGCGAACTCGAACAACCGCTCCTGGAGCCGTCTTCTTCCACGATGGAGCCGACTCATCACCGTGCCGATGGGCACGTCGAGGATCTCGGCGATCTCCTTGTAGGCGAATCCCTCGACGTCGGCGAGCAGCACGGCGAGGCGGTACTGCTCGGGGAGCTCCTCGATCGCGTCCTTGACCTCGGTCTCGGTGAAGAGGTCGAGCACCTCGTCCTCGGCGCTGCGGCTGGCGTGGGCCGCCTCGAGTCCGCCGAGGCGGCGGTACAGGTAGAAGTCCTCACCCTCGCTGAGGTCGGTCTCCTCCGGGCGGCGCTGCTTGGCGCGGTAGCGGTTGATGTAGGTGTTGGTGAGGATCCGGTAGAGCCAGGCCTTCAGGTTGGTGCCCTCGCGGAAGCCGCCGAACCCCCGGTAGGCGCGCAGGTAGGTCTCCTGGAGGAGGTCCTCCGCGTCCGCGGGGTTGCGGGTCATGCGCATCGCCGCCGAGTAGAGCGCGTCGGCGAAGGGCATGGCCTGCTCGGCGAAGTCGGCCTGATCAGCCATGGCGACCCACCGTAGTGGTGGGCTGGGACACGCCACAGCCGCCGACCTGACGGGCCGTTCAGGCGACGATCGCCGGCGGTGGGGTGCGACACCGGGCACACGTGGCACCGCCCGGGAACCGCACGGCTCTACGCTCACGTCAGAGCACGCAGGCGGCACCCCGCGCCGCCGTGCGTCCTGGAGGTCCCCGTGCCCGATCAGCCGTCCCGCCCCGCGGGCCGTCCGGCACCGTCACCCGGTGAGTACGACGACGACTTCTGGTCCCGCGCCCGCTCGCTGCCCGCCTCGCGCACGGCCGAACCGCCCCGTGAGGCGCCCGCTCCGCCGCCACCGCCTCGGCCAGCGGCGCCGCCGGCCGCTCCCGCGCCCCCGCGCACCGCCGCACCCGCTCCGCCCGCTCCACCGGCGCCGAGCCCGATGCCGTCGGCACCTCCGGGTGCGCCGCCCGGCCCGCCCCCGCCGGTGCCACCCGACGAGTCGCTCCCCGCGCCCCGTCGTCGGCGGCGCTGGCCCGTCGTGGTCGCGGGAGGACTCGGCCTCCTCGTGCTCGGGTTCCTCCTGATGCTGCTGTGGAGCCTGTGGTCGTGGGGGTCGATCGATCGGGTGGAGGTGAGCGGACTGCTCGACTCCGGCGGATCCGGCACCAACTACCTGTTCGTCGGCTCGGACTCCCGTGAGGGCGTCGACCCGAACGACCCGAACGCCGGCTTCATCATCGGTGAACCGGTCACCGGCCAGCGCTCCGACACGGTGATGATCCTGCGGGTCGAGGACGGTGGAGCGTCGTTCCTGTCGCTGCCCCGCGACCTCTGGCTGCCGATCGCCGGGACCGGCGGCGAGCAGCGCCTGAACACCGCCTACGCCGACGGCCCCGAGCAGCTCATCCAGACCGTGCAGCAGAGCCTGGGACTGCCGGTCCACCACTACCTCGAGGTCGATCTCGCCACGTTCTCCGACGTCGTCGACGCCGTCGGCGGCGTGACGATCGACTTCCCCCACCCCGCGTTCGACGACAAGTCCGGCCTCGACGTCCCCACCGCCGGCCCGGTCGAGCTGGACGGTTCGCAGGCGCTCGCCTACGTGCGGTCGCGGGCCTACACCGAGATCGTCGACGGCCGCGAGGTGGTCGACCCCACCGGCGACATCGGCCGGGGGCTGCGCCAACAGCAGTTCATGCGGGTCGTGCTGAGCGACGTGACCTCCACCCGCAACCCGCTCGCCCTCGCCCGGATCATGTCGGCGATGAGCGGGGGGCTGACCGTCGACGACTCGCTGGGGCTGCGCGACGTGATCGGCCTGGGCCTGTCGCTGCGGGGCGTGACGCCGGAGTCGGTCGAGTTGCCCGTGTTCGGCTTCACGACCTCGAACGGCGCCCAGGTGCTCGGCCTCGAGCCCGAGGCCGAGGCGGTGCTGGATCGGTTCCGCGGCTGAAGCTGAGCCGATACCCTCATCGACTCGGTGCCCGTGTAGCTCAGTGGTAGAGCGAGCGCCTCGTAAGCGCTAGGCCGTGGGTTCGATCCCCACCACGGGCTCGCACCGACCCGCTCACCGTCCCTCAGCGCAGGCGGAACAGCAGGTCCTGCAGGAGCAGCCGCTCGCCGGGGTTGAACGTCAGCCCGGCGGCCGCCGTGCCCACCGCGTCGAGCCCGGCCAGGGCCTCCCTCGCCTCGCCCCCCGCCAGCAGGTCGGCCCGGTAGCGGTCGGCGAGGGTCCGCAGCCCGCTGCGCAGCTCGTCGGTGCGGGCCCGGCGCAGCTCGCGCTTGTGGCGATCGACCATCTCCTTCGGCACGGCCTTGGACGCGCCCTGCGCCTCCCGCTGCTCGTGCCAGCGCTCGATCTCGGCCGCGTGGTCGGCCTCGAAGGGGGTGGACGCCGCGTCGAGGAGGGCCAGGAGCTCGTCGGCGACGGTCATCGCCGCGTGCCCGGTGCCGTCGAGTCGATCGGGCACCTGCCGCCACGCGGCGGTCCGGGCGCCCAGCTCGTCGTCCGTCGCGAGCAGCCGGGCTCGACGCAGGTCGCCGGACGCGGCGTCCGCGGCGACGGTCGCCGTCGCCGGCTCGACGCCCGACGCCACGAGGGCGTCGACGACCGCTGACGTCGGCACCGGCCCGAACGGGACCTGCACGCAGCGCGAGGCGATCGTGACCAGCTCGGGCGGGACCTCGTCGGCGAGCACGACGAACACCGTCGTCGGGCTGGGCTCCTCGATCGTCTTCAAGAGGGCGGGTCCGGCCTGGCGGACCAGGTGGAAGTCGACGAGGACGAGGACCTTGCGGTCGGCCTCGACGGGCGGGCGCACGGCGAGCCGGCCGACGTGGCGGGCGGTCTCGACGTCGATCGAGGCCCCGGTGCGTTCGACCACGACGAGATCGGGATGGGCCTCATCGGCGGCCAGGCGCCGAACCCGGTCCGGGTCGGCGGCCCCGCGGGCGAGCACGTCGGCAGCGAAGGCCCGGGCGGCGGCCCGCTTCCCGCTCCCCGCCGGGCCGACGAAGAGGTAGGCGTGGACCGGATCGGCGGCCGCCCTGCGCAGGAACTCGACGGCCGCGCCCTGCCCGACGACGTCCTCCCAGGGATCGGCCTCCATCGGAGCGACCCTAGCGAGGGCGCCTCGGTCCGAGTCGGTCGTGGACGACCTCCAGGATCCGCGCGGTCACCTCGGCCTCCATCAGCGGCGACGCTCGTGCTCGCCGGCCCGCCTCGGTCCGAGTCGGTCGTGGACGACCTCCAGGATCCGCGCGGTCACCTCGGCCGGCGTGGCGTCGGCGTCGACCACGGCCCAGCGGCCGGGCTCGGCGTCGGCCAGCTCGGCGAAGGCCGCGTGGACCCGACGGTGGAAGTCGACGTCACCGCGCTCGATCCGGTCGCGCTCGTCGCCCAGGCGCCCGACGGCGACCTCGTACGGCAGGTCGAGCAGGATGACGAGGTCGGGCAGCAGTCCCTCGGCGGCCCAGAGCGAGAGCCGGGCGACCTCGTCGGGGTCGAGGCCCCGCCCGTGGCCCTGGTACGCGACCGACGAGTAGAGGTAGCGGTCGCAGACCACGTCGCGGCCCGCCTCGAGCGCCGGCCGAACGACCTCGGCGACGTGCTGGGCGCGATCGGCGGCGAAGAGCAACGCCTCGGCCCGCGGGACCAGGTCGACGTCGGTCTCCAGCACCAGCCGCCGGACCGGTGGGCCGATGCTGCTGTCGCCGGGTTGGCGCGTGACGAGCGCATCGAGCTCGACACCGAGCGCGGCCGCCTGAGTCGACTTGCCGCACGCCTCCCATCCCTCGAGCGCGATGAACCGTCCGCTCACGGCGCACCACGGTCGGCGGTGCGGCGCGCCTCGAGCTCGGCGTGCTGACGGAACGACGCCGCCGAGAGGAAGGCGGCGACGACGATCACCGAGCCGGCCAGCCACAGGGCGAGGCGGACGCCCGGGACGTCGAAGTCGGCACCGAACAGCGACAGCTGCCCGTCGACCAGCGCGTCGCTGAACAGATCGAGCCCGGATGCGAGCAGCGGACCGAGTCCGATGGCGATCAGGACGCAGAAGCGGATGACGACGTACAACGACGCGAACACCCGACCCCGCAGCTCGTCCTCGACGGTCTCGTGCAGGATCGTGAAGCCGAGGACGTAGACCGCTCCGGCGCCCAGCCCCATGCACGTGATGAGGAGGAACACGACGAAGAAGGTCTGCAGGGTCGCAGCGGCGATCAGGCACACCCCGGCGAGCAGCACCGCCGACACGAAGAACGAGTCGCGGGGCAGGCGGGCGTGGACGAGGCTGAGCAGGCTCACGCCGATGGCGACACCGAGCCCGAGGGCGAAGAGGAGCAGCCCGAAGCCGGCATCGCCGGCGCCGACGACATCGACCGCGAACAGCTCGCCGAGGGGGATCATCATCCCGCCGCCGATCATGCCGGTCCCGAGCCCGACCATCACCGCCCGCACCACCGGCGTGGACACGATGAAGCTCCAGCCATCGCGCAGGTCGCGGAAGCTGGCGGCGAAGTCGATGCGCCGTCGCGACGCGGCCGCTCGCCGCATCTCCTTCGAGCGGGTCACGATCGGCAGCGTCCACACCAGGAGGGCGGAGGCGAGGAAGGTCACCGAGTCGAGGCCGAGCGCCAGCCGGGGACCGTCGACCCACTCGAACCAGGAGACGTCGACGAGCCGGTCGGACACCGCAGCGAGACCGGCGAAGGCGGCCGCGGCGAGCGGGATGGTGCCGTAGGTGGCCACCAGGTTCAGCGAGTTCGCGGTCGCGAGGTGTGATGCCGGCGTGACGTTGGGAACGATCGCCTCCTTGGCCGGCGCCCACAGCGACGTCGCGATCTCGATGAGGAACGACAGCACCACCAGCAGCACCAGGCTGTCCGCGAGTGGCACGAGCAGGATCAGACCGGCGCGCGACACGTCGCACGCCACCATCAGGCGCTTGCGGTTCAGCCGGTCGACGATGACCCCTCCGGCCGACGCGAGGAAGAGCCCGGGCAGGATGCGAGGGATCAGGACCAGCGAGATCGCCGCCGCGGCGCCGGCGTCCTCACCGCCGAGGTCGGCGGCGATGGCGATGATGGCGATGAAGCCGAGCCAGTCCCCGAACGAAGAAACGACCTGCACGATCCACAGCCGGAAGAAGGCGTGGGAGCCGAAGATCCTGACGTGGCGGGCGGCGTCGGGACCGGGCCGCGGCGGCGGGTCGGGGCGCAGCGCCCGGTACCGCTCACGGTCGAGGCCGCCGAGGTCGAGCGCCGTGGTGTCGTCGACGCCGACCTCGGGCCGATCGGGCGGCGCGGCCCGTTCGATCGGGCCGTGAGGGGGCGGATCCACCATCCGCAGGGTAGTGAGTCGCTCGCGCCAGGTGGCGGCCCTCGGTTCGTGACGCGGCGTGACGAGACGCCCGCGACGGGGCGTCGCTACTCGGCGTCGCCCGCCGGCGGCGCCGCCCGCTTCGCGGCCTGCTTCTTCGCCGCCCGCTTCTTCGCGCCCGCCTTCTTGGCAGCGGCCTTCTTCTTGGCGCGGGCCTTCTTCTTCGCCGCCTTCTTCTTCTTGCCCTTCGCGCCCACCTTCGCCCGTCGGTCGACGAGCAGCTCGGCCGCCCGCTCGAGGGTGATGGTCTCGGGATCGTCGCCGGTGCGCAGGGAGGCGTTGACGTCGCCGTCGGTCACGTACGGACCGAAGCGACCGTTCTTGAGCAGCACCTGGGCGCCGGTGACCGGGTCCTCACCCATCTCGCGCAGCGGTGCGGCAGCGGTCTGGCCTCGCCGCCGCTTGGGCTGGGCGAAGATCTTCTGGGCCTCGTCGAGGCCGACGGTGAAGAGCTGGGCCTCGGTTTCGAGGGACCGGCTGTCGGTGCCCTTCTTGAGGTAGGGCCCGTACCGGCCGTTGAGCGCGAGGATCTCCTCGCCGCTCTCGGGATCGTTGCCGACGAGCCGGGGCAGCGAGAGCAGCTTCAGCGCATCGTCGAACGTGACCGTCGCGAGGTCCATGTCCTTGAACAGCGAGGCCGTCTTCGGCTTCTCCTTGGCACCGTCCTCGATCTGGCCCAACTGGATGTAGGGACCGAAGCGGCCCGGCCGGGCGATGACCTCGAGACCGGTCTCGGGATCGGTCCCGAGCACGCGCTCCTCGGACGGTGCCGAGAGGAGCTCGATGGCCTTCTCGAGCGTCAGCTCGTCGGGCGGGACGTCGTCGGGGATGCCGGCGGTGTCGTCGCCGCGGGCCACGTAGGGCCCGTAGCGGCCGACGCGGGCCGCCACCGCCACACCGTCCTCGTCGACGCCGAGCGGGATCGTGTTGATGGCTCGTGCGTCGATGTCGCTGATGTCGGACACCAGCTCCTTGAGGCCGAGCGCGTCGTGGCCGGTGCCGCCGGCCGCCCTCACCTCGACGTCGCCGTGGTAGAAGCGATCGAGCCACGGGATCGACTCGGCCCGACCGCCGGCGATGTCGTCGAGCTCTTCCTCCATCCGGGCGGTGAAGGCGTAGTCGACGAGGTCGGGGAAGTGCTCGGTCAGCAGCCGAACCGTGGCGAACGCCGTGAACGCCGGCACGAGCGCCGAGCCCTTCTTCCAGACGTAGCCGCGGTCCTGGATCGTCTCCATGATCGAGGCGTAGGTCGAGGGCCGGCCGACGCCGAGCTCCTCGAGCCGCTTGACCAGCGAGGCCTCGGTGAAGCGGGCCGGCGGCGAGGTCTCGTGCGGCTTGGCCTCGAGCTCGCGGGCGGTCACGGTGTCGCCCTCCTCGAGCGGCGGCAGCACCCGCTCGCGCTCGGAGGCGCCGTCGTCGTTCTCCTCGACGTAGACGAGACGGAAGCCGGGCTGGCGGATCACCGTGCCCGAGGTGGAGAACTCGACCTGCTGGCCGCCGGTGGCACGACCCTGCAGCCGCAGCGTCACGGTCTCGCCGGTGGCGTCGATCATCTGCGAGGCGACCGTGCGCTGCCAGACCAGCTCGTAGACGCGGGCCTCGTCGGCGCCGACCTCGGCCCTCACGTCGTCGGGGAGGCGGAAGGCCTCGCCCGCCGGGCGGATGGCCTCGTGGGCCTCCTGGGCGTTCTTCACCTTGCGGACGTAGGTCCGAGCCTCGTCGGGGAGGAGCTCGGCGCCGTAGCGACCTCGGATCAGGTCGCGGGCCGCGGAGAGCGCATCGGCGGACAGCGTGGTGCTGTCGGTCCGCATGTAGGTGATGTAGCCCGACTCGTAGAGGCGCTGCGCGGCGCGCATCGTGCGCGAGGAGGAGAAGCCGAGCTTGCGGCCGGCTTCCTGCTGCAGCGTCGACGTCATGAACGGTGCCGCCGGGCGGCGCCGGTAGGGACGTGACTCGCGGGCCGACACGGTGAGGTCCTGGCCGGTCAGACCGTCCTTGAGCCCCGTGGCGGCAACCTCGTCGAGCACCACCACGCCGTCGTTGGGCGTGCCGGTCTCGTCGAAGTCGCGCCCGGTCGCGACCTTCGCGCCGTCGACGCCGACCAGCGCGGCGTCGAACGGATCGGCCGAGCCCGACGTGAAGGTGCCGGCCAGGTCCCAGTAGGAGGCCCGACGGAACGCCATCCGCTCCTGCTCGCGCTCGACGACGAGGCGGACGGCGACGCTCTGCACCCGACCGGCGGACAGCCGGGGCATCACCTTCTTCCACAGCACGGGCGAGACCTCGTAGCCGTAGAGCCGGTCGAGGATCCGCCGCGCCTCCTGGGCGTCGACGAGCCGGCGGTCGAGCTCGCGGGGCTGCTCGACGGCCTCACGGATCGCCTTGGGGGTGATCTCGTGGAAGACCATGCGCCGGATCGGCACGGTCGGGTTGAGGACCTCGATCAGGTGCCAGGCGATCGCCTCGCCCTCGCGATCCTCATCGGTGGCGAGCAGCAGCTCGTCGGCGTCCTTGAGCAGCGACTTGAGCCGCTTCACCTGGTCCTTGGCCCGGCCGGTGACCACGTAGAGGGGCTTGAAGTCGTTCTCGACGTCCACGCCGAGCCGCGACCAGGACTCGCCCTTGTACGCCGCGGGCACGTCGTCGGCGTTGCGCGGCAGGTCCCGGATGTGGCCTACCGACGACTCCACGACGAAGTCGTCGCCGAGGTACTCGGCGATCTTCTTGGCCTTGGCGGGTGACTCGACGATGACGAGGGAGGTGCTCACTGGGGCTCGGACCGGTTCGGGGACGTTCGGGTCTCACAGCCGTGTCGACCGGAGCCCGTCTCTGTCGAGGGATAGCACGAAACCGCACCGCTTCCACCTTCGGGTGCGATGCGCCACACCCTCATCGCGCCGGTGCCGGCTCCTCGGAGCGGACCATCGAGGCGATCCCGACGACCACGGCAGCGGCGACCGCGAAGCCGATGATCGCCGGCACGAGCGTGTCGGAGTCCGGCGCCGCGATCGACACCTCGTCGATGCCGCCCTCGGCCGCGGCGGGCCACGGCCACAGGATGCGCAACGACCCGATCATCAACCCGATCAGGGCCGCCACGACGGTGTCGTGGTGGTGGCGCAACAGCCAGTCGAGCCCGGACGAGAAGAGCGCGAGACCGACGACGGCGCCCACGCCGACCAGGGCGATCGTGCCGAGGTCCCGCTGGTCGATGGCATCGATGACGTGGTCGTAGAGCCCCAGCATCAGGAGGGTGAAGGAGCCGGAGACGCCGGGGAGGATGCCGGCGCAGATGGCGATGGCGCCGCCGCCGACGAGCATCCACCACGCCGGATCGTCGGTGGCGTCGGTGCGGAACCCCAGGACGACGGCGGCCGCCACGCCGGTGACCGCCATGATCGTGAGACGGGTGGTGTCGCGGTTGCGCAGGTTGCCCCACGCGACCCAGATCGATGCGGTCACGAGGCCGGCGAAGATCGCCGACATCACCTCGGGATGATCCTCGAGCAGGGTGTCGAGGAGGCTGGCCAGCGCCAGCACCGCGGCGACGATGCCGGCCAGCAGGCTGACGATCCACCACCACTCGACCTTCAGGAACTCGCGACGGGCGCCGTCGAGGTCGAGGCGGACCGCCCGTCCGAGGGTCCTGGCGCCCTGGTGGACGTTCGCGACGAGGCGCTCGTAGATGCCGAGCACGAGGGCGATCGTGCCCCCGGAGACCCCGGGCACGACGTCGGCCGACCCCATGAGGAAGCCGCGGACCAGCTGGGCAGCGAGACGAGGGACCACGCGGCGCAACGGTACCGGTCACCCGCTCCGGAACGTCGCCGCCACCGAGAGAGCGGTGCGTGGCCGCCCGGGCGCTGAACGCGGTCGGAGCGTGGGACTACTGTCGCCGGCGATGGATCGCCCGATCAGCCGCTTCCCCGTGCCCGAGCTCGCCGACCTCCCCGAGGACCTCCGCGAGCGGATCCTCGCCGTGCAGGAGAAGAGCGGGTTCGTCCCCAACGTCTTCCTCGTGCTCGCCCACCGGCCGGACGAGGCCCGTGCGTTCTTCGACTACCACGACGCGCTGATGCTGCGCGACGGCGGGTTGAGCGCCGCCGAGAAGGAGATGATCGTCGTCGCCACCTCCGCGGCGAACGACTGCGTGTACTGCGTCGTCGCGCACGGTGCGATCCTGCGCATCCGGGCCAAGGACCCCCACGTCGCCGACCAGGTCGCCACCAACTGGCGCAAGGCCGACCTGACCGATCGTCAGCGCGCGATCCTGCGGTTCGCGCTCCGGGTGGCCACCGACTCGGCCTCGATCGAGGAGGGCCACCTCGACGAGCTCCGCGCCCACGGGATCGACGACGAGGACATCTGGGACATCGGCGCCATCGCCGGGCTCTTCGCCCTCTCCAACCGGATGGCGAACCTGACGTCCATGGCCCCGAACGCCGAGTTCTTCACGCTCGGACGCTGAGCGAGCACGGACCGGTACCTGTAGCGTTCGCGCGTCGAGAGGAGCTGGGGTGATCCGACCGAGCGGGGAGCACGACGACCAGGGCGGGCGCCCGACGTTGGTCGTCGCCATCGGCGCATCGGCCGGCGGCCTGGCCCCACTCCAGGAGTTCTTCGACGCGATGTCGCCGACGAGCGGCTTCGCCTTCGTGATCGCCCAGCACCTCTCCCCCGACCACGCCACGGTCATGGACTCGCTGCTGGCCCGCAACACCGAGATGCCGGTGGTCACCGCGGTCGACGGCATGGAGCTGGTGGCCGATCGCGTCTACCTCCTCCCTCCGGGCGCGGAGCTGCGGGTGAACGAGCTCACCCTGTCGGTGTCCGAGCAGGTCCGCCTCCCCGGCGTGCCGCCCCACCCGATCGACATCTGCTTCGACTCCCTCGCGGCCAGCTGGGGGCCGCGCTCGGTGGCGATCGTGCTGTCGGGGACCGGCGACGACGGAGCCGACGGCATCCAGGCCGTCCGGCAGCAGGGAGGGTTCACGCTGGCGCAGGACAGCAGCGCCCGCTTCACGTCGATGCCCGGCAGCGCCGATCGGACCGGAGCGATCGACCAGATCCTGCCCGCCGGAGCGATGCCCGAGGCGATCGTCGCCTTCGCCGCCGACCCCGACCTCGCCCGCATCCCGAACGCCACCGATGCCTACGGCGAGTACGGGCGCATCATCTCGGCACTCGGCACCGCCTACGGCCTCGACTTCAACGCCTACAAGATCGGCACGGTGCAACGCCGCATCGAACGACGCATCGAGATGGCGGGCGTGTCGGACGTGCTCGCGTACAGCGACCTCGTCGAGACGAACGAGGTCGAGCTGCGGGCGCTCTACGACGACCTGCTGATCGGCGTCACCGCGTTCTTCCGCGATCCGGAGGTGTGGGAGCACGTCTCCTCGACGATCGTGCCGAGCATCATCGCCGACGCCCAGCGCGACGAGCGCGAGATCCGGGTCTGGGTCGCGGCCTGCGCCAGCGGTCACGAGGCCTATTCCTACGCGATGCTCATCCTCGACCAGCTCGACCGCGAAGCGATCGACCTGCCGCTGCGCATCTTCGCCACCGACGCCGACCAGCGATCGCTCGCCATCGCTTCGGCGGGGCTCTACGACGCGGAGACCGTCGAGACGATCCCGACCGACCTCCTGGCGAAGTACTTCGTCAGCGAGGGCGACAACTACCGCGTCTCGCCCCGACTCCGACGCAGCGTGACCTTCAGCGCCCACAACGTCCTCCGGGACGCCCCGTTCACCCGCGTCGACCTGCTGTCGTGCCGCAACCTCCTCATCTACCTGCGGCCCGACGCCCAGCACCAGGCGCTGCGGTACTTCCACTTCGCGCTGCGCGTCGACGGGATGATGGTGCTCGGCCGCTCCGAGTCCATCGACTTCCTCGAGGAGGAGTTCGAGCCGCTCGGCGGCAGTGACAACATCTTCCGCAAGCTGCGCAACACCCGCTTCGTCGCCACGGCGCCCGGTCGGCGACAGCCCGCGGTCCGGCCCGTGCCCGCGACGAGCCGCAGCTCCGTGAGCGACCGACTCCTCAAGGCGTACGACCAGCTCCTCGAGGACTACGCGCCCCCGGCTTTCCTCGTCGACGAGAACCGCCACCTGCTCCACACCTTCGGCGCCGCGGCGACGCTGCTGCGCCAACCGGCAGGGCGAACCCGGCTCGACCTGCTCGACCTGCTCGACGAGTCGCTGCGGGTCCCGCTCTGGGGCGCCCTCCAGCGGACCCTCACCGCGAACGAGACGGTGCGCCTGGACGGGCTGCTCGTCGCCGGGGACGACCCGTCCCAGATCATCTCGGTCGAGGTGCGGCCGATCTCACGACGCGACGGGACCGGCCCGGCCGCCCTGATCGTCATCATCCCCTTCGAGGCGCCGCAGCGATCGGAGCTGCCTGACCTCACGAGCATGCGACCGCGACGGCTGGGCCCGAGCGAGTCGGCCGAAGCCGACGAGCAGGCGCAGCTCGACATCGCCGTGCTCGAGCGGGAGCTGCAGATCACCCGGGAGAGCCTGCAGACGACGATCGAGGAGCTGGAGGCCTCGAACGAGGAGCTCATCGCCTCGAACGAGGAGCTCCAGTCGACCAACGAGGAGCTGCAGTCGGTCAACGAGGAGCTCCACACGGTCAACTCCGAACACGAGGCCAAGATCGCCGAGCTCAGCCAGCTGACGGCCGACATGGACAACCTCCTCGAGAGCACCGAGATCGGCACGCTCTTCCTCGATCCCGAGCTCAACGTCCGGCGCTACACCCCGGCGCTGTCCGACTACATCAAGCTCCGACCCCAGGACATCGGCCGCCCCGTCGGCGACATCGTGCTGACCCTCGACCTCCCGTCCCTCCACGACGACGCACGGCAGGTCATCGACAGCGGCGCCTCGATCGAGCGGGAGGTGCGCGCCGACGACGAGTGGCTCCTCGTCAGGATGACCCCCTACCGCATCGCCAACCACCAGGTGGAGGGCGTGGTCATCTCGGTCGTCGACATCGCCAGCCTGCGCGAGACCCAGCGCCGCCTGGACGCCGTGACCCGCCGGTTCGAGGCCTTCATGCGCCACTCGCCGTCCATGAAGTGGGCGCTCGACGCGGCGGGCCGATACGTGTTCGTCGACGACGAGTACGGCGAGCGGCTCGGCGTCGACCCGAACGAGGTCACCGGTTCGACGCCGGCGGCCCTGCTCGACGAGTCGGTACGCCGGGCCCTGCACGGCCGGATCCAGGAACGCCTCGACGACGGGCACGAGCTCCCGCTCGAGCGCCTCGAGCTGCAGGTCCCGGCCGCGGAGCGCACGCTGCACCTGCTCACCAACGTGTTCCGCTACGACGAGGCCGACGGTCCGGTCACGGGCGGCTCCGCGCTCGACATCACGGACCTGCGCTCCGCCGAGGCCGGCGTCGAGCTGCACCGGGGCCAGCTGCGACACGTGCTCGACCGGATCCCGGCGCGCGTCTGGCTCCTCGACGACGCCCGCCGGGTCGTGCTCATCAACGACGTCGCGCTCCGCCAGCTCGGCCGGGCCGCTGAGAGCGTCATCGGCCGCACCGTCGACGAGATCCACGGCGACGAGACCGAGGTGCTCTTCGGATCGCCGGATCAGCCGATGGGCGACGCCGACGGGACCCGCATCACCGACCCGGACGGGAACTCGGGCGCGGTCTTCCAGGTCGACACCATCCGGTTGCACACCGCCGACGGCAACGGCTCGGAGACCATCGTCATGGCGACCGACGTCTCCGATCTGATGCGGGTGCAGCGCGAGCTGGCGCTGATGAACACCGAGCTGGCACAGCGCAACGCCGAGCTCGACCAGTTCGCCCACCTGGCGTCGCACGACCTCCGTGCTCCGCTGCGCGCCATCCACGCCTTCGGGCAGATGGCCGCCGACCAGACCGGGCCGAGCGACAACCTCGACCGGGTGCTGGCCGGCGTCGAGCGCATGCGACGGATGCTCGACTCGCTCCTCGCCTACGCCGAGTCCGGACGCCAGACGCTCGCGGTGGTCGAGACCGATCTCGGTGCGGTGTTCGCAGCGGCGATGGACGATCTCGCCGCGGACATCGCGGCGAGCGACGCGACGATCCACGTCGACGAGCTCCCGAGGATCACCTGCGACCCGGTGCAGTTCCGAGGCCTGTTCCAGAACCTCCTCCAGAACGCCATCCAGTACGCCGGCGACGCACCGCCGCGCGTCGAGGTCACGTCCGAGGTCATGGGCGACCAGCTGGCGATCGAGTTCGTCGATCACGGCGTCGGGTTCGATCAGGAGCACGCCGGAGAGGTCTTCGAGCCCTTCCGGCGGCTCGCTCCCTCGAGCAGCGGCCAGGGCATCGGGCTCGCGATCTGCCGCCGCGTGCTCGAGCGACACGGCGGCCGGATCTGGGCCAGCTCCGAGCCGGGCAAGGGCGCCCGGTTCTCGCTGCGCCTCCCGCTCACCCCGGTGGTCGACGCCGATGAGTGAGCTGTCGGCCGTCATCGTCGACGACGACCCCTTCGACTGCGAGCTGCTCGACACCACCTTCGGTCAGCTGGCGTTCCCGGTCGCGACCACCTTCATCGACGACGGCCGCGCCGCGTACGAGCGCCTCAGCTCCGGCGAGCTCCGACCCGACGTCGTGATGGTCGACCTCAACCTGCCCGGCATGCTCGGCACCGACCTCATCTCGCGCCTGCGGGAGAACCCGGCCACCGCCACGCTGCACGTCGTCGTGCTGAGCTCGTCGGCCACGAGCTGGGACGTCCGCAACGCCTACCAGGCGGGCGCCGACGCCTACCACGTGAAGCCGTTCGACGTCGCCGACATGCGGGACCTGCTCGAGACGATCATGCGGTACTGGGGTCGGCTCGTCGCCCGCCGCCCACCGGACGGCACGTCGACCTGACCGTCCCCGAGCGCGAGACGGCCCACCCGGTGCGAGACCGGGTGGGCCGTCGGCGTGCTCGGATCGTCGAGCTGCGTCAGATGAAGGCCGGCACGAACACCAGCGAGACGATGGTCATCACCTTGATGAGGATGTTCATCGCCGGGCCGGAGGTGTCCTTGAACGGGTCGCCGATCGTGTCGCCGACCACGGCCGCCTTGTGGGCCTCGGAGCCCTTGCCACCGTGGGCGCCTGCCTCGATGTACTTCTTGGCGTTGTCCCAGGCACCGCCGGAGTTCGCCATGTAGATGGCGATCAGGAAGCCGGTGACGACCGCACCGGCGAGGAAGCCGCCGAGGGCGTTGAGGTCGATGAAGCCGATGATCAGCGGCACGAGGACCGCGAGCGCGCCGGGCAGGAGCATCTCCTTCAGCGCCGCCTGGGTCGAGATGTCGACGCAGCGACGGCTGTCGGGCTTCACGCCCGGCTTGCCCTCGCGGAGGCCGGGGATCTCGGCGAACTGCCGGCGGACCTCGACGATCATCGCCTGGGCGGCACGGCCGACCGACGCCATCGTCAACGCGGCGAAGATGAACGGCGTCATGGCGCCGAGGAACAGCCCGATGGTCACGGCCGTGTCGTTGATGTCGAGGAGCACCTCGTCGCCGGCCGTGAGGCTGAACGACTTGAACAGCGCGAGTGCGGTCACCGCGGCGGAGCCGACGGCGAACCCCTTCGCGACGGCGGCGGTGGTGTTGCCAAGCGAGTCGAGCGAGTCGGTGACGTCCCGGACCTCGGGCGGCAGCTCGGCCATCTCGGCGATGCCGCCGGCGTTGTCGGCGATCGGCCCGTAGGCGTCGACGGCGACGATCACGCCCGTGACGGCGAGCATGCCGATGGCGGCGAGCGAGACGCCGTAGAGGCCCACCTCGAGGCCGGCGGCCTCGTCGATGAACGCGGCCTCTCCGAGCCAGTAGGTGAGCCCGATCATCAGGGCGACGAGCGAGACGGCAGGAAGGGTCGACAGCTTGCCCTGGGCCACACCCGCGATGGTCACCGTCGCCGGGCCGGTCTCGGCCTGCCCGGCGATGTCCTTGACCGGGCCGTAGTGATCGGAGGTGAAGTACTCGGACGTGAAGCCGATGGCCCACCCGCCGAACAGGCCGATGATCACGACGACGCCCAGCAGGATCGGCTGGTCGATCTCGTCGATGTCGTTGAACAGCCACAGCGACCCGACGAGCGCGAACACGACCGTGAGCGCCATGGCGATGTACTGGCCCTGGTGGAGCTGGGCGCTCAGCGAGACACCCTCGCGGCCGCGGGTCAGGAGCGCACCCACGATCGAGGCGATCATGCCGAGCGCACCGATCAGGATCGGGAAGAGCAGCAGCGACTCGGCGTCTCCGAAGTCGTCGACGAGCGCACCACCCTCGGCGATGAACGCGCCCTGGAACAGCAGCGAGATCAGCACGATCGGGGCGACGATCGAGCCGGCGTAGGACTCGAACAGGTCGGCGCCCATGCCGGCGACGTCGCCGACGTTGTCGCCGACCGAGTCGGCGATGGTCGCCGGGTTGCGGGGGTCGTCCTCGGGGATGCCCGCCTCGACCTTGCCGACGAGGTCACCGCCGACGTCGGCCGCCTTGGTGTAGATGCCACCGCCGATGCGGGCGAACAGCGCGATCGACGACGCACCGAGACCGAAGGCCGCCATGACCTGGAAGGCCTCGTCGACGCCGATCCAGGTGACCCACAGCAGGTAGTTGAGGGAGATGCCGAGCAGGGCCAGGCCGGCCACGGCGAACCCCATGACCGCGCCGCCCTTGAAGGCGAGGGGCAGGGCCTCGGCCGCGCCCTGGCGGGCGGCGTTGGCGGTGCGGGTGTTCGCGGCCGTGGCGATGTACATCCCCACGAAGCCGGCGATCGAGGAGAGCACGGCGCCCATCAGGTACGCGATCGAGGCGTACGGACGACCCTCGATCGGGATGACGAGCAGCAGCACGAACATGACGGCCACGAAGGCCGACACCCACTGGTACTCGCGGCGCAGGAAGGCGAGCGCTCCCTCGCGGATCGCCTCGCCGATCTCCTTCATCAGATCGGTGCCCTCGTCGGCTCTCAGCACGACCTGGGCGAAGTAGTACGCCAGGGCCAAGGCCGCGGCAGAACACACCACTGCTAGATACGGGACCGCTCCCAAGGTTCTTCCTCTCGAGATGCTGCTTCGGTCCCGCGGAGACAGCGCTGTGGATGGGGCTCGGGACCGGGCGGGGGCGTTGCGTCGCCGTGGACCCGCCGGGCGGACACGCTACGGCGCCGCGTGGTCACGGTTCAAACACGCACACCACGACCGGTGTCGCCCACCGTACGCCGTCGGCGTGGGCGCAGGCGGCCTCAGGCTCCGGCGACCGGCTCGGGGGTCAGCCGGGCCCGGTCGGGCCGACGCCGCGGGGGCGCTGGCTGGCGAGCGGGAGCGGCTGCCCAGCGCAGGATCGCGGTCGCACCGAGCGCCGACACCACGGAGGCGGCCAGGATGCCGATCTTGGCCTGCTCGAGCAGCGGGTCGCCGGCATCGAAGGCCAGGCCGTCGATGAACAGCGCCACGGTGAACCCGATCCCGGCGGCGACGCCGACGCCAACGATCTGCGCCCACGACGCGCCGCGGGGGAGCGGGAGGCCGAGGCGATGGCCGATCCAGGTGAAGGTCACCACGCCCACGGTCTTGCCGACGACGAGACCGAAGAACACGCCGAGGGTGATCGACGCCGTCGAGGCCTCGACGAGGACGTCGCCCGAGAGCTGGATGCCGGCGTTGGAGAGCGCGAAGACCGGGACGATGAGGAACGCGGCGTAGGGGTGCAGCAGGGTCTCGAGCCGCTCGACGACCGGGACCCGCTCGCGCAACTCGACCCCGGCGGCCGCGGCGTCGGCGGCGGTCGGGCGGTCGCGCACGGTCAGTGGGCCGCGCCCCGTGAGCAGCGGTCGGGCCGGGGTCAACAGACCGAGCGCCACCCCGGCGATCGTGGCGTGCACGCCGGACTCGTGGGTGGCGAACCACACGAACGTGCCCACGACCACATAGATCGGGGTCCAGCGGACCCGCATCCGCTGCATCACGACGACGAGGGTCAGGCCGCCGGCCGCGGCGAGCAACCAGAGGAAGGCGACCTCACCGGTGTAGAAGACGGCGATCACCAGGATGCCGCCGACGTCGTCGACGATGGCGAGGGTCAGGAGGAAGATCTTCAGCGCCGGCGGGACCCGCGAGCCGAGGAGGGCGACGACGCCGAGCGCGAAGGCGATGTCGGTCGCCATCGGGATGCCCCACCCGGTGGCGGCGTCGGTCCCGGCGTTGAAGGCCAGGTAGATCGAGGCCGGCACGATCATGCCGCCGATCGCGGCGAACGCCGGCATGGCGGCGGCCCGCAGGTCGCGGAGCTCCCCTGTGACCAGCTCCCGCTTGATCTCGAGCCCGACGACGAAGAAGAAGATCGCCATCAGCCCGTCGTTCACCAGCTCGTGCAGCGTCAGCTCGAGGTGGAAGGCGCCGACCCGGACATCGACGACCTCCTCCCACAGGTGGGTGTAGGAGTCGCTGAAGGGGGAGTTGACCCACACGAGCGCGACCAGCGTCGCCGCGAGGAGCATGAGGCCGGGCGAGACGTCCCGGTGCATGAAGGCCTGCGCCGGTCGCACGACGGCCCGGGCGAGGAATCCGTTGCCCCGCGAGAACAGGGGCAACGAGTCGGGACCGGAACTCACGTGACCGAGGCTACGCCACGCCCGACCACGCTCAGTCGTCGGTCGCGTCAACGATCGAACCGTGGACGGCCAGCGCACGATCAACCCCGGTGAGCTCGAAGAGCTCGAGATGCCGGTCGATGGTGGACACCAGGCGGAGGTCGCGGCCGGTTCGACGCAAGCGGGCTGCGAGGCCGAGGAACACGCCGAGTGACTCGGCTTCGAGCACATCGACCGGGTCGAGGTCGACGACGACACCACGATCGCCGGGTGCCAGCGAACGGAGCCGGCTGCGCAGCGACGGCAGCCCGGCCAGGTCCAGATCGCCACGGAGCGCGACGACGACCCAGCCCGACGGCGCCTCCGTGACGACCTCCACGTGCATCGGGGGCAGGGTACGCACCCCGACGTCCCGTTCCCGCGCTCGCGGCACACCCGCCTGCGAGACTGGTGGCCATGGAGCTGTCGGCGGCACCTGCGCGCGGCGCGCACATCGGTGGAGACGGGGTCGCCTCCAGCGGCCTCGACGCCCGAGCGCTGCTGTCGCCGCTGGCCGACCTCGACCAGCTCGTCGACGTTCGAGTGCTGCCGGGTCGCCCGGGACGGCAGGGCCAGCCGACCGAGCCGTTCGACGGCGCCCTCGCCGAGCACCCGGCCACGGAGGGGCTGTGGCGGCACCAGGCGATGGCGATCGACCTCGTCCGCGACGGTCGCCCGGTGGTGGTGGCCACGGGCACCGGCTCGGGCAAGAGCCGATGCTTCCAGCTCCCGATCGCCGAGGCGGCTCAGCGGGGTCACACCGCGCTGGTCGTCTTCCCGACGAAGGCGCTGGCCCACGATCAGCGGCGGGCGTGGGCCGAGCTCGCCCTGCCCGGCATCGTCGCCTGCACGTACGACGGCGACAGCGACGACGACGAGCGCACCAGGGCCCGCCGCGACGCCAACGTCGTGCTGACGAACCCGGAGATGTTGCACTACGGCCTCTGCGCGAACCACGACCGTTGGCGTCGCTTCCTGTCGCGGGTGCGCTACGTGGTGATCGACGAGCTGCACGCGCTGCGGGGTGTGTTCGGCAGTCACGTGGGCAACGTGATCCGTCGGCTGCTTCGGCTCATCCGCCACCACGGCGGCGATCCGGTGCCGGTCGCCTGTTCGGCGACGATCGGTGAGCCGGGAGCCCTGATGCGCGAGCTCACCGGTGTCGAGGCGACCGTGATCGGCGACGACGCCGCGCCGCGCCCACCGCTGACGCTGGCGCTCTGGGACACGCCGGTCCCGCCCGGCGGGCATCGCCGCATCTCCGCCGACGTGGAATCGGCCCGGATCACCGCCGAGCTGATCGGGAACGGCCTGCGCACGCTCACGTTCTGCCGGAGCCGTCGCGGTGCCGAGCAGGTCGCGCTCGACGTGGCCGACCGCCTCGGCGACGGGCCACCGGTCCGCGTCTATCGGGCCGGCCTGCTCCCCGAGGAACGCCGGATCATCGAGGAGGAGCTGGCGAGCGGTCAGCTCGGCGGCATCGTCGCCACCTCCGCGCTCGAGCTCGGCATCGACGTCGGCGGCCTCGACGCGGTCGTGCTCGACGGGTTCCCCGGCACGGTGTCGTCGTTCCGCCAGCGAATCGGTCGGGTGGGACGCACCGGTCGGCCCGCGCTCGCGGTGCTCGTGGCGGGGAGCGACCAGCTCGACCGGTGGATGCTGCGCCATCCCGACCAGCTGCTCGACCGCCCGGCCGAGCGGGTCGTCGCCAACGTCGACAACCCCTTCGTCGTCCTCCCCCACCTGGCCTGCGCCGCGTACGAGCTGCCGCTGCGGCCGGTCGATCGTCGCTGGTGGCCTGCGGTGATCGACGACGGGGTGCGCCACCTCGTCCAGGAGGGCTACGCGTGCGTGCGCAACGGCCGAGCCGTCTGGCAGGCGCCCTCGACGCCGGCCCAGCGGCTCAGCCTGCGCAGCGACGGCGGGGGCTCGATGCGGATCGTCGACACCGGCCTCGACGAACTGGTCGGTACCGTCGACGCCGCTCGGGTCACGGGCCAGCTCCATCCCGGCGCCCGCTACCTCCACCAGGGCCGGGCCTACCGGGTCGACGTGCTCGACCTCGACGCCGGCGTCGTCGAGGTGCGCCCCGACGATCTCGACGAGCGGACCAGGACCCGCCGCGACCACGACCTCACGATCCTCGACGTTGCCCGGACCGCCCGGCTCGGCGAGCTCGAGGTGGCCGTCGGCACGGTGCGGGTGACCGAGCAGGTCCTCGGCTACCGCCGGATCGACGACCGAACCGGCGAATCGCTCGGTGAGGTCGACCTCGAGCTCCCGGCCAGCGAGCTCGTGACGACGGCGTGCTGGTTCACCGTCGACGACGAGACGATCGGCCGCAGCGGCGTCGATGCCGGCGAGCTGCCGGGCGCCCTGCACGCCGCCGAACACGCCATGATCGGCGTGCTGCCGCTGTTCACGATCTGTGACCGCTGGGACGTCGGCGGCCTCTCGACGGCCCGTCACGGCGACACGGGCCGGGCGACCGTGGTCGTGCACGACGGTCATCAGGGTGGCGCCGGCGTCGCCGAGCTCGCCTTCGATCGCTTCGAGGAGTGGATCGCGGCGACCATCGAGACCATCGCCGAGTGCGGCTGCGACGACGGCTGCCCGGGATGTGTGGTGTCGCCGAAGTGCGGCAACGGCAACGAACCACTCGACAAGGCCGCGGCGCTGCGCCTCCTCGAGGTCGCGTCGGCGAGCCGTGGCGTCGTCGCGGCCTGAGCAGGCGCAGGTCGCCCGGGGGCTCAGCCCTCGATGCGCATCGTCGCCTCGGCGCGGACCTCGACGTCGTCGAGGAGCCGCCCGACGATCGGCACGTCGGTCGGCGCGTCGTACTCGATGGTGATGGTGACGGTCTCGCCGGGAGCGTCTCCGCCGCTGCGCTCGACGTCCATGCGGCGCGGATCGAGGCCCGAGGAGGCGACCGCCGCCGCCATCGGGTCCTCCCCGACGGCGGCGACCCGGGCACCCTCGCGTGCGGCGTGCGTGGTCAGGATGTGGGCTCGGACGACGAACCCGACCTGGATCAACAGGAGCAGCAGGAGCAGGATCACCGGGAACACGAGCGCGAGCTCGACCGTGGCCTGGCCCCGGTCGTCGCGCTGCGGTCGCCGCGGCATCAGCCGTTGATCGCGCTGATCAGGCTGTCGACCACCGCCTTGAACAGGTCCTGGATCTGGCCGGTGCCGGTCCAGGTGATCATCGCCCCGACCACCGCGGCCACCGCCGCGAGGATCAGGGCGTACTCGGCGGTGGTCTGTCCGTCGTCGTCGGCCGGGCGGTGGATGAGCAGGTGGAGACGTCGCATCGAGCGCTCCTCGGT
>JBCBSZ010000070.1:0-34682 GCA_039818945.1 Actinomycetota bacterium
GACCTCGATCGACACGACGAAGCCGTCGCGCACGACGACGTGCGCTGCGGCGTCGACCCGTGCGGCACCGTCGACGGCCTCACCGTCGAGCGCGTCGTGGACCGCTCGGGTGACCGTCCCGGCATCGGCGCCGCGATGGCCGAGCCGGTCGACGTCTTCGCCCGGCTCAACGACGCGTTCGCCCCCGGCGGTGTCGTCGTCGAGGCGGCCCGCAACGCCGTGATCGAGCGGCCGGTGGTCGTCGAGGTCCAGACCAGCACGCCCGACGCCGTCACGTTCCCCCGGCTGGTGGTCGTGACCGTCGAGCTCGCCGAGCTCGACGTCGTCGAGCTGCGCACGTCGGGTGACGCCGCAGGGCTGTCGCTGCCCGTCACCGAGCTGATCGCCGGCCAGGGCAGCCAGCTCCGCCACACCGTCGTGCAGGATCTCGCCCACTCGGTCTGGCAGCTCGGTTCGCTCATCGCCGTCGCCGAGCGAGACGCGAACGTGCTCGTGTCGGCCGCCGGGCTCGGCGGCGACTACGCCCGCGACCGGATCGAGACCCGCATCGCCGGCTCCGGCGCCCACGCCGACATCCAGGCCATCTACTTCGGCGAGGGTGGCCAGATGCTCGACTTCCGCACGGTGCAGGACCACCTGGCGCCGCACACGGGCTCGAACCTGCTGTTCAAGGGCGCCGTCGGCGACACCTCGCACAGCGTCTACACCGGTAATATCCGGATCGCGAAGGACGCCGGCGATGTCGACGCCTTCCAGACCAACCGCAACCTGAAGCTCTCCGAGGACGCCTGGGCCGAGTCGGTGCCCAACCTCGAGATCGAGAACAACGACGTGCGGTGCAGCCACGCCTCGGCGATCGGTCCGATCGACGCCGACCACCGCTTCTACCTCGAGTCCCGCGGCGTCCCACCCGAGATCGCCGACCGGCTCGTCGTGGCCGGCTTCTTCGACGAGGTGCTCGAACGGTTCCCGGTGCCCGAGGTGTCGGCCGCGCTCAACGTCGAGATCGCCCACCGGCTCGAGACCGTGCTCGGAGGTGAGCGATGAGCGACGAGCGGCTGTGCGCCGCCGCCGAGCTGGCCGACGGTGAGGCCCGTCGCTTCGACGTCGCCGGCCACCGCATCGCGCTGGTGCGCATCGGTGACGAGTTCCGTGCCATCGGCGATCGCTGCACCCACGCCGACATCTCGCTCGCCGAGGGCGAGGTCTTCGGCGACGAGTGCATGATCGAGTGTTGGAAGCACGGCAGCCGGTTCTCGCTCGAGACCGGCGAGCCCGACACCTTCCCGGCCACGCAGCCCGTGCCGGTGTACGAGGTGCGAACCGAGGGAGACGACGTCGTGGTGGTGATCCCGTGACCGAGCGGACCGAGCACGTGCTCGACATCCGGGGCCTCCGGGCCTCGGTGGGCGAGACCGAGATCCTCTCCGGCCTCGACCTGACCGTCCGGTCCGGCGAGGTGCACGCCGTGATGGGCCCCAACGGCTCGGGCAAGTCGACGCTTTCGCACGTCCTGATGGGTCGCCCCGGCTACACGGTCACCGGCGGCAGCGCGACCCTCGACGGCGTCGACCTGCTGTCGATGCCCACGTGGCAGCGCGCCCAGGCCGGGCTGTTCCTGGCCCTCCAGTATCCGACCGAGGTCCCCGGCGTCCGGGTGCGCGACCTGTTCGAGGAGTCCTTCGCCGCTGCCGGCCGCGACCGGAGCCAGATCCCCGCGCTGGTCGGCGCCGAGGCCGAGGCCATCGGCTTCGAGGAGCACTTCCTCGACCGGGCGCTCAACGTCGACCTCTCCGGTGGTGAGAAGAAGCGCAACGAGACGCTGCAGCTCGGCGTGCTGGCGCCGAAGATCGCCATCCTCGACGAGCTCGACTCCGGGCTCGACGTCGACGCCCTCCGCCTGTGCGCGCAGCGCGTCGAGCGGGCGACCGACGAGACCGGCCTCGGCGTGGTCGCCATCACCCACTACAGCCGTCTGCTCACCGAGCTGCGGCCCGACGTGGTCCACATCTTCGCCGGCGGGCGCATCGTCGAGACCGGTGGTCCCGAGCTCGCCGACCGTCTCGAAGCCGACGGCTACGGCGACTTCCTGCCCGAGGACGACGCCGAGACGCCCGAACCGGATCCGTTCGCCGACCCCTTCGCCGACCCGCTGGGCTGAGCGATGTGGTCGGACAGGTCGAGACTTCTCGCCGGCCGGGGCGTACGCTCGCGCCGGTGACGATCCCACCGGTCCTTCCCGACGACGTGCTCGCCGCGCGCCTCGCCGAGCTCCCCGGCTGGGAGGTCGCCGACGGCAAGCTGCACCGCGAGCTGCGCTTCGCCGACTTCGTCACGGCCTGGGGGGTGATGTCGAGCATCGCCATGGTGGCCGAGAAGATGAACCACCACCCCGAGTGGAGCAACGTCTACTCGCGCGTCGTGATCGATCTGGTGACCCACGACGCCGGTGGCATCACCGAGTACGACCTGGAGCTGGCGGCGGTGGTCGAGCGACTCGCCGCCGGGAGGGTGTCCTGATCCGCAAGCGCCTCTATCGCCTCGTGAAGGTCTGGTGGAGGATCCGCGGCCCGCGCCTCACGATCGGCGTGCGTGCGATCGTGGTCGACGAGGCCGACCGCATCTGCCTGATCCGCCACTCCTACCGCGACGGCTGGTTCCTGCCCGGCGGCGGCGTCAAGACCGGGGAGTCGCTGGTCGACGCCATGACCCGGGAGCTCGGCGAGGAGACCGGCATCGTCCCCAACACCAATTCGCACAAGGTGCACGGGGTCTACTCCAGCTTCCTCGAGCACAAGAGCGACCACGTCGTCGTGTTCGTGATCCGCGACTGGGTGCCGGGTTCGTCGCCGCGCTCGACCGAGATCGCCGAGGTGCGCTTCGTCGACGTCAACGAGCTGCCGTCCGACACCAGCCCGGCCACCCAGCGCCGCATCAAGGAGTTCGTGACCGGCGCGCCGGTCGGCCACCGCTGGTGATCAGCCGGCGAAGGCGTACGCCGTCGTCACGATCTCGCCGTCGTCGGCGAAGGTCGACATCACCACGGCGAGGCCGTCGCCGGTGAAGGCGCCGTTTACCACGTCGGCGGTCACCGGGAGCGGGACGGTCGTGCCGTCGAGCAGCACGATGCGCGGGGGAGCGGGCTCCTCGGCGTCGAACGGGCCGTTGACGAGCACGGCCTCGCCGCTCGGGTGCCAGTCGAGCACGGCGACGTCCTCGGCGAGGACGGCGATCAACTCGTCCTCGCTGCCGACGTAGACGGCGAGGCCATCGGCGAGGCTCACGGCGACGTTCTCGTTCCCGAGGTCGGGCTCGAACGTGAACGAGAACGGACCGGTCTCCGGGAAGGTGCCGAGCGAGAACCCGCTGACGAACAGCTCGGTGCTGGTGCGGTAGACGAGGTTCCCGGTCGAGAGCGCGACCGCATCTCGGATGTCGCCGTCCACCAGCACGTTCCGGGCGCCGCTGGCGAGGTCGAGCTCGATGAGCGAACCGCCCGTCGCGCCGAACGGGTCGCCCTCGACGAAGGTGACGCGGTCGGATCCGACGCGGATCGTGGAGAACACGGCGGAGTCGGACAGCTCCAGTTGCTCGACATCGCGCACGACGCCCGTGCCGTCGTCGGTGCCGAGCCAGGCGTCGACCAGGAAGCCCTCGCACGCCCGGATCAGCAGCACGCGACCGTCCAGGAGCGGCCGGACATCGCTGACGCCGACCAGATCGGGATCCTCGGGGAGCGCCGCCTCCCGGGTGCTGCCGTCGGTGGCCTGGGCCCAGAGCGTCTCGGCGGGCAGCCCCTCGCACCCGACGACGTCGGTGCCGTCGACGGGCGCAGCGATCCAGACCACCGGTGCCGCCAGGCTCGCTCCGAGGACGAAGCCGGCGCCGAGCTCGGTCTCGCCGACGATGGTGGTCACGTCGGGCAGCGCGATCGTCGGTGTCGGGGCCGTGGTCGTCGAGGTCGTCGTCGACGGTGCCGTCGTGGTCGCGGCCGTGGTCGCCGGCGGCTCGGTCGCCGCAGGCTCCGGTGCGGCGGTCGTGGCCGGTGCCGAGGTGGTCGCGGCCGTCGTCGGTGCGGCAGACGTCGGTGGCGAGGTGTCGGCGGAGGTCTCGTCGTCGCCGTCCCCACCACATGCGGCGGCGACCAGTACGAGGGCGAGCGCGGCGGCGGCGAGGCGATGCACCTCGAGGAGGCTAGGCCGAGGCCGGTGCCGAGCTCAGTCGGCCGCGGCCGTCTCGCCCAGCGCCTCGTCGAGCGCCTGGGCGAGCGTGTTCCACGAGAGGGTGGCGCACTTGATCCGCACCGGGAACTTCACGACGCCGCGCAGGGCCTCGAGATCGCCGAGCTTGATCTCCGACGCGTCGGGCTCGACCTCGTCGGAGTCGCCGCCGAGCTCGTGCTCGTGGATCGACATCATCGACTTGAAGGCGGCGATCTTGGCCCGAGCGTCGTCGACGGACTCGCCCTTCACGGCGGCCGACATCATCGATGCGGCCGACTGCGAGATCGAGCAGCCCTGGCCGCCGATGGCCACGTCGGTGATCGTCCCGCCGTCGACCTGGGCGTACACGACGATCTCGTCGCCGCACAACGGGTTCATGCCCTCGGCGCGGACCGCGGGCGGCGTCTCGAGCTCACCCCGGTTCCGGGGGTTGCGGTAGTGGTCGAGGATGATCTCGCGGTAGAGGTCTTCGAGTCCCGGCATTCAGGCGATCCTACGGTCGGTCAGAACCCGAACCACTCGTCGGCCCGCGAGAGCGACTCGGCGAAGGCGTCGACGTCGGATTCGTCGTTGTACACGTACCAGCTGGCCCGGGCGGTCGCCCCGACGCCGAGGCGTCGCATGAGCGGCTTGGCGCAGTGGTGGCCGGCGCGCACGCAGACCTGGTCCTGGTCGAGGACCTGTGAGACGTCGTGGGGGTGCACGTCCTTGTAGGCGAAGGACATCACGCCGCCCCGCTCGGCCGGCTCCGAAGGGCCGTGGATCGCGAGGTCGTCACCGAAGCGCTCGCGCAGCGTCCGCAGCGCGTAGGCGGTGAGCTCGACCTCGTGTCGGCGCACCGCCTCCATCCCGAGGTCCTCGAGGTAGTCGACCGCAGCGCCCAGGCCGACCGCCTCGGCGATCGGCGGGGTGCCCGCCTCGAACTTGGCGGGCAGCTCGGCGGTGGTGAAGCCGTCGAGGTGCACGTCGGAGATCATCCCGCCCCCGCCGAGGAAGGGCGGCATGGCGTCGAGCAACGCCTCGCGACCCCACAGCACGCCGATGCCGGTCGGGCCGAGCATCTTGTGCCCCGAGAAGGCGAGGAAGTCGACGTCGAGCTCGGTCACGTCGGTCGGCAGATGCGGCACGTACTGGCAGGCGTCGGCGAGCACCAGCGCGCCGGCGGCGTGCGCGGCGTCGGAGAGCGCCCGCACCGGCGTGATCGTCCCGAGCACGTTGGACATCGCGCTCAGCGCCAGCAGCTTCGCTCCATCGAGGAGCCGGTCGAGCTCGGACGTGTCGAGGTGGCCGTCGGTGCCGACGGGGATCCAGCGGATCTCGAAGCCGAGCTGCTCGGCGAGGATCTGCCACGGCACGATGTTGGCGTGGTGCTCCATCTCGGTGAGCACGACGGCGTCGCCGGGACCGAGGTTGGCGCGGCCCCACGAGAAGGCGACGAGGTTGATGGCCTCGGTGGCGTTCTTGGTGAAGATCACCTCGCGAGCGGACGGCGCGCCGATGAACCGAGCGACGTTGCGCCGGCCGCGCTCGTAGGCGGCGTCGGCCTCGGCCGCGAGGCGGTAGGCCCCTCGATGTACGTTGGCGTGGTGGTGCTCGTAGTAGTCGCGCATCGCGTCGAGCACGACGCCCGGCCGCTGCGAGCTCGCGGCCGAGTCGAGGTAGATCAGCGGCTTGCCGTCGACCTCGTCGCCCAGGACGGCCACGTCGCGCTTGACCGCCGCGACGTCGATGGTCTGCTCCGCGCTCATCGCCATGCCTCGTAGCCCTCGCGTTCGAGTCGTTCCGCCAGCTCCGGACCGCCGCTGTCGACGATGCGTCCGCCGACGAGGATGTGGACCCGGTCCGGTGTCAGCTCGCTGAGGAGCCGCTGGTAGTGGGTGATGAGCACCACGCCCATCTCCGGTCGGTCACGCCGCACCTCCTCGACCCCCTTGGCGACGATGCGCAGGGCGTCGATGTCGAGGCCGGAGTCGGTCTCGTCGAGGATCGCCACCTCGGGCTCGAGGATGGCCATCTGGAGGATCTCGTTGCGCTTCTTCTCGCCGCCCGAGAAGCCCTCGTTGAGGTAGCGGTCGGCGAAGGACGGGTCCATGCCGAGGCGGTCCATCCACTCCATGATCGAGACCCGCAGCTCGAGCACCGACATGTCGATGCCGGTGCGGGCCGAGAGGGCCTGGCGCAGGAACTGGATGACCGAGACGCCGGCGATCTCCTGCGGGTACTGGAAGGCCAGGAACATGCCGGCCTTGCCCCGCACGTCGGGCTCCCACTCGGTGACGTCGTCGCCCTTGAGCAGGATCCGACCGTCGGTGACCTCGTACTCCGGCGACCCCAGCAGGGCCGACGCGAGCGTCGACTTGCCCGAACCGTTCGGCCCCATGATGGCGTGCACCTCACCCGGACCGACCCGCAGATCGATGCCCTGCAGGATGTCGACCTCGGCCTCGTCGGGGCGGGCCCGCAGGCCCTGGATCTCGAGCACGGTGTCGGTCGTCATGGGTGAAAGTCTATTCGCACTATGGGCATAGGAGAAATAGGACGGAGGTGTCATCCATCACGTTCCGCCGGGCCGGGAGGATGGTCCCGCAGGTCCTCCTTCCAGGTACGGAAGCGCTCGTGGTGGGCGCCGCTGGGCCCTGCGCCCGCGCCCCGGCCGTCGGGGTGGAGGTCGAAGCGGTGGGTCACCGTGACGTCGTCGGGATCGACGGCCAGGTAGCGAGCGTGCTCACCCCGTGCCGGACCCGCTCGCCACAGCAGCCAGCCGTGGATGCGGCGCTTGTAGGCCGCCTCGGGGTGGCCCAGGTCAGCGCCGAGCCCGAGCAGCTCCGCCGGGGCCTCGCGCCACGCGGAGGCGGCGATGTTGCGGTCGCGGGTCGGGGTCTCGGGCAGGTCGGCCGTGGAGACGGGGGTGTGGTCGAAGGGACGCTGGTCGGCGGGGAGCGGGGCGGCCATGACCCCAGTCTGGTCGCGGCGAGTCGGGACCTTCGGCCCGCCCCGCTGCGAGTGCGAGCGTCTACCGTCGCCGACGTGGACGACACCGCAGCTGAGGAGCGTCAGGCGATCGGTGGCGGCGGCAGCGCGCTCCTGCGCATCCTCGTCGGCCTGCTGGTGATGGGGACCATCACGATCCTGCTGTCGTTCGGCAGCGAGGGCGTCACCAGCCTCTTCGTGGGTTGAGTCCGACCGGCCGGTCGTGGACGACGAGCTGATCTGTCCGGTCTGCGAGTTCGACGACGAGCTGCGCGGCGAGCGCGACGACGACGTGATCCACGTGACCTGCGAGCGCTGCGACGTCACGTGGGTCCGCGACCTCACGCCTCGCTGCCCGACGTGTGGCTCGACCGATGTGTGGGCCACGGCGCAGGCGGTGTGGGAGAAGGCGCGGGGCAGCCAGCTCTCCATCGTGTCGGTCCGCCCGGTCAACGTCTGCCCGACGTGCGAGCCCGAGACGGCCCGGCGCGTGATGAACAGCAACACGCCGCTGCCGCCGGATCACAACCCGGCCGAAGGGATCGGCTGACCCCCGGCTCAAGGTGCGCCATCGGCTCGCCGATCGGGAAGGGTGGCATCGTTGCCGACCCGCGGGGCCGTGGAGCCCGACCCCCAACGCTGGGGTCGTCGTCCCGTCGCCGCGCTCGCTGTCCGGATCGCAGCCTTCGGCATCCCGGTCGCGCTGGCCTGGACCGCGGTGCGGCTCCTCGGCGACCTCTTCCTGCGTCCCGCCGGTTGGGTGGGGGCCGGGATCTGGCTGCTCCAGGCCATCGTCGTGGCGACGGTGGTGTCGGCGCTCACCGATCGCCTGACCCGGCGTCTGCTGCCGCTGGCCACCCTGCTCGGCCTGTCGCTGGCCTTCCCCGACCGAGCGCCGTCCCGATTCGGCGTGGCGCTGCGGTCGGGGTCGACCCGTCGCCTGCGCGACCGCCTCGACGAGCTGGCGGCGGGGAAGGTCGACGACCACGGCGAGGCGGCGGCCCGGGCGCTCGAGCTGGTCACCGCGCTGGGCCAGCACGATCGGCTCACTCGCGGCCACACCGAGCGGGTCCGGGCACACGCCGACGTCATCGCCGAAGAGCTCGGGCTGAGCGAGGGCGACCGCCTGCACCTCGCCTGGGGCGTGTTGCTGCACGACGTCGGCAAGTTGGCCGTACCGGCCGAGATCCTCAACAAGGAGGACGACCTCACGCCGGCCGAGTGGGGCACGCTCAAGCGCCACCCCGAGGCCGGCCGGCGGATCGTCGCACCGCTGCAGGACTGGCTCGGCGACTGGCTGCGCCCGGTGCACGAACACCACGAGCGCTGGGACGGTGCCGGCTACCCCGGCGGCCTGGCGGGGACCGAGATCTCGCTCGCGGGGCGGATCGTCGCCGTCGCCGACGCGTACGACGTCATCACCTCTCGGCGCTCCTACAAGGCCGCGATGTCGACCGAGGCGGGGAGACGGGAGATCGTCCGCTGCGCCGGCACCCAGTTCGATCCCGAGGTCGTGCGGGCCTTCGTCGCGACGTCGATGGGACGACGCTGGGCCGGTGGCGCGTTCGCCTGGCTGGCCGAGTTGCCCTCGCTCGGCCAGATCGGCTCGAGCCTCGGCGGTGCGGCCACCACCGTCGTCGCGACCGGCGCGACGGCCGCCGTCCTCGCCGGGGCCGGACCGATGGGGGAGCCGCTGAGCGCGTCGGCCTCGAACGCCGAGGTGGTCACCACCACGACCGCCGTCGAGGCCACCACGACGACCGTGCCGCCGACGACCGGGCCCGTCGTGCTGCGACCGAGCCAGGACCCGTCGGCCCCGCCGCCCACGACCGCGGGCACCGCACCGCCGTCGACGACGACGGCGGTGACCCCCACGACGGTGGCGGTCACCACGACGATCCCGGCGGAGGCGACGTCGACGACCACGTCGGCGCCGACCACGACGACCACCGCGCCGCCGGGCGCGCCGGCGGCAACGACCACGACCACGGCAGCGCCGTCTTCGCCGACCACGACGCCGGCGGCGACGACGACCGCACCGCAGGTCACGACGACGACCACGACGACGCCCCCCGCCACCACGACCACATCGGCGCCGGCGACGACGACGACCACCGCGGCCCCGACCACGACGACCGTCGAGTCGTCGTTCACGTGCGAGGTCGCGTACGTCAACACCTGGGACGACGGCTACTGGGCGAGCGTGACGGTGAAGAACACCGGGACGCAGACCGTGGACGGCTGGACCGTGACGTGGCGATTCCACGACGACGAGGAGTTCACGAGCCTGTGGGGGATGCGCTTCGTCGATCAGGACGGCGACGTCGTGACGCTCGAGGACCGGGGCTGGAACTCGAAGATCGATCCGGGGAAGTCGGCGGTGACTGGCTACACGGCCGACACCGACGACGATCCCGACACGCTGCCGACCGAGCTCACGGTGAACGGGATCGCCTGCACCTGAGCTACCAGCCGCGGTCGACCCACTCCTGGAGCTGAGCTACCGGCCCCGGTCGACCCACTCCTGGAGCTGAGCTACCAGCCGCGGTCGACCCACTCCTGGAGCTGCGGTGACTCCGTGCCGATCGTGGTGTCGTCGCCGTGGCCGGGCAGGACCAGCGTGTCGCCGTCGAAGCGGCGGAAGAGCCGATCCTCGATCGAGCGGATGATCGTGGGGAAGTCGCCGCCCTCGAACGACGTGTTGCCGGGTCCGCCCGGGAAGAGCGTGTCGCCGCTGAAGAGCAGCGGCGTGTCCTCGACGTGGAAGCAGATCGAGCCGGGCGTGTGGCCCGGGGTCTTGATGGTGTGGAGGCGGAGCCGGCCCACCTCGATGACCGACTCGTCCTCGAGCACGTAGTCGTAGGACGGGAGCATCGCTGCGTCCTCGGCGGTCACGCCGACCTCGAAGCCGGCGTCGCGCACGGCGGGGACCGCCTGGATGTGGTCCCAGTGGCCATGGGTCTCGAGCACGGTTCGCACGCCGAGGGTGCGGCACAGGTCGAGGAGCAGCTCGTGCTCGTTGGCGGCGTCGAGCAGCACGGCGTCGCCGGTCTCGGTGCAGCGCACGACGAAGACGTTGTTCTCGTAGGGGCCCACGACGACCTTGTGGACCTCGATCCCGGTGGCGGACCAGTGCAGCGTCGACATGGGACGAGTCTCGCAGACAACTCACCGCCAACTCCGGTCCGAGCCTTTTCCCGTCCGGAGAACGCGGACAAGAGTGGGTCCGTCACGCACAGTGAGGAGACGTCATGGATCGTCGCACCGTTCGCGTCGGGTTGCTGCTCGTCGCGCTCCTCGTCGCCGTGTCCGCTGCTCCGGTCGCGGCCGCCGGCGCCGATCCGCCCGCGGCCTCGCTCGAGAAGTCCGAGGCCGTCGCCGCCGTCGGCGCCGAGACGGAGCCGGCCGTGCTCGACGCCGCGGGGCGCAGCGGCGAGGCCCTCGAGGCGCAGGACACGGCGCCGCGCGTCGACGGCTACTGGATGGTCGACGCCGGCGGCGGGGTGATCCCGTTCGGTGGGGCGACCTACTACGGCGAGCCGGCCAGCGTGGGCTACACCGGTTACCCGGACTGCTCCGACCAGCAGCTCGAGCAGCTCGGCTTCTGCGACATGGTGATCGACATCGAGGCCACGCCCAGCGGCGAGGGCTACTGGTTGCTCGACACCGAGGGCTTCGTGTGGGGGTTCGGTGACGCCCCCTACCTCGGCGACGCCGGGGCGGTGCCGATGGACCCGGCGCTCTCGATCACCTCGACGGCGAGCGGGCAGGGCTACTGGGTGTTCACCCTCGCCGGCTGCGTCCTGACCTTCGGCGACGCCACGTGGCACGGCGACATGTGCGGCCAGCCCCTCAACGCCGGCATCGTCGGCTCGGCGGTGACCCCCAGCGGCGACGGCTACTACCTGCTCGGCTCCGACGGCGGCGTCTTCAGCTTCGGTGATGCGGTGTTCCACGGTTCGACGGGCTCGCTCGTGCTGAACCAGCCGGTCGTCGGGATGGCGGTGACCGCCACCGGCGGCGGCTACTGGCTGGTGGCGACCGACGGCGGTGTCTTCGCCTTCGGCGATGCCGAGTTCTCCGGGTCGATGGGTGGCACGCCGCTCAACCAGCCGGTGATCGACCTCGTCGGCAGCCCCACCGGTGAGGGCTACCTGATGGTCGCCCTCGACGGCGGCATCTTCAGCTTCGGCGACGTGCCCTTCCACGGCTCGCTCGGTGGGCTGTTGCTCCTCAACCCGATCACCTCGGTCGCCACGATGGGGAACTGAGACCGCGGTCAGGCCACCTCGGGGGTGAGCACCTCCATGCCGAGCGCGGCTGCGGCCGGGAGCTGACGTCGGTCGAACGACGCGTACGTCACCGGTCCCGGGAGCCGGTCGGCGGCGGCCAGGTGGACGGCGTCGACCGTGCGCAGCCCGAAGGTCGCGCCGAGCTCGACCGCACGTGCGAGGCAGCGATCGTCGACCGGGACCACGGTCATCGCCGCCCAGTCCTCGCGCACGGCGGCCCACAGGTCGGTCTGGGTCGAGGGGCCGGGCGAGAGGCGGTGCAGCGCCAGCATCGTCTCGGTGCGGCAGACCTCGGAGGCACACCAGGTCGGATCGGCGGCCATGGCCTCGAGGACGAGCTGGCGACCCGGGTCGCGGACGTAGCGACGGACGAGCGCGCTGGCGTCGAGGAAGACCGCCACGGCTCAGCCGCCGCGCAGCTCGTCGAGCACACCGTCGACGCGGGCGTCGATCGGCACGTCGGCCGGGTCGGGCGCCGCGGGGCGGTCCGAGCGCTGGGGGCCGCGGAGGAGCCCGGCGGCGACGAGGTCGTCGAGGGTCGGCTCGCCCTCCGGCTCGATCGGGACGAGGCGGGCGGCGGGTCGGCCGTCGACCGTGACGACGATGCGCTCGCCGCCCTCGGCCCGCCGCACGACGGCGGCCACCCGGTTGCGCAGCTCGCGGATCCCGACCCGGGGGGAAGCGTCCACGAGGTGACCGTAGCACGCGCGTACACATGTCGGGTTGGTCCCCGGCCGCCGGTCCTCCTACGTTTCGGAGCACTCGTCACCAGACCTGGAGGGGTCCGTTGAACTTCGCCTTCACCGAGGAGCAGGAAGAGCTCCGCAACATCGTGCGCTCGTTCCTCGAGGACAAGTCGCCCGAGACCGCCGTCCGCGAGCTCATGGCGACCGACTCCGGCTACGACGAGGCCGTCTGGAGCCAGATGGCCGAGCAGCTCGGCCTGCAGAGCCTCATCGTCCCGGAGGAGTTCGGCGGCCAGGGCTTCGGCTTCGTCGAGCTCATCGTCGTGCTCGAGGAGATGGGCCGGGCGCTGCTGTGCGCCCCCTTCTACTCGACGATCATCGCCACCAACGCCCTGATGCTCTCGGGCAACGAGGCCGCCAAGAAGGAGCACCTCCCGGGCATCGCCTCGGGCGAGACCATCGCGACGCTCGCCGTCACCGAGCCCAACGGCAAGTGGGACCTCGCCGGCATCGAGATGGAGGCCACCAAGAGCGGCGACTCCTACACCCTGTCCGGCGAGAAGATGTACGTCCTCGACGGCCACACCGCCGGTCTCCTCGTGGTGGCCGCCCGGGCCGAGGGGGGCGTCCACCTCTTCACCGTCGCCGGTGACGCCGCGGGCCTGTCCCGCGAGGCGCTGTCGACGATGGACCAGACCCGCAAGCAGGCCCGCCTGACCTTCGACGGCGTCGCCGCCGAGCACCTGGCCGACACCAACGGCGGCGAGCTGCTCTCGACGATCATGGACCTCGCCGCGGTGGCGCTCGCCGCCGAGCAGGTCGGCGGGGCCCAGCTCACGCTGGAGATGGCCGTCCAGTACGCGAAGGACCGCGTGCAGTTCGGCCGACCGATCGGCTCGTTCCAGGCGATCAAGCACAAGTGCGCCGACATGCTCCTCGAGGTCGAGTCGGCCAAGTCCGCGGCGTACTACGCGGGCTGGTGCGCCTCGGAGATGAACGACGAGCTGCCGTCGGTCGCCTCGTTGGCCAAGGCGTACTGCTCCGAGGCCTACTTCCACTGCGCGGCCGAGAACATCCAGATCCACGGCGGCATCGGCTTCACCTGGGAGCACCCGGCCCACCTGTACTTCAAGCGGGCGAAGAGCTCCGAGCTGCTCTTCGGCGACCCGAGCTACCACCGCGAGCTCCTGGCCCAGAGGATTGGCCTGTAGAGGGCCCGAAGCGGCCCGTCGAGCGAGCGGATGCGCAGCGCCACGCAGTGGCGCGGAGCATCGAGGAAGCGAGACCAGAGCGGGTCAGAAGGCCGATCCGGGGCCCGAGCGGCCCGCTGAGCGAGCGGATGCGCAGCGCCACGCAGTGGTGCGGAGCATCGAGGAAGCTCAGCTGGAGCGGGCAACGCAGAGGATCGGCCTGTAAGGGCCCGAACGGGCACCGGAGAGGATCGGCCTCTCAGGGCCCGATCGTCCCTGCAGGGGCGAAATCGGTCACACACGGATTCGCGAACGGGGTGGTCAGCGCCTGGCCACCCCGTTCGTCGCGTCCGGGCGAACCGGAAATAGGGAGAACTCCGTATGGGAGCGGTGTACCTCAGAGGCGGACACTGAGATCACACCGATACGGAAAGGACCCCGATCATGCTCAGCACCATGCACCCGGTCGATCGTCTGCGCCTCGCGAACGACGACCACCGACACCAGATCCATGCCGCGCGGCAGCGGAGGATCTCACGTCTCCTCCGCCGCTCGCGGGCGCCGGGGGCGCTCGTCCATCGCGAGGAGGTTGCCCTCGCCGCATGACCGGTCGAGTCAGACGCCGGGCGTCACTACCGTGAGGGTGGTGACGCCCGGCGGCCCCCGCGACAGAGGTCCCATGATCGGCCGTCTCGACCAGCTCGAGGCGGCTCGTCGCGCGCTGCGGTCCCAGGACTCCGCCGTCGTCGTGATCGGCGGCGAGGCCGGGATCGGGAAGTCGCGCTTCGTCACCGAGCTCGTCCGTGGCCTCGATGCCGGCACCACGTTGTTCGACGGACGGGCCGCGCCGACCTCGATCGACCGACCCTTCGACGTGCTCCGGTCGTTGCGCCCCGACGTCGAGGTCACCACCGCCGCCGACGCCGTGAACGACCTCGCCTGCTGCACCGAGGGCGGCGCGGTGATCGTCGTCGACGACGCCCACTGGGCCGACGCCGCCACCCTCGACGTGCTCGACCGCTTCACCGTCGAGGCCGCCCGAGGCTGGAAGCTCATCCTCACCTACCGACCCGAGGCGCTGTCCCGACTCCTGCCGACCGCCGAGCTGCTGCACCAGCTCGGTCGGCGGGAGGAGGTGGTCCACCTCCACCTGCACGCCCTCGGCCCACTCGAGGTCCGCGACCTCGTCACGGTCCTGATCGGGCGCGAGCCCGATCCGCGGGCCGTGCGCGCCCTCCACGACCGGACGGGTGGCAACCCGCTCTTCGTCGAGGAGCTCCTGCGGGCCACCGACCAGCTGGCCGACCCCGACGCCGCCCTCCCGTGGACGCTGGCCGACGCCCTTCGTGCTTCGCTCGACGATCTCGACGAGCGCGATCGGCGAACCCTCGAGGTGGTCGCGGTCCTCGGGCCGCGAGCGAGCTGGTCGTTGGTTCGGACCGCCACCGGACTCTCCGACGAGGAGCTGACCCTCTCGCTGCGCCACCTCCGCGCCGAGTCGCTGATCGTCGAGGCCGAGCCGGACGAGTTCGAGGTGCGCCACGCCCTGCTCGCCGAGGCGGTGCGCGACGGCATGCTCACCCGGGAGGTCCGGCAGGTGCACTCGGTGGCGGTCGAGTCGCTGCTGTCGTGCCCGGAGCCCGATGCCGCTGCGATCACCCGCCATGCCGCAGCGGCATCACGGGTCGACGAGCTGATGGCCTGGTCGCGCCGCGGTGCCAAGCAGGCGCTGCGCGCCGGATCGTCGTACCAGGCGCTCCAGCTGGCCGAGCTCGGCCTCGCCGAGCAGCCCGACGACGTCGGCCTGCTCGCGGTCGCGACCCGGGCAGCGTGGCTCGTCGGCCTGCGCGGCGATGCCCTCGGGCACGCCCGACGCTGGCTGGCGGTCGCCGTCGCCTCCGGCGACCTGTCCGAGCGTGCCGGTGCGCTCCGGTCCCTCATCCGGCTGACGTGGGAGCACCGCGATCCGGCGGAGATGGACATCGTCGCCGAGCTCGAGGAACTGCTCCCCGATCTCGACCCGGTCGACCGCGCCCGGTCGTTGGCCGCCATCGCGCAGCACCACATGCTCGCCGAGGACGTCGAGCGGGCGATGCAGCTGGCGCTCGCCGCCGAGCAGGCCGGTGCCGAGCTCGATCTGCTCGACGTCGTCCTGCAGGCCCGGATCGAACGCTCGTCCGCCCTCCTGATCGCCGGTGACTCGGACGGCAACCAGCTCCTCGCCGAGACCGTCGTGCGGGCCGAGCAGGCGGGCGAGCACGTGCTCGCCGCTCGCGGCCTCTTCAACCTCATGGGCATGGGCCAACTGGCGACCGACGAGCGGCCGGGTCTGGTGCGGCGGTTCCAGCGCCAACTCGACCTGGCGGGCTACGAGTCGATGGGAGGATGGCTGCCCGGCGCGATCGTCGAGTCGACGATCGCCGAGGGTGAGCTCGACCGGGCTCGCGCCCTCGCCGGTCGGACCGGCCCGGCCGTGCTCGCCGACCATCGGCGCGTGATGGAGGCGCTCCTCGCGCTCGAGGCGGGCGAGACCGACACCGGGCGGCGACTGCTGGCCGAGGTCGACGCCTCGCACCGCACGGTCGACCTCTGGAGCTGCGAGGTCATCATCGCGGCCCGCGACGGCGACGACGCCGCCCTGGCTCGGCTGCTGGAGTCGGCGGGATCCCTCGTCGCGTTCCCGCACCCGAAGGTCGCCCGCCTGGCCGTCCTGACCCTCGACGTGTTGGACGAGCTGCGAGCCATCGGCGTCTCGACGACGACGCAGGCCGAGCTGGTCCGCAGGGTCATCGAGCGCGTCGGTGATGCGGTCGAGCCGTACGTGCTCGCGTGGGAGGCCGTCGTGGACGGCCGCCTCGACGACGCGATCCGACTCATCGACGAGGACCGCTACTCCTTCCCGCACGGGAAGGCCTCACTCGAGGTCGCGGCCGCCGAGCTCGCGCTCTCGCTGGGACGTGCCGCCGAGGCCCACGACCTCGTCGATCGGGCCATCGACCGGCTCGCCGGCTGGCGCGGGCCGCGACTCGACCGGGCGCAGCGGGTCAGCGACCTCGTCCACGGTGCAGACGAGCCGTCCGCGATCGACCACCCGCAGCTGACACCGCGCGAGATCGACGTCGTCCGCGAGATCGCCCGCGGCCGCACCAACGGCGAGATCGCAGCGGCGCTGTTCATCTCGCCGAAGACCGTCTCTGTGCACGTGTCGAACGTCCTGGCGAAGCTCGAGATGACGTCGCGGACCGAGGTGGCGACATGGGCCGTCCGCTCGGGTCTGGCCATCGACCCGGCGGCCTGATCGGACCGCGTCGATAGCCTGCACGACGTGGTCGCAACGATCATCATCGTCGTCGTCGTCCTGGTCCTGGTCTTCGCCGTCGCCGCTGCGCTGATCGGTCGCGAGACCCGGCTGCTCGCCGCTCGCGAGCACCGGCCGACCTACCGGCTGCCCGACGCGGTCGAGTTCGTCGCCGATCGGCTCGAGGAACCGCACACCGGACGGCTGTCCTACGAGGAACTGGCCGAGCTGCTCCAGATGCACATCGTGCTGCTCCAGGACCAGGCCGAGACCGGTGTCGGCGCCGAGGCGCCGGTGCTCACCGACGACCCGGGTGTCGTCGCCGTCGCCGGCGCGGCGGCCGAGGCGGGTCTGGAGGTGCCGCTCGACACGGTGATGGCCGCCATGAGCCTCCAGCTCGACTACCTCAAGGCGCTCGGCGCGCTGGAGCACGTCGACGACGTGTGACTCAGGCCGCGGTGAACAGGTAGGTGGGGTCGTCGGCCAGCGACACCCCGTCGCTGCGGTAGCCGTACAGCGCCAGCGTGCCCGCGACCGCTCGGTATGCCGATTCGTCGTTGGCCTCGGCGAGGACCATCGGGCGGGTCGTCGACAACAGCCGGTGAGCCCCGGCGAGCGCCTCGACCTCGTGTCCCTCGACGTCGAGCTTGAGCAGGTCGACGTCGTCGACGAGCTGGTCGATCGGCCGAACCGGGATCGGGCCGGGCCCGGCGGCGATGCGGGTCGCACCGCTGTTGCCGTCGTTGAGGAGGAGCCGTCCGGTGCCGTTCGCCGCGCCGACGGCGACGCCGTGGACGGTCACGCGATCGCCGAGGTCGTTGCGGCGAACGTTGGCCTCGAGCAGCTGTCTCGTCGCCGGGTTGGGCTCGACCGCGACGACCTGGTGGCCGAGCGAGGCGAGCGCAACGGTGTGGTTCCCGATGTGCGCCCCGACGTCGAGGACGTGGGCCCCGCGCTCGGGGAGCCGGCCGGCGAGGTGCTCGAGGAGGTCGGCCTCGTAGGGCCGCCCGGTGAGGACGATCTCGCGGCCCACGAAGTCGTCCGGGTCGATCTCGAGGGAGTAGGTCGATCGAGCGACCGTGAGGTCGACGATCCGGCGGCGCATCTCGCCGTCGGGTCGATCGGTGAAGCGGCAGTGGTGCGAGACCCAGTCGTCGACCAGTCCGGGGTCGTCTGCTGCAGGGCCGAGCTCAGGAGCTGAGGTGAGCCCGAGCGCAGCGCCGAGCACGCGACCGGAGCCGGCCGGGTCGGCGAGGATCGCCTCGAACGGGAGGGTCATGGGCGCGATCGATCGTGCCGCCCACCAGCCCGTCCACCGAGCCCGATCGGCGAGCAGGATCCCGAGGCGGCGGTTGATGTCGGCGGCGTCGTAGCGCCGCGCGTTCGGCGGCTGCTCGTCGTAGGACCAGCGCGCCGCCTGGCGCGTGAGGTCGACGCGCCCGAGCGCGACGACGCGACCCGGCCGGGCGCCCGCCTCGAACCGGCGCTCCAGCTCGTCGAGGCCGGACGAGGCCAGCAGCAGGACCTCCCGACCCGGCGTCGGCTCGATCGCGAGCAGGGCCTCGTGGACGACCTCGGCGCCGCACGAGGGTGATCGGGTGACGACGTCGAGGATGTGCCCGGTCGGTGTGCGCACGGTGGGGCTCGTCGGCGGCGAATCGCAGCGCTCAAGTGCGGACCGCGTAGCATGACGGGCGTGGAGCGACCCCGTGAGTTCGAGCACTACCGGTTCGTCGGCGACAAGCGCACCCAGGTCGTCTACGACCTGGAGCAGCTCGACGACGACGAGCACGGGGAGATCATCGCCGAGCTGATGTCGGCGGCGACCTACCAGAGCTTCGGGCCCGACACGCTGGCCGAGGCTCGCAACCGGGGCTACCGGCTCTCGTCGGTCTGCGATCGACGGGTGGCCTCGGAGGCCTAGGCGCACCAGCGCCGCCGATGGCGACCCTCGACGAATTGGCGCTCGACAGCGGCGGCGCCCAGCTCACCGGGCATCTCGCCCTCCCCGACCGCGTCGTCGGGACCACCGGGATCCGGCCCGGTCTGGTCCTGTGCCACGGGCTGCCGAGCCGCGATCCGCAGCTGAGCGACAGCGACACCTACGAACAGCTGGCCGAACGGGTCGCCGACGAGCTCTTCTACGCGGTCGCCGCGGTCACGTTCCGGGGCTGCGGGCGCAGCACCGGCAACTTCTCGATCGCAGGATGGATCGCCGACATCCGGGCGGCGGTGGCGCACCTCCGCACCGAACACGAGGTGAGCGATGTCGTGCTCATCGGGGCGGCGACCGGGGGCTCGATCGCGATCTGCGCCGGCGCGGCCGACGACACCGTGCGGGGCGTCGCCACCCTGGCGGCCCGGGCCGACTTCGACGACTGGGCGTCGCACCCGCGGCGCTTCCTCGAACACGCCCGCCGGATCGGGGTGGTCCGAGACGCGAGCTTCCCCGCGAACTTCGACGCGTGGGCGACCGAGTTCCGGGCGCACCGCCCCGATCAGGCGGTGCGACGCCTCGGGAGCCGGTCGCTCATGCTCGTGCACGGCGAGGACGACAAGCTCGTGCCGATGGCCGACGCGCGCCGGTTGGCCGACGCCCACGGCGCGGCCGAGGTGAAGGGTGTCGCCGGTGCCGGTCACCGGCTCCGGGACGACCCGCGGGTGCTCGCCCTCATGCTCGGTTGGCTCGACCGTCAGCGCAGCGAGATGACCACCGCTCGCTGACGGGCGTCAACCGGTGGGTCGGCCCTGCTTGTCGGTGCCGGCCGCCTTCTGCGCCCGACGGTGCTCGCGGAGGCGATCGAGATCGCCGGGCTCGGCCAGGTCGGCGACCGAGCGGAGCTCGTCGTCGGAGAACGGCGCCGCAGCGGCCTCCCAGCCGGTCGGCGTGACACCCAAGCGCTTGGCGAGCAGCGCCGCGAAGATCTTCGACTTCTCCGGCCCGAACCCGGGGAGGGACCGCAGCCGGCGCACGACGTCGCGACCGTCATCGGCCTCGCTCCAGAGCTGCGTGACGTGGCCGTCGTACTCGTCGACCAGGTGCTCGCACAGCGCCTGGGTCCGCTTGGCCATCGCCGCGGGGAAGCGGTGCAGCGCCGGCTTCTCGCGGAACGCCGCCTCGAGCGCCTCGGGGTCCAGGAGCGCGATGGCGCGGGCGTCGAGCCCGCCGAGCCGCTCCGACAGCCGGTGCGGTCCCTTGAACGCCAGCTCGATGGCGATCTGCTGATCCAACAGCATGCCGATGAGCAGGGCGAGCGGCTCGTCGGCCAGCAGTCGGTCGGCCGACTCGTCGCCGGTGATGTGCAGGGTCGGACTCATCCAGCGGCTCTCCATCTCGCCCCGAAACCCGGCCGGCCGTCGAGCGCAGCGCTCGGCGATGGCCTGCTCGATCGGGCATGCCTCGTGTGCGCACGAACGCCCGACCGGGCAAGGCGGCGCACCGCGTCGATCGTACGTTGGTTCGGTGGGGTCGCATCGCAGTGTCGCGGCCCGCGCCGACGGGGGCGGGCGACGGCGTCGAGCTGGCCGGAGCGTGGGGAGCGTGTCGCCGCTCCTGGGGCTCCAGCAGCAGGCGGGCAACGCTGCCACCACCCTGTACGTCGAGCGGACCAAGGCCTCGCTCACCGACATGGGGCACATCCGTCGACGTCCCTGGATGAACGGGCTCGGCCTGCCGCGTCTGCCCGAGAGCGGTCCCTCGGTGCGAGCCGAGCTCCGCGGGAGGTTGCCCGGGCTGCTCAGCGCGCTCAACGAGGCCCAGCTCGATCGGTGGCAGGAGTACGTCGACTACACGGCTCGAAGAGCGGTCTTCGATCGCTACGTCGACGCGCTGTACCGGACGCACGGCATCGAGGTCCGTCGCGGCAGCGCAGCGCGGACGCTGGTCGCGACGGACGCGAAGGCCGAGCTGGAACGCCTCGAACGCGGTCGCCCGTCGACGCGGCTGGCGGGATCGTTGGAGATCAAGGCGTCGGACCTGTTGGCCCCGGCCATCCAACGACCGCCCGATCGAGACGTCGTCGCCGAGATGGGATTCCGGCAGTGGGCCGCCGAGCAGCTCGCCACGAAGACGATCACGCTGGACATCGCCCCCCAGCTCCCCGCCGCGCTCGCCGCTCGCGTGATCCGCCTGGACCTCGGGTCGATGACGTTGCCCTTCCTCCACCACCGCAAGGGCGTCATCACGGTCGAGGACCTCCAGGCCGAGTTCGCCGACGAGTACCGCGAGAACGTCACCCACCGCCCCGAGCTGGCGGAGCTGCGCGGGGAGCTCAAGGAGCTGAAGGACGCCCAGGGGAGCGGCCGAGCCGCTCACGCGACCATGAGCGAGTCGAACGCCGAGCAGCCGCTCGTGCGACACATCGGGGAGCTGCTCGGTCGAGGCGGATACGACTACCCCTCGATCCGCGGCTGGGACGCCCCGATGAAGGCGACCCTGCGCGCCGAGCAACTCGTCGCCGAGCGCCGGCTGGTCATCGCGATCCCGATCATCGGGCGGGCGGTCGAGCAGACCAACGACATCGCCGAGCGGTTCGGGAACTACTACGGCGAGGTCATGAGCGGCGTCGGGCGGGCCGTGACCGTCCTCGAGGGCGCCAAGTGGCTCGGGGCCATCGCCGCGTCGGTCGCGTCGGGTGGCCTGGGCCTCGCCGCGTCCTCGCTCATCACCGGCGGCTACGCAGCGACGCAGAACCTCGTGCAGCAGGCATCGGCCGTCAACGTCGGGCTGCAGGACCGGGTGGACGCCCAGAGCGCCGTCGACGATGCCGGCATCGCGATCGTCATGAGCCTGGTCGGCGGCAAGGTCCAGGGTCGATTCGAGCAGGTGATCCACCTTCGCCTGAACTCGATCCAGGGCCTCGGGGACGGCGCCAAGCAGTTCCTGGCCAACATGGTGGCCTCCACGGCGGCCAGTCCGATCACCACGTCCACCAACGCGGTGCTCGACGCGATCATCAACGGCACCGCGCTGCCCTCCTCGCCCGAGGAGTTCGCCGACATGATCGTCAAGGGTGCGGTGCAGGACACGATCGTCAACCTCGGCACCTACGGGGTGTCGGCCCGGGTGGCCGCCGAGTTCACGGCCTGGAGGGCGGGGCGCGCCGCCCCGATCGAGATCCCGGGCGCCGACCCCGTGCGCCCGAGTGCGGAGGGACCGGCTGCCACGCTGCACGACACGTCGATCCGGTCGATGCTCGAACGGCGCGGTGGTTGGCAGGAGGTCCACAGCGACCTCACACAGGGGGAGGGCCTGGGGGCCGGCCTGTCCGCCACCGACCGGCGGGCGGTGCTGCAACGGTTCGAGGCGCACCGCCGCGCCCTCGCCACCGAGGTCGCCGACGACTTCGGCGGGCGCGTCGAGCGGTCGGGCGATGGAGAGCTCCGGGTCGTGTTCGACGGGGAGGACGCTGCGGTCCGTCGAGCCCAGGCCGCCGAGCTCCTCCAGCTGAAGGACCCGGCCTGGCGGGCATCGGGGGTGTCGCTCGAAGCGCGGCCCGCTACCTCCGGCGTGGCGGAGCAGGACATCGCCGCGATGATGGACGCCGACGTCCGGCATCTCGCCAACCAGTTCAGCGAGGTGTACCAGATGTGGGGTCAGATGGGTCCCGAAGGGCGCGCCCGCTGGCTCGCGGCGGCGGCGAGCGGAGCACTCGAGAAGGCCGGCTACCCACCGATCGGGATCAAGCTCGGCGGCGCCAACGATCTCCCGAGTCGCGCCGGTGGTGTCATGGACTCGCAGACGTGGCGGATGGTCATCCGCCGTGACTACTTCGAGATGTCGGCACCGACCCCGCAGCAGTTCGCACAGGTGGCGTCCCTCGTCGCCCACGAGGCGCGCCACGCGCTCCAGTGGGTCCGAGCCGCTCGGGCGTCGGGGGACGAGACGGCCATGAACGAGCTGCGCCCCGACGTCCGGGAGCACGTCCGCACCAACGAGAACATGGAGACGCTGCTGCCGGGCACGCCGGCCCACGACGCGGCCCTCCGGTTCCACGAGAGCGTGTTCGGCGATGCGAAGCCCGTGCGGGACCAGATCTACCGCGACCTCGAGCTCGCCGCCGTCGGGGTGCAGGTGTTCACGGACAACCTGGCGACGGTCACGAACGATGCCGCCTCCTCGCCGAGCGACGTGCAGAAGGCACAGCTCGCGCTCGCGGAGGCGCACGAGCAGCTCCGCACGGCCGACGAGGCGTATCGCAACCTCCCGGAGGAGCGCGACGCCTACGCGTATCAGGCCGCCACCGACCGGGCCGTCAACCGTGCGCTCGCCCGCCAGCAGGATCGGCTCATCGCCTCGCACCGCACGGCGTCCGAGCAGCTCGAGCGGCGGATCGAGCGCTTCGAGCAGCGGGCGGTCTGGGCCCGTACCGCGACCGGCGACGAGCGAGCCATCGGGCGGCTGAAGCGGGCCCAGGATGACATGCTGGCCTCGATGCGACGGGTGAAGCGGATCGAGGACCGCCTCGCCGCCTTCGCGATCAAGGTCCGTCGATGACCTCGATCGAGCGCATCGTCGCCGCGGTGGACGAGCTCGTGGCGCACGTCGTCGAGAGCCGAGACGTCGACGAGCTGGTGACGCGCCTCCGGTCGACGTGCGCGGCGACGGACGACGGCCGATGGGCCATCGACCTCGGTGCCGGCCCGATCGAGCGGCTCGTCGTCGACGACTGGGCGCACGAGCCGGTGGCGGTCATCGACCTCGAGCTGCGCGACGGCCGGGACGACGCCGCGGCCCTGATCGACGGGCTGGGCCTCGACCGGCGGCGGGCACTGCCCGGTGGCGGCCTCAGCAGTGCCGCCGAGACCACGGTCGGCGAGACGGTCATCTCGATCAGCGCGCTCAGCGAGCGCGATCGTCTCCTCGGGCTGAGCCTGACGAGGTTCGAACCCCGCTGACCGGCCGAGTCAGTGGATCTCGACGTCCCAGGGGTCGGCGAGCTCGGCGTCGATCCCGAACCGGGCCATCGCCTCGGTGACCACCTCGGGCTTGATCTCGCCGGTGGCGGCGAGGCGGCCCAGCACCGTGGTGACCGTGTGCCCGGTGTCGGTCTCGAAGTGACGGCGGAGCGCCTCGCGGGTGTCGGACCGGCCGAACCCGTCGGTGCCCAGCACGGTGTAGTCGCCGGGCACCCAGCGGGCGACCGAGTCGGGCACGGCCCGGATGTAGTCGGTCACCGCCACGATCGGACCCTCGGCATCGGAGAGCGCCTCGGTGACGTAGGGGGTGCGGGGCGCCTCGGCCGGGTGGAGCCGGTTCCATCGCTCGACCGACATGGCGTCGTCGCGCAGCGCACGGAACGACGGGGCCGACCAGAGCTCGACGGCCACGTCGTAGTCGGCGGCCAGGATGTCGCGGGCCTCTCGCGCGGCAGCGTGGGAGACACCGGAGAAGATGATCGTCGAGCGCTTCGACGGACCCTCCGGCGCCGCCTCGAACCGGTAGAGGCCGCGGATCAGGCCGTTGGTGTCGAGATCGGTCGGTGCCTCGGGCTGCTCGTAGTTCTCGTTGTAGAGGCACAGGTAGTAGAAGACGTCCTGGTTCTCCAGGTACATCTCCTGCAGACCGTGGCGCATCACGACGCCCAGCTCGTAGGCGAACGCGGGGTCGTAGACCCGGCAGTTCGGGATGACCGACATCAGCACCGGGGAGTGACCGTCCTGGTGCTGGAGGCCCTCGCCCATGAGCGTGGTCCGGCCGGACGTCGCGCCCATCAGGAAGCCGCGGCCGCGGGCGTCGGCGAAGGCCCACATGAGGTCGCCGACCCGCTGGAAGCCGAACATCGAGTAGTAGATGTAGAACGGCACCATGGCCACGTTGCGGGTGGCGTAGGACGTCCCCGCCGCGGTGAAGCTGGCCATCGAGCCGGCCTCGGTGATGCCCTCCTCGAGCAGCTGACCGCCCTGGTCCTCGTGGTAGCTGAGGAGCAGGTTGTGGTCGACCGGCTCGTACAGCTGGCCCTGGGCGGCGTAGATGCCGACCTCGCGGAACAGCGAGTCCATGCCGAAGGTGCGGGCCTCGTCGGGGATGATCGGCACGATGCGCTCGCCGAAGCCGTCCTCGCGCAGCAGGGTGCGCAGCGCGGCGGTGAACGCCATCGTGGTGGAGACGTCGCGGCCCCGTGACCCCGCCTTGAGCTCGTCGAAGGCCTGATCGGTCGGCATCGGGAGGGCCTTGCGCACCCGGGTCGTGCGCTTGGGGAGCGAGCCGCCCAGCGCCCGGCGGCGATCCATCATGTACTGGTACTCGATGGAGTCCTCGCTGGGCTTGAAGTACGGGGGGTCGTCCGGATCGAAGTCGTCCGGGATCTCCTCGTGCAGGTACAGCCGGTCGCGGATGGCGAGGAGCTGGTCCTTGGTCAGCTTTTTGATCTGGTGTGTGGCGTTGCGGGCCTCGAGGTCGGGGCCGAGCGTCCAGCCCTTGATCGTCTTGGCGAGGATCACGGTCGGCGCGCCCTTGGTCTCGGTGGCGGCCTTGTAGGCGGCGTAGAGCTTGCGGTAGTCGTGGCCGCCCCGGGGCAGGTTGCGCAGGTCCTCGTCGGAGAGGTGCTCGACCATCTGGCGCAGGCGGGGGTCGGGGCCGAAGAAGTGCTCGCGGATGTAGGCGCCCGACTCGGTGGCGAAGCGCTGGTACTGCCCGTCGACGGTCTGCATCATCTTGTTCATCAGCACGCCGTCGACGTCGCGGGCGAGGAGCTCGTCCCACTTCGAGCCCCACACGACCTTGATGACGTTCCAGCCGGCGCCGCGGAAGTAGGCCTCGAGCTCCTGCATGACCTTGCCGTTGCCCCGCACCGGGCCGTCGAGGCGCTGGAGGTTGCAGTTGATGACGAAGACGAGGTTGTCGAGCTTCTCCCGCGAGGCCAGGTGGAGCGCGCCGAGGGTCTCGGGCTCGTCGCACTCGCCGTCGCCGAGGAAGCACCACACCCGTGAGTCTGAGGTGTCGTCGATGTGGCGGTTGTGGAGGTAGCGGAAGAAGCGGGCCTGGTAGATGGCGTTGAGCGGGCCGAGGCCCATCGACACCGTCGGGTACTCCCAGAAGTCCGGCATCAGCCGTGGGTGCGGGTACGAGGACAGCCCGATCCGACCGATCTCACGGCGGAAGTGGTCGAGGTCGTCCTCGGCGAGGCGCCCCTCGAGGTAGGCCCGGGCGTAGACGCCGGGGGCGGCATGGCCCTGGAAGTAGACGGCGTCGCCGGGCTGTCCCGTGTCCTTGCCCCGGAAGAACCAGTTCAGGCCGACCTCGTAGAGCGCCGCCGACGAGGCGAACGTCGAGAGGTGGCCGCCGATGCCGTCGGCGATCTTGTTGGCGTTGGAGACCATCACCGCCGCGTTCCAGCGGATGAAGGCGCGGATGCGGCGCTCGATGTGCTCGTCGCCGGGGAACCACGGCTCACGCTCGGGTGAGATGGTGTTGATGTAGGGCGAGGACACCGCCGTGGGCACCTGGACCTGCAGCTCGCGGGCCCGTTCCTGCAGCTTGGAGATGAGGAACCGGCCCCGGGTGCGCCCGCGCTCGTCGACGACGGCTTCGAAGGAGTCGAGCCACTCGGCCGTCTCACCCGGATCGATGTCGGGCAGCTGGTGCACGAAGCCGTCGAAGATCATGGCTCCATGCTGCCACCTGCGGGACCGTGCGCGTCGCGGACCGCAAGCGTTTTCACCCACTCGACACCAGTAGGGTCGGCGCCCGTGACGACCAGGGCCTACACCGACGGCGCGTGCTCGGGGAACCCGGGCCCGGGCGGTTGGGCCTGGGTGGTGCCCGACGGGCCCTACGCCTCGGGGGCGGAGCCCCGGACGACCAACCAGCGCATGGAGCTGACCGCCGCGCTCGAGGCGGCCCGGGCGATCGATGGTCCGCTCGTGATCGTCAGCGACTCGACCTACGTCGTCAACTGCTTCAAGCAGCGCTGGTGGGAGGGGTGGCTGAAGCGCGGGTGGAAGAACTCGAAGAAGGAGCCCGTGGCCAACCGGGACCTCTGGGAGCCGTTCATCGAGCTGTACCGAGAGCGGGGCGACCTCGACTTCGAGTGGGTGAAGGGCCACTCGGGTGACGAGTGGAACGACGTCGCCGACCGGCTGGCCACGGGTGCTGCGGCGGCGCAGGCCGGGCGGACCGGCGACCGGTTCGCCCCGGAGGTCGTCGCCGACCTCGACGAGGACGAGCCGGTCCGGCGGCCGGCCGGCACCGGGAAGCCCGACGGTCGGACGGTGGCGATCACCGGGCTCAAGGCCAAGGACCTCGGCGGGGGCTACGACGACGAGGCCACCCACAAGCGGGTGCGGGACCGACTCGTCGACATCCTGCGGGCCAAGCGAGAGCTCGAGCCCGACCTGGTGGTGCTCACGGGCCTGTCGCTCGGCTCCGAGCAGCTCGCGGCCGAGGCCGCCATGCGCGCCGGGGTCCCCCACGTCGCCGTCCTGCCGTTCCCCGACGCCGAGGCGATGTGGCCGCGAGAGTCCCAGGCCCGCTTCCAGCGGCTGCGCGACGCCGCCGTCGAGGTGCGGGTGTTGCGGTCCGACACACCGGCGTCGCGCCAGGAGGCCGGCAAGGCGATCGGGTCGCGCGAGGCGACGGTCGCCCGCTGGGCCGACGAGGCGATCGTCGTGTCGGACGGCTCACCCGACGCCGAGCGGGCTGCGAAGGCGTTGGAGCGAGCGGTCGGCGAGGACGAGGTCTGGCGTCTCGACCCCTCGGAGCTCTAGCTGGCGCTGAGCTGCGTCTCGCCGCGGGAGCGGTCGGCGAGCAGCGACTGGAGGGCCAGCAGGCCGAGCGCCGCCATCGCCGCGCCAGCGAAGAACGCGCCGACCGGGCCGCCGAAGCCGGCGACGATGCCGAGCACGAGACCACCGAGTCCGGTCGAGATGTCGAAGAACATCGTGAAGGTGGCCACGACCCGGGAGCGCTCGTCGTCGCCCACGCTGTTCACCGCGGCGGCGAACAGCGCGGGGTAGAGCAACGACTGACCGACCGCGTAGACCGCCGCCGCGAGGTGCAGGCCCCAGGGCGTCTGCAGGGTCGCCATCAGCAGCATGCCGGACGCGATCGTGACCAGCGCGGTGGTCGACGTCGTCCGCAGGCCGAGGCGATCGGGCACCTTGGCGCCGAGCAGGCGGACCACCAGCACCGTGGCGGCGTAGACGGTGAACACGGTGCCGGCGTCGTCGAGGCCGACGTCCTCGGCGTGGCCGGGGGCGTACGACGCGAACGCGGCGTAGGGCATGATCCCGAGCATCAGCACGAAGCCGGGGAGGAGACCGGCCGGGTGGGCGAGGCGCCGGAGTCGGGATTCGTCGCGGGCGGCTGCGGGCGCGATGTCGGGGACGCCGATCCGGCGGGGGAGCGGCGTGGCGATGAGCGCTCCGGCGAAGACGAACCCGGCCGCGATGAGCCACGAGGCCCGGAAGTCGAAGGCGTCGAGCAGCTGCTCGCCCACGATCGGTCCGATCCCGAGACCGCCGTAGACGGCCACCGAGAAGTACGACGCCGCCTCGCCGCGGCGGTCGGCGCTGGCGAGGTCGTTGATGAGCGTCGCGGCGCCGACGAAGAACATGCCCTGGCCGGCTCCCATGACGAGCCGGAAGGGGACCAGCATCTCCGACGAGGTCGCCGTGGCGTGCAGCGCGATGCCGACCGAGGTGATGCTCGCGCCCGCGATGATCAGGAACCGCCGCCCCAGCGTGTCGCTGAGCTTGGCCGCGTACGGGCGCACGATGATCGCGGTGATCGAGATCGAGCCGAACACGATGCCGATCGCCGTGTCGCCGTCGCCGAACTCCTGCTCGATGAAGCGGGGCAGCAGGGGGATCGTGGCGCCGAAGCCGACGAAGACCGAGAGCGCCGCAGCGGTGACGAGGAGGAAGTGCGTCGTCAGCAAGCGGTCGGCGGGCGCCGACTCCGAGGTACTTGCATCATGCACATATCGGACGGTAGCGCGACGCCTCGACGGGTCCCGCACGATGTGACCGACGTCATCGAGCGCGTCGCCAGTAGACGCAGTGCACGTCCCGATCGACCTCCTCGAAGCCGAGCTCGACCAGCAGCGCGAGCAGCGGGTTCTCGGGGTCGATGTCGGGCCGGGAGCAGACCGTGGCGACGTCGAGCTCGGTGAGCGCCGTCCGAGCGAGGTCGGTCGCGATCTCGTCGAGCGTGCCCGTGGTCAGCGAGAACGTGAGCGATCGGCGCTCGTCGGCCAGCAGCTCCGGCACCACGATGCGGCCCTTGAGCGAGTCGTCCCGGGGTGCGACCGCGCGGATGTCGAGCGTGACGGTCCCGAGCGTGCCGGAGACCCCGACGGGCGCGGCGACGAGCCGGCCGGGCTCGGTGAGATCGATCAGGCGTTCGGCGGCGACCAGATCGTCGGGGTCGACCTTCCAGGCCGGTGGCCACTCGATCGACGCGCCGCGGTTCTCCGACGACGCGATCCAGACACCATCGACGGCGAACGCGCCGGCGAGGACGATCGGCACCAGGATCGCTGCGACGCTCGTCGGGGGAGCAGGCGCGGCGCCGCGACCAGCACGAGGCCGATCCCGGCGGCCACCGGCATCGCCCAGATCGACCGCCAGAGGACGGCGTCGCTGCCCGTGAGGTCGTCGACCCGTTCGGCAGCCGACGGGGTCGACACGACGAGCGCGACGGCCGCGGGCGCGAGGGCGAAGGCCAGCGCCGAGATCCGGTCGCCGAGCCACAGCCATGCGGTGAGCACGGCGAAGAACCCGACGGCGAAACCCACTCCGCGACCGAGCACCGAGTACCACGGCTGCGCGGGGTCCGTCTCCGCGAGCAGGACGACCGGCTGGGTCGCCAGGAGCCCCCTGGGCACGGTGGGGGCCCGATCGGCGACCAGCCCGGCGATCCCGGCGACGAGCGGATAGGTCGCGACCGCCAGGGTGAGCGGGACGCGGCGGAGCTCGCCTCGGAGCAACGCGGCGAGCGTGACGACGCCCAGCACGAGCAGGGGGAGGAAGGTCCCGGTGCGCGACAGCCCCACGGCGGCGACGCCGCACGCCGTGGCGATCGCGAGCGACCGTCCGGAGCCGTCTCGGTACCAGCGGATCAGGTGGTGCCACAGCGTCGGGACGACCACCACGAGCAGGATCACCTTGCCCTGCCAGGCGCGCGGGATGCCGTGGTTGCCGAGCGAGCGCAGCACCTCGCCGTCGAGCAGCAGCCAGAGCGAGGCCGCGATCGTCACGAGGACCGGTGCGGGTGCCCTGACCGTGACGAGCAGTCGGTGCAGCGCGAGCACGGCGAGGGCCATGACGAGCGGGCCGACCCAGAGGTGGGCGACCGTCGTCGCCGACACCGGCACCAGCACCGCGAGCACCCCGATGAGCGGCTCGATCGAGGTCGCCGGCGTCTCGGGCCGGTCCGAGGCGAACACCTCGTCAGCGATGACGGTGTCACGGGTCGGGAACGGCCCGGCGTGCTGCTCGACGTAGAGCGAGCGGTTCACCAGCTCGACGTCGTCGAGGTCCTGGCGGACGACACCGAGCGTCGTGAGCGCGGCCAGCCCGGCGACGATCCAGATGCTCCACGTCGGGAGGTCGTCGATGCCCGGTCGGAGCGGTCCGACATCGGATCGGAGCAACCAGACCGCCACCGCGGCGAGGGCGAGCAGCGCCAGCCACACGACCGCGAAGCCGCCCCCGGAGGGGCGGACGAGGGTCGTGAGCGCCGCGACCAGACCTGCGGCGCCCAGGTACCCCAGGAGGCGACGGTCGGGCCGGCGTTGGACGGCATCCGCCCCGGCGGCGTGCGAGGACCACGGACCGGGTTCGAGCGGGTCGCGACGAACGGCGGCGGCGACCACCGGAGCGCTCACGATCGCCGCGGCCACCATCGTCGCGGTGCGGGTCCATCCGAACACGAGTGCGAGGTGGAACACCACGGTCCATCCGGCCAGCGCGAGGATCACACCGTCGACGAGCCGGCCACCGGGAGCGCCGCCGACCTGGCGGTCCGTCGAGGTCATCGGGTCGCGGACGCTAGCAGTGGCCAGGGCTCCGGGACCCCGGCCGGCACCGCCGGTACGCTGGCCCACGTCATGGCACGCTCCGGAAACGCCCCGGCGACCCCGTCACGGCCGGTCGACGGCGACGAGGTCGTCAAGGCACCCCTCGCGCCCGGAACCGAGTGGATCGTGCAGCGCGCCGGGCGCCAGCTCGAGTGGCTGTGGAGCCGGGGCTTCCGCTTCCTCTTCGTCCTCGACGCGGTCGGTCTCCTCGCGCTGATGGTCGCCATCAGCGTGGTGCGCTTCGGGTTCTCGTGGCCGACCTACCCGCTCTCCCACTACGCGATCGGCTTCTCGATCGCTGCGGCGATCCACCTCGCCGTCGGCTACTTCGCTGGGCTCTACGAGCGCGAGCCGAGGCTGGGTTCTCGCCCGTGGCTGCCTCGTGTGGTGGTCGCGACCCTCATCGCCGTCGGGTTCGACGGCCTGATGGCCATCCTGCTGGATCGGTTCCTCATGCCGCGGTTCAGCCTCGCGATCTTCGGGGTCACCGCCGCGCTGCTCCTGGCGGCGAACCGTCGATTCAGCCGCTACCTCGCCCGCCGCCGGGAGGGGCCACCCCGAGTCGTGCTGATCGGCTCACCCGACGACATCGAGACGGCACGCCGCCACCTCGCCGACAGCGATCGGGAGGCCGAGGTCGTCGCCACGGCTCCGCACCCCAGCAACCTCGCCGAGGTCGTCGCCGACACCGACGCCAGCGACGTCCTGCTGCTCGACGCCCAGGGCCTCGACCGGATCTTCCCGGAGCCGCTGACGACGTTGGAAGCCGACGGCGTCGGCGTGCTCCAGCGCGTCGGCGCCCAAGAGACCCTCCTGGGTCTCCAGTCGGTGCGCGAGGCCGCGGGTCTGCCGTTCGTGAAGCTGCGGGCCCATGCGCTGCCGTCCCACAAGGTCCGGCTCAAGCGGCTCCTCGAGCTCGCGCTCGTCCTCGTGCTGGTCCCGGTCGCGGTCCCGATCGTCCTGCTCACCGCCCTCTACGTGCGGTCGGTTGCCGGCCGAGGCGTGATCTATCGCCAGGTGCGCACCGGTCGCGACGGTGCGCCGTTCGAGATGGTGAAGTTCCGCACGATGGTGCCGGACGCGGAGGCGCGGACCGGTGCGGTCAAGGCCGAGGCCGACGACCCGCGAGTCGTCAGGGGCTGCCGCTGGCTGCGCGCGACCCGCCTCGACGAGACGCCGCAGCTGTGGAACGTCGTGCGCGGCGAGATGTCGCTCGTCGGCCCGCGACCCGAGCGACCGGAGCTGGCGGAGAGCTACGCCCGGATCATCCCCGGCTACGAGCGGCGGCACGAGCTGCCGCCCGGCCTCACCGGCCTCGCCCAGGTCCAGGGCGGGTACGACACCGACCCGGGGTACAAGCTCGGCCACGACCTCCAGTACCTCGTCAACTGGTCACCGGTGCTCGATCTGCAGATCATCGTCCGGACCATCTGGGTCATCATCGCCCGGCGTGGCTGAGCTCGACCGCTGGCCGTCGGTCAGCGTCGTCATGCCGGTTCGTGACGAGGCCGCCGACCTCACGGCCGCGGTCGAGGCCGTGCTGTCCCAGGAGTACCCCGGCCACCTCGACGTCTGTCTCGCCGTGGCGCCGTCGGCAGACGGCACCGAGGACGTCGCCGCCCGGCTCGCCGAGGACGAGCGCGTCTCGGTGGTGCCCAACCCTCCCGGTGTCACGCCCGCCGGGCTGAACGCCGCCATTCGGGCGACCAGCGGCGAGGTCGTCGTCCGCGTCGACGGCCACGCCGAGCTCTCACCGGGCTACGTGCGCCGCGCCGTCGAGACGCTCGGCCGCACCGGGGCCGCCAACGTCGGGGGCATCCAACGAGCGGTCGGCCAGACGCCGTTCGAGGAGGCCGTGGCGCTCGCCATGACCTCCCGCTTCGGCGTCGGCGACGCCAAGTTCCACTACGGAGGTGCCGAGGGGCCGACCGACACCGTGTACCTCGGCGTGTTCCGGCGCGAGGCGCTGGAGGCGGTCGGCGGCTTCGACGAGACGCTCGTCCGCAACCAGGACTACGAGCTCAACTGGCGACTGCGCGAGGCCGGCGGGATCGTCTGGTTCGACCCCGAGCTGTGGGTGACGTACCGGCCGCGCGGATCGCTCCGTGCCCTCGCCCGGCAGTACTCCGAGTACGGGCGGTGGAAGGCCGAGGTGGTCCGCCGGCATCCCCGTTCGCTGCGGTGGCGCCAGCTCGTCCCTCCGGCGACGGTGCTCGGCATCGCCGGCGGTGTGCTCGTGATGCCGTGGCGTCGGGTCGGCGCGGCACCGCTGGTGGCGTACCTCGCTGCCGTGATGGCCGCGGCGACGGGCTCGGGTCGCACGTGGGCCGAGCGGTGCCGCCTCTGCACGGTGTTCCCGGCGATGCATCTCGCCTGGGGCAGCGGCGTCCTGCTCACCCTCGCGACGAGGCGCCGGCGGTAGCCTGCGCAGAATGCCCGAGTCCGCTCAGAACGCCGACGACCGGTTCGGCGACGATCTGATCGAGCTGGGCGGACGTGTCCCGCTCGGCCTCTATCTCCGTGAGCTGTGGGACCGGCGCGAGTTCGCCATCGTCGTCCCGGTGAACGACATCCGGGCACAGAACATGGACAACGTGCTCGGTCAGCTCTGGCACCTGCTCAACCCGCTGATGCTGGTCGGCGTCTACTTCATCGTGTTCGGCGTGGTGCTCGAGGCCGACCGGGGCGTCGAGGACTACTTCGCCTTCCTGGTCGTCGGCGTCCTGCTCTTCCAGCTGACGCAGCGGATCGTCCAGGACTCCGCTCTCGCGATCAGTCGGAACGAGGGGCTCATCAGGTCGCTGCAGTTCCCGAGAGCGCTCCTGCCGATCTCCTCCCTCGTCGGCCAGACCCTGGCCTTCCTGCCTGCGCTCGGCGTCCTGCTGGTCGTGACCGTCGTCAGCGCCGGCGTCCGGTGGGAGTGGTTGGTGTTGCCGGTGGTGCTGCTCGCTCAGGCAGCGATCGGGCTCGGCGCCGGCTTCCTCGCGGCGCGGGCGGGCTTCGCCGTCCGGGACGTGAACCAGATTCTGCCCCACCTCTTCCGTCTGCTGTTCTACGTCTCCGGCGTGATCTTCGCCGTCGACGTCTTCGTGACGGATGAGCTGCTGCGGCGACTGTTCGAGCTGAACCCGATGTACTCGGTCATCGCCTGTGCCCGTTGGTGCGTGCTCGGGCTCGACGTCTCGACGTTCGCCGTCGTGACGCTCATCGCCTGGGCCGTCGTCCTCCCCGTCGTCGGGCTGCTGTGGTTTCGGGCCGCCGAACACCGCTACGGATCATGAGCGACCGCGTCAGCGTGAGCGTCCGCGACCTCCACGTCGTGTACCGCGTGTTCGAGGACGCTCGACCGGGCTTCAAGCAGCTCTTCGCGCGAGGTCGGGTGACCAGGGAGTCTCGCCGGATCCATGCGGTCAGGGGCGTGTCCTTCGACGTCGCCGAGGGCGAGAGCCTCGGTCTCGTGGGATCGAACGGCTCCGGGAAGTCCACGCTCCTCGGTGCGCTCACCGGTCTGTTGCCGGTCGAGTCGGGATCGGTCAGGGTCCGTTCACGCCCCACGCTGCTCGGCGTCAACGCCGCGTTGCGCCCGGCGTTGTCGGGCCGGAGGAACATCATCATCGGCGGCCTGGCGATGGGCCTGTCGCGACGCGAGATCGATCGACGGGTCGAAGAGATCGTCGAGTTCGCCGGCCTCGAGGAGTTCATCGACCTGCCGCTCCGCACGTACTCGAGCGGGATGCGCGCGCGTCTCACGTTCTCGATCGCGACCGCGCAGACGCCCGACATCTTGTTGATCGACGAGGCGCTCGCCGTCGGCGACGCGGAGTTCCGCGCTCGGAGCGCAGAACGGATCGCGAAGATCCGGGCCGAGGCGGGGACCGTGATCCTCGTCTCCCACGACCTCGCCGAGATCGAACGCTCGTGCGACCGCGCGCTGTGGCTCGAGCGCGGCGAGGTCGAGCTGATCGGTGAGCCCGACCAGGTGCTGGCCGCCTACCGCAACAG
>JBCBSZ010000071.1:0-34638 GCA_039818945.1 Actinomycetota bacterium
TGCTCGGTCGCCTCGACGACCCGATCGGCCGACTCGCCGGCCTGCTCCGTCACACCCCGGTGGACGCGTTGCGGGCGCGGCTGAGCGCCCTGCGCGCCTCCAAGGCCGAGGCGGCGGCGGTCGTGCGGACGGTGTCGGGCGCACGCGGCGCGCTCGCAGCGCCCGCCATCGATCCGCCCCTGTTGCGCCGGCTCGCCCTCGACGCCCGCGAGTCGATCGACGGGGTGCGGGCGTTGGTCGCCGCCGTCGACCCGGAGCGAGGCGCGGCGCTCGATGCGGCGTGGAGCGAGCTCGTGGCGGTCGAGGACCTCGGCGCGCCACCGCTCGTCGACGGCGCCGCGGTGCAGCGAACGCTCGGCGTGGAGCCGGGTCGGATCGTCGGTGAGGCGCTCGCCTACCTCGAGGCGGTGCGCATCGACGAGGGTCCGCTCCCCGAGGCCGAGCAGCTCGATCGCCTGCGGGCCTGGTGGGCCGCTCGCTCCGACGGCTGAGCGAGCTCAGTCGGGGACGGCGATGCCGAGTCGGTCGTAGAAGCCGGTCAGCAGCGGATGTCGTTCGTAGACCTCGACCAGGTGGCCGAGCTCGTCGTGGGCGTCGAACCAGGCGAAGCGCACGCCGTGCGTCGTCGCGGCCCTGACCACCTCGCTTCGACCCAGCTCCTCGCAACGGGCGGCGGCCGCGTCGAGGTCGTCGGCGAACACCGCAACGTGATGGACCCCGCCGCCCTCGGTCGTCACCAGTTCGGCGAGACCGGACGGTGAGGCCGAGTGGACGCAGATCAGCTCGACCATCACGTTGCCCCATCGCCCGTAGGCGGACGAGTGGTCGAGGGTCGCCGACGCACCGCCGTGGACGACCTCGACGAGCTCGATGTGCGCGTTGACGACGAACGGACCGGCGCCGTGTCGCTCCGCCCACCGGGTCGCCGCCAGCTCCGGGTCGTCGACGCCGTGCGCGATCTGCGCGATCCCGGTGAACGGGGTCATGCCGCCGCCGGCCGTGCGGGTGGGGCGAGGGTCAGGCGGGGGAGGCACCAGCCGATCATCGGCCCGATCCCGACGGCGAACCAGATCGTGCCGAGGCCGACGGTCCCGCCGAGCGCGATGCCCGTGGCGAGGACGACGACCTCGATGGCCGTCCGGGCCTTCCAGATCGGGATGCCCCGCTTGGCGATCCCGGTCATGAGGCCGTCGCGCGGTCCGGGCCCGAGCCCGGCGCCGATGTAGAGCCCGGAGCCGACCGCGATGATCACCGGCCCGGCGAGCATGGCCGAGGCGCGCAGCGTCATCGAGTCGGGCTCGTCGAGGACGGCGAGCGTCGCGTTGGCGGCGAGTCCGATGACGACGGCGTTCAACACGGTCCCCAGGCCCACCCGCTCGCGCAGCGGGATGAACGCCAGCACGATCAGCAGCCCGAGGGCGATGATCACCGTCCCGATGCCGAGGCCGGTGCGCTCGGAGATGCCCTGGTGCAGCACGTCCCACGGGGCGAGACCGAGGTCGGCGACCACCATCAGGGCGATGCCGACGCCGAAGATGATCAGCCCGAACAGCACCTGGGGCAGGCGGCGCAGCGTCTCACCCCAGGGCAGGAGGATCATCGTGGGAGGGTAACCGCCTCCCGTCGGCGCTCAGGCCGTCGGATCGAGGCGGAACACCCCGCCCCCGAGCGACAGCAACCAGACCTCGCCGTCGACGTCCTCACCGAAGGCGACGAGCTGGGGGACGGTGACGCCGCTGAGCCGCTCGACCTCGGCGCCGTCGCCGACGGGACGCAGCGTCCAGACCTCACCGCTGCAGAAGTCGCCGAAGAGGTAGCGACCCTCGAGCCCGGCGAGCTCGGCGCCGCGGTAGACGACGCCGCCGGTGACCGAGCAGCGGCCGCCGGTGTGGCCGTACTCGTGGATCGGCCCGGTGAGGCCCGCCTGCGGGCTGCCGCCGAAGGGCAGGGTGCCCTCGAGGATGCGCCACCCGTAGTTGCGTCCCCCGGCGTCACCGGCCGGCTCGACGTTGATCTCCTCGCGGCGGCCCTGGCCCACGTCGCCGATCCAGAGGTCGTCGGTGGACCGGTCGAACGAGATCCGCCACGGGTTCCGGAGCCCGTAGGCCCAGAGCTCGTCGAGCCCTGCGCTGTCGCCGACGAAGGGATTGTCGTCGGGGACCGTGTAGGCGGCGCCTCCGGGCGTCGGTGTCGGGTCGATCCGGAGGATGCCGCCGAGCAGGTTGCGTCGGTTCTGCGCGTTGTTCTGCGGGTCGCCACTCGATCCGCCGTCGCCGGAGGAGATCCAGAGGTTGCCGTCGGGGCCGACGTGCAGGTCGCCGCCGTTGTGGTTGCCGAACGGCTGGTCGATCTCGAGCAGCTGGCGTCGTGCCCCCGCGATGGGGTGCGGCTCGTCACCACCCGACGACGTGAGCGGGTACTCGGCGATCACGAGATCGCCGCCGCCGTCGGTGTAGGAGACCCACAACCGTGACGCGCCCTCGTCGAGGTCGAAGCTGAGCAGGCCCCGCTCGCCGGAGGCCGACGTCAGGTTGCTGAGGTCGACGACGAGCTCGCGCCGGTCGGTGGCGGGCCACCAGGCGCGGATCCGGCCGGTCCGCTCGGCGACCAACAGGCCGCCGCCGTCGGGGTCGAGTCGGTTCGGCCGCAGCGCGACCGGCTGGGTGAACGTGCCGATCCGCTCCAGCGAGGGCGTCACGTCGCGGCCGGGCGGCCCGGCGATGGGGGCACCGAACCGGCCGGCGTTGCCGAAGTTCTGCAGCGCACCCTCGGGCGTGACCGCCCAGTAGCCGTCGCCGGCCGGCGTGATGGCGAACCCCTGGAAGGTGGTCTGGATCTCGGCGCCCGAGCCGAGGAAGCCGGCCGAGCCGAACGCGAACACGCCACCGTCGGCGGCGAAGAGCCAGTAGCCCTCGCCGTCTGGTGCCGGCGACATGTCGACGACGGGGCGGTTCAGGGGCTGGCCGCCCATCGAGCCGAAGAAGCGGGCGCTGCCGAACGCGAAGATCCCGCCGTCGGACGCCACGAGCCAGTACCCCTCGCCGTCCGGCGCGCCCACCCCGTCGACGATCGGCTGGTTGAGCGGCTGGCCGCCCATCGAGCCGAAGAAGCGAGCATCGCCGAACGCGAACACGCCACCGTCGGCGGCGAAGAGCCAGTACCCCTCGCCGGTGGGGGTGCCGGCAGCGCCGACGATCGGCGCGTTGAGCTGCAGGGACCCGGTCGAGCCGTGGAACGACGCCGCGAAGTTGAAGATGCCGCCGTCCGCCGCGACCAGCACGTAGCCGTCGTCGTCGGCGTCGGGGAAGGCGTCGACGATCGGCTGGTTGAGCGCGAGGTCGCCGGCGGAGCCCTCGAAGCTCGCGTCGCCGTAGGCCACGACCCGCCCGTCGGTGCCGACGATCCGGTACCCCTGGCCGCTGGGCGAGGGGACGAGCGCCTCGACCACGAGACCCAGCGTGCTGTCACCCCGGGAGGTCGACTCGTCCTGGGCTGCGGCCGGGACGATGGCCAGGAGCGAGGCGGCGAGCGCGAGTCCGGCGATGGCCAGGACGGCGCGGGCGGGGTGGCGGAGCTCCGCACGTGTCATGTCGCGAGTCTGCCTCCTGGTCGCGTCGGAGGGTCGTCGCGGCCGCCGGGCGCGGCGGCGACCGGTAGCCTCGTCGGCCGTGGTGTTCCCCGCAGGCGACGGTCCGCGGCCCGCACCAGGCGGCGGCTCGGTCAGCTACCGCATGGCACGACGGGCGGTGCTCGAGTCGCTCCGGCGCGGGGCGGTGGGCCGGACCGAGGTCTGCGACGCCCATCCGGAGCTGATCCGGGCCGCCATCCACCAGGGCTCCCCGGTCGAGGAGCCGTGCCCGCTCTGCGACGCCGACCTCGCCCACGTGTCCTACGTGTTCGGTCCCCGGCTGCCGTCGCACGGTCGATGCATCGGCTCGCCGACCGAGCTGGAGAAGCTCCGCCAGCGCAAGGGTGACTTCACCCGCTACGTGGTCGAGGTCTGCGCGACCTGCCACTGGCACCACCTCGACAGCGCCGAGGTGCTGTGATCTGACCCGGTCGGGGACCCCAACCCCGACCTCCTCCCGAGGTCCTCGGCGCTGGTCGGCGGCTGCGCCGCGTCGGGCGCCTGCGGCCGGGCCGTGGTCCTCTGACCCGGTCGGGGCCCGAGCGGGAGACGGCGCCTGACCCGGTCGGGGTCCCGAGGTGCTCGTCGGTCAGGAGCTCGGTTCGAGCAGGTCCCAGCGGTTGCCGTAGAGGTCCTCGAACACCGCGACCGAGCCGTACTCCTCGTGGCGCGGCTCCTCGACGAAGCGCACGCCTCGGTCGAGGAACGCCCGGTGATCCCGGGCGAAGTCGTCGGTGATCAGGAACCAGCCGACCCGTCCGCCGGTCTGGTCACCGACGCGGGTCCGCTGAGCCTCGGTCGACGCCCGGGCGAGGAGCAGGCCGGTCTCGGCCCCGGGCGGCGCGACGACGACCCAGCGCTTGTGCCCCTCGTCGCGGTTCTCCCGCAGCTCGAAGCCGAGCACGTCGACGTAGAAGGCGATGGCGTCGTCGTAGTCGTCGACGACGAGGGCGACGAGACCGAGGTGTGACATGTGCCGAGCCTCGCGCACGTGCCACCGTTCGCGACGCCTCGACTCCTACGCTCGCTGTGACCTCCCATGGCCGATCGTCCCGCACCCTCCCGCCGATGGCGGCTCCTGCGCCGCACCGTCTATCTCGGTCTGCTCTTCGTCATCGCGCTCGTCGGCGGGTTCGTGTTCCTCCTGTCGCGCGTCGAGCTCCCCGAGGCCGTCGCGCTCGACGAGACGTCGGTGATCCTCGACCGCAACGGCGAGGTCATCGCGGAGTTCCGCGCCGACGAGAACCGCTTCTACGTCACCCTCGACGAGATCTCCCCCGTGCTCGTCGATGCGGTGATCGCGGCCGAGGACCGCGACTTCCGGTCCCACGTGGGTGTCGATCCGCTCGCGATCGCCCGAGCGCTCTGGGCCGACATCCGCTCGTCGGGCGTGCAGCAGGGCGGCTCCACGATCACTCAGCAGTACGTGAAGAACGTCTTCCTCGAGCCGGATCGGACGCTCAACCGCAAGGTGCGCGAGGCGGCGCTGGCCATCCAGCTCGAGCGCGAGCTCACCAAGGACGAGATCCTCGAGCGCTACCTCAACACCATCTACTTCGGTCGGGGTGCCTACGGGATCGAGGCCGCGGCGCGGGCGTACTTCGGTCGCTCGGCCGCCGAGCTCGAGCTGGCCGAGGCCTCCTACCTCGCCGGGCTGATCCGCGCCCCCGAGACCGCCGACGTGTCCCGGCCGGAGCAGGTGCCCGAGGCCGAACGGCGCCGGGCGGTCGTGCTCCACGCGATGGTCGAGGAGGGGTACGCCACCGTGGCCCAGCGCGACGCCGTCCTCGCCCTGCCCCTCCAGGGCTACGTGCTCGAGCGCACCGCCGCCTCCGAGGTGCGCATCGACCGCGATGCGCTCGACGCCGGCGTCGAGTGGTTCGTCGAGGATATCCGGCGCCAGGTCACCCAGCGCTACGACGGCGAGGCCGGCATCTTCGGGCGCGGGCTGCGGATCACGACGACCCTCGACCTCGACATGCAGCGCGCCGCCTACCAGACGGCCCGAGAGCGGCTCGGCGGCGCCGGGCTCCCCGCGCCGGCCATCGTCACGCTCGACGATCAGGGCGCGGTCCGGGCGATGGTCGGCGGCCTCGACTGGACGGCGTCGCAGGTCAACCTCGCCACCGGCTCGACCGGCGGCGGCAGCGGTCGCCAGCCGGGTTCGGCCTTCAAGACCGTGGTCCTGACCGAGGCGGTCCGCCAGGGCATCTCGCTCGACAGCCGCTTCCTCGACACCGGCACGATCGTGATCCCCGAGGCCGACGACGGCGAGGACTGGACCGTCTCGAACTACAGCGGCAGCGGACCGGGCGTCATCGACCTCGCAACGGCGACGGCGTCGTCGTCCAACACCGTCTACGCCCAGCTCATCCAGGAGGTCGGGCCGCGATCGGTCTCGCTGCTCGCCGCCGACCTCGGCGTGACGGCCGAGCTGCAGCCGGTCGCGTCGCTCACGCTCGGCACCCAGGAGGTGTCGGTGCTCGACATGGCGGCGGCCTACTCGGTCATCGCCACCGGCGGCACCCGTCACGAGGTCCACTCCATCATCGAGATCGACTCGGCCGACGGCACCCTCGACTGGAACCCGACGTGGGGCTCCACCACCGTGCTCTCGCCGCAGGAGGCCTCGCTGGTCACGTCGGCGCTGGTCGGTGTCGTCGAGTCGGGCACGGGCGGCCGCGCCGCCCTCGACGGCGTGCCGGTGGCGGGCAAGACGGGCACGACGCAGAACGCCGGCGACGCCTGGTTCGTCGGCTTCACACCCAAGTTCACCACCGCGGTCTGGGTCGGGTTCCCCGATGCCGTCCGCCCGATGCAGGGCCTCCTGGGCTACGACGAGATCACCGGCGGGTCGGTCCCCGCCGAGCTCTTCTCCACCTACCTCGGTCAGGTCCCCGACCCCGGCGGCGGTGGCAGCTTCGACCTGCCCGCCGATCGACCCGGTCGCGTGATCGGCGCCGACCTCGTCGACCCGACGGTGCCGAGCAGCACGGTGCCGACGACGACGGTGCCGCCGACGACCGTGCCGGTCGAGACGACGACCACGGTCGCGCCGACGACGGCACCCCCGCCCCCGCCACCGACCACCGTCGCGCCCACCACGGCACCTCCGCCCCCGCCACCGACCGCTCCCCCGACGACGGCGCCGCCGGCGACCGAACCGCCGCCGACGACGGCACCACCCGACGAGGGGTAGGTCCGCCCGCTCGTCTGGTGGCCGCCTCGTCCCTCCCGGTATCCTGGGAGGCGACCGCCGGCAGCCACCGTGGCGCTGGACGGGAGGAGGGACCGTCATGCCCAAGCAGCTCACCGCGCCCGCGATCGCGGCCCGGAAGCGCTCCGCCGGAGCCGATCCGTTGGTGATGATCACCGCCTACGACGCCCCGTCGGCCCGGGCCGTCGACGCTGCCGGCGCCGACCTCATCCTGGTGGGGGACTCCCTGGCCATGGTGGTGCTCGGCTACGACGACACGCTCCAGGTGACCGTCGACGACATGGCCCACCACGTCGCCGCCGTCGCCCGGGCCCAGCCCCGGCCCTTCGTCGTCGGCGACCTGCCGTGGATGAGCTACCACGTCGATCCGGCCGAGACCGTCCGCAACGCGGCGACCCTCATCCGGGCCGGCGCCAAGTCGGTGAAGCTCGAGGGCGGCCGCAAGCGGCTCCCGATGATCGAGGCGATCATCGACGCCGAGATCCCCGTGATGGGTCACCTCGGCCTGACCCCGCAGTCGGTCAACGCCATGGGCGGCTTCCGGGTGCAGGGCAAGACGGCCGACGCGGCGCTCGCGCTGGTCGACGACGCGAAGGCGCTCGACGCCGCCGGCTGCTTCGCCATCGTGCTCGAGGGCGTGCCGGACGTCGTCGCGCAGCGGGTGACCGACGCCGTGTCGGTCCCGACGATCGGCATCGGCGCCGGCGACGGCTGCGACGGTCAGGTGCTCGTGTACCACGACCTCCTCGGCATCGAGGACCGGATGGCCCCGAAGTTCGTCCGCCGGTACGCCGACCTGGGTGGCGCGACCGTCGAGGCACTCGGCCGTTTCGTCGACGACGTGCGCGGCGGGTCCTTCCCGTCGGAATCGGAGACCTACCACGCCTCCGACGACCTCAACGAGGCGCTCGCCCTCTACGCCGGCTGAGCCCCACCCCGGCCGGGGTCACACCCCGTCCCTACGTTGGGCGGGGTGAAGAACGGACGCGACCGTCTACGATGGCGGGTTCGACAACCGACCTGCTCCGTTGGTTCGGGGCTCCGGCCGAGGCCGGATCCAGAGGAGGTGTAGTGAAGCAGCAGCGCGCGTACGAACTGATGATCATCCACGACGGTGATCTCGACGACGCGACCGTCCAGGAAGAGATCAAGACCGCCCGGTCCACGCTCGAGGGAGCGGGGGCGACCGTGGCGAAGGTGGACTACTGGGGTCGGCGGCGCTTCGCCTATCCCATCAACCACAAGAACGAGGGGTACTACTCCGTGTACGAGGTGCTCGCCGAGGGCGGCGCACTCGACCCGGTGGAGCGGGCCTTCCGGATCGCGGACTCGGTGGTCCGCCACAAGGTGATTCGCCTGCCCGATGCCGAGGCCGAGCGCCGCGGCCTCCTCGGTGACGGCGAAGGAACGGAGTAGTCATGGCATGGGGCAACAGCGTCACGGTGGTCGGCAACCTGACCCGCGACCCGGAGCTTCGGTTCACCAACAGCGGGATGGCCGTCGCTCGGCTCACCGTCGCGTTCTCCAAGCGGGGCCGTGACGGTGGCGAGGAGCGCACGTCGTTCTTCGACGTCGTCTGCTTCCGCGAGATGGCCGAGAACTCGGCCGAGTCGCTGACCAAGGGCTCGCGGGTGATCGTCACCGGCGAGATCCAGCAGAACTCATGGGAGAACGATCAGGGCGAGAAGCGCTCGAAGATCGAGATCCTGGCCGACGACATCGGTCCGTCCCTCCGCTGGGCCTCGGCCGAGGTGCAGCGCAACGAACGGCGCGACGGCGACTACCAGCCGAACCGCGCCCCCAGCCGTTCCGGCGGTGGCCAGCCCTCGGGCGGCCCCGCCTTCAATCCCGATGAGGAGCCGTTCTAGCGATGGCGCGCAAGAAGCCGCAGCGGAAGCCGAAGGACAATGGCAAGCCGCGCAAGAAGAAGGTCAGTCCGCTCATCGTCGACGACGTCGAGTACGTGGACTACAAGGACGTCAACCTGCTCCGGCGCTTCATGTCGGAGCGAGCCAAGATCCGCGCCCGGCGGGTCAGCGGCAACGACACCCAGCAGCAGAACGAGGTCGCCAAGGCGATCAAGGTCGCCCGCGAGATGGCGCTGCTGCCCTACGCCAACCGGGTGATCACCCAGCGCAAGGCCGACAAGGGCCGCGTGCGCCGTGACCGCGACGGCGGCAACGAGGCGCCGATCCCGAAGACCCCGCCGCCCCGTGCGGCCGAGGGAGCCGAGGGTGAGGACGACGAGGTGCTGGTCGGCGAGGGGAGCGACGAATGATGCGCGTCATCCTCCGCCGCGACGTCTCCGGCGTGGGGACGACCGGCGAGGTCATCGAGGTGGCCGACGGCTACGCGCAGAACTACCTCATCCCCCAGGGGATGGCGATGCGCGCGACCGAGGGAGCCATCGCCCAGGCGGCCTCGATGAAGCGGGCCCGCGACACCCGCGACGCCGAGTCCCGCGCCGCTGCCGAGGAGGTGGCCCGCACCCTGGTGCCGAAGGTCATCACGGTGGCGGCCAAGGCCGGGGCCGGCGGCAAGCTCTACGGCTCGGTGACCACGTCCGACGTGGCCCACGCCGTCGAGGCCCAGGCCGGCATCGAGCTCGACCGGCGGGTGCTGAGCATCGACGAGCCGATCCGCGAGCTCGGCTCGCATCACGTGGCGGCGCGTCTGCACGACAGCGTCCGCTTCCAGATCCAGGTGGAGGTCGTGGCGCTCTGACGCCGTGATCGAAGCTCCGACGGCGAACCGGCGACCGGTGGCGTCAGCCACCGGTCGTCTCGCGTCTGGTCCCGTGACGGGCCGACGACGTCAGCGTTGACGTATCCACTCGTCGTCCACAACCCGCACGGGTTGTCCACAAGGTGTCCACCAGCAAACCCACGGGTTGGGGGTCTGGTTGCCCACAGGGCCGGTCGTCCACTGTGGAAGCCTGCTGGGGGGCAGGTCAGCCGGTGATCGCCCACCCTCGCATCGAGCCCTGACACACCCCGTCACGACGATGGAGACCGATGACCGACACCGTGGTGGACCGTGGCGATCGCGGCCGCGTCCCACCCCACAACCTCGAGGCCGAGGAGTCGCTGCTGGGTGCGATGTTGCTGTCGCCGTCCGCGGTGGCGACGTCGCTGGAACGCCTGACGAGCGCCGACTTCTACAAGCCGACCCACGGCCACGTGTTCGACGCCATGCAGGCGCTCTACCTGGCGGGTTCGCCGATCGACCCGGTCACCGTCGCCGATGAGCTCGGCCGCCTCGGCACCCTCGATCAGGTCGGCGGGGTCGAGTCGCTCCTCCGGCTCCAGCAGCTGACGCCGGCGACGTCCAACGCTGGCCGCTATGCCGGGATCATCGAGGAGCACGCGCTCCTCCGCCGGCTCATCGCCGTCTCGGGCGAGATCGCCGAGATGGGCTACGGCATGCCCGAGGACGTCACCAAGGCGCTCGATGAGGCCGAGTCGATGGTCTTCTCGGTGGCCGAGCGCCGGGTCCGCGACACCATCGCCCCGCTCCAGGACCTGCTCCTGTCGAACCTCGACCGGCTCGAGCAGCTCTACGACCGCGGCGAGGCCATCACCGGCGTGCCCAGCGGCTACCGCGACCTCGACGAGCTGCTGTCCGGGCTCCAACCCAACGCGCTGATCGTCGTCGGCGCCCGCCCGGCCATGGGCAAGACCGCCTTCGCGCTGGGCATGGCCAGCCACGCCGCGATGCACGCCGACAAGGCCGTGCTCTTCTGCTCGCTCGAGATGGGCCACCTCGAGCTGACGCAGCGGCTCCTCGCCTCCGAGGCCCGCGTCGACAGCAGCCGGCTGCGCAACGGCCGGATGAGCGCCGACGACTGGCCCAAGATCACCAAGGCCGTCGGCAAGCTCGGCGACGCCAAGCTCTGGATCGACGACGATCCGGCGCTCACCGTCATGGCCATCCGGGCCAAGGCCCGGCGCCTCAAGAGCCGGGTCGGCAACCTCGGGCTCGTGATCGTCGACTACCTCCAGCTGATGTCGGGGTCCGGTGGCCGGTCGGCCGAGAGCCGCCAGGTCGAGGTGTCCGAGATCAGCCGGGGGCTCAAGATCCTCGCCCGCGAGCTGGAGTGCCCGGTCGTGGCGCTGTCGCAGCTGTCCCGCGGGCTCGAGCAACGCAGTGGCGACCACAAGCGGCCGATGCTGTCGGACCTGCGCGAGTCGGGGTCGATCGAGCAGGACGCCGACGTCGTGATGTTCCTGTACCGCGACGAGGTCTACAACCCGGAGTCACCCGACGCCGGCATGGCCGAGGTGATCGTGGCCAAGCACCGCAACGGCCCCACCGACACCGTCAAGTTGGCCTGGCTGCAGAACTACACCCTCTTCAAGGACATGGCCCGCGGCGTCGACGGCATGTGATGCCCCGGCCGACGCCCGGAAATGACACGGGTGTGATTCACTGGTGGTCATCGCACCACCACTCAATGTCGTATCTCCGGATGCAGTGAGGAGTTGGTCACCGTGTCATCTCGTCTCCAGCTCGACGGCGCCGATCTCCTGTTCCTGCTCCCCGAGCCCACCGCCGTCCTCGACGACCGCGGCCGCATCGCCGTCGCCAACCCGGCCCTGACCCGCCTGCTCGGGCGAGACGACCTGGTCGGCCGCTCCCTGGTCGACCTCACCGACGATCCCGAGCCCAGCGTCGTCGAGCAGGTCCGGCGGTGGGCGGCATCGTCACAGCTCAGCGTCGGCTTCCTCGCCTTCGAGACCCCGGACGGCACGGTCGTGCACCGGTGCGGCGGCGTGGCGCTCGGGCGAGGTGGCAACGTCGTGCTGCGCATCGAGCAGCGCATCGACAGCGAGCTCGAGCTCGACACCGCAGCACCCGCCGTCCTGCTGGCCGAGCTCGAGACCCGGCGGGCGGCGGAGGCCCGCCTGACCCGGCTCGCGTTCCAGGATCCGGTCACAGGCCTCTTGAACCGGACGGGGTTCGACGATCGGCTCCGGGCGCTCCTCGAGGTCGGTGGCCCGTTGTCGCTCATCTACGTCGACCTCGACCGGTTCAAGGCGATCAACGACGTGTTCGGTCACGAGGCCGGCGACGAGGCGCTGCGCGAGGCGGCCCGTCGGCTGGCCTCCGCGGTGCGACCCCAGGACCTGCTCGCCCGACTCGGTGGCGACGAGTTCGTCGCCACGCTCGCCGGGGTCGAGGCCGAGCAGGCGCTGGCGGTCGGGGAGCGCCTGGCCCACGCGCTGGGGCAGGGCTTCCGCCTCGGCGAGGAGCACGTCGAGCTGGGTGGTTCGCTCGGCGTCGCCGTCCGCCGACCGGGCGAGGGCGCCGGCGACCTGCTCCGGCGGGCCGACGCCGCGATGTACCGGGCCAAGCGCCAGGGCGGCCACCGGGTCGAGCTGGCCGCCCAGGGCGACACCCACTCGCGGCTCAGCGCCTGACGCCGCGGGTCGCGAGTCGAGAGCTCAGGGGAAGCGGGCTCGGATCCACTCGGCCACGAGCTCCATCGCCTCCGGCCGGTGCCCCTCGAGGTAGTGCGGCGCGCCGGTCATCTCGTGGTACGTCAGGTCCTCGGCCCCGGACTGGTCCCGGATCTCGAGCGCCTGGTGGACCCGGATCTCGGTGTCGGCGGTCGGGTGGAGGATCAGCGTGGGCACGGTCACCTCCGGCATCGTGTCGGCCAGGCGTGCCGGCGACGACAGCCCGGACCAGGTCGACAACCACCCCCGCGCCGTCATGGTCCGGGCGAGCCCGCCCCGCCCGTAGTTGGCGTCGAGCGGATCGGGGAACGCGAACAGCGACCCCATCGGCCGGTCGTCGGGATCGATGCTCAGGTCGAGGTACGCCGGGTCGGCCAGCGTCCGGTAGATCGTGAGGTACTCGGTGTGGACCGCCCGGGCCCGCGCCTCGCGCCAGGCGACCAGTTGGCCGGGGTCGGCGGCAGCCGGGTCGATGCCCTTGGCCACCGCCCACGCCGCCCGGGCGTCCGCGATCGAGCGCTTGGCCCGGGCGTCGATGCGAGCGACCCGAGCGCGCTGCGCCTCCCGATACGTCGCCAGCCACGCCCGGTCGTACGTGCACGGCTCGGGCCACGGACGCCAGCCGTTGGCCGGGTCGTACATGTCGAGCTCGGGCACGCGGGAGTGGGGGTCGTCCTCGTCGGCCACCGAGGGATCGATGACCTGCAGCATGAAGACGCCCTCGCCGGGGTGGGCGGCGACACCGACCCACGCATCGCCGCAGTCGTGTTCGGCCTGGGCCAGCGCCATCAGCGAGCCGCCGCCGGAGTTGCCGAACAGCACCACGGCCTCGGCCCCTCGCCGGCGCATCTCCTCCGCCACGGTCACGACGTCGACGACGGCCTGCTCGTGGAGGCAGTCGGTGTCGTTGTTCATGTAGCGGGTCCCGAAACCGAGCACGGCGTACCCGGCCGCGGCGAGCAGCGGGCAGGCGTAGTGGGCGGAGAAGTCGCCGCGGGGGTGCGACAGGATCACCGCCGTCTTCCAGGTCACCCCCGCGGGCGGCGTCCAGAGGATCCCCCGCACGAGGGCACCGTCCGGCGAGACCAACCGGATCGGCTCGCGACCGATCGACACGTTCGGTGCGTCCTCGGGCAGCGGCCAGTAGCCGAGACCGAAGGGGCGGGCATCACCGAGCGCGGCATCCATGGCGCCACACCCTAGGTTCGGTCGGTGCCGGCTTCGTCCTCAACGTCGAGGGCGAGCTCGACGGCTCGCTCCAGCTTGAGCTGGTGACCGGTCGCGAGCACCTCCCGGTACCGATCCGGCCCGAGCGCCTCGGTGAGCGCGGCGACCGTGTCGTCGTGGAACGACTGGTGCGCGGTCGGTCCGTGGTGGGCGCCGAGCGAGTCGATCACCGCATCGGACGCGCCGAGCAGGAGGGTCGCCGGCTCGTGATCGCCGGCGCGCTGGCGGAAGTGGGCGATCTGCCCGATGACCCAGGCACTCATCATCTGGCTCCCGATGCGCCAGCTGAGCCGGAGCGATTCCTTCGACCGGCCGAGCGCCTCGGGGAGCTCGTCCATCCGCCCGGCGAGGTGCCCGAGGTTCGCCAGGTTCATCGCCTGCTGGTAGCGGTCGCCGAGTCGCTCGTTCACGGCGAGGGCACGGTGCAGACGCTCGCGGGCGGCGGCGACCTCGCCGTGCCACTGGAGCAGCACGCCGCTGATGTTGAGGGCGTTGGCGAGCACGGAGCCCTCGTCGCGTTCGGTCGCCTCGGCGATGATCGCATCGAGTCGGGCCGTCGCCTCGTCGAACTCGTCGGGCTGCCGGATCGACGTCGCACTGAGGTAGGCGGTGGCGAGCTGCTCGTAGCGCCAGTCCTCGGCCCGTCGGGCGTGCTCGATGGCGGTGCGGTGGTGCTCCCGGGCGCCGGCGATGTCACGATCGGCGAAGGTCATGAAGCCGGCACCGAAGTGGAGCCTCCCGAGCGCGCGGTCGTCGAGCTCGGCGGACCGTTCCAGCGCGACGCCCAACCAGTCCCGGCCCTCCCGGTGGCGTCCGGCGCGGTACCACCAGATGTTGAGGTCACCGACGATGTGCCCGGTGACCACCGGGTCGGCCGTCGAGGCTGCGGCGGCGCTGGCTCGGTCCAGGGCCGCCGCGATGTCGTCGTAGTCGTTGGCCACGTCATCGATCCACGACGACGCCCGCTTGTCCCACCGCCCGTCCTCGATCGAGGCGACGACGTCGCTGACGAGCGCGAGGTGGGCGCGGACGGCGTCGTCGGCGTCGGCCGACCCGTCCAGCCGGTCGCGGGCGAACTCCCGGATGACGTTGAGCAGCTGGAAGCGGCCGCGATCGCGCCCGGAGCGGGTGACGAGGCTCTTGTCGATGAGGCCCGACACCTCGCGGAGCGCGGCGCCGGGGGCGAGGCCGCCGACGGTCGCGGCGCCGTCGAGGGTGAACTCGCCCGGGAACACGGAGAGCCGGGCGAGCAGGTGTTGCTCGGCGGGGGAGAGGAGACCGTGGCTCCACTCCACAAGGCTGTGGATCGAGTGCTGCCGACTCGGCCGATCACGCACCTCGTCGGCCATCGTCACGACGTTCGAGCGGAGGTGGGTCTCGAGGTAGTCGAGCGGCACGTAGCGGAGCTGGGCGGCGGCGAGCTCGATCGCCAGCGGGAGCCCGTCGACGAGCTCGCAGACGGCCCCGACCGTCGCCGCGTTGGCGTCGTGGACGAAGTCGGGTTGGGCGCGCCGTGCCGCCGTCGCGAGCATCTCGCCGGCGTCTGCCGCCGCGAGCGGGCTGATCTCGACGACGCGCTCCTCGGTGAGCCGCAGGCGCTCGCGGCTCGTCACGAGGATGCGGACCTGCGGGGCGATCGAGATGAGCCGGGCCAGCTCCACGGCGGCGTCGACGATCTGCTCGAAGTTGTCGAGCACGATGAGGGCGCGCTCGTCGCGCAGCGACTCGCCGAGGACGGCGACCAGGTCGACCTCGGTCTCGGCGCGGACGCCGAGCGCGCCGAGGATCGTCGGGATCAGGCGGTGGGGATCGGCCACCGACTCCAGCGCCACGAAGACGCTCCGGTCGCCGCCGTCCTCCCAGATCCTGGTGAGCTCGGTCGCGAGCCGCGTCTTGCCGATCCACCCGAGCCGATCAACGAGACGAGCTGCTCGGTCTCGAGGAGCGCCTCGATGGTCGCGACCTCGGCCGACCGACCGATCAGACCGCTCGACGACGCGGTGGGGGTGGACGCCGTCACCGGACCGGTCGGCCGGGCCTCCGCGCCCTCCACCGCCTCGGCGACGAATTGGTACCCGCGACCGTGCGCCGTCCGGATGACCTCCTGACGGCGACCGTCGTCGCCCACGGCCTGTCGGGCCGACTTGATCCGGCTGGTCAGGGCCGACTCGCTCACGAATCGGTCGCCCCACACGTTGTCCAGGAGCTCGGTCTTGGGCACGACGCGATCGCGGTGCGTCGCGAGGTAGGCGAGGACGTCGAACACCTGCGGCTCGACGGGCACCACGTCGCCGTCCTTGCGCAGCTCGAGCGTGGCGGGGCTCAGCACGTAGTCCGAGAACAGGATCGGAGCGCCCGCGGTCTCCACGAGGGGGCAGCCTACGTGAGCCGCCGTGAGCGGCGAGGGGAGACGACGTAGGCCGCGAGATCGGGTCGGGAGACGCCCCCCGGCGGAGAGACCGGTGGTGGTGGAGTGGGGCGCTCCCGACCCATCCCGTGGTTGACACCCGAGTGATCGGCGTCTCGCCGTCGCGGCTTGAGCCCTGCCTCCGATCACGGCGACACTGCACTCGTGTTCCTGGGTGAGGATCTCCTCGAATGGATCGTGCTGGCCCTCGGTGCCGCCATGTTCGTCGGCAACCTGGGCGCCGTGCTGCGCCCCCGCGACGAGCAGCGCGAAGGCGATCTCGCCCGCGCCCCGGTCGCACGTTCCGTCGCCATGGCCGGGGTGGGCTTCGTGGCCGGACTCTGGGCCCTGGCGTCGCTGGTGAGCTGAGCGAACGATGACGATCCACACCGAGCTCGTGTCCACGGCGTCCCCGTCGACGATCCACCGGCTGCTGGTCGACGTCGAGGCCTGGTCGGTCTGGTCGCCCCACGTCGCCAGCGTCGACCCGCCGACCGGCGAGGTCACGGCCGGATGGGAGGGAGCGACCCGGGCGTTCTTCAGCCCCACGGCCACCGAGATGATCGTCGACGAGGTGGTCCCCGACGGTGGCTACACCTGGCACTGCAGCGTCGGGCCGTGGACGCTGCGCTACCGCAACCTGGTCCGTCCCGGCGTCAACTCGGGCAGCGTGGTCGCCTTCGACGCCGAGCTCGACGGACCGGCGGCGTCGGTGCTGGAGCGGGTCGTCGCTCCGTTGTCCGCGTACGGACAGCGGCGGCGGATGCACCGGCTCGCCCAGGCGGCCGAGCTCGTCGAGCGGGCGGCGGGTTGAGGGCGGCTGCTCTTCGATGACCGAGCTCGTCGAGCGGGCGGCGGGTTGAGGGCGGCTGCTACTCGATGACCGAGTCGCTGACGATCGGCGGGCCCTCGCCGAGGTAGAAGATGCCGGGGAAGCCGGCCGTCTCGAACCCGAGGCTGGGGTTCTCGCGCAGCTGCGAGCCGGTGATGGTCAGGTTGCCCAGCCGGTTGTTGCTGACGAAGAAGACGGCGCCGCCGCCCTCGTTGGCCCGGTTGCGCTCGACGATCGTGCCGGCGATGACGACGTCGAAGTCGCCGCCGTCGCCGTAGATGGCGCCGCCGTTGCCACCACCCGGCGTGCCGGCCTGGGCCGGGTTGGCGCCGTTGCCGACCGCCGTGTTGTCGGTGTAGATCGAGTTGAGGATGGTGAGCGGTGCCACGAGGTTGCCGGTGCCGCCGCCGTTCGAGCACGAGTTGCCGTCGAAGGTCGAGTTGACGACGTAGTTCATCTGCCCGCTCGCGGTGCCGGTGATGCGGATCGCGCCGCCGGCGACGTCCGGCCCGACGGGGTCGCACTCGTTGTCGGTGAAGACGGTGTTGATCGCCCGGAACCGACCGCCGCGCACGAAGATCGCACCGCCGCCGTCGGGGTCGTCGCCGATCGAGCGGCCGTTCGAGAAGCCGATGTTCTGGACCGTCAGCCGGGGCTCGGCCTGGTCGTCGCAGCGCGGGGTGAGCCAGACCAGGCTCTCGTCGCAGGTGTTCATGTAGAGGATGCGCTGGTCGTCGTTCCCGCTGAGGGTCACGAGCCCGCCGCCGTCGATCACGATCTCCGGACCGGTGTCGTTGAAGATGCGGATGGTCTCGGTCATCTGGATGGTGATCGGGTCCGGCCCGCAGTCGAACGTGATGGTCCCGCCGCCGCGCGTCGCGGCGATGACCTCGTCGGAGGTGCAGCTCGCCGCCACGCCGGTGCCGACGACCGCGGAGGGGCTGGACACGTCGGCCGCCTGGGCGTCCGCCGGGACGGTGGCACCGCCGTTCGGGTTGCCGGGCTCGAGCCGCGGTGCCGGGTCGGGATCGCCGGTCACGACGGCCACGGCCGTGATCGGGGCCGGGATCGACTGCCCGCCGAGGCTGCCGGCGAAGTCGCCGTCGGAGAAGTTGAAGATGCCGCCGTCGTCAGCGACCATCAGGTAGCCGTTGCCGTTCGCGACCATCCCGACGACCGGACCGTTGAGCGGCTGGCCGCCCATCGAGCCGCGGAAGTCGGCATCGAACGCGAACACGCCGCCGTCGCCGGCCACGAGCCAGTAGCCCTCACCGTCGGGGTCGGGGACCAGCCCGTTGACCGGCTGGTTGAGGGGCTGGCCACCCATCGAGCCGGCGAACTCGGCGTTGCCGAACGCGAACACGCCGCCGTCGGAGCCGAGCATGTAGTAGCCGCCGCCGTCCGGCGTGGCGACGGAGTCGACCACCGGACCGTTCAGCTGCCCGGCGATGCCGAGCTCGACCAGGTCGCCGCGGTCCACCGCGTCGCCGAACGCGAAGACCCGCCCGAGGTCGGTGAAGACGAGGTACCCGTCACCGGTCGGCGAGGGCGACATCGAGGCGAACGTCTCGCCGGGAGCGAGCACGCCGGCGTCGGGCTGGCCGAGATCGGCGGCCGAGCCGAACGCGTCGACCCGACCCGTCGACGCGAGGATCCAGTACCCGTTGCCGTCGGGGTGTCCGACGAGATCGACCGCCGTCGCGTCGCCGGTGACCGCCCGGCCGTGGTGCACGGCGTTGCCGAAGGGGTAGATCCGCCCCTCGACGTCGAGCATCCAGTACCCGGACGCGGGCTCGGGACCGGCCTGGGCCCCGGCACCGGCTGCCGTCGCGACGTACGCCGCCACGATCGCCAGTGCGGCGAGGACGATGCCGAGCCCCAGTCGCCGTCGATTCCCCACGTGTCGGACCTTCCTGTCCTGGTCAGCCCGCGCCGCCGCAGTCTCGCGCCGGTGTCGAGTCGAGACCTCGGACCGACGCGCCGCGCTGCGTGCCGCCCGGTTCGCTCGCGGTATCGGCACCGACCGCGGCCGGGTTGAGGCGGTGGCGCCCGTCTTGCAGTGATCGGCCCGGCTCGGCCAGCCTCGGCGCGACCGGCCGGACGGGCCCGGTCACGTCGCTCGAGGGGGATCGCACATGGACGCCACCGACTTCGCCGCAGCAGCGGGAGCACCGCTCAACGCCGCCGGGGCGGCCTTCTACTTCCACCCCGACACGCTGGCCCGGGGCAAGGAGCTCGGCCTCGACGGCTTCCGCTTCTACGCGCTCGGCCGGGCCAGCGTGCTCGGCGATGTCGCCCCGGAGGTCGTGCAGGCAGCGTTCGGGTACTTCCACGTCGACCTGATCGCCAAGATCCACGGCTCGGCCAAGGAGGTCATCGCTCCCTCCGAGGTGGCGCCGGTCTACCACGAGTGCTCCGCCGACTTCGGGCGCAAGCACTTCGCCGAGGTCGAGGGGCTCGAGGGCTTCTGCGCCGGTGCCGAGGCGATCATCGCCGCCCAACCGCCCGCCGGGCTGAGCCTCTACGCCGCGTGGGCGGCCGCGCCCCGAGCGGAGGACGTGTCGGGCCGGGCGTCGCAGCTGGCCTCGGTGCTGCGGGAGCTGCGGGGCAGCGCCCACCTCGTCGCCGTCCTGGCGTCGGGCCTCACCGATCAGCAGGCCCACTTCCTGAAGCGGCCGGACGACTACACCACCTTCGGGTGGTCCGATCCGCCCGAGATCGACGACTCCCACCGCGCCGCGATGGACGCGGCCGAGGAGCTCACCAACCGGATGCTCGCCCCGGCGTTCTCGGCCGTGCCCGAGTCCGATCGCGCCGCCTTCGTGGCCGCCTGCGAGGGGTTGCGGGCCGCCAGCGGCCGCTGAGCGAGCCCTGGGGAACGAGGGCCGTCGTCATGGAAGACTGCCGCCATGCTCTCCGTGCTCATCATGTACCCGAAGACCGACGACTCGACGTTCGACATAGACTACTACGTCGAGACCCACATGCCGATGCTCGCCGACGCCCTCGGCGACGCGTGTCAGGGGTGGGGCGCTTCGACGGTCTCCTCCGGCACCTGGCAGGCCTACGGCTGGGCGATCGTCGACTCCCAGGCGGCCTTCGACGCTGCGATGGCAGAGCACGGAGCAGCGATCATGGGCGACGTCCCCAACTACACCAACGTCCAGCCCCAGCTGGTGATCGGCGACGTGGCACGCTGACGGCGGCGCGGAGGGGCGCCCGGTGACCAGGAGCAGCGGAGCGGACGACGGGAATCGAACCCGCGTTATCAGCTTGGGAAGCTGAAGTTCTACCATTGAACTACGTCCGCCGGACCGCTCCGAGGAGCGACCAGGGGGTCGATGGTAGCCACTCCGCCTGGCCCACGACACCGCGCTTCGCCGCTACGGTCACCGGCGTGATCCTCTCCGACCGAACCCTGCGCGAGGAGCTCGCGGCCGGGCGCATCGTGATCGACCCGCTCGACGAGGCGAACATCCAGCCGTCATCGATCGACGTCACCCTCGACCACCGCTTCCGGGTCTTCCTCAACCACACGCGGGGGATCATCGACGTGCGCGAGGACGTCTCGGACCTGACCGAACCGGTCGAGGTCGACCCCGACGGGGTGTTCATGCTCCACCCGGGCGAGTTCGTGCTCGGCTCGACCGCCGAGATCGTGACGGTGCCCGACGACCTCGTCGCCCGGCTCGAGGGCAAGTCGTCGCTCGGGCGTCTGGGCCTGCTGATCCACAGCACGGCCGGCTTCGTCGACGCCGGGTTCTCGGGGGCGATCACCCTCGAGCTCTCCAACGTCGCCACGCTGCCGATCACCCTGTACCCGGGCATGAAGATCGGCCAGATCAGCTTCCTGCGCATGACCACGCCGGCCGAGCGGCCCTACGGCTCACCGGGCCTCGGGTCGAAGTACCAGGGCCAGCAGGGTCCGACCGCCAGCCAGGGCCACGAGAACTTCGGGTCGGCCTGAGCGGACCTCGCCTCAGCCCGGGAAGCCGGGGCTGAGGTCGATGCCGAACCACTCGCGCCACAGCTCCTGGTAGTGGCCGTCGTCGGCGGTCGCCAGCTCGAGGAACTCCTCGTCGGTCAGTCGGGCCCGTCCGCCGATCATGGCCTCGGCGTCGTCACCCGATCGCCACCGCAGCTTCGGGTCGTCGGTGGTGATGGCCTCCTCGATCACCCGGGCGGTCAGCTCGGCCTCCGGGGCATCGGGGATGAGGCTGAGGTACATGGCGAACATGCGGGCGTACGCGCCGGCGTAGGGGCCCTCCGGCGCGGTGGTGTTCTTGGCCAGGATGGCCGTCCGCGTGACGCCCGGCTCGACGATCGTGACGTCGATGCCGAACGGCGCGACCTCCAGGGCCAGCACCTCGGAGTAGCCCTCCATCGCCCACTTCGACGACGTGTAGACGGCCTGGCCGATCGAGGCGAGCCGCCCGACGACCGACGAGACCATGCAGATGTGCCCCGAGCCCCGCTCCCGCATCGAGGGCAGCACGGCCTGGGTGCAGCGCACCGGTCCGAACGTGTTGGCCTCGTAGACGCCGTGCCACTCCTCCATCGGGGCGTCCTCGAGCGTGAAGTTCGAGCCGATGCCGGCGTTGTTGACCAGCACGTCGACCGGCCCGTGGTCGCCGGCGATCTGCTCGAAGCAGGCGCGCACCGAGTCGTCGTCGGTCACGTCGAGGCGGACCAGGCTGACCGGGAGCGACCCGGCTTCGACCTCCTCGGCCAGCTTCGTGGCCCCGTCGGGGTTGCGGGCCGTGGCGATCACCTCGTGCCCCTGCCGGGCCAGGTGCAGCGCCGCTGCCCGGCCGATCCCGCTGTTGGCTCCCGTGATGACGATGCGCACGCCGCCGGAGGCTACTCAGCCGCGATCAGGTCGCGGAGCTCCGCCAGGCGGACGGTGACGGTCGCGTCGTCGAGGAGGTCGTCGGTGCTCCACACCGAGCCGGCGACGACCCAGCGACCGCCGTCGCGGTCCTCGACGAGCCAGCTGAGGTTGAGCACACCCGGCTCCGAGCCGCCCTTGAAGCCGACGTAGCGCCACCGGCCGGCCTCGTCGGGAGCGCCGGGGTTGAGAGCGATCACCTCGCGGGCGACCTCGTCGTCGGCGAGCACGGTCAACACGCGGCAGAGGTCGGCGGGCGAGGCGAACCACTCCAGCGCCTCGACCTCGATCGGCCCGGTCCACACCCCGGCCAACGAGTCCAGCTCGGGCAGCTCCGCCTCTGCGACCGGGCCGACGAGGAGGTCGCGGCGCCCCTGCTCGTCGGCGGCGAGGTAGGCGGAGCGCAGGTCCTCGTCGAGCTTGACGATGAAGAGCTCGCGCGTGGTGAAGAACGGCCGGTTGCGGTCCGGCTCGACGTGGCCGGTCGAGACCAGCGCCGCCTCGACGGCGTCCCGACCGACGAGGTCGATGAGGAGGTCCGTGGCGGTGTTGTCCGAGATCGAGATCATCCGTTCCGCCAGCGTGCGCACGGTGAGCGTCGTGCCGGCCGGCTCGTCCTGCGTGGTGCCCGACGGGAGGCTGTCGAAGCGGTCCTCGATCGTCACCTCGTCCTCCCAGGCGACCGTGCCGGTATCGACGGCATCGACGACCGCGCCGAGCACCCAGAGCTTGAAGGCCGACCCGATCGGGGCCTGCACGTCGGCGCCCCGTTCGAGCACCGGCGCGGCGCACTCGCCGTCGGTCACCTCGAACACACCGACGGCCACCTCACCGAGCTCGACCAGCGCATCGGCCGCCTCCTCGGCGTCGGCGGCGGGCTCCACGTCGACGGCGGGCGCGAACAGCAGCCCTTCGATCTGCGCGGCGTCGTCGGCGCCGACGACGAGGGTGAGCGCGAGATCGTCGCTGCCGTCGCTCGGTGTGAGCTGCGCCACCAACGCCACGCCGTCGGGGCTGCGCTCCTCGGAGACGAGGCGCCACGGACCGGACGCCAGGAGCGGCCCTGCCAGATCCGACAGCTCCTCGTAGGTGATCTGGGCGCGGAACGTCGGGTCGAAGCCCTCGTCGAAGTCGTCCTCGTCGAACGGCTCGCCGTTGAGCCAGCCGACGATCTGGTCGAACCGGGTGTCCAGCGACGCGGCGGACGCCGCCTGGGTGGTGGGCGGTGCCGTGCTCGACGTGGTCGGCACCGACGACGACGTCGCGGAGGTCGCTGCGGCCGCGGTGGTCGTGGTGGCGGTGTCGCCGTCGCCGTCGCCGTCGGCACAGGCGGCCACGAGCAGTCCGGCGACGACGAGCGAGGGCAGGAGGCGGCGGGTCACCATCGCAGTGTCGACCGCGGCGCCTCGGTTGTCGTCGGCCGGGGGACGGATCCGGGCTCCCTCGCCGGAGGGAGCCGGAGATCAGTCGCCGCTGCTGGGCGAGAGGTCACCCGCCTGGAGCGACGAGTACCGGTCGGACTCGCCGTTGCGGATGGCCTCGAGGAGGTGCATCGACACGTCGGCGACCTGGACCTCGTCCTCGTCGTGGCCCATGCCCTTCACGCCGTCGTCGATCATGATGTAGCAGAAGGGGCAGGCGGTCGCGACCCGCGACGCACCGGTGGCGACGAGCTCGCGGGAGCGCTCGTCGTTGACCTTCGTTCCCGTCGACTCCTCCATCCACATGCGGGCGCCACCGGCACCACAGCACATGCCCTTGGTGCCGTTGCGGGGGGCCTCGACGATCTCGACGCCGCCGAGCTGGCCGATGACCTTCCGCGGTGCCAGGTAGACGTCGTTGTGGCGGCCCAGGTAGCAGCTGTCGTGGTAGACGATGCGGTCCTCGAGCCGGGCCGTCGACAGGTCGAGCTTGCCGGTGTCGACCAGCCACTCCAGGAACTGCGAGTGGTGCACGACCTCGTAGTGCCCGCCGAGCTGCGGGTACTCGTTCATGAGCGTGTTGAAGCAGTGGGGGCACTGCGTGATGATCTTCTTCACGCCCATGCCGTTCATCGCCTCGATGTTCTGCATGGCGAGCATCTGGTACACGTACTCGTTGCCCGAGCGGCGGGCCGAGTCGCCGGTGCACATCTCGTTGGGGCCGAGGATCGCGAAGTCGATCCCCGCCCGGCGCATCAGCTCGGCGGTCGCCTGCGACACCTTCTTGTTCTTGTCGTCGAACGAGCCCGCGCAGCCGACCCAGTAGAGGTACTCGTGGTCGAGCGGGTCGCCCGGGTCGACGACCGGCACGTCGAGGCCGTCGGCCCAGTCGGCCCGCTCGGTCTGCGACAGGTTCCACGGGTTGGCGTTGTTCTCCATGCCGCGGAACGCGCCGCCCAGCTCGGTCGGGAACTCCGACTCCATGAGCGTGAGGTACCGGCGCATGTCGAGGATCTTGTCCAAGATCTCGATGTTCACCGGGCAGATCTCGTCGCAGGCCCGGCACGAGGTGCACGCCCAGATCTCGTCGTGGCTCACCCGCTCGAAGATCGAGTTGGTCTCGACGGTGATCTCGGGCACCGTCCCGATCGGCGGCGACACGACCGGCGACCCGGTCGCGGCCATGACCTCACCGGTCTTGAGCACGATCTCACGGGGATCGAGCGGCTTGCCGGTGGCGTGGGCCGGGCACACGCTCGTGCACCGCCCGCACATCGTGCAGGCGTCGGTGTCGAGCAGCTGCTTCCACGTGAAGTCCTCGACCGCCGTGGCCCCGAAGGTCTCGAGCTCGGTCTCCTCGAGGTTGGGCATGGCCCGCATGGCGCCCTTCGGGCGCTCGCGGTCGCGCAGGTACATGTTGAGCGGCGACGTGAAGATGTGGCGCAGCATCGTGATCGGCAGGATCACGAGGAACACCACGAAGCTCAACGCGTGCGCGATCCACCAGGCCTGGTGCCAGCCGGCGACGTTGGACCAGTCGTCGACGAGCCCGGCGAGCGGGTAGCCGATCACCGACCACTGCTCGTAGCTCGGGCGGCCCTCGACGGCGATGCGGAACATCTCGGCGCCGAAGCCGGTGACGCCGATGGCGAGGAGCGTGCCGAGGATGAGCGCGTGCTCGGGCTTGGACTTGATGCGGATCCGGTACGGCCGCCAGGCCCTCGGGCCGTAGCGGCGCAGGATCGCCCAGACGACCGAGCCGACGAAGACGGCGCCGGCCACGTCGCCGACCAGCGAGTAGCCGCGATACACGTCGCCGTGGAGGAACTTCAGCCCCTCGGGCAGCTGGTGGTCGACCTCCAGGGTCGTCGTGACCCCGAGCAGCACCAGGAAGCTGAAGTACATGGCGGCGTGCATCAGGCCGGCGCCCGGCTCGCGCAGCAGGGTCTGCATCGAGGTGCCGGCGCGGAAGTCCTCGAGGCGGCGCTTGAGGTTCTTCGGCGTCGTCTTCCGGTTGTCGGGAGCGCCCCGCTCCCAGTTCTTGACCCGGTTGGCGAAGTTGACGGCGCCCCAGATCAACAGGATCGGCACCACCGTGTAGAACGCGACCTTGATCCCGGCGGGCACGTTCACGAAGACCGTGCGGTGGACCTCGTTGTCGTTCTCCCACCCCGTGAGCGACGGCAGGATCCCGGACAGGAGGGTGAAGAGCCCGATGCCGACGCCGAGCGCCAGCACGATGTGCTGGGGGCGGAGTCGGTTCGCGGACGTCTCGGTGGAGGTGTCGGCAGGAGCGCTCATACGAGTCGTGAACCTACTCCGCGCATCCGGCCCAGGAGTAGGTAGGAAGTCCCTCGTGTTCGGGCGAGCCGAACACCTTCTCCCTGGGGTGTCCGGGCTAACCGAACACCTTCCTCCTCGGGTGTTCGGGCTAACCGAACACCTTGCGGTCGAGGTCGCGCACCCGGCCGGCCAGCGCGGCGAGCAGCTTGCTCGACACCTTCGGGAACTCCTCGAGCAGCGAGGCGAACTCCTTCGCGCTCAGCTCGAGCGCGCTCACGTCGGTCTCGGCGATGACGTACGCCGTGCGGGGTCCGTGATCGAGCAGCGACAGCTCGCCGACCGGTGCGCCCACCTCCAGCTCGGCCACCTTCCGATTGCCCCGGCGGACGACGGCGGTGCCGTCGAGCAGGACGTAGGCGGTGCGCCCCATCTCGCCTTGCTCCACGATCGTGGTGCCGGCCGGGAAGGACCGCTCGGTCCCGATCGCCGCCACCTTGCCCAGCTCCCCCTTCGACAACCCGGCGAAGAGCTCGATGTTCTTGAGGTGGGAGACCAGGTCGCTGCGGCGTGCCATGGCGTCACGTTAGGTCCGATCCCTCAGGGGCTGCTGGTTCGTTGCCGGGGCCGCCGCCGGACACGAGTCCAGACGGCCGTAATCCGAGGGAAACATCACGGAAATCCCCGTGGTCGACCCTGGGGCGATGAGCGATGTCGTCGTCGTCCGGTGGCCACACGACGCGGTGCGGATCGATGATCTGCGCGGCAACGGCACGGCGAGGCTGCTCCTGGTCGAACCGACCGCGCCGCCGCCGGAGATCGCCGATCCGCTCGAGGACTGGGTCCGGATGCCGGCGAGCGAGGAGGACGTCCGGGCCCGGATCCGCGGGCTCGAGTTCCGCCTCGGCATCGAGCAGGCCCGCCGGCCGGTGCTCGACGGCGACGGCATCCTCCACCTCGGTGGCCGCAGCGTCGTCCTGCCGCCGGTCGAGGCTCGCCTGGCCGCCGAGCTCGTCGAGCGGATGGGGTCGGTCGTGCCCCGCGAGGTCCTGACGAAGGCCGGCTGGCCGGAGGGCGTGCCGAACCGGAACCTCCTCGACGTCCGCATCCTGCGCTTGCGACGCCGCCTCGAGCCGCTCGGCCTGGAGGTCCGCACCGTCCGCCACCGCGGCTACCTCATGGCCCTCGCCGACGGCTGACGGTTCCGCCAGGTCGGGGGCAGATCGCCGACAGGTGACGAAAGACAGCGAACAGGTTTTGGACAGCGACGCGTAACACGCATCGAATGGAGCGGAAACGGGCCCTTCCTACGGTGCGTTCGTTCCCGAGGGAGGTATCCCAGTGAAGAGAAGGTTCTTGTTGGGCGGGCTCGTCGCCGTGCTCGCAGTCGTCGGTCTGGCGGGCCCAGCGGGCGCCCAGGACGACGCGGGCGCACAGGCGCTGCTGACCCAGACGATCCTCGACAACATCTTCGTGTTCGTCGCCGGCGTCCTGGTGTTCTTCATGCAGGCCGGCTTCGCCATGGTCGAGGCGGGACTCACCCGGGCCAAGAGCTCGGCCGCCATCATGATGAAGAACATGATGGACATGTGCATCGGCGTGCTGCTGTTCGCGCTCGTCGGCATGCACATCGCCTACAGCGGCGAGGACCTCGTCGGCTTCGGCTGGTACTTCGGTGACTACTCGGCCGCACCGGAGAGCGGGCTGGGCATCCCGGTCGATTTCTTCTTCCAGGCGGCCTTCGCCGCGGCGGCGGCCACGATCGTCTCCGGGGCGCTCGCCGAGCGGACCAAGTACGTCGGCTACATGGCCTACACCGCGGTGATCACCGCCGTGATCTACCCGATCGTCGTGAACTGGCAGTGGGGCGGCGGCTGGCTCGCTCAGCAGGGCTTCCACGACTTCGCGGGCTCGACGATCGTGCACTCGGTCGGCGGCTGGGCCGCCCTCATGGGTGCGATCGTGATCGGCCCCCGGATCGGCAAGTTCGGCCCCGACGGCAAGCCGCGGGCCATCCTCGGCCACTCGGTGCCGCTCGCCATCCTCGGCGTGTTCATCCTCTTCATCGGCTGGTTCGGCTTCAACCCGGGTTCGGAGCTCGCCGCCGACCTCGAGGTGCCCCGCATCGCGGTCACGACGCTGCTCTCGGCCGCCGGTGGCGGTCTCGTGGCGATGCTCACCATCTGGGCGATCGCCGGCAAGCCGGACGTCTCGATGACCGGCAACGGCATCCTCGGCGGCCTCGTCGGCATCACCGCCGGCACCTACGTCATGAACCCGTGGATGGCGGTCCTCACCGGCATGATCGCCGGCGTCATCGTGGTCTTCTCGGTGCTCGGCATCGAGCGGGCCGGGGTCGACGACCCGGTCGGCGCGGTCTCGGTCCACGGCGTCTGCGGCGCCTGGGGCACGATCGCCGTCGGGCTGTTCGCCTCCCGTGACGCCACGGTCGACCCGGTGGCCTACGACGACTTCGTCGGCGCCGAGGGCCTCTTCTTCGGCGGCGGCGGCGGGCTCCTCGTCGACCAGATCGTCGGTGTGGTCGCCGTGTTCGCCTTCGTCTGCGTCACCGCCGGCGCGCTGTTCTTCGCCCTGAAGTCGGCCGGCATGCTGCGGGTGTCCCCGGAGGAGGAGGCCGCCGGCCTCGACGTCTCCGAGCACGGCGCCCCGGGCTATGGCGAGCTCGCCGCCCTGGGCGGCACCACCGCCACCCCGACCCCCTCCGAGGGCGGCTGACCCTCCGAGGAGCTTCCTTCACAACGTCGTGAACGGTGACCGAGCCGGGGACCAGTGGTCCCCGGCTCTCGCCGTCCCGGCCCCGAGTCAGTAGGTTCGCCCTCGTGCTCTCCATCGTCACCGCCGTCGTCAAGCCCCACCAGCTCGAGCCCGTCGTCGAGGCGCTGAAGCAGGTCGATGTGCACGGCCTCACCGCGACCGAGGTCAAGGGCTTCGGACGCCAGGGCGGCCACTCCGAGACCTACCGCGGCACCGAGTACCACCTCGACTTCATCCCCAAGGTGAAGATCGAGGTCGTCGTCGCCGAGACCCAGGCGAACGAGGCCGTCGAGGCCATCGTCGGCGCCGCCCGCACCGGTCGCATCGGCGACGGCAAGGTGTGGGTCTCCCCGGTCAGCGACGTGACCCGCATCCGCACCGGCGAACGGGGCATCGAAGCCCTTTGAGCCCGCGCACGACCTGGTCTGGTCTGGTCTGGTTCGATAGCCTGACGATCATGGACCGCGTGCTGAACGTCTCGGAGGCCAAGGCCCAGCTCTCGCGCCTCATCGACGAGGTCCGCGACGGGGAGCGGAGGGTGCTCATCGGTCCGCGCGGCCGCCCGGTCGCGGTGCTGAGCGCGTACGAGCCCGAGTCCGAGCCCCGGCGGTTCGCCGCGTGGGCGGAGGACGACGTCTGGATCGCCGAGGACTTCGACGAGCCGCTCGACGAGCTCGCCCTGGCCTTCGAGGGCGACGAGGTGTGAGCCGGTCGGCGGGCGGCTACCTCCTCGACACCCACGTCGTGCTGTGGTTGCTCGCCGGCTCGAGCGCGGTGCCTGCGGAGGTCCTCGACGAGCTCTCGGATCCCGGCACCGCCGTGCTCGTCAGCGCGGTGGTCCCGTGGGAGGTCGTCGTCAAGCGAGCGCTCGGCAAGCTCCGGGCACCCGATGACCTCGTCGCGCAGGTCGAACGAGCCGGGTTGAGCCCGCTCCCGATCACGTTGGAGCACGGCGCCGCCGTGGGTGAGCTGCCGCCGTTGCACCGGGATCCCTTCGATCGCATGCTCGTCGCCCAGGCGCGGACCGAGGGGCTCACGCTGCTCACCGCGGATCGGCGGCTCCCCGAGTACGACGTGGACATCCGACTGCTCTGAGCTCGCGCCGGACGGCGGGAATCGGCCGCCGGGGCCCGCGGTACCGTGACGGCCATGACCCACACCTTGGTCCTGGTCCGTCACGGCCAGAGCGTCTGGAACCAGAAGAACCTGTTCACCGGATGGGTCGACGTCGACCTGACCGACCAGGGCGTGGCCGAGGCCCGCGCCGGCGCCGAGGCGCTCGCCGCCGAGGGGCTCAGCTTCGACGTCGCCCACACCTCGATGCAGCGGCGGGCCATCCGCACGCTGCACCTGGTGCTCGACCGCCTCGACCTCCTCTGGTTGACCGTGCACAAGTCGTGGCGCCTCAACGAGCGCCACTACGGGGCGCTGCAGGGCCTCGACAAGAAGGCCACGGTCGAGCGCCACGGTGCGGAGCAGGTCCACGCGTGGCGCCGGGGGTACGCGACGCCGCCCCCGCCGGTCGAGGCGGGGTCGGAGTTCGACGTCAGCAGCGACCCTCGCTACGCCGACCTGCCGCCCGACCTCATGCCGATGGGGGAGTGCCTGGCCGACGTCGTCGACCGGCTGCTGCCCTACTGGCACGACGCGATCGTGCCCGACCTCCGGGCCGGCAAGCGGGTGATCGTCTCGGCCCACGGCAACAGCCTCCGGGCCCTGATCAAGCACCTCGACGGCATCTCCGACGACGACATCGCCGGCCTCAACCTCCCGACCGGCGTCCCGATGCTCTACGAGCTCGACGACGATCTGCGGCCGACCGCCGAGCGGCGCTTCCTGGGCGACGCCGACGCCATCGCCGCGGCCGCGGAGGCGGTCGCCAAGCAGACCGGCTGACCGCACCCAGGCAACCTGAGCGCGTTCGACTCAGGTTTCCTTCGCCCGACTGTGGAATTCCCCGGTGGGGGTCGTATCCTCGGTCCTCAGACCGCCGGACCGCTCTGTTTGAGGAGGACCCCCCATGCCCAAGGCAGTCGGCATCGATCTCGGCACCACGAACTCCGTCGTCTCGGTGTTCGAGGCCGGTGAGCCCGTCGTCATCGCCAACGCCGAGGGGTCCCGCACGACCCCGTCGGTCGTCGGCTTCTCGAAGGACGGCGAGGTGCTCGTCGGCGAGGTCGCCAAGCGCCAGGCCATCACCAATCCCGATCGCACGATCATCTCCGTCAAGCGCCACATGGGCACGGACTGGACCGTCGACATCGACGGCAAGCCGTTCACCGCGCAGGAGATCTCCGCCCGGACGCTGCAGAAGCTCAAGCGCGACGCCGAGGCCTACCTGGGCGACACCGTCACCCAGGCCGTCATCACCGTGCCCGCGTACTTCGACGACGCCCAGCGCACCGCCACCAAGGAGGCGGGCCAGATCGCCGGCCTCGAGGTCCTGCGCATCATCAACGAGCCGACCGCCGCCGCGCTCGCCTACGGCCTCGACAAGGACGAGGACGATCACACGATCCTCGTGTTCGACCTCGGTGGCGGCACCTTCGACGTGTCCGTGCTCGAGATCGGCGACGGCGTCTTCGAGGTGAAGTCCACCCACGGCGACACCCGACTGGGCGGTGACGACTGGGATCAGGCGGTCATCGACTGGCTGGTCACCTCGTTCAAGAACGACCACGGCGTCGACCTGTCCGCCGACGGCATGGCCGCCCAGCGCCTCAAGGAGGCGGCGGAGAAGGCCAAGATCGAGCTGTCGGGCACGCAGTCGACCCAGATCAACCTGCCCTTCATCACCGCCACCCAGGCCGGTCCGATCCACCTCGACTACACCCTGTCGCGGGCGAAGTTCCAGGAGCTCACCGCCGAGCTGGTCGAGCGGTGCAAGAAGCCGTTCGAGCAGGCGATCAAGGACGCCGGCCTCGACCTCAACGACCTCGATCACGTCGTGATGGTCGGCGGCTCGACCCGGATGCCCGCCATCCAGGAGCTGGTCCAGGAGATGACCAGCAAGGAGCCCCACAAGGGCGTCAACCCGGACGAGGTCGTCGCCATCGGCGCCTCGGTCCAGGCCGGCGTCCTCAAGGGTGATGTCAAGGACGTCCTGCTCCTCGACGTCACGCCGCTGTCGCTGGGCATCGAGACCAAGGGCGGGGTCATGACCCGCCTCATCGATCGCAACACCACCATCCCGACCCGGCGCACCGAGGTCTTCACCACGGCAGAGGACATGCAGCCGTCGGTCGAGATCCACGTGCTCCAGGGCGAGCGCGAAATGGCGGGCGGCAACAAGACGCTGGGCAAGTTCCAGCTGGTCGACCTGCCCCCGGCTCCCCGCGGTGTGCCCCAGATCGAGGTCACCTTCGACATCGATGCCAACGGCATCGTGCAGGTGTCCGCGAAGGACCGGGCGACCAACAAGGAGCAGTCGATCACCATCACCGGCCAGTCGTCGCTCAACACCGACGACATCGACCGGATGGTCAAGGACGCCGAGGCCCACGCCGAGGAGGACCGCCAGCGCAAGGAAGGCGTCGAGGTCCGCAACAACGCCGACTCGCTCGTGTACCAGACCGAGAAGGTGCTCCGTGAGCAGGGCGCGGACTTCTCCGGCGACGAGAAGTCGGCCGTCGAGGACAAGCTCGGCGAGCTGAAGACCGCCCTCGAGGGTGAGGACATCGACGCCATCAAGGCGGCCACCGAGGCGCTCAGCGCGGTGTCGCAGTCGTTCGCCCAGAAGCTCTACGAGCAGGCGGCCGCCCAGCAGGCCGACGCGGCCTCCGAGTCGGCCACCGCGGCCGACGACGACGTCGTCGACGCGGAGATCGTCGAGGACGAGGAGAAGTGACCTCCGAGCCCGAATCGGGCGTCGACCTCTCCTTCGACGCCTCCGGTCCGGCTCCGGCCGAGGACGAGGCGCCCGAGGTCGAGGTGCCGGTCACCGGGGTCGAGGCCGACGGCCCGGCCCCGGAGTCCGCTCCGCTCGACGTCGAGGCGCTCATCGAGCAGCTCGAGTCGGTCACGTCCGAGCGCGACCGGGTGCAGGACCAGCTCCTGCGTTCGGTCGCCGACTTCGACAACCTGCGCAAGCGAGCGCAGCGCGACCAGGCCGAGGCCGCGAAGTCGGCGATCGGTCGGTTCGTCGACACCCTCCTGCCGGTGCTCGATGCGTGCGACGCCGCCCAGGCCTCGGGGGTCGACGGGGTCGAGCCGATCGTCAAGGCGTTGCTCGGCGCGCTCGAGCAGCAGGGCCTCACCGCTGTGGGGCAGGTCGGCGAGCCGTTCGACCCGACCTGGCACGAGGCCGTGCTCGTCGAGCCGGCCGCCGAGGGCCACGAGGCCGACACCGTGACCGACGTGTTGCGGACGGGGTACCGCTGGGAGGACCGGGTCCTCCGGGCGGCGATGGTGAAGGTGGCCGGCTGACCGAGCCGCCAGGACGAGATGTGAGCGAGAAGGAGCCGCACGGAGCGGCGGAGCCGCCAGAAGGCGACGTGAGCGGGAAGGAGCCGCACGGAGCGGCGGAGCCGCCAGAAGGCGACGTGAGCGGGAAGGGAGGTGCGTGATGCAGCGAGAGTGGTTGGAGACGGACTTCTACGCGGCGCTCGGTGTGTCCGACGACGCCTCCGAGAAGGACATCACCAAGGCGTACCGATCCCTCGCCCGGACCCACCACCCCGACCAGGGTGGTGACGAGACCCGGTTCAAGGAGATCTCGGCCGCCTACGACGTGCTCGGCGACCCGGAGAAGCGGGCCGAGTACGACGAGCTCCGTCGGCTCGGCCCGATGACCGGTGGCTTCGCCGGCGGTCCGGGTGGCGGGACCCGCCAGGTCCGCTTCGAAGACCTCTCGGACTTCGGCGGTGGAGGCCTGGGCGACCTGCTGGGCAACCTGTTCGGCCGGGCCGACGGTCCCGGCGCCGGTGGGGCCCGGCCCCGGCCGACCCCCGGCGCCGATCTCGAGACCGAGCTGCACCTCGACTTCCTCGACGCCATCCGCGGCGTCACGACCGAGGTGCTCGTCGGCGCCGATCCGGTCAAGGTCCGGATCCCGCCCGGCGTCGACCACGGACGCCGCATCCGGGTGCGGGGCCATGGCCGGCCGGGGCAGTTCGGCGGACCGCCGGGCGACCTGTTCGTGGTCGTCCAGGTCCGCCCCCACGAGCGCTTCGAGCGGCGCGGCGACGACCTGCATCTGACGGTGCCGGTCACCTACGGCGAGCTGGTGCTCGGCACGAACCTGACCGTCCCCACGCTCGACGGCCCCACCGTCACCGTGAAGGTCCCGCCCGGCACCTCGACGGGCAGGAGGTTTCGGCTCCGTGGACGCGGCGTCGAGCACAAGGGCCGCACCGGCGACCTGCTCGTCGGCGTCGAGGTGGCGGTCCCGGACGAGCTCGACGACGATCAGCGCGCCGCCGTCGAGGCGATGGAGCGGGCGCTCGGGCTCGATCCGCGGGCCGGGTTGCTCGCGGACGGGCTGGCCGACGACCGGTCCGGTGGCGGCCGGCGCACCACGGCGAAGGAGGCATCGTCATGAGCGGACCCGATCTCGATCGTGCGGTCTACGTCATCTCGGTGGCGGCCGAGCTGGCCGGGCTGCACGCCCAGACCCTGCGCATCTACGAGCGCAAGGGCCTGCTCGAGCCCTCGCGCACCCCCGGCGGCAGCCGCCGGTACTCCGAGCGCGACATCCAGCGGCTGTCCCGGATCTCCGAGCTGACCGACGAGGGCCTGAACCTCGCCGGCGTGCGCCGCGTCCTCGAGCTCGAGGAGGAGGTGCTGCGCCTGCGGACCGAGCTGAGCCAGCTCACCGAGGCGGCGCGGCGCCAGGTGGCCGACGCCGAGCGCCGTCAGCGGCGCGACCTCGTCCCGCTGCGCCAGGACGTGATCCTGTGGTCGGACCGCCATCCGCGGCGACCCACCTGAGTCCCCGAAGTTGAGTCGAGACGTAGCAAGTTTTCTCAGTTCCTCCTAGGATGGGTGGCATGGCACTGGACCCGAATCGGTGGACGATCAAGACCCAGGAGGCGATGCAGGCCGCCATCGAGGCGGCTCGCTCCTCGTCGCACGCCGAGGTGGGCGTCGACCACCTGATCGCCGCGCTGCTCGGCCAGGCCGACGGCGTCGTGTTGCCGGTGCTGAGCCGGGTCGGGGCCCAGCCGAAGGTCATCCGCGACGGCGTCGAGGAGCGCTTGGCCAAGCTGCCCCGCGCCTACGGCGGGTCCGAGCCCACGCTGTCCCGCGACCTGCGCAGCACCGTCGACGTGGCCGATCGGGCCCGCGAGGAGCTCCACGACGAGTACCTCTCGACCGAGCACCTGCTCCTCGCCGTCGCCGCCCGGCTCGACCTCGACCGCGAGGCGTTGCTCGCCGCCCTGCGCGACGTCCGCGGGTCGCATCGGGTCACCTCGCAGAACCCCGAGGACAGCTACCAGGCGCTGGAGCGCTTCGGTCGAGACCTGACCGACGACGCCCGCAGCGGCCGACTCGACCCGGTGATCG
>JBCBSZ010000072.1:0-34513 GCA_039818945.1 Actinomycetota bacterium
ACACGACGCTCTTCCTATCGTCTCGCTGTGCGCGGCGTGTGCTGACGAGTACCACGACCCGACCGATCGACGCTTCCACGCCCAGCCCCTCGCCTGCGACGAGTGCGGCCCACGGGTCCGTCTCGTCGGGGCGGACGGCGACACCGAGGGCACCGACACCGTCGTCGCGCGGGTGCACGATCTCCTGGCCGCCCGACGGATCGTCGCGGTCAAGGGCCTCGGCGGCTACCACCTCGCCGTCGATCCCCGATCGGACGAGGCCCTCGGGGTGCTGCGGGAGCGCAAGGGCCGGGTCGACAAGCCGTTCGCCGTGATGGTCCGCGATCTCCAGGTGGCCGAGCGGCTCGCGGTGCTCGACGACGCCGAGCGCCGAGCGCTGGCCGACCCGGCGAGGCCCATCGTCCTCGTGCGGCAGCGGCCTGGCACCGAGCTGTCGCCGCTCGTCGCGCCGGGGAACCCGCTCGTCGGGCTGATGCTGCCCTACACGCCACTGCACCACCTGCTCTTCGCCGCGGTGCCCGGTCGGACGTCCGTCGTGCCCGACGCCCTCGTCATGACCTCGGGCAACGTCTCCGAGGAGCCGATCTGCTTCGAGGACGCGGACGCCGCCGGTCGGCTCCCGCTGCTCGCCGACGCCGTGCTGGATCACGACCGGCCCATCCACGTGCCCTGCGACGACTCCGTCGTCCGGGTCGTCGGCGGCGAGGTCCAGCCGCTTCGCCGGTCGAGGGGCTACGCCCCGCTGCCCATCGCGCTGCCGATCGACGTCCCCCCGACCATCGCCGTCGGCGGCGAGCTGAAGAACGTCGGCTGCGTCGCCACGGGTCGGCACGCCTGGATGACCCAGCACGTGGGCGATCTCGGCAACCTCGAGTCGCTCACGGCGCTCGACGCCACGGTGCGGCAGTTCTCGCGCATGTACGAGGTCGAGCCGGAGGTGGTCGCCCACGACGCCCACCCGGACCACCTGAGCCGCCGGGTCGCCGGCGGGTTCCCCGGCGCCGCGCCCGTCGCCGTCCAGCACCACCACGCCCACGTGGCGGCGCTCCTCGCCGAGCACGGCCACGACGGCGGCGAGCCGGTCATCGGCGTCGCCTTCGACGGCACGGGCTACGGCGACGACGGCGTCGTGTGGGGTGGCGAGGTGCTCGTCGCCGACTACCGGTCGGCCGCCCGTGCCGCACACCTCGCCGCACTTCCGTTGCCGGGTGGCGATGCCGCCGTCCGCAATCCGTGCCGGCTCGCCGTGGCCTACCTGGCCGCAGCCGGTCTCGATGCCGACGGGCTGCCGTGCACGCTCGCGTGTGACGACGTCGAGCGATCGGTGATCGAGCGGCAGGTCGAACGCCGCGTCGGGGTGACGCCGACCACGAGCATGGGGCGCCTCTTCGACGCCGTGGCGTCGATCCTCGGGATCCGACACCGGATCACGTACGAGGCGCAGGCCGCCATCGAGCTGGAGATCGCCGCTGCGGAGGCCTCGACCGCCGCGAACGTGGCGCCGTTCGAGGTCGACGGCGCCGTGATCGACCCGGTTCCGGTGCTGGGCTCGCTGGCCGAGGGCGTCCGCGCCAGCGTCGAGCCCGGTGCGCTGGCGCTCGCCTTCCACCTGGCCGTCGCCGATGCCGTGCTCGCGGTGGCGGTCGCGACCCGTGACGACACCGGGCTCGGCGTGGTTGGCCTCACCGGCGGCGTCTTCCAGAACGTGCTGCTCACCGGGCTCGTGCGCCGTGGGCTGCTCGACCACGGCTTCGACGTGCTCACCCATCGACTCGTCCCACCCAACGACGGCGGTCTGGCCCTCGGCCAGGCGCTCGTCGCCGCCCACACCAGGAGCTGAACCATGTGCCTCGGCGTACCCGGCAAGGTCCTCGAGATCCGCGAGGAGCGCGGCACCCGCATGGCCACCATCGACTTCGGCGGCGTCACGAAGGACGTCTGCCTCGCCTACGTGCCCGAGGCCGAGGTGGGCAACTACACGATCGTGCACGCCGGCTTCGCCATCACCCTCCTCGACGAGGCGTCCGCGCTGGAGACCCTCGCCATGTTCGAGAGCCTGGGCATCCTCGAGGAGGAGCTGGGCGTGGAGTCGCCGGAGGTCGCGTCGTGAGGTACCTCGACGAGTTCGCCGACCCCGATCTCGCCCGCCGGCTCTTCGACGAGATCGCTGCGACGGTCACGCAGCCGTGGGCGATCATGGAGGTCTGCGGCGGTCAGACCCACTCGATCGTCCGCAACGGGATCGATCAGCTGCTCCCGGACGAGGTCGAGCTCATCCACGGCCCCGGTTGCCCCGTGTGTGTGACCCCGCTGGAGATGATCGACCGGGCGCTGGCCATCGCCGCCCGCGACGACGTGATCTTCTGCTCCTTCGGCGACATGTTGCGGGTGCCCGGGAGCGACCGCGACCTGTTCGGCGTGAAGGCGGCCGGCGGTGACGTCCGGGTCGTCTACTCGCCGCTCGACGCCGTCGAGCTGGCCGAGGCGAACCCCGACCGGCAGGTGGTGTTCTTCGCCGTCGGGTTCGAGACGACCGCGCCGGCCAACGCGATGTCGGTGCACCAGGCCAAGGCGCGTGGGCTCGACAACTACTCCGTGCTGGTCAGCCACGTGCTCGTCCCTCCCGCCATCGAGGCGCTGATGTCGTCGAAGACGTCGCGGGTGCAGGCCTTCCTCGCCGCCGGCCACGTCTGCACGGTCATGGGTACCCGCCAGTACGAGCCGCTGGTCGAGCGGTTCGGCGTCCCGATCGTGGTCACGGGGTTCGAGCCCCTCGACCTGCTCGAGGGCATCCGTCGCACGGTGCACCAGCTCGAGGACGGGCGGGCCGAGCTCGACAACGCCTATGAGCGGGCGGTCCGACCCGAGGGCAACCCGGGCGCGCAGCGGATGCTCGCCGAGGTGTTCGAGGTCTGCGATCGCCAGTGGCGAGGCATCGGGGAGATCCCGGGCAGTGGCTGGCGGTTGAGCGCGGACTACCGCGACTTCGACGCCGCCATCCGGTTCGACGTCGGCGACCTCCACGTCGACGAGCCGGAGACCTGCCGGGCCGGTGAGGTGCTCCAGGGCCTCATCAAGCCGAGTGAGTGCGAGGCGTTCGGCACCAGCTGCACGCCTCGCACTCCGCTCGGGGCCACGATGGTGTCGAGCGAGGGTGCCTGCGCCGCCTACTTCCAGTACCGGCGCCTCGACGGCCCGAGCGAGGTCGAGGTGTCCGTTGTCTGACGAGTCGACGACCGTCGACGTCGAGGGCTGGTCCTGCCCGATGCCGATCCGGGATCGGGACCGGGTGGTGCTGGGGCACGGCGGCGGCGGCAAGCTCGGCGCCGAGCTGGTCGAGCAGCTGTTCCTCCCCGCGTTCGGTCCGGCCGCGGCCGACGCCACGCCGACGGACTCCGCGGTCCTGGATCTGGGTGGTGCCCGGGTCGCCTTCACGACCGACTCCTACGTCGTGCAGCCGCTGTTCTTCCCCGGGGGCAACATCGGCCACCTGGCCGTGCACGGCACCGTCAACGACCTGGCGATGAGCGGCGCGACGCCGGTGGCGTTGTCGACCGGCTTCGTCCTCGAGGAGGGACTGCCCCTCGACCAGCTGGCCCGCATCGCCACCTCGATGGGGGAGGCCGCGGTCGAGGCCGGCGTGCGGCTCGCGACCGGCGACACGAAGGTGGTCGAGGCGGCCAGCGGCGACGGCCTCTACGTCAACACCGCCGGGGTCGGCCTCATCCCGGACGGCGTCGACATCCGACCCGAGCGCGCCCGACCAGGCGACCGGGTGATCGTCAGCGGCGAGATCGGCCTCCACGGCGTCGCCGTGCTCAGTGTCCGCGAGGGCCTCGAGTTCGGCACCGAGCTGCGCACCGACTCCGCCGCGCTGAACGGACTCGTCGCCACCATGCTCGACGTCACACACGACCTGCACGTGCTGCGCGACCCGACCCGAGGGGGTGTGGCGGCATCGCTGTGCGAGATCGCCGAGACGGCCGGCGTCGGGATCGAGTACGAGGAACGGGCGCTGCCGGTGCCCGAGGCCGTCGATGCGGCCTGCGGGTTCCTCGGCCTCGACCCCATCCACGTCGCCAACGAGGGCAAGCTCGTGGCCATCGTGCCGCCTGACCGCTGCGACGAGATCGTCGAGGCCATGCGGGGCCACGACCGGGGTCGTGACGCCGTGGTCATCGGCGAGGTGACCGAGGAGCACCCCGGGGTCGTCGTCGCCCGCACCGGCCTCGGTGCGACCCGCATCGTGGACCGCCCCCTCGGCGAGCAGCTGCCCCGGATCTGCTGAACGCCCGCCGCGGTCGGGTGGGTCGTGGGTTCCGTGTCGGAGCGACAGGTTCGGTCCGTCCGGGGTGGTGTCGCTACAAGGTGGGACCAAGGGGGTCCGTGGGGTCGCGTCGGGCCGTGAGCTGCGGTCCACCGGAGTCGCGTGCGGCGGAGCTCGCCGAGGAGCGGCGTAGAGGCGCCCCGAGCTGCCGGCTGCCCTCCGCGGAGCTCAGCTCAGCCGGTCGAGCTCGATCGCCGTGCGGCGGCCGGTGAGCTCGAACGGGACCATCCCGTCCTCGACGGTGAGCGTCGTCGCCCGCGGCAGCGCGGCCTGCCAGCGCTCGATCCACGGGTGGGCGTACGGGTCCTCGACGTGGTCGACGAGCACGACGGGCAGGTCGGCGAGGCGGGGGAGCGCGTCCTCCATCACCCACCCCGCCACGGCCCGGTGGCCGGCGTGGGGGTCGTCGGTGAGGAGCGCGTCGGCGACGAAGCGGTCGAGCAGATCCGGCCGGCCCGCCGGGTAGAACCCGGCCCGCCCCGTCCAGAGGGCGCCGAGGTGGGCGCCGTCGTCGGATCGCTCGATCTCGTCGATGCCCGGACCTGGCCGAGCGGCCCGCACCGCCCGCTGCTCGGCGTCGACCCAGGGCGGCGAGCTGAGGATCAGCCGGCGGACGAGGTCGGGCCGGTCGGCGGCGACCTGCGCAGCCACGGCGGCGCCGGTGTGATGGCCGAGCAGCTCGACCGCCCCGCCCAGGGTTGCCATCGCTGCGACGGTGGCCTCGGCGTACGCCGGGATCGTGGCGCCGTCGGGGTGCGGCGTCGAGCGACCCATCCCGGGCAGGTCGAGGGCGACGACGTGCCGACGGTCGCCGAGCTCGTCGAGGAGCTCGGCGAACTCGTCGCCGGAGCGTGGGGTCTGGTGCAGGCACACGAGGGGCCGCCCGAGTCCGGCGCCGACCTCCCTGACGTGCACCACGCCCCAGCCGACCTCGATCGAGCGATGGCGGGTGACGGTCACCCGATCCCGATCGACACCGTGCCCAGCGCGCCGAGGTCGGCGGTCACGGAGTCGCCGGCGGAGAGGGTGTGCATCGGGCCGAGCGCACCGGTCAGCACGACGTCGCCGGCCCGCAGCGGCGTGCCCCGCAGGGAGAGCGTGTCGGCCAACCAGCGGGCGGCGAAGAGCGGGTTGCCCATGCAGTCGGCACCCGTGCCCGCGGAGACCACCTCGCCGTTCACCTGCATCGACATCTCGATCGCGGCCAGGTCGATGCCGGCCAGCGGCACCGGCTGCAGGCCGACGACGAAACGGTCGCCCGAGGCGTTGTCCGCGATCGAGTCGCCGAGCGTGATCCGCCAGTCGGCGATGCGGGTGCCGACGATCTCGAGCGCGGGCACGGCGTAGTCGACGGCGGAGATCACGTCGGTGACGGTGTGGGTGCCGAGGTCGAGGTCGTCGCCGAGCACCAGCGCGACCTCGGCCTCGACCCGGCCGAGCTGGAGCACGTCGAACGGGATCGTCTCGCCGCTGCCGTGACAGCGGTCGGCGTAGAGGGCGCCGAAGTCCGGCTGGTCGACCCCGAGCTGCTGCTGCACCGCCACCGACGTGAGGCCGATCTTGCGGCCGCACACCCGGGCGCCCTCCTCGCGGATGCGGCGGTCGACGTTGTGCTGCTGCACGGCGTAGGCGGTCTCGACGAGGTCGTCGCCGATCCGGGCGAGCTCGTCGCCCATCGGCTCGATGGTGGTCCGTTGCTGGGCCGCCACCCAGAGCCGGTCGGCGAGTCGCTCGACGTCGTTCACGACGCCCGCCCGTTGTGCTCGTCGAGGAACGCGATGGCGAGCGGGTCGTAGCGCTCGTGGTGCTCGTGTTGCGGCCAGTGACCGCAGTTCTCGAAGATCTCCAACCGGCTGCCGGGGATGTTCTCGTGCATCTTGGTCGCCTCGGGCACGTCGCCGAACGGGTTGTTGCTGCCCCAGATCACCAGGGTGGGGACGGCGCCGAGCTTCGCCAACGTCTCGGGACGCAGCAGGTTGCGCTGGCGGACCTCCATCTCCTGCAGGCAGAGCAGGTGGTCGACGTTCTCGACGAAGTCGGGCTGGTGGTAGATCCGGTGGCGGACCTCGACCAGCTCCTCGGAGACGTCCTTCTCCGGATCGTGCATCAGCAGGTGGAGGCGCTGGCGGGTGAGATCGATGTCGTCGGACGTGACGGCCGTGCGGGTCGAGGTCTTGATGCGCTCCATGACCTCGGGGTTGGCCTTGGTGCCCCCGGAGGCGATCAGCTGCAGCGAGATGACCTGCTCCGGCGTCTCGGCGGTGAACACGGCCGCGACCCAGCCCCCGAGGGACTCGCCGGCGAGGTTCACCCGGTCGATCCCAGCGCCGCGGAGGAATCCCCGGAGGTGTTCGACGTAGCGGGGGATCTCGTAGTCGTAGTCCGGCTTGCCGGTGTAGCCGTGGCCGAGCATGTCGATCGCGTGGCAGCGGTAGCCGGCCTCGACGTGGGCGGCGAAGTTGCGGGTGAAGGCCTCCAGGTGGCCGCTCGTCCCGTGCAGGAACACCACGTCGGGTCCCTCGCCCGCGACGAGGCGACGCGTCGGGACGCCGTCGGCATCGACCCAGTCGACGCAGAACGGGATGCCGGTGAGATCGAGCCAGGCGGTCATTCGGGTTCCTCGGGGTCGTCGATCAGTGCGGTGGCCATGCCGGTGAGCCACTCGGGCATGGGCGAGTAGGCGAGCGTGCGGGCCGGCGCCCAACCGCACGCGGCAGCGGTGGCGATCCAGTTGCGGAGCTCGTTGGCGCCGTTGCCAGCCACCTCGACCAGGTCGTCCTCGTGGCCGAGGAGGGAGCGCCCGTCGCCGGCGGCCAGCAGCGCCAGCGCCCGCTCGTCGAAGTCCGGGTTCAGGTCGGGCGGGGCGGCGACGACGATGCTCCGTCGCCGCTGCTCGAAGCGCTGCCACCCGTCTCTGCCCTCGATCCAGGACTCGACGAGGAACTCGTCGTCGTCGCTCGCCGGGGAGCGCCAGTCGGGGAAGGGCAGCCGGTGGCTGAGCCCGCCGGAGCCGATGACGGCGACGCGGTGCCGGGCGCCGTCCGCGACGATCGCCCGCCCGATCGACTCGCCGAGGGCGGCGCAGCGATCGAGGCGGGGGAGCGGCGGCGCGAAGCTGTTGACGATCACCGGGACGATCGGGACCCCGTCCGGCACCACGTACTGCACGGCGTGGGTGATGCCGTGGTCGACCTGCAGCCGCAGCGAGAAGGCGGCGTCGAAGCCGTCGGCGTGGAGCGATTCGAGCAGGTGGCGGGCCAGCGTGGGGAGCACGGGGAGCGGTCCGGACGGCGTCCCGTGCTCACCCGCTCCGACGACCTGACCGACGCCGACGGTGAACGCCGGCATGAGGTCGAGCCAGAAGCCGCGGAAGTGGTTGGGGCCGATGATCACCACCGCATCGACGTCGGCCTCGGCGAGCGCGGCGCGGGCCGCCCCGAGCGAGTCACGGAACGCGTGGGCTCGGTCGAGATGGTCGACCTCGTCCCACCTCGTGTTCATGAGCGTGGTGTGGGAGGCCATCAGGCCGCGGACGACGGTGCTCATCGCAGCTCGCTCCGGGGTCTCGAGCACACGTCGACGGTCGTTCGCACCAGGACCTCGGTGAGCGCGGTGAGGGCGGCGACGTCGACGGTGTTCATCCCCTCGGCGAAGCCGAGCTCGGTGCCGTCGACGTGCACCTTCGGGAGGCCGATCCGCATCGTGGGCACGCCCCGCCCGCGCAGGATGTTGGCGTCGGTCGAACCGCTCAGACCGGTCGGATCGGTGTGAGCCTCACCGGTGGTGGCCTCCCAGGCACGTCGGCCGGCGGCGCAGACCCAGTGGTCTCGAGCGGTGACCGTGCCGCTGATGGCGAGGATGAGCTCCGCTCGGATGTCGAGATGGGGGTCGTCGGCCCGCAGCTCGTCGAGCAGCTGCTCCAGGCGTCGGTGGGCATCGAGAGGCGACTCGCTGGGCAGGATGCGCTGGTCGACCCGGAGCCGGACCGAGGCCGGGAGGAAGGCCGCCATGCGGCGCCAGCCGCCGTCGATCTCGGCGACCATGGCCTGCGGGCTCAGCGTCGGTGAGCTGCGTTCCGCGCCGGCGAACGCTGCTTCGAGGTGGAGCACGACGCGGGCGGCGTCGGCGATCGCGTTCCGGTAGGGCAGGCGGTGCCGGGCGCCGACGTAGGTGTGCGTGCCGCCCACCACGATGTCGGACCAGGCCAGCCCGACCTCCTCGTGCTGCACGAACCAGCCGGACTTGGCGATGACCGCGGCGTCCGGCCAGACGCCCCGTTCGAGCAGGAACGACGCGCCGACGCCGTGGCCGGTGTTCGCCCGCTGGAGCGGATCGTCCGGATCGTCGACGGCGAAGGTCGGCATGCCGCCGGCGCCGAAGCCGACGACGACGTCGCCGGCGAGCTCGACGCCGGATGCTGCGATCGCGGCGACCGCCTCGACGATGCAGGCGGCGTGCCCCTTCGGGTTGTGCGCGCCCAGACCGGTGACGACATCGCCGGTGCGGCGTGCCCGCGGGAGCAGGTGGCCCTCCACGGTCTCGCCGACCTGTGGCACGTCGTCGTCGACCGCGCCCGTCGTCAGGGTGTCGATCGGGGCGTACAGCAGCAGCGTCGGACCGTCACCCGCCCGCGGCCCGGCGGCGGGGAGGCGTGCCCAGGCGTTGGCGGCCAGATCGTCGAGCGGCAGGAGTCGACCGTCGAGGCCGGCGGCGTCGAGGAGGTCGACGATGCGCTCGGCGCACGCCCGCTCGCGGCCAGTCGGGGACGGGACGTCGACGATCGCGGCACAGGTGGCGAAGAGCCGCTCGGTGTCGATGGCCGCGACGGCCGCAGCGCTGGCTCCGGTCACGGGCCCTCGGCGTTGGGCGTCGGGGTCGGTGAGCCGACCCAGGTCCCGGTCGTCTTCGTGAGCAGGTCGACGAGGCGCTCGCGGTTGACCGACGCCAGCGCGGCGACCACGACGAGCAGGACCAGCTTCCTCATGAGGGCACCACCGGTTCGTGTGAGGCGTTCAGGAAGCCGGACACGACGTGATGGAAGTCGGCCGGCCGCTCCTCCTGGAGATGGTGCGAGGCGCGGTCCATCACGTAGAGCTGCCCTCGGGGCACCATGCGCGCCAGCATCAGCGGGTAGTCCGGGGTCAGGAACGCGTCGTGCATCCCCCAGGCGAACATGGTCGGGCACCGGATCGTGCGGAGGTGGTCCTCGAGGTCCTGCCACTCACCACGGAGGTCGTCGGAGTGGGCGGCGAGGGCCATCTCCTCGGTGTCGAGCGACTGCTCGTAGCGCAACCTCACCGTCGACTCCGGGATCGCCGCCGGGTCGAACCACTCGAGGTCGGCCATGAGCTCGCGCATCTTGTCGAGCGTGGGCCCCTCGCCGCCGAAGTAGGCGTCGCGGGCGCGGCGCCCCCGCCGAGCGCCTTCGGGGAGCGGGGCGAGCGGCCCGTAGAAGACCGGCATCGATCCGGTGATGACCATCGAGCGGACCCGGTTGGGGTACTCCGACGCGAGGGCGATGGCGATGGTGCCGCCCCAGGAGTTGCAGATCAGATCGACGGGCTCGTCGAGGCCGAGCTCGTCCCACAGGCCCACCATCGAGGCGGCGAGGTAGCTCCATCGGGGTCCGGTGATCGTGGCCTTCGACGATCGTCCGTACTGGAGCAGGTCGACCAGCACGCAGGGCCGATCGGCGGCGAAGCGCGGGGCGACCGGGCCGAAGTCGGTCCACGACGAGCATCCCGGTCCGCCCCCGTGGAGGAACACCGCGGTCGCGGCGTGGACGGTCCCAGCCGGGTGGAGCTCGATCACGTGGTAGCTGTTGCCGTCGCGAGCGGTCACCCGGCGGCCGGGCGGCTCCGGCCCGGCATCGAGGGGGTGTGCGCTCACCATGTCACCTCGTTCGCCTTCGGGCCGGGCCTGCGGCCCGTCTCCGTGCGGCTCACAGCTCGACCGCGACCTCGGACGGGGCGTCCTCGGCCGGTGGATCGAACGGGTTCCCCTCCTCGACGAGCCGACGCCACTCCAACAGCGACGCGTCGGGCCGGTAGAGGCGCTCGGGGGGCGCGTCGGTCTCGGACACCATCCAGTGGTCCTGCGAGGAGAAGTCCCCGTGGAAGAGCCAGCGGATGCCGCCGAGGTACCGGGCGTAGAACCACGCCCGGCTCAGGCCGGTCTTGAACTGCGTCATCACGCCGACGTACTTCGTGCGCTCGGCGTCGATCGGGACGTAGAACTCGTAGTGGATGAACTGCGGGTAGGCGATGCGCAGCACACCGGGCAGCGAGAGCGATGCGAAGCCAGGGAAGCCCTGCGACGCGATGTAGGGATCGGGCGCCTCGTTGCCGCCGGTGTTGCCGAGGTTGGTCTTGCCCTCGCCCGCCGCCTGCTTCGGCTCGATCTTCCACCACCGGCGGTTGGACCACGTGCCGAGCCCGGGGAACTCCGCCTCCCAGTACCGCTCGTCCTCGATCCGGTAGATCCAGCGCCCCTCGCGGTGGATGTGGATCTTGTTCCACGTCGGCATCGTCTTGAAGATCCGCCACTTGGAGGTGCGGTGGAGGAACTTGGCGTGGCCCTCGTCGAAGCCGTTCTCCGCGTAGAGGCGCCAGTTGCCGGGCCGGTCCTCGATCCGGCCGCCGACGGCGTACTCCGGCGGATCGACGAGCTCGGGTGGGAGCTGGTCGGTCAGGGGATGGGGCTCGCGGTCGCCGACGAAGACCCAGACCAGCCCGACGGCCTCCTCGCAGGGGTAGGTGGCGACCTTGACCTTGCCGCACATCGGCGAGTCGGGGCCGTCGGTGATGACCGCGGTCAGCTCGCCGTCGCTCAGCCGGAACGTCCACCCGTGGTACGGGCAGGTGACGTGGTTGGGGAACTCCTCGGTGCCGAGCGAGAGCTTCACCCCGCGGTGCAGGCAGCGGTCGTGGAGCGCGTGGACCGCGCCGTGCTCGTCGCGCTGGAGCACGAGCGGCGTGTCGCAGACCCGCACACCGGTCGGTGAGCGGCCCACCTGGGAGGACCACTCGACCGGGTACCAGTAGTTCGGGAGCCCGGCGGCGGCCTCGTCGTAGGCCGGCCAGGACGACCAGTCGACGCGCCCGGTGGAACGGCGGGCGGCCTCCCGCTTCGCAACGCGGGCGTCGTCGGAGGTCGGCGGGGTGGTGGCTGGCGACGTCACCGCCCGAGCTTGCAGTGACATCGGGCACGTGCGCCACCCTCTCGGTCCGTTGAGTGGACCAACCGACGATGCGTCTTGAGTTCCGGGGTCGCGGGACCGATGGAGATGGAGTGACCTCGCGATCCGGCTGCCTCAGCACCGCCGACGGCGAGATCCAGCGCGCCCTGGTGGACGACGAGGTGCAGGTGCTCTACCGGCCGGTCGCCTCGAGTGCGCTCGACGGCGTCGCCGGTCTGCGCTCCGAGGTGCGCTGGCGTCGACCCGACCACGACGTGCTCGCCAGCGACCGGGTGATCGAGCTCGCGACCCGTTCCGGGGACGACGCCGTCCTCGACGCCCACGTGCTCGCGGACGCCGCCCGCCGCCTCGACGAGTGGGCGCACACCTCCGACGGCACCGTGGTCTGGGCGTCGCTCATCGGCGCGTCGGGTCTCGACGCCCTCGCCGACGCGGTGGTCGAGGCCGGGCGAAGCTGCGCGGCCGGTCGGCATCGGCTCGGCGTGCGGTGGCCCGCCGACGCGATCGTCGACGCCGACCCGCAGGTGCTCGGGGCGATCCGCCGCGCCGGTGTCGGGATCATGGCCGGCGACGTGACGCCCGGCCACCCCATCCTCGACCGGCTCGAGGACGGCGCGGTCGACGTCGTCCAGCTCGACGCCGCGCTGGTCGGCGCGGTGACCACGTCGCCGGCGGCGGTCGACGAGACGGCCGAGATCATCCGCATGGTCGCTCGGCACGGCGTCCCCGCCGTCGGGGCCGGTGTGGACCATCGAGACGTGCTCGAGATCGTCGAGCGGCTGGGGATCGACCAGGTCGAGGGCATCGTCGCCGGACGGGCGGAGCCCCCGCTCATCGTCGGCATGCTGCTGCACCAGGTGCTGAGCCACCGCCCCTGACCTCGCCCCGCCGGAGCGTGGCCGAGCGCCCTGACCAGAGCAGTAGGGTCCACGGCAGCCGAGAGGGAGGGCGACGGGTGGACGTGCTGGGAACGCGTCTCGATCCGCGATCGGACGAGTACCGCACGAACCGGGCCGAGATGCAGGCCCTGCTCGACGAGGTGATCGCCGAGATGCGGGCGGTGCCCGGAATCGGCGGCGACAAGTACGTCCAGCGGCACCACGATCGGGGCAAGTTGCTCGTGCGCGAGCGGATCGAGCTGCTCATCGACCGCGACTCGCCGTTCCTCGAACTGTCACCGCTCGCGGCCTGGGGGACCGGCGATCCCGTCGGGGCGGGTGCCACGACCGGGATCGGCATGGTCAGCGGCGTCGAGTGCGTGATCCACGGGTCCGACATGACGGTCCGGGGCGGCTCCAGCAACCCGTCGACGCTGAAGAAGGGGCAGCGGGCCCACGAGATCGCCGCCGTCAACCGGCTGCCCTACATCGACCTGACCGAGTCGGCCGGGGCCGACCTGCCCCGCCAGGCCGAGATCTTCGTGCCGGGCGGGGCCGGCTTCAAGCACCTCACCCAGCTCTCGGCCGCCGGCATCCCGACGATCTCCATCGTGTTCGGCCCCTGCACCGCCGGCGGCGCCTACGTCCCCGGCATGAGCGACTACACGGTCTTCGTGAAGGAGCGCGCCCGGGCGTACCTCGGCGGCCCGCCGCTGGTGAAGATGGCGATCGACGAGGACGTCGACGAGGAGACCCTCGGCGGCGCGGAGATGCACGCTCGCGAGTCCGGGCTGGCCGACTACCTGGCGGTCGACGAGCTCGACGCCATCCGGATCGGCCGTCAGATCGTCGGCCACCTCAACTGGCGCAAGCAGGGCCCCGGGCCGACCGCACCCGCCGACCCGCCGGTCCACGATCCCGACGAGCTCCTGGGCGTGCCATCACCCGACGTGCGGGTACCTTTCGACTGCCGGGAGGTCGTGGCCCGGGTGGTCGACGGCAGCCGGTTCGAGGAGTTCAAGCCGCTCTACGGCACCCAGCTCGTGTGTGGGTGGGCGTCGATCTGCGGTTTCGAGGTCGGGATCCTCGGCAACAACGGGATCCTGTTCTCCGAGGAGAGCCAGAAGGGCGCTCAGTTCATCCAGCTGTGCAACCGGGCCGACGTGCCGCTGATCTTCCTGCAGAACATCACCGGCTTCATGGTGGGGAGCCGCTACGAGCGGGGCGGCATCATCAAGGACGGCGCCAAGCTCATCAACGCGGTGTCGAACTCGACCGTCCCCCACCTGACCCTGATGATCGGTGCGAGCTACGGCGCCGGGAACTACGGCATGAGCGGCCGGGCCTACGACCCACGCTTCGTCTTCACCTGGCCCAATCACCGGATCGCGGTCATGGGGCCCAAGCAGCTCGCCGGGGTCATGGACATCGTGCGGCGCAGCTCCGCCGCCGGCCGAGGCCTCGAGGTCGACGAGGAGGCGCTCACCCAGGAGAAGGCCCAGATCGAGGCGATGATCGACGAGCAGTCCACGGCCCTGTTCGCCACCGGGCAACTGTGGGACGACGGCATCATCGATCCCCGCGACACCCGCACGGTCCTCGGGATGGCGTTGTCCGCCACCCACAGCGGCCCCGTCGAGGGCGCCGAGTCGTTCGGCGTCTTTCGGATGTGAGGGAGGGGCCGATGGCGCGCATCACGACCCTGCTGGTCGCCAATCGGGGTGAGATCGCCCGCCGGATCTTCCGCACCTGCCGCGAGCTCGGCGTCCGTACGGCGGCCGTCTACTCCGAGCCCGACCGACGCGCTCCGCACGTGCTCGAGGCCGACGTCGCCGTCCCGCTCGGCGGGGCCACCGCATCGGAGTCGTACCTCGACGTCGAGCGCGTGATCGACGCCGCCCGCCGGGTCGGTGCCGACGCGGTCCACCCGGGCTACGGGTTCCTCTCCGAGAACGCCGCGTTCGCCCGAGCGGTCATCGAGGCCGGACTCGTGTGGGTCGGCCCGACGCCGGCGTCGATCGAGGTGATGGGCTCCAAGCTCGAGGCCAAGCGGGTCGCCGGGCGGGCCGGGGTGCCGACCCTGCCGTCGGTGGAGGTGGCTCCCGACGACCCACCCGAGTCGATCGCGGCAGCGGGTGCCGACGTCGGGCTCCCGCTGCTGGTCAAGGCGTCGGCGGGAGGTGGCGGCAAGGGCATGCGCCGCATCGACGATCTGGCGGTGCTGCCCGAGGCCGTCGTGGCGGCGGCCCGCGAGGCCGAGGCCAGCTTCGGTGACGGCACGGTGTTCCTCGAACGGCTCCTCGAACGCCCCCGCCACGTCGAGGTGCAGGTGCTGGGCGACGCGCACGGCAACGTCGTGCACCTCTTCGAGCGGGACTGCTCGATCCAACGCCGCCACCAGAAGGTGGTCGAGGAGGCACCTGCGCCCGATCTCGACGACGACGTTCGGGTCGCGCTGCACGACGCGGCCGTGGGGCTCGCCGCGGACATCGGCTACGTCGGAGCGGGCACGGTGGAGTTCCTCGTCGACGGCGGCGACGTGTTCCTCCTGGAGATGAACACCCGCCTGCAGGTCGAGCACCCGGTCACCGAGGAGACCTGCGGGCTCGACCTCGTCGCGCTGCAGATCCGGATCGCCGAGGGCGCTGAGCTGCCCTTCGCGCAGGAACACGTGACCGCCGAGGGCCATGCGATCGAGGTCCGTCTCTACGCCGAGGACCCGGCCGCCGGCTTCCTGCCGACCTTCGGGGTGCTCGACGAGTTCGAGCCGGCGGGCACGCCGTCGGTCCGGGTCGACGCCGGTGTCGTGGCGGGGTCGGAGATCTCGACGTTCTACGACCCGATGCTGGCCAAGGTGATCGCCTTCGGCGCCGACCGCACCGAGGCGGCGATGCTGCTGGCCCGTGAGCTCCGGGCCATGCGCGTCAGCGGGGTCCGCCTCAACCGAGACTTCCTCGTGGCCACGCTGGAGCACGAGGCGTTCCTCGCCGCCGACCTCAGCACGGCGTTCCTCGACGAGCACCCCGAGGTGCTCACCGCAGGGCCCGGTGACGATCTGCGGACGCTCGCCTGCGCCGCCGCGGTCGCCGTCGCACAGCACCACCGCCGTGGCGACGACCCGCACTGGGGCTTCGCTCCGTCCGGTTGGCGGAACCTGCGCACCCAGCGCCAGCGCACCACGTTCGCGGTCGGCGACGACGACGTCGCCGTGGAGTACACCATCGGCGTCGACGGCCGCCTCGACCTCGCCGTCGGGGGAGTGGAACACGACGCCCGGATCGTCGCCGTCGACGGCTCCGGGGCGCAGCTCGAGCTCGACGGGGTCCACCGGGTCGCGCTGGTGGCGTGGCGGGGCGACCGGGTGTCGGTGAGCACCGCGGACGGGCAGGTCGAGCTGGTGGAGCGACCTCGCTTCCCGTCGGTGTCCGCCGAGCTCGCGGGGGGCGGCCCGACCGCCCCGGTGCCCGGCACCGTCCTCGCCGTCGAGGTGGCGGCCGGCGACGCGGTGGTCGACGGGCAGACCCTGGTCGTGATGGAGGCGATGAAGATGGAGCACCGCATCGTGGCGCCCGGCGATGCGGTGGTCGGCGAGGTGCTGGTGGCGGTCGGGGACCAGGTCGACGCCAACCAGGTGCTCGTGCACCTGGAGGTCGGCGGATGATCGCACCGGATTCGGCCGTGGACCCGTACCCTGAGCCCGGTTTGCACGCAGTGTGGTCGAATGAACGGCCCAGGTGGCTTGAGTCCGGCCCGAGATGTCCGACAATGGAAGTGTGATGGACCGGAACGATCCCCCTCGCCGCCAGACCGCTCGACCGAGCGGCGCGACGAGCGACGAGTCGATCCTCAACAGCGTCTCCGGTCTGCCGGACCGACGCTTCTTCGTGATCTCCCTCGATCGCAAGGTCGCCCTGGCCCGGCGGACCCTCAAGCCCCTGGCGCTGGGCGTGTTCCAGATCGACGACTTCGACGACTTCGCGCCGTACCTGCGGGATCATGCGATCCGGGTGCTGAGCCGCGTCGTGCAGAACACGATGCGCGACTCCGACACGATCTGCCACGTCGATGCCGCGGTGATCGCCGCCGTGCTCGACGACACCTCCGAGACCGGTGCCGTCTGGGCCGCCGATCGGATCCGTCGCTCGCTCCTCGACACCCCGGCCAAGGACATCGTGACGATGTCGGCCGGTCTGGCCTGCTACCCGAGCCATGCCATGGACGCCGAGTCGCTGCTCGACGAGGCGTTCCGGGCGCTCAACGCCGCTCGTGCGCTGGGGCCCGGCCGCATCGAGGTCGCCTCCGTCGCCGAGTAGCCCGACGGCGGCGCACTAGCGTCGTCGCGCATGGGTCGACTGCTCTCGCTGGCCGCCGGCGTCACCCCCGAGCTGGCCGCCGACCCGGTCTCGTTCGTCACGTCGGCCGCCGACGCCGGCTGGGCGGCCGCCGGCGTGTGGCACGACCCGGACTCGTGGACCCCGGCGACGACCGCAGCGGTGCGACGGCGCCTCGACGACACCGGGCTCCAACCCCTCGACGTCGAGGTGATCCGCCTCGGTCCCGACGGTGACACCGGCGATGCCGTCGTCGACATCGCCGCGGCGCTCGGCGCCCGGAACGTGCTCGCCATCTCGTCGTTCGACGATGCCGGCCGCACCGCGGATCGACTGGGGGAGCTCTGTCGTCGAGCTCGGCCGTCCGGTGTGCGCGTCTGCCTGGAGTTCATGCGCTTCACGGCGGTGAGAACGCTCGCCGACGCGCTCGACGTCGTCGGACGGGTGGCCGAGCCCGACGTCGGGATCCTGGTCGACCAGCTCCACGTGCACCGATCCGGGACCACGTTCCCGGAGATCCGTGCCGCCGATCCGGCCCTCTTCCCGTACGTCCAGTGGTGCGACGGTCCGGCGGAGCCGGCGGGGTGGAGCACCCGCGAGATCGTCACCGATGCGCTCGACGCTCGCGCCGCGCCGGGCGACGGGGAGCTACCGGTCCACGAGTTCGCTGCGCTGTTCGACGACGCCGTGCCCTTCTCGCTGGAGGTCCGGTCGCGTGCCCTGCGCGAGGGGTGGCCCGATCCGACCGACCGGGCGAGGGTCCTCCTGCAGCGGACCGAGGCGGCGGTGGCCTCCGGCGGCGGACCGGCACGGCACTAGGGTCGCCCCGGTCCGCAGCGAAGGGGAGGCCACATGTCGTTCGAGGATCGGGTGGCGATCGTCACCGGTTCGTCCAGTGGGATCGGCGAGGCGATCGCGCGCCAGCTGACCGACCGAGGTGCCACGGTGGTGGTCAACAGCTCGTCGTCGGTCCAGGCCGGTGAGCGACTCGCCGACGAGCTCGATCGGGCGACCTACTGCAAGGCCGACGTCTCGGACGAGGAGCAGTGCCGTGCGCTCGTCGGCCACGCGCTCGACGAGCACGGCCGCCTCGACATCCTGGTCAACAACGCCGGCTTCACGAAGGTGATCCCGCACCAGGACCTCGACGCCGTGACCGACGACGTCTTCCGCCGCATCCTCGACGTGAACCTGCTCGGCACCTGGTACCTCAGCCGGGCGGCGATGGCGGCGCTGCGCGAGAGCGGTGAGGGCTCGATCGTGAACGTGACCTCCGTGGCCGGCGTCCGTCCGGTGGGCAGCTCGATCCCGTACGCCGTGTCGAAGGCCGCCATCAACCACCTCACGAAGCTGATGGCCAACGTCGTCGGTCCGGAGGTGCGCGTGAACGCCGTCGCCCCCGGCCTGGTGAAGACCCCGTGGACCGACGACTGGGATGCGATGCACGCCGCCATGGCCACCGCCACCCCGTTGGGTCGGAGCGCCGAGGCGGACGACGTCGCCGACACGGTCATGGGGGTGCTCGCCAGCAAGTACCTGACCGGCGAGGTCGTCGTGCTCGACGGCGGCCTGCAGCTGCGCTGAGGCCCGACGTGAGCGACCTGACGATCACCCACCCCCTCGACGGTGTCACCCAGATCACCCTCGACCGGCCCGACCGCCTGAACGCCATCACCTACGACCTCGTCGAGGAGCTGCACCAGACCCTGCGCGCCATCCGGGCCGATGCCGACTGCCGGGTCGTCGTCCTCACCGGCGCCGGCCGGGGATTCTGCGCCGGCCTCGATCTCACGGGCTACGGCGTCGTGCCGGGGACCGAGGACCAGGGACACGCTCAGCGCGGCCTCGCGGTGCAGCAGCACATCGCGACGCTGGTGCCGGCCTTCCGGTCGCTCAAGCAACCGGTCATCGCCGCCGTCAACGGCCCGGCCGCCGGGGGTGGACTCGCCATGGCGCTCGCGTCGGACGTCCGGATCGCCGCCGAGAGCGCCCGGTTCGGCACGGCGTTCGTCCGCCTCGGGCTCTCCGGCTGCGACATCGGGGTCAGCTGGCTGCTCCCGCGCCTGATCGGCGCGTCGAGGGCGTGGGAGCTGCTGCTCACCGGACGCGTCATCGACAGCGCCGAGGCACACGAGATCGGACTCACGACGAAGGTCGTGCCCGACGACGAGCTCTTGGACGCGGCCTACGAGACGGCGGGTCTGATCGTGGGCAACAGCCCCTTCGGCGTCTGGATGACCAAGGAGGTCATGTGGTCGAACCTGGAGGTCCCCAGCCTCCAGGCCGGCATCGACCTCGAGAACCGCACGCAGATCCTCGCCGGCACGACCGAGGACTCCCACGCCGCGATGGGCTCGTTCCTGTCGAAGGACCCGGTGGAGTACAAGAACCGCTGAGCGCTCAGCCGACCGCTGGGGGAGCGACGGAGACCTCGGTCGAGGCGCCCATCCGCTCTCGTGTCTCGGTCCACTCCGGGCTGCCCACCGGGTACCAGCACCGGAAGACGTGCCCCGGGCTCTCGGCCTCCATGAGCGGCGGCTCCTCCTGGTGACAGCGATCGCGGGCGTAGGGGCAGCGCGGCGCGAACTTGCACCCCTTCGGCGCGTTGACCAGGTCGGGCGGTCGACCGCCGAGCGCATCGAGGCGGGTGTGGCTCGGGTACTCGAGCTTCGGGATCGAGTTCAGGAGCGCCTCGGTGTAGGGCATCTTGAGGTTGGCGAAGAGCTGGCGCGTCGGCGCCCGCTCGACGATCCGACCGGCGTACATCACCGCGATCTCGTCGGTCCGCCCGGCGACGACGCCGAGATCGTGGGTGACCATCACGATCGACATGTCGCGGTCGCGCTGCTCGCGCTGGAGCAGGTCGAGGATCTGTGACTGGACGGTGACGTCGAGGGCGGTCGTGGGCTCGTCGGCCATCAGCAGCTTCGGACCGCAGGCCAGCGCGATCGCGATGGTGATGCGCTGACGCATGCCGCCCGAGAGCTGATGGGGGTACTCGTCGATGCGCCGCTTCGGCTCGGGGATCCCGACCTCGCGGAGCAGGGCGGTGGCGGTCTCCCTCGCCTCGGACTTGTCCATGCCGAGGTGGATGCGCAGGCCTTCCATGATCTGCTGGCCGATCTTCATGACCGGGTTGAGCGAGGTCATCGGATCCTGGAAGATCATCGCGACCTGCGGCCCCCAGAGCTCGCGGAGCTCCTTGGGCTTGAGCTGCATCATGTCGGTGCCGTCGAAGCGGACCGAGCCCTCGGTGCGCAGGCCGCGCCGGGGCAGCAGCCGCATGATCGAGCGGGACAGGATCGTCTTGCCCGACCCGGACTCGCCGACGACGCCGAGCGCCTTGCCCCGCTCGAGGGTGAGCGACACCCCGTCGACGGCCTTGAGCCAGCCGCCCGGCGTCTGGAACCAGGTCCGCAGGTCCTCGACCTCGAGGAGCGGCTTGGGGCGAAGCGTCTGCGCTGGAGCGGTGGTCGTCAGGGAGTCGGTCATGTCGTCCTCTCAGGCCCGACCCGCGGTGCCGACGAAGTCGTCGTCGGTCGCGACGGTGTCTTCGCCGGGGGCGAGCGGGAAGTGGCAGGCCACGAAGTGGCCGGAGGAGATCTCCTCCATGACCGGCTCGTCGGAGGCGCAGCGCTCCTGTGCCCGGGGGCAGCGGGTGCGGAACCGGCAGCCCGATGGCGGAGCGATCGGCGACGGGAGGTCGCCCTCGATCCCCTCGGGCATGCGCGGCACGACCTCGGGGTCGGGCACCGGCACGCTGGAGAGCAGGGCGGACGTGTACGGGTGACGGGGCTCGACGTAGAGCTGGTCGGGCGGTGCGACCTCGCACATCTTGCCGAGGTACATCACCGCGACCCGATCGGAGACGTTCTTCACGACGGCGAGGTCGTGGGCGATGAAGATCAGCGTGAGGCCGTACCGCTCCTTGAGGTCCTCCAGCAGGTTGAGCACCTGCGCCTGCACGGACACGTCCAGCGCCGAGACCGGCTCGTCGCAGATGATCACCTCGGGTTCGAGCACCAGTGCTCGTGCGATCGAGATCCGCTGCGCCTGCCCACCGGAGAACTCGTGGGGGCGACGGTCGAGGGCGTTGTCGACGTCGATGCCGACGGCGTGGAGGACCTCGCGGACCTTCTCGTCGGCCATCGCGGTGAACTCGGACCGCTTGGAGCGCATGCGGAACCAGCGCGGGATCGCGGCGATCGGCGACACGATGCCGAGCACCAGCCAGACCAGACCCAGCGCCAGCGCGACGGCGAGGAGCGGCACGGCGACGACCGCTCCGAGGCCGCCGAGCACCGCTGCGACGTTCTCGGTCCAGCCGAGGGCGTCCTCGGCCGAGCGCTCCTCGACCGCCTCGCTCACGACCCAGAACAGGATCGCCAGGGCGAACACCGGGACCGTGTAGCGAGCGACGCTCCACAGGCGGGTGAGGAAGCGGCCCAGCCACGGCCCATAGACCTCGAGGGCCCGACTCACCGGCGACCGGGGGAACTCCTCCTGCCACCAGATGTCGATCGGCTCGGCGACGATCTCGCGGACCTTTCGGCGCGGGTTCAGGGCCGAGATCGGGTCCTGGAAGATCATCTGCAGGGTGCGGCGGGTCCGCCGGAGCTGCTCGCGCTCCAACGTCGTCAGGTCGATCCCGTCGAAGTCGACCGAACCCGCACCGGGCCGGGGCATCTGCAGGATCGCCCGCCCCGTCGTCGACTTCCCGCAGCCCGACTCACCGACCAGTCCGAGGGTCTCGCCCTTGCGGAGGTCGAGGCTGACGTCGGACACCGCGTGCACGACGTGGCCGGTGTTGCCGACCGGGAACTCGACGGTGAGGTGCTCGGCGCTGAGGATGACGTCGCCGTCGTCGCGAAGGTGCGCGGTGCCGGACCCGGCCATCAGATGATCGACTCCCGGACGTCGAAGAACTCGCGCAGCTTGTCGCCCACGTAGTTGAGCGAGAGGACGGTGAGGAACAGCACGCCTGCCGGGAACAGCGAGATGTGCGCGGCGCCCTCGAGCTCGTTGCGGCCCTTCGAGATCATGTCGCCCCAGGTCGGTGTCGGTGGTGGCACCGACAGGCCGAGGAACCCGATGGCCGACTCGACCACCACGAGCACGGCCATGAAGACCAGGCTGTAGCTGAGGATGACCGGCACGACGTTGGGCAGGACCTCGCGGAACATGATCCGCCCGTCGCGGGCTCCGAGCACCCGGGCGGCCTGGACGAACTCCCGATCGGAGTAGGCGATCACGCTCGACCGGACGATCCGGGCGATCGGCGCGATCGACAGCAGGCCGAGCGTGACCGTCAGCCAGAACCGACGGTTGTCGCCCTCGTTGTCGAAGAAGATGATCAGCGCCAGGGCGAGCACGAGCGCCGGGAACGCCAGCAGCAGATCGACCGTCGACGTCAGGATCCCGTCGATGCGGCCTCGGAAGTAGCCGGCGACCAAACCGATGAGGCTGCCGAAGAAGATGCCGATGATCGTGGCGGCACCGGCGACGAAGACCGAGACGCGGGCGCCGTAGATCGTCCGGCTGAAGATGTCCTGGCCGATGTTGTCGTTGCCGAACAGGAACTCCCACGTGGGCCCCTCGCGGGAGCGACCGCGGAACGTCTCGCTGGGGTCCTTGAGCGGGAGCAGGTCGGCGAAGAGCGCGGACAGCACGATGACGGCGAGGAAGCCGACGGCGATCCAGAAGAACGTGCCGAGGCTGCGCTTGGCCGTGCGACCGTCGTCGCCGTCGTCCTCGACGGTCTCGATCACGGGGCCGTCGGTGCCGCGCGGTGGGTCCTGGAGCGTGGGCCGGACGTCGAGATCATCGGACATGGTGGCTCCAGCGGTGATCGACGGGTGAGGCGGGCACGGTGATCCCGACGAGCTCACGCATGGCGCAGCCTCGGGTCGAGCGCGGTGTAGAGCAGGTCGACGACGAGCAGCGTGAGCACGTAGCCGGCCGAGATCACCAGGACGACGCCCTGGATGGCGATGAAGTCCCGGGCGATGATCGCCCCGAACACGTAGGTGCCGATGCCCGGCAGCGTGAAGATGAACTCGATGATGAGCGCCCCGCCGATCAGCGTGCCGATGTTGAGGCCGATGACGGTGAGGAGCGTGAAGCTCGACGGGCGCAGGGCGTGGCGCCAGAGGATCCGGCTGTCGCTGATGCCCTTGGCGCGGGCCAGGTCGATGAAGTTCTGCTGGAGCGTCGAGATCATGTCGGTGCGCAGCAGTCGCATGTAGACCGCCACCTGGCCGAGCGCGAGCGACAGCGCCGGGAGCAACATGTGTTTGAAGTGCAGGACGATGTCGTCGCCGAACGCGACGTATCTGCCCGCCGGGAGCCACTCGACCCCCACCTGCGTGCCGAAGATCGACAGGCCCCCGAGGGCGAAGAAGAGGACGAGCAGCACGGCCAGGATGAAGTTCGGCAGGGCCAGGAAGCCGAAGGCGGCCGTGTTGATCACCCGGTCGGTCCGGCTGCCGGCGCGGTACGCGGCCCACACGCCGAGCGGGATGGCCAGTCCGATGGAGATGATCTGGGCGTACAGCATGAGCTGGAGCGAGATCGGGAACGTCCGTGAGATCCCGTCGGCGACGTCCTCCTGCAGGATGCGGGACCGACCCAGGTCGCCGGTGACGGTGTCGCCGAGCCAGTCGCCGAAGCGGGACAGCACCGGGTCGTTGAGGTTGAGCTCCTCGCGGACCTCCTCGACGGCCTGGGGAGTCGCACCCGGGCCGAGGATGTTGACCGCCAGGTCGCCGGGGAGCGCGTTGATGATGATGAACGTGAAGAAGGCGATGATGAGCAACACCGGCACGAGGCCGGCCAGGCGGCGCAGCACGTAGGTGCCGTTGGCGATCGTCGACGCGGCCACCCCGACGATCAGGAGGAGCGCGAACGTCCAGCTCATCGGGGGCCGGAGGAACCACGCGCCGATGACGACGAGCGCGATGGCGCCGATCGTGATCGGACCGATGCGCTCCCGTACTGCGGTCACTCACTCACCTCCGGTCGGCGGGGTGGGGCGGGGCACCTCGACGGCACCCCACCCCACCCCGAAACGGATCAGCCCTGGCAGTTGCCGTCGGTGCACCAGACCTGGGCGATCTGGTGGCGGCCGGACAGGACCGGGAGCGTCGTGCCGTCGCCGTCGGGCAACGGGTGCTCGGTCAGGTTCTGGAGGTTCGGGTTGGCGATGACGCCCCAGACCGTCCAGGTGGTCCACCAGTTGTAGACGTGGGTGCCGAACTCACGGTTGATCGTCTCGGCCGCCTCCTGCTGCGCCGCGGGGTCCGGGTTGGTCCACAGCGTGAAGATGGCGGCGTCGATCTCCGGATCCTGGAACCGGCCGAAGTTCAGTGCCAGCGAGCCGTTCTCCGGGTCGATCGGCGAGGCCGTGTTCGACGACCACCAGATCCACTGGTTCACCGGGGCGACGCCGCCGTGGTTCCGCCAGCCCTGCGCCTGGAACACGCCGGCGAGCGCCAGGCCGATGTACTGACCCTGCTCGATCGGGGCGATCGTGGCGTTGACGGTGCCGCCGAACACCTCGCTCCACATCGAGGCGATCAGCGTGTTGGTCTCGACGTTGAACGCATCGTTGGTGGTGTTGAAGGTGAACTCGATGGTGTCGGTGCCGTTGTCGGCCAGGCACAGCTCCATCTCGGCGAGAGCGGCGTCCGGGTCGTAGTCCGGGTAGCCGGTGTCGTCGAGGTGGCCGACCTGCGCCGGGCTGAACGGTCCGTTGGCCGGCGGGGCGAGCCCGGCGTTGCGCTCCAAGCTCACCCGCTCACGATCGATGGCGTGGGCCAGCGCCCGACGGCAGGTCTCGTGGATCAGCGGGTTCGCCGCGTTGAGCCCACCCGGGTCCATCGGCAGGGCGTCGATGCCGGCCTGGGCGGCCAGCGTCGGGTTGTCGCCCTGCGCGACGTTCAGGAGGATGTAGCTCGTCTCGCCGAAGTCGTTGGCGATCAGCGTGAGGAACTCGTCGTCGTCCTGGAAGCGGACGATCTCGTCGCTGTTCGCGGTGTGCATGATGTCGAACTGGCCGGCGCGCAGACCGCTCGAGCGGCCCTGGATGTCGACGGCGACGACGTACTCGACGGCGTCGAGGTACGGCAGGCCCTCACCGGTCACCGAGTTCGGCCCGTCACCACGCCAGTAGTCCTCGTTGCGCACGGCCCGGAAGCTGTTGCCGTTGCCCGGGGTGAACGACTCGAAGACGAACGGACCGGCACCGACCGGGGCGCTCTGGTCGCCGCTGGCCGCCGCGGCCTCCTCCTCGGTGAGCAGCGGGAACGAGGCCAGCGAGCGCATCCACGTCGGGCTGAACATGTGGCCGCACTGCTGGTCGGCGAACGCCTCGGGCAGGGCGACGTAGGGCAGCGACGTGGTGATCGTCGCGGTCTGGCCCTCGGCCTGCACGTCGGCGATGAAGAACAGCCCCGGCGCCGTCAGCGGCGCCGTCCGGCAGGCGTCGATGTTGTCCTTGATCGCCGCGCCGTCGAAGGGCGTGCCGTCGTGGAAGGTGATCCCCTCGCGGGCCGTGATGGTCCACGTCATGAAGTCCTCGCTGGCCTCGGCCGACTCGGCCATGTACGGCACGGCGTTGCCCTCGGCATCGGTGACGAAGAGCGTGTCGGCGACGGCGTCGAGGATGGCGTAGCAGGAGATGGCGCACGACGTGGCGTAGTGCACCCAGGGGTTGGCCGAGTCGGCCTCGATGCCGTAGACGAGCGTGCCGCCGCGGACCGGGCCGCTCTCGGTCTCGCGGTCGTCCTCACCACTGGAGATCGTGGTGGCCGGTGCGGAGTCCTCGCCGTCCTCCTCGGTGGTCGCCTCGTCGACCTCACCGCTGTCGGTGTCGCCCCCGTCGTCGCCACCGTCGTCGGAATCTCCGCCGCACGCCGCGGCGATCAGCCCGAAGGCCAGGAGCACTGCGAGGATTCGCAGCCAGCCCGTCGATCTGTTCACGTGGTTCCCCCTCTGGATGTGACGCACCCGAAGTCAGGTCGAGCACGGATGCTTCTCCGTGACGGGCGCAACGTAGGTGTGTCGCCCGTCACGCTGCAACCTAGCCGGTGTGACGCACGTCATGGGGGCGGGACGGCTGCCGCGGACCCGACCGTGGCCAGGCTGAACGCACCGAAGGTCGGGTGCCGGAGGGGGACGCCCTCCGCGGTGCGATCGGCGCCGAGACCGACCAGCCCGTCCCCGACGGCCACGGCCGGGGCGAACCACGCCAACCAGAGCGCTCGGCCGGACTCGCTGAGCGCCCGGCCGAGCTCGATCGCCGCCGCCGTCCTGACCGCCGGATCGGGCACGGTGCGGATGAGCCCGAGGGCGGCGTCGACCCGCTCGTCGACCACCCGACCCACGTTGGCGCCGCTGTCGTCGACGGCGACCACCGACCCCGACGACCACCGGGCGAACTGCGTGTCGGGATCCTGGCCGCCGCTGAGGCGGAGCAGGACGAGGTCGAACTCGCCGCGCTCGATCGCCTGGTCGAGCTCCACCGACGCCAGCCCGAGGGAGACCACGTCGACGTCGCAGCCCTGGCCGAGCTGGCGGGCGAGCTCGTCCACCAGCTCCTGCGCGCCGTCCTCGGGACCGCTGACCACCCTCACGCCGCTGACGCCGAGCCCGCGGAGGTGGGCCGCGGCGTCGAGCGCATCCGGCGGTGTGAGCGCCGGGTCCGCGACGTGCCCTGGCACCCCGGGCGGGAACAGCCCGGTGGCGGGCTCGGCCTGCTCGGGTAGCTCACGGACGAGACCGGCGGGGTCGAGGCAGCCGAGGAGGGCGAGTCGGTTGGCCTCGTCGGCCCAGGGGTTCGCCGCCCCGAGCGAGTCGGTCGACGCGCTGTTGAGGACCAGTGCGAGGACGTCCGGGCTGGGCCCGACCAGGAGGCCGTCGACCGGTGCCGGGACGGCCGTCGTGGCCGGCACCTCCTCGAGGTCGCCGCGCCGGAGGGGCTCGGACGCGATCGCCAGGTCGAGGTTGTCGATCTCGACCCGCCGGCGACGCACCGCCTCGCTGGGCGACACCTCCACCTCGATGGCATCGACCATCGGCAGGGCGGCGCCGTCGGCGCCGGAGCGCCAGTGGTCCTCGCGCCGTTCGAGGCGCAGCGACGTGCTCGTCGCCGCGGCGGCGACGAAGGGACCGGTGCCCCTGGGCAGGCGGTCGATCGGATCGACCAGGTCGTCGGGGTGCACGATCCAGCCGAGCGGGCCCGTGAGCGCAGCCGGGAACTCCACCCAGGCCGAGCTGCCCGCCACGCCGCCGTCCTCGGCGAAGTGCACCCGAACGGTGGTGGGGTCGACGATCTCCACGCTGTGGAGCGGGACGGCGCCGGCAGCGAGCGCGTCCGGCGCCCGGTGGGCGAGCAGGTTCGCGGCCAGGATCGACGGCGTCAGCCGCGTGCCGTCAGGAAAGGTGATGCGGTCCGGCCGCATGACCAGGTCCCAGCTGCCGAAGGGCACCGCACCCTCGCCGACGTCGATCACCGGCTCGATCGCCGCGACCAGGTGGGGGACGGGCTCGTCGGTGTCGTCGAACACGGCGATCGGGTCGATGACGGCGGAGACCACGAGCTCACAGCTGTGATCGCACGGCGAGCGGCTCGGGGTCCAGCCCGGAGAGACCATGCGCTCCACGGCCAGCGTCAGCTCACCACCCCGATTGGCGACGACCAGGGGACCGGGAACGCCGAGGTCGAGCTCCGGGTCGCCGCCGGCACACGCCGCGGCCAACGCCGTGGCGAGGACGGCGACAGCGACGGGGCGGGCGGTCCGACCGCGTGCGGCTCGCACCCGCGAATCATGTCCGAGCGCAGCCCGGTCGTCAGGTCGCTTCCGCGACTCGTGCCGGGGCGCTCGCCCGTGCGATCCTGCCCCCGCCGTGGCTCCACCGCTCCGACCCCGACCCGACGCGATCGCCCGGCCACACCCCGATCGACTCGCGCCCGGGTCGCCCCGATGGAACGAGATCACCGCCGCGCACGCCGATGCGGTCGCAGCGGGGCGCGACAGCTACCGCGACCCGGCGACCGGCTTCCAGGTCCTGACCGCCGCGTTCCTCATCGAGCGAGGCACGTGCTGCGACTCGGGGTGCCGCCACTGCCCCTACCTCGGCGGCCCCGACCAACCCGCCCCCTGAGCCCCTCCCCGGGTTCGCTTGCGCTCACCCTCAGCACTCACCGCTCTGGTCTCGCTTCCTCGATGCTCCGCATCACTCCGTGGCGCTGCGCATCCGCTCGCTCGACGGGCCGCTCGGGCCCCGGGTTCGCTTGCGCTCACCCTCAGGTCCGGATGTCGACCGCCGTCTCGTCGACCTCCAGCCAGCGGAAGTAGTGCTGGTAGAAGTGCCGGATCTTCGTCTCGTTGTACGAGGCGAACACGACCTCCTGCTGCTCCTGGGCCTGCAGCCCGGTCTGGACGTGGGGCAGGTTCAGGGAGTCCTGTTGGAAGATCTTGACCAGCGGGCCGAGCTCCGGAGCGAGCGTCCAGTCGTCGTCGATGCCGAGGTGGGTGACGCCGGCCGGCGGTGGGCGACGCTCCGGGTCCGGCGCCGGCGGGAACAGCATGACCTCCATGATGCAGGTCTCGGGATCGGAGCCGTTCGGGCGGAAGCGGTAGAAGATCGTGTGGAAGCAGCCCCACGGCGACCAGTTCGGGAACACCGAGTAGTAGATGGCGTCGAGCATCTCGGCGTCGCTGACGTTCTCGAGATCGATCAGGTCGCCGTGCTCGGCGCGCAGGTTCGCTCGCTTCTGCTCCGCCAGCCAGGCCCGCACCTCGTGGGGTTCCTCGATGCCCTCGGGCGGGTCGGGCAGCAGCAGCGGGACGTCCTCCATGCCCGGGAGCAGCTCGCCGCCGACCCACTTGCAGAGGTGGGGATCGGGCTGGGTGATCGGCCCGGAGACCCAGCGGCCGTCGTCGTCGGCGTAGCTCTCGCCGCCGTCGAGGTCGATGATCCGCACCCGGCCCTGCTCGACCCGCTCGTAGACGTGCCCGTTCAGCGGGTGGCGGTATCGGGCGAACTGCCGCCCGTCCTCGAGCCGCTCGTACCGGGGCATGCCGTCGAGGTGCGGGCTCTCGACCGAGTTCGGTGAGATCGCCCGCGAGTAGCTGCCGTAGGCGTCGTAGCGGCTGTTGGCGTCGCCCAGCGATTGCAGCAGTGTCGGATGGGTCGCGACCGTGTGGTACGCCTCCATGAAGGCCTCCTGGCAGACCTTCCAGTTCATCGGCATGACCTTCGCGACGTGGGCGGCCTTGTGGCGCCGGTCGAAGGGCAGGTGGGTGAAGTGATCGCCCAGGTCGCCGAGGAAGTCCTCCAGCGGCTCGGCGTCGCGGTCGGGGTTGATGAACACGAACCCCTGCCAGGTGCCGACCTTCGCCTCGGGGAGCGAGTACTCGTCCTTGTCGACGTCGGGGAAGTCCCACTCGCAGGGGATCTCCTTCAACGAGCCGTCGTTGTTCCAGCACCAGCCGTGGAAGGCGCACCGGAGGTTCTTGGCGCCCCTCCCGCTGTGCTCGCGGAGCTTGCGGCCGCGGTGCAGGCAGGCGTTGCGGTAGGCCTTGATCTCGTCGGGGGCCGTCCGAACGATCAGGAACGAGAGGTGGGCGATGTCGTAGACGTGGTGGTCGCCGACCCCGGGGATCTCCTCCTCGAGGCAGGCCAGCTGCCAGACCCGGCCCCAGAGCTTCTCGACCTCGAGGTCGTGCCACTCCTTGGCGTAGTAGACGGGCGCCGGCACCTTCGTGTTGCCCGGCGGCAGCGGGTGCTCGTCGCGCATCACGGCGCTGACCGGGTGGCTGTCGAGGTCGAGCAGCTCCGTGAAGCTGATCCCCGCCGAGCGATCGGTCCCGGTGACGGTCTCGGTCATCGTGGTTCCCCCTGGACGAGTCCGACTCGAACGTAGTCAGCCTGCGTCTCCGGGCACGAGCCGGTGGGGCGTCGTCCTCACTCGTGGCGGCGCAACAGGTCGGCGATCGTGGCGTGCCCACGCCGCTGCGCCGCCTCCGCCGGCGTCTCCATGTCGTCGATGCGCGTGGCGAGGGCCGGATCGGCGCCGCGGCGCAGGAGCAGCTCGACGAGGGTCAGGTCGCCCGCTGCCGCCGCGACGTGCAGCGGGGTCTCGTCGTTGAGGCCGCGCCGGTCGGGGTCGGCGCCTGCGTCCAACAGCAGCTCGACGATCGTCGCCCGGTCGCTGCGCTCGTCCGCGGTCGCCGCGTACAGCGGAGGGAAGCCGTCGCCATCGTCGAGATCCGGATCGGCGCCGGCGTCGAGCAGGCCGGCGATCAGCTCCAGTGGCGCGTGGTAGACCGCGTAGACGAGCGGCACGCCGATCGACGGGTCCGGCACGGCGTTCGGGAAACCGCCTCGCGGCTCGAGGATCGAGCGCACGCGGGGCAGGTCACCGGTCACGAATGCCCCGTGCAACTCGACGAGCTCCGGACCCGACGGATGCATGTCGTCGGACCGTACCGCGCCGCCTCCGGAGCGTCCCGGCGGTGTTCGACCCTGGACTACGTTGCTGCGAACGCCGACCGCGCCACCGAGGAGCACGATGGTCCAGAAGGAGATCCTCTCGTGGGATCTGTACGGCAAGGGGGCGACCGAGCTCGCCGAGATGGTGCACGGTGACGGCTTCCGTCCCGACATCATCCTGGCCATCGCCCGGGGCGGCCTCTTCGTCGCCGGCTCGCTCGGGTACGCCCTCGGCGTGAAGAACCTCTACGTGATGAACGTCGAGTACTACACGGGGGTCGACGAGCGGCTGGAGATGCCGGTCATGTTGCCGCCGTACCTCGACAAGGTCGATCTGCGCGACGCGAACGTGCTCATCGCCGACGACGTCGCCGACACCGGTGCGACCCTCAAGGCCGTCTACGACTTCGCGGAGGGCGAGGTGGCCGAGGTGCGGTCCGCGGTGCTCTACGAGAAGTCGGCGTCGTCGATCAAGTGCGAGTACGTGTGGAAGCGCACCGACGACTGGATCGTCTTCCCGTGGAGCGACCGAGACCCGCTGGAGGGCGGGGTGGCCTGAGCGGCCCGTCGAGCGAGCGGCGTTGTGGCCTAGCCGGCCCGGTCGGCGCCGATCAGCACGAAGGCCATCGTGCACGGTCGGCCGAAGGGGTTGCGCCAGGCGTGACGGGTGCCGTTCTGCACCACGCCGTCGCCCGGGCGGAGGTGGACCTTCGCGCCGTCGTCGAGCTCCAGCTCGACCTCGCCGTCGAGCACCAGGCCGAAGTCGATCGTCTCGGTCGTGTGCATGCCCGGCTCGTCGGGCTCCATCCACCGGCCGGTATCGGGCATCTTCTCCTCGGCCTCGGCGAGGGCTGCCTCCATGTCGATCTCGCCGCCGGGGGCGGCGTCGTCGGGCGGGAACACCGTGATCAACCAGCGGGCTCCCTGGTTCGGCGGGAAGAACGTGTGGCCATCCGGGCGGGCGCCGTCGTTCGGGGCCGTCGCAGGGCCGTCCCAGCCCCACAGCCGGTAGAAGCCCGAACCCGGCGAGGCCGCCAGCGTCAGCGCCTCGATCTCGGTGTCGTCGGCGAACACCGACCTCCCGTCGCCGTCGACCGCCGTCACCACGATCCGTCGTGCGTCCATCGTCGTTCCCCCTCCTCCGGCCGTCCCCACGGCCGTCGGGCTCAGCGTCGCAGGTTCGGGCGGCGCTCGCCGGCCGCGCCGCTCGGGACGCCGTGGGAGGATGAGGCGTGGGCGAAGTGCTCGGCGCCTTCTTGCTGGGGGTCCTCTCCGCGGCGTCGCTCGGCCTCGGCGCGCTGACGGCGCGGATCTGGAAGCCGACGAACTTCGTGCTCGGCATCCTGACGGCCTTCGGCGCCGGTGCGCTGCTCTCGGCGGTGACGATCGATCTGGTCGCGACGTCGGTGGAGGCGGGCGACGTCGGGTGGCTGGCCGTGGGAGCCGTCGGGGGCGGCGTCGCCTTCGAGGCCCTCAACCGCACGATCAACGCCCGCGGCGGCTTCCTGCGCAAGGCGTCCACCTCGATCACCTTCCTGCGCGATCGGGAGCAGCGGCGCCGGCGACGGATCCTCGACCGGCTCGAGCGCATCGACGTCTTCGACGGGCTGCCCGATCGCGAGCTCGATGCGATCGCGGAGGCGTGCCGGTCCGTGCACCTCGACAGCGGCGAGGTGCTCTACCGGCACGGGGATCCCTGCGAGCACCTGAACGTGCTCGCCGGTGGCGAGATCTCGCTGCACACCGCCGAGGGCCGGGTCCCGATCCGTCACCACCAGGCCTTCGGCCATCTCGCGTTCATGACCGGCACCCAGCACCGGTCCACCGCGACCGCCGTCACCGACGCCCACGTCCTCCGCCTCAACCGCAGCCGCCTCCGCAGCGTGCTCGGCGCGTGCCCGGCGCTGGCCGAGCGACTCCGCGACCGGGTCGGGGGTGACGACCTCCGGGCATACCTGCGGGCGAACCACCCGGAGATCGCCGACGACGACATCGAGGTGTGGACGGAGACGATCGAACGGGAGGGCATCGAGCGGCTCCCGCCGCTGGTCGACCTCGCGGTCACCGGCCCGCCGGAGCACATCGTCGACCACCTCGGTGAGATCGACCCGTTCCGGGGCGTCCCTCGGGACCTGCTCGACCGGATCGCCGGAGCCATGTTCCCGGAGGAGCACGAGGCCGGGTACGTGTTCTTCCGACCCGGCGACGCGTCGGAGCGGATCTACGTCATCGCCGACGGCGAGGTCGCGCTCGTCGGCGCCTCGGGTGGCTCGGACGTCACGGTCCTGTCGGACGGGGACGAGTTCGGGTCCCTGTCCTGCCTGACCGGGACGAGGCACTCCGCCGCCGCCATCGCCCAACGCACGACCGATGTCTGGGTGCTCCGCCGCGCCGACCTGGCAGAGCTGATCGAGCGGGACCCGGCGGTCCGGCGGGCGGTCGTCTCGTTCCTCGACAGCGACCGCGTGAACGACTACCTGGTCGTCGACCACGACTTCGGTGCGGACGCCGCGGCGACGACCCGGCGGCGGACCATCGCCACCGTCCGCCGAGGTTCGCTGCCCGACGCGCCCCGCACCCTCGCCGGCGGCGGGGCACCGATCGCGATCTGGCTCGGGCTGCTGCTCGACGGCGTGCCCGAGTCGGTGGTCATCGGTGCGAGCGCCGACGCGCTCCGGGTGTCCTTCCTGGTCGGGATCGCGCTCTCGAACTACCCGGAGGCGCTCGCCAGCTCGGTCGGCATGCGCGAGCAGGGCCTCGGCTGGCGGTCCATCTCCACGCTGTGGGGATCCGTCGTCCTCGTGACCGGGCTGGGCGCCGCGGTGGGCAGCGTCATGTTCCAGCAGGCCTCGACCGAGGCCTTCGCTGTGGTCGAGGGCCTCGCGGCCGGGGCGATGCTGACCGTGATCACCCAGACCATGATGCCCGAGGCGTTGCACCGCTCCGGTGGTCTCGTGGGGTTGTCGGCGCTGGCCGGCTTCCTGTTCACGACCCTCGTCGGGGCGTGACCGCCGGCGCCGCCGCGGCGAGGGTCCGGATCCGGATGCGCTCGGCGCGGGCGGGGCGATCGAAGTCCTTCAGCACGACGTGGGCGGCGTTGCGGCCGGGGGCGCCCCAGACGCCCGCTCCCGGGAACGTCGCGGCACCGGTGAGGTAGAGCCCGTCGACCGGGGTGCGGTAGCGGCTGCGCTCCCGCTCGCTCCGTCCCGTCAGCGCGGCGACGGGACCGCCGGCGAACGAGGTGGCGTGGCCGCGGGGCATGTGGAACTCGGTCTCGTACCGCTCCGGCGTCATCACCCGCCAGTCGACGATGTGGTCGAGGAAGCCCGGCTCGAGCAGGCCGGCGTAGCGCTCGAGCCAGCGTTCCGGCTCGGCGGAGCCCGCCCAACCGCCGTCGAGCGCGTACGGGGTGTAGAGCACCTCGAGGCTGAAGACGTGGTGCCCGTCCGGCGCCATGGACGGGTCGAGCACCGTCGGCAGGTTCGCCAGCATGACCGGCCGATCGCCGACGCGACCCCGCGTCGAGGCCTGGTAGGCGGCGTCGATCTCGGTCGGATCCGGGCCGATGGTCATGGTGGGGCCGAGCACCTCGATGTCGAGCTCGTCGTAGGAGGCATCGTCCAGGCCGCGGTAGCGGGGTAGCGCGGTCACGAGCGCGTCGATCTTCGACTCGTAGCCGTCCTCGACCTCGGCCGAGGTCCAGCGACCGAGGAAGGCGCCGGCGGACGGGGGAGCACCCTCCAGCCACTCGACGAACGCCCGGCGGGGATCGCAGGCCACGACCACGGCCGTGGCGAGCAGCTCGTCGCCCGACCGGGTGCGGACGGAGCGGAGCCGGTCGTGCTCGCAGCCGATGCGTTCGACGGCGGCGCCCGTCCGGATCGTCCCGCCCGCCGCCTCGACGGCGGCGCGGAGGGCGTCGGTGAGCGCGCCGCTCCCGCCCACGGGGCGGCCGGCGGGAACGAGGTGCTTGAGCACCGGGGCGACCGCCCCGAGCCCGGTGCCGGGCCACAGCGGTGAGATGCCCCACACCACCGGACCCGCGGTGAGCATCGGTCCGAGGAAGCCGGGGGAGAAGTAGTCGCCGAGCACGTCGGCCGCGCTGCGGCGCGACCACGCCAGGAGCCGGCTGACACAACGTGGGCCCCGGCGGGCGGCGACGCCCAGCAGCCCGCCGACCGACGGCGGGGCGCTCGCGGCCGCGAGCGCCCCACGTCCCAGGGGGGCGGCGGCGGCGACGGAGTGCCGGGACCCCACGACCACCCGCGGATGGGTGCGGGCG
>JBCBSZ010000073.1:0-34485 GCA_039818945.1 Actinomycetota bacterium
AGACCGGCGCACGTGCGAGCGGGTTGACGATCGAGCTCACCGAGAGCCAGCTGCTCGACGACCTCAGCAACTCGGTCCGGGAGCTCGAACGGATCCGTCAGCTCGGCGTGGAGATCTCGATCGACGACTTCGGCACCGGCTACGCGTCACTCACCTACCTGCACCGGCTCCCGGTCACGTCGGTGAAGATCGACCGGACGTTCGTCTCCGACCTCGACCGACCCGGCGGCGACCCATCGGTCGTCCAGATGATCATCGACCTCGCCTGCCGGCGCGGCCTCTCGACCGTGGGCGAGGGCGTCGAGACCCAGGAGCAGGCCGACGAGCTCGTCCGCTACGGGTGCACGACCGCTCAGGGCTACCTCTTCCACCCGCCGGTGCCACTCGACGACGCCCTCGACATCATCGCCGCCCGCAACGCCACGCCGCTGCGGCGCCGGGCACTCGACCAGCCCGTGCCCTGACGCCCAGGCCTCGGTCGATCATCCGTCGTCGTCGTTGTCGTCCGGCTCGGGGGGCGGTGGCGGGTTCAGCAACCGCGCGACGTCGCCGCAGGGGACGTCGCGGACCTCGACGCCCCCACCGGGCAACGGCACCTCGACGCCGCGGCAGATCGAGTCGGGGCCGTAGGTGAAGCCGCCACCTCCGACCGAGACCTCCTCGCAGGGAATGGCGAAGAACGCCGACCCGTCGCCGACCGGCACGCTCACGTTGCATCGCTCGCCGGGCAGGAAGATGAAGTCGCGGCTGCGGGTCGACCCCACCCCCTCCTCGAACTCCACGATCGGCTCGCCGGTCAGCGCCCGCGACATGAACCCGTTCCAGACCTGGGCGGGGAAGGAGCCGCCGGTCACGCTGCCCCGGCCGGCGACGCCTCGCATCGGCACCTTCTCCTCCGGATGGCCCATCCACACCGCGGTGGCGAGCTGAGGGGTGTAGCCGGCGAACCAGGCGTCCTCGAAGTTCTGCGCCGTGCCGGTCTTGCCCGCCGACGGCTGGCCACTTGCGAGGATGGCGTTGCGGCCGGTCCCGCCTCGCACGTTCCCGGCGAGGATCTCGGTGACCGCTCGTGCCGTCTCCTCCGAGATGACCTGGCGTCCGGTCGGCACGTGCTCGAACAGCGTCCGACCGTCTCGGTCCTCGATGCGGGTGATGAGGAACGGCTCCATCCGCATGCCGTCGTTGGCCAGGACGGCGTAGCCGATGGCCTGTTCGAGCGGGGTCAGCTCCTGAGCGCCGAGCGACATCGACGGGTACGGCAGGAGCCGGCCCTCGTCGAGTCCGACCATCTCCGTGGTCGTGGCGACGACCTCCTCGAGCCCGACGAAGAGACCGAGCCGGACGAACGCGCAGTTCGACGAGCGTTGGGTCTGCGAGGCGAGAGAGCCCACGCCTCCCCTGCCGTTGCCGAAGTTCTGCACCTGGTACTCGGGCGTGCCCGGGCCCACGTCGAAGCGGCAGGGCCCCGACCCGTTGATGACGTCGGCCGGCTCGGCTCCCTGCTCGAGCGCGGCCGCGAGCACGTAGGTCTTGAACGACGAGCCCGGCTGGCGCCGGCCCTGGGTGGCGAGGTTGAACTGCTCCTCGGTGAAGTCGGTGCCGCCGAGCATGGCCCGCACCGCGCCGGTCGACGGGTCGATCGACGCCAGCGCGACCGTGAACGGATCGAGCTCGCGCCGGTCGGGGAACACGTCGGCGACGGCGTCCTGCGCGTACTGGTCGAGCTCCGGATCGAAGGTCGTGAAGATGCGGAGCCCCCCCTGGAAGACGGCCTGGCGGCGTGCTTCCCGGGTGGCACCCAGCTCCGGCATCTCGAGGAGGCGACGCTTGACCTCCTCGGCGAAGTAGTCGATCGCGAAGTCCTCGGTCGGGCTCCGCGTGAAGGTCGGGATCGGCCGCTCCTCGATCTCGGCCGCCTCGTCCTCGGAGAGCAGGCCGATCTCCACCATCCGCTCGAGCGAGCGGGAGCGCCGTTCACGGGCGAAGTCGATGTCGGGATCGCTGAACGTGTACACGCCGGGCGAGCGGATGAACCCGGCGAGCAGCGCGACGTCGCCGAGATCGAGCTCGGCGGCGTTCTTCCCGAAGTAGATCTCGGCCGCGGCCTGGACGCCGTAGGCGGAGTTCCCGAAGTAGATCGTGTTCAGGTAGTGCTCGAGGATGACGTCCTTGGAGTACTGCTCCTCGAGGTCCATGGCGAGCATGGCCTCGCGGATCTTGCGCTCGAGGGTCTGATCCGAGCCGACGAAGCGCAGCTTCACCAGCTGCTGGGTCAACGTCGAGCCGCCCTGGGTGACCTCACCGGCGGCGACGTTCTCCGACGCCGCCCGGATGGTCGCCACCCAGTCGACGCCGTTGTGGTCGTAGAAGTCGGCGTCCTCCACCGCGAGGATCCCCTGGATCACCGTGTCGGTCATCCGGTCGAGCGGGATCCACTCACGGTCCTCGGCGTCGCGCAGGATGGCCATCACCCCGCCGTAGGAGTCGAACATCTTCGAGCGCTCGGCGCCCTGGACGAGGAGGAGCTCCTCGGACTCCCGCTCGCCCTCGACCGCGGTGATCAGCGATTGGCCGTGCGGCGCGACGGCGACGCCGGCGGCGGCGGCGAGCCCCCCGACGATGGCGACGGTCAGGACCAGCGACGCGATGCGAACGAGGACCCGCACACCCGGCTGGGCGGCCTGCCAGTGCTCGCCGACGGTCCTCGTGCCCACCAGCGGACCCCAGGGCTCGGCGTCGGTGTCGACCCAGGCCGGTGGCGGATCGACCGGTGGCAGCGGGGCGGGGGCGGCGGCGGGCTCGGGGGCGTCCTGATCGAACGGCACCCGCTCCTCGTCCGGTCCGGACGGAGCGAGGACGGGATCGGTCTTGGCCGGCGGGCCGAGCGGCGGCGCGCTCGGCTCGCCCTGAGCGGGGGCGACGGTGCGACGGTCCTGGATGTGGCTGACGATGGAGGAGACGGCTCGGCGATCGAGGCCGGTCACGGCGGCGAGACGGCCGACGCCACGCCACCAGTCGTCGTTGCGAGTCATGGGTCCGATCCGGGCAGCTCGAGGGGTCCACCCCGCACTGCCCGGACGCTAGACCGGCCCGATCACGAAGTGGTGGCATCGAGCCCGGATCGGGTCACATGCGCACGTACTCGTAGTCCACGGGCTTGGCGGCGATGCCCGACGCCGGCGGGGCCAACCAGCTGGCCATCTTCCCGGGCTCGTTGACCCCGACCATCAGCGAGCGGACGTGGTCGCGATCGGCGTCGGTCGGCAACCACTTGCGCACCCGCTCGCTCCACTCCGCATCGCTCACGATCCGTCCGTCCGGGCTGACGTGGTGGTCGCGGAACGTGCCGACCTGCCGATTGAAACCGACGTGGGGCAGCTCGAGCGAGCACCCGACCTCCGCGAGGGTCCGGTTCCAGCGGTCGACGCCCTTCTGGCAGTCCTCCACGTAGTCGTCGCGCAGGGTCTCGTTCAGCGCGGTGAGCGCCATCACCTCCCGCTCGGCGGTGGCGCCATCGCGCACGTCGGGCACCCGCCGCGTCGTGTCGCGGAGGCGGTGGTCGTCAGCGCGGGACTCCTCCTTGAACCGCCCCTTGAGGCCGGCCGCGAAGTAGTTCGCGGCGTTCGTGGACGTCTCGGCGCCGAAGAGATCGAGCGAGACGCTGTAGTGGAAGTTCAGGTACCGCTGCAGCATGCCGACGTCGATGCCGCCGAACGCCGCGACCTCGGCGGTGTCGTGCTCCTTCATCAGCTCGACGGTGCGCTGCACGACGCGGCCGATGCCCGACGCACCGACGAACATGTGGTGCGCCTCCTCCTTCAGCATGAAGTCGCACGTCCGCGAGAGCGGATCGAAGGCCGACTCGCGCAGCGAGGCGAGCTGGAACTTGCCGTCGCGGTCGGTGAAGTAGGTGAAGAAGTAGAAGGACAGCCAGTCCGGCGTCTGCTCGTTGAAGGCGCCGAGGATCCGGGGGTTGTCGGCATCGCCGGAGTGGCGCTCGAGCATCTCGTCGGCCTCGTCGCGCCCGTCCCGCCCGAAGTAGCGGTGCAGGAGGTACACCATCGCCCAGAGGTGTCGGCCCTCCTCGACATTGACCTGGAATAGGTTGCGGAGGTCGTAGAGGCTCGGGGCGATCGTGCAGAGGTGGCGCTGCTGCTCGACCGAGGCCGGCTCGGTGTCGCCCTGCACGACGATGAGTCGGCGCAGATCGGCGCGGTGCTCGCCGGGCACCTCTTGCCACACGTCCTCGCCGCGGTGGTCGCCGAACGCGATCGTGCGGTCGGGCTCCGGCTCGGCGAGGAAGATGCCCCAGCGGTAGTCGGGTGTCGTGACGTGATCGAAGTTGGCCCAACCCTCCTGGCCGACGTCGACGGCGGTGCGCAGGAAGACCGGCTTGTCCTGGAAGACGACCGGGCCCAGCTCCTTCCACCACTCGACGAACTTGGGCTGCCACGACTCGAGCGCCCGTTGGAGGCGCCGGTCGGCGGCGAGGTCGACGTTGTTCGGGATCTTGGCGTCGATGTCGACGATGGCCATGTCACACCCTCGTTCGGTCGTAGTCGGGTCGGGAGCCGCTGCCGAAGCGGCGGAGCGCGCCCTCCGGTCCGACGGCGTTCGGTCGCTGGAAGATCCAGTTCTGCCAGGCGGTGAGGCGGGCGAAGATCTTGGTCTCCATGGTCTCGGGGCCCACGAAGCGGTGGTTGGCCTCCATGCCCGTGAGCGCGTCGGGAGAGAAGCTGGCCCGCTCCTCGACGGCGAGGCGGACCTCGTCCTCCCAGTCGAGGTCGTCGAGCGAGAACGTGACGAGGCCGGCCTCGGCGGCCTCGGCGGCGAGCAGCTCGCGGCCGACGGTCGCCTCCGCGACGGTGAGCGCCTCCGGCCGACCCCAGGCCCTCGCCTCGAGGCGGCTGATGCCGTTGGTCATGGGGTGCCGTCCGAGGCTGGCCCGCGTGGGGTGCAGGACGGCCGGCGGAGGCGGATCGTCGTCGTCCTCCCAGGTGCCGTCGAGCATGTAGCTGCGATCGGCGGCGAGCACGAGCTCGGCCAGGACGCCACCGAAGCAGCTGCCCGGCTCGACGAGCGCGAACAGGCTGCGGGCGGACAGATCGAGGCGACGGAGCACCCTGGTCCACAGCAGGCGGACCTCGCGCAACAGCCAGTCCTCGTCGCCGTCGAGCAGCGCGTCGGCAGCGAGCACGGCGCCGAGGTCGCCCTCGGTCCTCAGCAGCCAGGTGCCGATCTCGGTCTCGTTGAGGCGGAGGTGGAGGATGACCCGGTCGAGGTCGCGCGCCGCGGCGACGATCCACGCCCGGTCGCCGGCGGCGGCGAGCTCGGCCGAGGTCGTCGGCTGCGGCTCGGTCGGACCGTGCACCGTGATGGTCGCCGCGCCCCGTTCGCGATCGAGGGTCGCCACCGCGGAGCCGCAGCCGACCGTGTCGGCGTCGACGGTGAGCGCGACCTCCGAGAGCGGGAAGCCGCCGCCGTCGGGACGGTCCGACGCCGCGGCGCGGGCCAGCGCCCGCTCCCGCACGAGCTCGTCGAAGCCGGAGCGCGGTGCGATGGCGTCGACGAGGCCCCAGTCGAGCGCCTGGCGGCCCTTGCTCCCCTCGGTGCGTGTGGCGAAGACGTCGGCCAGGTCGCGGCGCACGTGGCGCTTGTCGACGACGCGGGTCAGGCCCCCGGTGCCGGGGAGGACGGCGAGCAACGGGATCTCGGGCAGCGACACCGCAGACGAGCGGTCGTCGACGAGGAGGATCTCGTCGCAGGCGAGCGCGAGCTCGTAGCCGCCGCCCGCGGCGGTGCCGTTGACCGCGGCGAGCCAGGCCTGACCGGACTCGGCGGTGGCCTCCTCGATCGCACCGCGCGTCTCGTTGGTGAACTTGCAGAAGTTCACCTTGTGGTCGTGGGAGGCGCCGGCGAGCATCTGGATGTTCGCACCGGCGCAGAAGACCCCGTCGAGACCGCCGGTCAGCACGACGGCCTTCACACCGGCGTGCTCGAAGCGGAGCCGGTCGACGAGATCGGCGAGCTCGATGTCGACCCCGAGGTCGTAGGAGTTCAGCTTCAGCTCGTAGTCGTCGCGCAGGCCGTGCCCGGGCGACACGACCATCGCGACCGTGGCCAGCGGCCCGTCGATCTCGATCCGCCAGTGGCGATAGCGGTCCGGTCCCGTCGCGAAGTCGACGACGCTCATGCACACCCTCCCCGAGGGCCGACATTCTACAGATCCGCGTCGCATCGTCGAGAAGATGTCGAACATCGCAGATGCCTCGCCGTGCGCGCCGACCGGCATGCTGGTCGGCGTGAGGCTCACGATCGACGACCTGTTGGCCCGCGCCCGCAGCGAGCTCGTGCGGCTGACCCCCACCGAGCTGCTCGCCCGGATGCGAGCCGACGACTCCGTGGTCGTGGTCGACACCCGGACGCCCGACAACCGCCGCGCCGAGGGGGTCATCCCCGGCTCCGTGCACATCCCCCTGAGCGTCCTGCAGTGGGCCGTCGACCCGGCGGTCGGGCTCCAGAACCCGGAGATCGACGGCTTCGAGCAACACATCGTCGTCGTCTGCAACGAGGGCTACAGCTCGTCGCTCGCCGCCGCCACGCTCCGAGAGCTCGGCTTCGCACGCGCCACGGATCTCGACGGCGGGTTCCGCGCCTGGGCCGGCGACGAGCTGCCCGTGTCCGATCCGCAGCCGCCGGAGCCCGGCGAGCTGCCGGGTCGCAGCCACCGCGAGCCGGGTGGGCCGTAGCCGCCCGGCATTTGGCGGCGGGAGCACCCGACGCGGAACCATGGGACTCCACTCGAACGACACCACGAGGACTGCCCATGCCCCGCATGAACCTGACCGACGCCTCCGCCATCGTCACCGGCGGCGCCTCCGGCATCGGTGAAGCCGCCGCCCGCCAGCTCGCAGCCGCCGGCGCCCGCGTGGTCATCGCCGACCTGAACGAGGACAAGGGTCAGGCCGTCGCCTCGGAGCTCGGCGGGCTGTTCGTGAAGTGCGACGTCTCGAGCGAGGAGGACGGCGCCGCCGCCGTGGCGGCCGCCTCGGAGATGGGCCCCCTCCGGGCGTTGGTGAACAGCGCCGGCCTCGGTGCCGCCGCTCGCACGGTCGATCGCAACAACGAGCCGATGCCCCAGTCGACCTTCGACTTCGTGATCAAGGTCAACCTGCTCGGCTCGTTCAACATGCTGAGGCTCTCGGCCGCGGCGATGGCCACGACCGAGCCGCTCGACGAGGACGGGGCGCGAGGCGCCATCGTCAACCTCGCGTCCGCCGCCGCGTTCGACGGCCAGATCGGCCAGGCCGCCTACTCGGCGTCGAAGGGTGGCATCGTCGGCATGACCTTGCCGATCGCTCGCGACCTCTCGGCCGTCGGCGTCCGGGTGAACACGATCGCGCCGGGCCTCATCGACACGCCGATCTACGGCGAGGGCGAGCAGTCCGACGCGTTCAAGGCCCACCTCGGCCAGTCGGTGCTGTTCCCGAAGCGCCTCGGCTCCGGTGAGGAGCTGGCCTTCATGATCATGGAGTGCATCACCAACCCGTACATGAACGGTGAGACGATCCGGGTCGACGGCGGCATCCGGATGCCCCCGAAGTAGGCGAACCGCTCACCGGAGCAGGGGCTGCGATCGCAGCTGCTCGTGCCCCCGCCGGAGCAGTGGCCAGCGCGCGTACCACGATCCGCGATGCGCCGCGCCGTCGGCGTCACGGTGCCGGCTGCGGACCAGCGGGGTCCGTCTCATCAACGCCTTCCACCACGCGGCGATGCGCGCTGCGAGGCCGCGGCTCGTCGGCTGCTCGGCTGCCGTGGCGCGCTCCTGCGCCCCGTCGCTCCAGGGCACCATCGAGCGGAGCCGGAGCTCGAACCCGGGCCATCCCTCGGCGGCGAACTGCTCTGCCCACGGATGGGCCCGGAGCAGTGGGCGCGCCAGCGCCGCCTCCGACCCGTGGCGGCGGTGGCGTCGGAGCACGCGACGCATCGAGCGGCGCAGCGATCGTGCGATGCGCCGGCGAGACCACGGCGGGCGCACGTCGACGCGGGCGAACTCGCACGAGATCTCGTCGATCACGCTGCGCGCCCCGGCGTCGAGCTCCCAGACGTCGATCGGGTGCGGCTCCAGGCGGATGATCGGGGCCGGGCGCTCGTCGATGCCCGGCCAGGAGCGCCGGAGGCCCTTTCGGAGCTTGCCGAGGCGGCGGTGGCAGTAGAGCTTGCGCCGGGGCGGGCCGCTCCCCGGCCCCACTTTGGCGCGCTCCAATCCCTGCTCCGAGAGAAAGCGGCCGATGAAGATGGCGATCGCCCGGTGGCAGGCCATGGCGTGGCAGTCCTGCGAGCGGTCGCAGCAGGCGCCGGTGTGGTCGGGATGGATCGCTCGTTCCAGCACGGTGATCAGCGCCACGAGGTAGTCGAGCAACGAGCGGACCGCCGGATCCCGGTGCACCGGCCGGAGGTCGAGGTCCTCGAAGTCCACCGCGCCGAGCCGCTCGATGGAGTCGGTCCAGGCTCGGGTGCAGTAGTTCGTGTGACGGATGTCGCGGCCCCCGTCCGACTCCGCGGTCAGCGCGTCGGCGGCGTCGTGCGCCGCGCCGTGGAGCACCTCCTGGGAGTACTCCCACGAGAGCAGACGATGGTGCGGACGCTGACATGCGGCGGGGGCCGTCACGGGGATTCCTCCGTCTCGGATCGACTATTCGTCGAGCTCTTCCAGTTTCTTGATCACCTCTCGGGCGGTCTCGATCGCCTCGGTGCGGTGCTGCATCAGCTCCGCGCTCAGGAGCGGCTCACAGACCTTCTGCAGGGTCAGGTGCGATCCCTTCCGGATCGCGAGGTTCTGGGCGATCTCGATGGCGTACGGCGACAACAGGACCGAGATCCCCTTGAGGTCCTTGCTCGTCACCGGTGCCACGTCGGCCAGGGGCTCACCCAGGTCGGCGAGCGTCCGATCCACCAGCGCCAGCGCGCGCTCGCGTCCCTCGGGCTCGCGGCGACGCAGCGCTGACTCGAGCAGGCGGCTGCAGATCTCCTGCACCGTTCCGGCCTCGAGCGGCGCGGCCGACTGCCGAGCGGCGAGCAGCAGCCGACGCGAGATGCGGATGCTCACCTTCTCGGTCTGACGGAGCTCGGCCTCCGAGACCGGCGCCTCCGGCGCCGGGACCGCACCCCCGCCGCCGCCCACCTCAGCGTCCCGGCCGCCTCCACCCTTCGCCGTGGGGTCGTCGGCGGTGGCGTCACGGATCGCTGTGGTCATGCCGTGACCCTACGAGATCGATCAGAGATCCTCAAGCAGAAGTTCATCTGATCGGATGCCGGGACGCGCGATCTCAGCTCAGCTGAAGTCGAGACCCCACACGACCAGGAGCTCCACGATGCACCTCGACGCGCCCAGGCTCTTGCCACACGAGTACTACCCGTGGCAGAGTTCAGCTCAGCTGAATTCTTGAGATGGAGGTGGGCGATGCATCCGAGACTCGCAGGGCTGATCGTCGCAGCGGCACTGACGGCGGCGGGCTGCGCCTCGACGGGAGGGAGCGCCGACGGCGGAGCGCTCACCTCGCTCGTCATCGAGATCGGGGCCCCGCTCCCCGACCGCCACCTCGACGCCGCCGTCGAGGTGATCGTCGGCGCCGTGACACCGGCCGGCGGTCGCATCGAGGTGCTCGTCGTCGACGGGCCGAACGCCGACCTGCTCGATCCGCTCGAGCTGCCGGGCATCACCCCGAGCGGACACCTCGACACCGAGGCGCGGAACCGCACCGCCCGCCTCCAGGAGCTCGAGCGGTTCGGCCCGATGATCCGGGACGCGATCGAAACGGCGCTCCTCGAGGCGCCCACGCTCGACAACGGCCGTGACCTGGTGGGCGCGCTCGACCGGGTCGGTGAACGAGGTCCCGATCGGGTGGTGGCCCTCTTCACCAGCGGCGGGGTGCACCGGGTGAGCGACGACGACAGCTTCCTCGAGTCGGTCCCGGATCCACCCGAACCGCTCGCTCTGGACCCCGACGTCGCCGTCGAGCTCCGCAACGTCGGTCGGGTGCCGAGCGTCGGCGAGCGCTCGCCAGGATCCGCCGTGACCGGCTCGATCGTGGCGTACTGGACGACCGTCTGCGAGCTGCACGGCCCGACCTGCGAGGTCGTGCGATGAGCTGGATCCGGCGCTCGACGCGCCGCGACCTGCGCCACCGGCACGAGCAGGCCGAGGACCAGCTGTCGCCGTCGACCGCACCGGAGCGCATGGCCGCGGTGATGGCGAACGAGGCCATGGCCGACGGCTACGACGTCCTCCGGCGTCGCCGGGGCCGTTCGCCGCGGAGTCGGCTGCTCCGTCTCGAGGTGCTGGGTGACCGCATCGAGGAGTCGAGCCGACGGACCGCGGCCGCCCGGACCCGTGCGGATCGATGTCGGGAGGAGGGCGTCGGACGCAACGCCATGTCGCCGTTGCTGTGGCTCCCGCTCGCCGTCGTGGTCGGCATCCTCGAGGTCGCGCTCGGGCGCTACGTCGTGGCGCTGCTCGCCCCGGACGACACCGACTTCGTGATCACGGTCGCCACGGTCGCGGTCGCCGGCATCGTGGTCCTGACCGGCCACCTCGCCGCGTCGGCCATCTTGACCTGGGTGCGCTCGGAGGCGGGCGAGCCGGTCCCCCGCCGTGCCCGCCGCCTCGCCATCGTCGACGGCCTCGTCGCCATCACGGTGCTCGGCCTGTTCGCCCTCGGCCTCCGCTCGGCCGATGCGGAGCCGGGACGGTGGGTGCTGTCCTACCTGACCATCGCCGGCTCGATCGCGGTCTGGGTGCAGCGTCCGGACCCGCTCGTCATCCGCTGGGTCTTCCACTCGGCGAGGGCCGCCCGGCACCACTCGGTGACCGCGCTGCGATGGCGCCGGGCCATACGCACTTTGCGAGACCTCGAGCGCGAGGTCCACCGGACCTGGGCCACCTGGACGGCGCGACGCCACATCGTCCACGCGATCGGAGCCCAGTGGGGCGTCGACCTGCAGCTCCCGTCGGTCAAGCGCGTCGAGGAGGATCAGGCGTACCTCGTCGAGGCCGGCCTGACGGTGAGCCCCGCCGAGGTCGCCGAGGTCACACGGCGTCTCCGATCGCTTGCGCCGGGCACGAGCTGGCGGCCGGCTGCTCGGGAACGGGCCGACTGATGGAGGGACGACTCCTCCGCGAGCGGGGCCGGACTCCGTGGCGCTGGATCGGGCTCGGCCTCCTGGCCGCATGCGCCGCTGCCGTGCTCGGGCCGGGGGTCCTGTCCCACTCGGCCGGATCGACGCCGACGCTCGTGGCCTGCGACCGGCCCGAGGCCGTGACCATCCTCCTCGACGACTCGCCCTCGGTCATCGACCTCGACCGAACGGATCAGCGGGGCGGAGCGGTGCGACGCGTGCTCTCGTCGCTGGCCGCCGAGCCGTGCACCGGCGACGACGTCGTGGCCGTCGTCTCCTTCGCTGACGACCAGGTCGTGACCGGCCCGGCTCCCGCAGCCGATCTCGCGCACCTCCGGCGGGCGGGGGGCCGATCGACCGACATCGCCGCGGCGGCCCGGGTCGCCGACGAGCTCACTCACGCCCGTGCCGACGCTCGTCAGCTCATCGTGCTCGTGTCGGATCTCCAGGAGGGGTCGGGCACACCGATCGACGCCACGTTCGAGCGGCTGCTCGGCATCACCGACGACGTGATCGTCGTCTCGATCGGCGAGGTGGACGTCGGGGCCGGCGTCAGCGAGATCGCGCTCCGCACGGGCGACGACATCGCCGCACGCATCGTCGAGCGGCTCAACCACGACCGGAGGAACCGATGACCAGACCACTCACCCTCACCCTCGCCGCGCTCGTGTTCGCGCTCGTCGCGTGCAGTCCCGCCGAGCGACCGGAGGCGGGATCGCCGTCTCCCGGGGCGTTCACCGAGACGCCCCGCGAGCCCGCATCGGGCGGACGCGGCCCCGACCTCGGGCCGTCCGCACCGATCGAGCCGTTCACGGTGCCGACCGACCCCCCGCTCGGGGACTTCGACGTCGAGCCCGGCCCGCGGCTCGGGCCCTTCGTCCTCAACGATGGCGAGATCGAGCTGAAGGAGGTCCCCGAGCCCGAGCGGCGAGCTGCGCCGGATCGGGCGAACCCGCAGGACCCCGCCAAGCCGGAGCCCCGACCGCCCACCTCGCCCGAGACCGGCGCCGAGGAGGTCGAGGCCGCCCCCTGCCGCACGTTCCTGCTCACCGGCCCGACGTTCGCGTCGAACGAGGCCGACCTGACCGGGGCGGCGCAGGGGCTGCTCGACGAGCTCGTGGAGGAGATCCGCACGACGAGCTGCTCAGCCGAACGGACCCGGACGGCCTGCCCGACCGCACGGCTCCAGGTCGAGGTGCGCGGCCACACCGACGACGTCGCCACGCTCCGCCCCGGCGGCAACCAGCAGCTCTCGCTCGATCGCGCCCGGTCGGTCGCCGGCCACCTGGCCGGCGCCGGCATCCGCATCGCCGACGTGCAGGGCTTCGCAGACCTCCGACCGGCGCCCGCGCCGCACCCCGACACGAGGTCGGTCGCACAGCGACGTCAGGAGAACCGCCGGACCGACATCGTGCTGATCTGCGCCAGCGGTTGAACCGGTCCTAGCGGACGGGGCGCTCCATCCAGCGGTGCGACGGGGTCGCGGTGGCCAGCGGTGGCGGCTCGACCAGGCTCACCGGGGGTGCGGTGGGCGCGGTCGAGGCGCACGTGAGCAGGAAGGGGTCGTGTTGGCGCCACCATCCGGGGAACACGGCGCCCTCGGCGGAGCGGACCTCGAGCGGCGCCCACCCGTCGCGGCCGTCGCCGGCGCCGAGGCGGACCTCGACCGACCGGGTGTCGCGCCGCAGACCGGTCCGGAGCACCTTGAGCGCGCTCTCCTTCGCCGACCAGATCGTGTTGGCGAGGAGGTCGTGCTCGTCTGGGCGGTCGGCGACGAAGCGCCGCTCGGCCTCGGTGAACCAGTCCTCGACGAATAGCTGCGAGCGGGGCTCCACGAGCTCGAGGTCGCAGCCGACGCTCGTCGACGGATCACCGACGATGCACACCGCCCAGTCCGCCCGATCGGTCATGGAGATCGACACCGGCGCGGCCGCACCGTCGAGGTACGCCTCCGGTGCCCCGTCGGAGGCGTTGCGGACGGCGACCCGACGCAGCTGTGCCGGGTCGGACCGGTCGACGCCGAGCGCGCGGGCCAACGTCTGCTTGGCCGTCCACCGCGACAGGCGCGTCTCCTCCCGTCGCTTCGCGAACCGGAACCCGTTGATGCGGTCGGCCTCGGGCTGGGTCAACCAGTCGTCGTGGTCCGGGACGTCGTCGATGCCGACGGCGTGATGGCGCAGCGGCTCACCCATTCCCGAGCTCGGTGGCGATGCCGCGCTCGACCGCCTCGATGAGGTACGGCCGCAGCTCGGCCGGCGGGACGATCCGGTCGACCGACCCCACCTCCTTCGCCCGCTCCACGTTGTGGATGCCGTCGAACTCGTCGGCCACCTCGCCCATCTTCTCGGCGTTGACCTGCGAACGGACCCGCGCCAGCTCGGCGGCGAGCCGGCTGCGATCGGCGCCGGACGCGGCCGCCACCTCCTCGCGCAGTGAGCTGACCCGCGGGTCGGCTTCGGTGCGGTTGCGCACGTCCCGGGCGAAGACCACCGCAGCGGCCGGCGCTCCACCGATGACCGAGGCGTGCGATCCCTCCAGCGCAGCGACCTCCATGTGGTCGTTGAGCGCCCCGGAGAAGACCACGAACGCGCCGCCGTGGTAGCGGGACACCACGCAGAACACGATCGGGCCGCGGAAGTTCACGATCGCCCGACCGATCTCGGCGCCGAACTCCAGCTGCCAGCTGCGCATCGACTCGGGAGATCCGTCGAAGCCGGAGAGGCTGGCCAGCACGACCAGCGGCCGGTTGCCGCTCGTGGCGTTGATCGCTCGGGCGATCTTCTTCGATCCCCTCGGGAACAGCGTGCTGGACGTCCAGTGGTCGGGACCGTCCGCCGGGACCATCCCGAGGCGCGGCAGGTTCTTCGCCTCGAAGCCGAGCAGGCACACCGGGTGGCCGCCGAGGTAGGCGTCCCACACGATCGGCACCTCGGCGTCGCGCATGCCGAACCACCGCTCCATCGTCGGATGGTCCTGGTCGACGGCCGCCGCCATCACCTGACGCATCTCGAACGGCAGCTTCCGGCCCGGGTTGGTGCGCTCGTCGAACAGCTCGGCGATCGTCGGGAAGATGCCGCCATGGGGTGACGAGCGGACGTCCCGATCGGACGGGTCGCTCGTCGGCGCGTTGCGCGGGAAGCGCTCCCCCGGCTGCACGTACGTGTAGTCGTAGTGCTGCAGCAGGAGGCGGCAGGCGTCGACCACGTCGTGGGCCAGGTACTGGGCCTGGCCGTTCGGACCCATGATCCGCTCGTAGCCGCCGATGCCGAGGTTGTTCTCGGCCGAGACCCCGCCGGAGTAGTCGAGGGCGTCCTTGCCCGTGAGCACCATCGTGCTCTCCGGCGTCATGACGAGGATGCCCTTGGTGTGCATCAGCATCGTCGCCTCGGCGTTCCAGTACGGCTGCGCGCCGACGCTGATCCCGGTGATGACGATGTTCAGCTCACGACCGGCCTGCGTGAACTCGATGATCCGTCGCAGGACGAGACCGATCCAGTCCATGTTCTCGGTGCCGCTGTCCATGGCGATCTTGGCGCCGGCGGACACCGCGAACCACTCGAGGGGGACGTCGAGCTCGGTCGCGAGCGCCATCGCGGCGTTGATCCGGCTGCACTCCGCCTCGGCGAGGTTGCCCATGCCGCGGCTGGGGTCGCCGACGATCACGACCCGCCGCATCCCGTCCGGGTACTTCGCGGACTGGTTCGTGACGACGCCGACGACCACGTTGGCCGAGTTCTGGCCGGGCTCTCGATCGATCGGGACCAGGCGCTCGCCCTCGAGGTCGTACTCCTGGAACTCGCCGGCCGGGATGCCCTCCGCCGCCGACGTGCTGGGGGCCAGCACGGCGAGCAGCGCGTACGGATCCCAGAGCCCGCGCTGGCGGAGCCGGACCACGTTCTGCTCGTGGCCGCCGAGCGGCGCGATCGGAGCACCCGTCGGGCGCCGCATCGAGAGCTGCGGATGCCCGCCGCCCGGATCGTCGAGCTCGACCACCCGCTGGGACTCGTCGCCGTTGGGGAACCGGACCCGAGCCAGGAGCTGGATCTTCTGGAGCCCCAGGTCGGCGATCTCCGATTGCAGCCGCTCGACCATCCGCGTCGCGTCGTCGGTCGAGAGCTCGGCCGTCGGCCACACGTAGAGGATGATCCGGTTCGAGAGCAGTCGCCGACCGGCCGGCCGTTGGGCCTGCACCCGACGGATGGCACCGGCGACGTCGTGCACGACCCGCTCGAGCTCCGGCAGGCGAACGAGCTGTCCGCCGTCGTCGCGCACGGCGGTGAGGTCGCGCACCTCGGCGATGGCGAAGTAGCGCTCGTCGCGGCGGTTCTCCTTCGCGGTGCCCTGGTAGAGGTAGATGTCCTCCTCGGTCGGGATCCGCTGCAGCGAGAAGTTCTCGAGACGCGAGAGCTCGAGCCGCTTGGCCATCATCGGGTGCAGCTCGCGCGCGTGGTCCTGGAGCGTGTAGCCGCCGCTCCCGTCGGGGCGCAGCGTCAGGTGCCGCACGCCGGAGGTCCCGACACCGCTCGAGGGATCGGACGCCGCGATCACCACCCGCCGCAACTGGAGGTCGCCGAGGTGCTCGTCGACGAGCCGGACGACCTCGTCGCTCAGCGCGGCGTCGTCGATCGTCTCGATCGACCACAGGTACACGTCGAGGACGACGTCGCCATCGGCGCGCGTCGCGAGCTGCGGCTTCACCGCGGCGAGGCGCGACCCCAGCTCGGTCCGGTCGGCGTGGGTGGCCACCACGTGGACGCGCCGGCCGTCGAGGTCGTACTCGGCGGCGGCGATGCTCGCGCCGTCGGCCTCCGAGGTCGACAGGTCGCGGAGCTCGCGGATGCGGTAGTAGCGCCGCGTCATCACCTCGAGCAGCGCCGAGCGCACCGTCGGCTCGACCGTGCCGAGGCGTCGCGAGAGGGTCGTCTTGAGCGGCTGCGGGCACTCGACCAGGCCGAGGACGTGCTCGGCCAGCGCCGCGCCATCCGCTCCACCCTCGATCCCCCGGATGTACTCCTCGGCCTCGTTGAGCGCGGTGGTCCGGAGCGACGTCAGGAACGGCTCGTCGAACTCCCGATAGATCACCTCCCGAGCGAGGTCGTGCACCGCGGGGTAGTCGGTCCGGGTCAGCTGCGCCACCTCTTCGAGCAGCAGTCGCCGATCATCGTCGGGTGGTGCCGGATGCTCCAGACGTCGTTCGAGCAACCGCAGCACCGGATCGATCTGGGAGTCCATGCGGTCGTGTGAGCGGACGATGCGGTAGAGGGCTCGATCGAGGTTCCAGCTCGGGTCGAGGCTCTCGACGCCGAAGTGCGACAGCGCCCGCTCCAGGCGGTCGACAAACGTCGGGGGCAGGCCCTCCCCGAGCGCCTCCACCCGACGGAGGTAGTCGAAGAGGTACCCCTCGGTGCCGTGCCGGAGGAGGTCGTCCTCCTCGGGGTCGGCCACGCGACCGAACAGCCCCACGACGTCGGCGAAGATGGCGAGGATCTCCTGCTCCCGCTCGAGGCGGGTCTCGGCGTTCAGTTCGGTGCCGTGCAGGTCCTGGCCGGGACGGCTGAGCGCGGCGACCCGCGAGGGATCGACGTCGTACCCCAGCAGGAGCTGCCGCACCGCCGAGAGCCAGCGCGAGGCGCCGTTGATCGAACCGGTGGCGGCGTCGGCGGCGAGGGAAGCGAAGGCCAACCCCTCGGCGTCGCTCGTCGTGCCCGCGGTGTCGGTGGGCTCGATGATGAGCAGCCGGGCACCGGCCGGGACCTGCTCGTTCTGCTCCACGACGATCTCGCGCACGGTGCCGGCGAAGTCGGCGGTGATCGCCGTCTCCATCTTCATCGCCTCGACGACGGCGAGACGCTGCCCGGGCTCGACCTCGTCGCCCGGCTCGACGTCGATGCTCACCACCACGGCCGGTGCGGGCGAGCGGACGATGCCGCCCTCGTCGTGCAGGATCCGGTGGGGTTGCCCGTCGACCTCGACGAAGTGGGTGACGCCGTGGATCGACGACACCACGCGATGGCGCACGCCGTTGACCGTGAGCAGCGTGACGGCACGGGACAGCTCGCTGCGGTTGACCTCGAGCGCGTTGCCGTCGACCTCGACGCGGAACTCGCCCGGCCCGAGCCGCTGCACGTCGAGCCGATGGGTCTGGCCCCGGTGCTGGAGCTCGATGTCGCGCCCGGCGCGCCGGTTGACCTCGGGACGGCCCCGGAGCGCCGAGGCGCGGAAGGCGGCGATCTCGACGTTCAACGCCTCGCGATAGGCGTTGATGGCCGCGGCGACGACCGCCACCTCGCCGTGGTCGGACGCGATCGGTTCGTGCGCTGCGAGCCGATCGACCCACCCCACGTCGATCTCGGCGTCGACGAGCTCCCGCCGACCGAGCAGGTCGTGGAGGAAGGCCTTGTTGCTCGTGCCGTCGCGCACCACGATCTCGGTCTGCGAGAGGGCACGGCGCAGGCGGGCCAGCGCCTCCGGGCGGGTGCGGCCCGTGGCGATCACCTTGGCGATCATCGAGTCGAACTCGGGGGCGATGACGTCGCCCTCCTCGACGCCGGTGTCGACCCGGACGCCCGGCCCGGTCGGGAGGCGGAGCAGCTCGATCCGCCCGGGCGACGGGGCGAAGCCCTGCTCGGGGTCCTCGGCGTTGACGCGGGCCTCGATGGCGTGGCCCACCGTCGGCGGCGGATCACCGATGAGCCGCCCGCCGTCGGCGACGTGCAGCTGCAGCTTCACCATGTCGACGCCGGTGGTGGTCTCGGTGATCGGGTGCTCGACCTGCAGCCGGGCGTTGACCTCCATGAACGAGAAGAGCCCTGACTCGGGCTCGTAGAGGAACTCGACCGTGCCGGCGTTGCGGTAGCCGGCCGCCCGACCGAGCCGCGCCGCCGCATCGCGGACGTGACGCTCCTCGTCCGGCTTGAGCACGGGAGACGGCGCCTCCTCGATGATCTTCTGGTTGCGTCGCTGGACGCTGCAGTCGCGCACGCCGACCGACCAGACCGTGCCGGCGTCGTCGCCGATCATCTGGACCTCGATGTGCTTGGCGGCGTGGACGAGCTCCTCGAGGAAGACCGTCCCGTCGCCGAACGCGCCGAGCGCCTCGGCCCGAGCGGACTCGAAGGCCTCGTCCAGCTCCTTGGGCGCCGTCACCCGCCGGATCCCACGTCCTCCGCCACCGGCGGTGGCCTTGATGAGCAACGGGTACCCGATCCGCTCGGCGTGCTCGTGCGCCTCACCGACCGTCTCGACCGGGCCACCGCTCCAGGCGGCGACGGGCACGCCCGACGCCTCGGCGATCTGCTTCGAGGTGATCTTGTCGCCGAGGCGCCGCATCACCGCCGAGCTCGGGCCGATGAAGTTGACCCCGAGGCGCTCGCACAGCTCGGCGAACGCCGCGTGCTCGGCGACGAACCCCCACCCGACCCACGCCGCATCGGCGCCGGTCTCGACGAGCGCCTGCTCGAGGCGCTCGTAGTCGAGGTAGCCGACCTGACGCTGACCCGAGGCATCGACGAACGTCGCCGGCCCGAGCTCGAACGCCTCGTCGGCCTCGCGGACGAACATCGAGTTGCGGTCGGTGTCGGTGTGCAGCGCGATCGTCCGGAGGTCGACCCCGCGTTCGAGGGCGTGCTCTCGCGCCCCGTTGATGAGGCGCATCGCGGGCTCGCCCCGGTTGACGATCGCGATCCGGCTGATGGGCATCAGTCCCCGCTCCCGTTCTCCTCGGTCGCGGCCCGCAGCGGGGCGACCAGCTCGTCGTCCATCGATCCGGGCAGCGCGATCGTGCGGTAGCCCTCCATCCGGAGACGCACCCGGCCGTCGCCGTCGACGACCACCGCGTCGCTGCCCGAGCCGTCCTCGCCCGGGACGACCGCCGAGGTGACCTCGGCGCCCACCGCCGGCTCCCCGAGCGTCACCCGGTCGAGGTGCATGGGCAGTGCCATGGTCCCCGTGGTGCCGATCTCCCACACGCCGGCGGTCTGGAAGCACAGCTCCAGCCATCTCGGCGCGGAGGTCAAGGGCGCGTCGGCGGGATCGGTGTTCGGCGGGACCGAGGTGCTCCACCGACCGCACATCCGACCGTCGCCCATCCAGGCCTGCTCCATCACCTGGTAGGCGGGACCGTGGAAGTAGATGTCGTAGATGGCATCGCTCCCGACGGCACCGTCGCCGACCGGGGGCACCTCGGCGGTGCCCAGGTCGTCGCCGGCCCCGAGCCGGACCGTGCCGGTGAAGTGGACGGTGACCTGCGGTTCCTCCTGGTTCGGCAACGTCCGCTGCCCGATGAGCCGACAGCGGGCGAGCACGTCGTCGCCGTCGAGCTCGAAGCGGGCGGCCACCACGACCTCGCGGGGCTCGTCCCGGAAGAACTTGAACGGGGCGAGGAAGTCGACGTCCTCGATGGCCACGACCTCGAGCGAGGGGAACGCGAGCGCCGCCGCCGAGGCGAAGGACTCGATCCCCATCACGCCCGGCAGCACCGGGGTGCCGTCGATGCGGTGATCGTCGAGGAAGGGCTGCTGGGCCGGGTCGTGCGTGGCCGCGACCACGAGGCCGCTCCCGACGCCGAACGAGCGGACCTCGCCGACGGTCACGCCGGACGCCGCCGCTCGCTCGGCGATCGCCTCGGCGCCGACGTCGAACCCGCCGGTGTCGTGGAGCTCCTGCTCCATGATGCCCAGGCGTCCGGCGACGACGAGCTCGCGGTTCGCTCCCCCGCTCGTGAGCTCGCGGCGCACGAACGGGATCCCGGCGGCGGCGGGCAACATGTCGATGCCAGCCGCGGCCATCACCTGCGGGATCGAGCCGCGGGTCGCCATGCCGATGTCGCCCCACGCCGTCCAGTCGACGGCGAGGCCGAGCGTGTCGGGTCGGTTCGCCGCGAACGACGAGGTCTGCTTGCAGAGCAGGTCGTTCGCCGCGCTGTAGTCGGTCTGCCCGCCGTTGCCGAACCGGCCGGCGATCGACGAGAACACGACGGTGGAACCGAGCGGTGCGTCGCCCAGCCCGTGGAGGAGGTTGAACCAGCCGTCGGCCTTGACGTCGAAGACGAGGTCGTACTCCTCCGGACTCTTGTCGGGCATCAACCGGCTGATCTCGAGCCCGCCGGCGTGGATCAGCGCGTCGACCTTCCCGCTGGTCTCGACGATGCTGCGCATCGCCTCACCCATCACCTCGGGATCGCGGAGGTCGACCTGGTGGTAGTGGGCCGTCCCGCCCGACGCCTCGATCGCCTGCAGCGCCGCCAGGGCGGCGTGCCGTCGCTCGATGCCGGCCAGCTCCTTCTCGACGAGGGCGGGCGTCGCCCGCTCGCCGCTCTCCTTCAGGCGCTGGAAGATCGTCGACTTCAGCCCGTCGCGATCGGTCCCGAAGGCGAGCACGTCGGCATCGTCGGGATCGGGCGCCGGGGCCAGGTCGAGCAGGTGGAACGTCGCCCCGGACGCCTCGGCGAGATCGCCGATGATCGCGGAGACGATGCTGCCCGCAGCACCGGTCACGACGATCGAGCTGTCCGGACCGAGCTCGATGGCGCGTTCGTCGTCGGGGAGCTCCTGCTCCTGCATGGCGATCGTCCACCGGCGATCGTCGACCCGACCGACCTCCATCGCCCCCGGATCGTGGAGGGTCTCCTCGACGAGCTGATCGGCCAGCGCCGCGGTCTTGCGGCTGACCGGGAAGTCGACCGCCTTGACCAGCGCGTCGGGACGTTCACGCTTGATGGCCTTGGTCAGGCCGACCACGCCACCGCCCATCGGCGCCGACGCCCCCTCGGGGCCGTAGCCGTGGCGACCGCCGAGCCGGGTGCCGCTCACCACGAAGGTGCCGGCGCCGAGGTGGTCGTTGGCATGGCGAGCGAGCCGGAAGAGCAGCTTGACCCGTCGCCGGTTGCCCTCTCGCCACTCGTCGATGTCCTGATCGAGCAGATCGGCCTCGACGTCGAGCGCCGGCAGCCAGTAGATGCCCCGGAGGGCGCGATCACCCAACCAGGCGTCGAACCGCTCGAGCAGCTCGTCGGCGGACGGCCAGTCCTCGATCTCGAGGACGTCGACGCCCCGCTGCTCGAGGCGACCGACGAGCGAGCGGCCCACGCCACCCTCGTCGGCCATCACGAGGACGGGGGCGCCCTCGTCGAGCTCGACGCCGGTCTCGACGCACAGCTCGAGGTCGGGGCGCAGGAACGGCGTCGGAACCCGCCGGGCGATCTCGGCCGTGGCCTCCAGATCGCCCCGGGGCAGCGCCGCCGCCGTGGGCGCCGCCGGTGCGGCCGCGGCCGGTGCCGCGGCGTCGCCGGCGAGACCGGTCGCCCGCTCGCGCACGAAGCCGACGACGTGACCCAGCGTCGGGTAGTCCCGCAGCGACAGGTTGTCGTCACGCTCGATCCCGTACTCCTCGCGGATCGCCGCGAACGTCTCCGCCTGCTTGACCGTGTCGATCCCCAGATCCGCCTCCAGATCCAGGTCCAGCTCCAACATCTCCGCCGGATACCCCGTCTGCGCCGCCACCACACCCAGCACGGCCTCGACCACCTCGTCCACCACCGGAGCGGGAGCGGCCGCAGCCACCGGCGCCGGAGCGGCGGCCGGAGCCGGAGCCGCCTCAGCGACCGGAGCGGGCTCGGGCAGACCAGCCTTGGCCCGCACGAAGCCCACCACACTCGCCAGCGTCGGGTAGTCCCGCAGCGACAGGTTGTCGTCACGCTCGATCCCGTAGTGCTCACGGATCGCCGCGAACGTCTCGGCCTGCTTCACCGTGTCGATCCCCAGATCCGCCTCCAGATCCAGATCGAGCTCCAACATCTCCGCCGGATACCCCGTCTGCGCCGCCACGACCTCGAGCACCGCGGTCACGACCGGGTCCTCCACGACCTCCGGCACTGCAGCGGCCACCGGGGCCGGCGCCGGAGCGACCGGCGCGGGCGCAGGTGCGGTCACCGCAGCGGGAGCGGCCGGCGGCGGGGTGGGCGCGGGAGCCCGCGGCACCTCGACCGGCGGGGCGACCGGCGGCGCCGACACGACGTCGGGCGCACGCTCGACCGAGCGGGCCGGACGGGCCACGAGGCCGGTCGGCGGGCCGTCGTCGCGGACGCGCAGCGTGCGCTGGCGCACCTCGATCTCCGGCGTGCCGTAGCCGCTCGCCTCGGCGAGCCAGCGCTCCCACGCCGCCCGGTCCTCGATGCGGTAGTCGAAGCCGAGCTCGTCGGGTTCGGGGCGCCGACCGTTCGGGGTCGGCACCCAGCGCGAGAGCGACATGCTGATCTGCGAGCCGAAGCCGGCGCCGAGGCGCAGCGCGTAGGTGACCGGGTAGGCACCGCCCTTCGACAGGTTCAGCGAACCCAGGTCGGGATCGACCTCCTTGACGTTGGCGATCGGCGGCACGACGCCCGTCTCGAGCGCCTTCACGGCGAGGACGTCCTCGACGCCGACGCCCATGGCGTGCCCGGTGAAGCCCTTGGTGTTGGCGACCACGATGCGGTCGGCGTCCTCACCGAAGACGAAGCGCAGCGCGTCGACCTCGGCCTGGGCGCTCCCGCCGCGGGCCGGGGTGTAGGTCTCGTGCGAGACGAACACCGCCTGACGGGCGATGTCGGCACGACGCACGCCCCAGCGGCGCTCGGCCTGGGCGACCAGGTCCTCCATCACGTGGCGGATGTGGCTGACGTCGAGCCGGCTGCCGTGGAAGGCGCTGTTGGCCGTCTCGGCGCTGAGCACCTGGCAGATCGGTCGGATGCCGCGCTCGCGGGCCGACGCCGCGCTCTCGACGACGAGCGCCGCGGCGCCCATGCCGATCAGCATCCCGTGACGGCGACGGTCGAACGGCAGCGCCGCCTCCTCGACCACGTCGTCGGTCGCGGCGGCACCGCTCGCGAGGAAGCCGGCGCCGATCCACTGCATCAGCGTGTCGCTCGTCGCCTCGTCGCCCGAGACGATGATGACGCGCTCGCACCGCCCGGCGCGGATCCAGTCCTCGGCGATCGCCACGGCCTGGGTCGTGGAGGCGCAGGCCGCGTTGACCTGGGTGTTCGGCCCCCGGGCGCCGATGTGCTCGGCGAACTGCGAGTGCCCCATCGACAGGATCTTGAACAGGAAGCGCCGATCGAACACGTAGGGGTCGCGGTCGATCTCGGCCTGCACCTCGTGGATCATGTGATCGATCTCGGCGGCAGCCGGATCGGTCGCGGAGATCCGGCTCCGCAGGTGGGTCAGGTCGGCGAGCCGGGCCCGCCGGGCGCGGTCGCGCTCGTAGCGGGTGACCTCTTCGGTCATCCGGTCGAGCCCGGGGAAGGCCGAGGCGAAAATGATCCCCGTCTCGTCGCGCATCGAGTCGGGCAGCCCCCAGCGCTCGGGCAGGGTGCTCCCGGTCGTCGTGGTCTTGTAGTGCATCGTCAGCGGGATGCCCGCGTCGCGCAGCGCGTCGATGCCGGCACCGATCGCCAGCTCCGACGACGAGTCGAGCGCCTTGACCCGCTCCTCGGGCAGGCCGAACTGCTCGGCGAGGTCGAGGTGCCCACGGCGGCCCGCGAGCTTCACGACGTCGTGCTGGGAGTCGATCGTCTCCCAGCTGCCGCCGCCGGACTCGTTCTTGACGAGCCGGGTGATGTGCTTGTCGACGATCGCCTGACGATCGGCGACCGGGATGGCGTCGATGAAGGACTCGCCGGCGAGGAGCCGGCCGAGGTTGCCGTCGTCGAACACCTCCTTGGTGCCGGGGAGGCCGATGCCGGCGCCGGTGATCACCACCGGCTCGCCACCACCGCCGTCACCGTTGGACGCGGCCGGCAGCGAGGCCGGGGCGACACCCGAGAGGATCTCGTTCCCCCGGCCGAGCATCTCGGCGAACATGCGACCGAGCTCGACGTAGCGGTCGCCGTTGCCGGTCACCGACGCCACCGGAGCCGCCGGTGCCGCCGCCACGGGCGCGGCTGCCGCGACCGGCGTCGGGGTGGGTGCGGCCCGCTCGGGCGTCGGCGCACCGGTGCCCGCGCCCAGGCCGGAGGCGTAGAGGCCGCAGAGGGACTGGTTGAACGACACGACGTCGCCGGTCTTCGGGTGGTTCGAGTAGAGCGCCATCACCTCGGGGTCCTCGCCGAGCACGTCCTCGACGAAGCCGTGCAGGGCCCGCTTGGGACCGACCTCGATGAAGGTCCGGGCGCCGGCCTCGTACAGGGTGTTGAGCCCGTCGATGAACTGCACCGGCGAGGCGATCTGCTGGCAGAGGATGTCGATCATGTCCGGCACGACCGCCGGGCCCATCGGGTAGAACTCGCCGTTCACGTTGGCCACGGTCGGCACGACCGGCGGCTTGAGGTCGAGCCGACCGAGCACGTCGCGCAGCGGCTCGGCCGCCGGGGCGACGATCGACGTGTGGAACGCGTGGCTCACCGGGAGCGGCACGACCTGCGCGCCGCCGGCGGTGAGCGCGGCCGAGGCGGCCTCGACGCCGGCGGTCGAGCCGCCGATCACGGCCTGGTGGTTGCTGTTGATGTTGGCGACCTCGACGTACTCGTCGATGGTGGCGATGGTGCGCTGCACGTCCTCCATGGGTGCGAACACGGCGGCCATGAGGCCCTTGTCGGCGACCTCGACGTTGGCCATCTCGCGCCCGCGGGCGCTGACCGCCTCGAGCGCGTCGGCGAAGGGCAGCGCCCCGGAGGCGACGAGCGCGCCGTACTCGCCGAGGCTGTGGCCCATGACCATGTCGGACTCGACGCCGTAGGCGGCGAGCAGGCGCGTGAGCGCCAGGTCGACGGTGAGCACCGCCGGCTGGGTGATCTCGGTCTGGCGGAGCTGCTCGGTGGCCTCGGCCACCGCGGCCTCGTCGTCGGGATCGACGAAGATGATGTCGGTGAGCGGCCGCCCGATGAGGGGCTCCATGATGCGATCGGCCTCGTCGAACGCGTCGGCGACGATCGGCTCGGTGCGGCGCAGCTCGGCGAGCATGTTGACGTACTGGGAGCCCTGCCCGGTGTAGAGCATCGCCACCTGGTGGGCCGGTCCCTCGCCGTGGAACACGCCCTGGTTGGCGAGCATCTTCCACATCGCCGGCTGCCCGGCGTCGAGCGCCTTGATCGCCTTGGCGGTCTTGGCCGCCAGGTCGGCGGCGTCGCCGTAGTCGATGGCGACGCGCACCTCGGCCCGCAGGTCGTCGTGCGCCGGAGGAGCGGGCGGCGGCGCATCGCCCCGCTCGGCCGCGGCCTGGACCTCGGCGAGCTTCGCCGACACCTCGGCCCGACTGGCCCCGCCGACCACGAGCGCGCCCCGCAGCGGCGACTTGAGCTCGGTGGTCTCGGGCTTCGCCGCGCTGACCGAGATCGACGTCGTCGACGGGCCGACCGTGATGCGACCCGGGACGTGCTCCTCGAGCACGAGGTGGAAGTTGGTGCCGCCGAAGCCGAACGAGCTCACGCCCGCCGACCGGACCTGGCCGTTGCCCCACTCGCGCAGCGCGGTGTTGACCGCGAGCGGAGAGTTGGCGAAGTCGATGTTGGGGTTGGGCGTCACCGCGTTCAGCGACGGCGGGACCATGCGCTTGTCCAGCGACAGCGCCGCCTTGAGCATGCCCGCAGCACCGGCCGCTCCCTTGAGGTGGCCGATGTTCGACTTCACCGAGCCGAGGGCGATCGAACCCGACGGCAGGCCGAGGTCACCGAAGGCCTCGGCGATGGCGGCGGTCTCGACGACATCGCCGACCTTCGTGGACGTGCCGTGGGCCTCGATCATCGTGGCCGCGCCCGGCACGATGCCGGCGTTCTTCCACGCCCGCTGCACGGCGAGGCGCTGCCCGACGGGGTTCGGGGCGGTGATGCCCTTGCCCCGACCGTCGCTGGCGCCGCCGATCCCGCGGATCACGGCGTACACGTGGTCGCCGTCGCGCTCGGCGTCGGCGAGCCGCTTGAGGAGGAACAGGGCGGCGCCCTCGCCCATCACGAAGCCATCGGCGCCCTCGCCGAACGGGCGCGTGCCCGTCGCCGACAGCGCGCCGATCTTGCAGAACTTCACGAAGGTACTGGCGCTCATGTTGGCGTCGACACCGCCGGTGAGGACGGCGTCGTAGGCGCCCTCCTCGAGCCCCTCGACCGCAGCGTCGATGGCCGCCATCGCCGACGCGCACGCAGCGTCGGTCACGAAGTTCGGCCCGTGGAAGTCGAAGAGGTTCGCGATGCGGCCGGCGATGATGTTGGCCAGCTCGCCGGGCATGGTGTCCTCGGTGATGTTCGGGAACCGGCTCCGCACGCCGGTCCGCATCTCGTCGAGGATCGCCTGCTGGGTGTCGGGGGCGAGCGCCGCGAACGCCGGTGCGTGGCGCAGCTCGTCGGCGTACTCGGGGTAGTACACGCTGAGGGCGGTGAGGTAGTGGAGGTCACCGCCCATCGCGTTGCCGATGACGACCGCGGTGCGCTCCTGGTCGAGCGGTCGACCCGGATGCCCGTAGTCCATGAGCGCCTGCCGGGCCGCCACGATCGCCCACCGCTGGGTCCGGTCCATCGCATCGCCGACCTTCGGCGGGATGGGCAGCCGCCACTCGAGCGGCGACCAGTCCCACTCGCGGACCCAGCCCCCGATCTTGGAGTAGGTCTTGTCCGGCGCCAGCCGATCCTCGTCGTAGTAGAACGCGGGGTCCCACCGGTCGGCGTCGACCTCGGTGATGCTGTAGCGGGCGGCGGTCAGGTTGTCCCAGAACGTCGGGACATCGGGGGCGTCGGGCAGGACGGCGCCCACGCCCACGATCGCGATGGCTCGCTCGACGGTGTCAGCCATGGTGGAAGATCCCCTTGGATCGGTGCTTCTCGGTACGTGCTCAGGTTCGGTGCGACGGATCAGTTCTCGATGGCGGCGTAGAGCGCGGTCGAGACGGCGTCCATGTCGGCGAGGTTGCCGATCTGGGCCCGCTGGATGGCGTCGAGTCCGACGGACTGGGAGAACGCCGCCGGCTGGATCATCCCGGGATCGGCGGCGGCGAGGACCCAGCGGATGCCCTCCTCGGTGACCTTGGTCGCCGCCTCGCGGGCGAAGACCCGGCTGGTGGCGGCGAGGGCGTCGGCGTCGAGGCGGCGGCTGGCCTTGGCGGGCAGCGCTCCGTCGGCGGCGGTGGCGGCACGGCGGGCCAGCGCGGCCGAGCACTCGGTGTAGGCCACGAGCTCGCCGATGCGGAAGAGGAGGTGCTGGTTGCGGGTGAGCCGGTGCTGGCGGGCCGCCTCCATCACCTCGGCGAGCGCGTCGTGCGCGAGGGCGGCGATGTCGGCACCACACGTCGGGTGCGTCGCGTGCAGCTGGCGGAGCACGGTGGCCTGGTCGTGGTAGTGCGCACCCTTGGTCTTGAGGTGGTGCTGCCAGCGATCTCGCCCGATCGTCATCTCCATGATCTCCGAGGTGCCCTCGTAGATCGTGGTGATGCGCACGTCGCGCTTGATCTTCTCGACCATGTACTCCTTCGTGTACCCGTAGCCGCCGTGGGCCTGGATGGCCGCCTCGGCGGCGCTGTTGCCGGCCTCGGTGGCGAGGTACTTGGCGATGGCGCCCTCGGTGTTGAGGAGGTGCTCGCCCTCGTCGAGGCGGGCCGCGGTCTCCTCGATGTAGGCCCGGGAGGCCTCGAGCCGAGCGACGTGCGGGACGATCAGCTTGTGGGTGAAGCCCTGCTTGCCCGAGAGCGGCCCACCGCCCTGGATCCGCTCGGACGAGTACTGGATCGCTCGGTCCATCGCCGCCCAGCCGGCGCCGAGACCGAACGCCGCCACCATCAGTCGGGTGTAGCCGAACACCGACTGGGCCTGGGCGAGCCCCAACCCCTCGGCCTCGCCGACGATCCGGTCGGCCGGCACCTCGACGTCCTGGAGGGCCAGGGCCGCCGTGTTGCTGAGCCGGATGCCGTGCTTGTCCTCGGGCTTGCCGTGGCTGAACCCGGGCGTGTCGCGGTCGACGACGAACCACGTCGGGCCGTCGGGCGTGAGGGCGAGGATCGTGTAGAGGTCGGCGTAGCCGCCGTTGGAGATCCACTGCTTGTTGCCGGTGATCCGGTAGCCGACGACCTCGCCGTCCTCCTCGATCCGCTCGGCGACGGTGCGCAGGGAACCGAGGTCGCTGCCCGCCTCGGGCTCGGTCGCGCCGTAGGCCATGAGCAGGCCCTCCTCGGCGATGCGGCTCAACCAGCGCTTCTGCTGCTCCTCGGTGCCGCCGTAGACGATCGGGTCGCTGCCCAGGAAGGTGGCGAGCACGCCGGTGGCCACGCCGACGTCGACGCCGGCCATGAGCTCGCAGACCCGGTACACGTCGAACGAGCCACCGCCCATGCCGCCGTAGGCCTCGGGGATGAACAGCAGCGAGATGCCGAGCTGGTCACCGCACATGCCTCGGACGATGTCCTCGGGGAACTCGTCCTTCTCGTCCAGCTCGAGCAGCGTGCGTTCGGGGAGCTCGCCTTCGGCGAAGGCAGAGATGGCGTCCATCACCATCTCGAAGGTCTCGAGGTCGACGCCAGCGGTCATGGTTTGGTCTCCGGTCTCGGTTGTGGTTCTCGTTCGTCTCGTGGCGCGCGGCCGATCAGCTCGCCGAGCGCGTGGCGCGGGTCGCGGCCCTCGTGGACCACGGCGCACACCTGCTCGGTGATCGGCATCTCGACGCCGCGACTGCGGGCCAGCCGCCGGGTCGGCAGGGCGGTCTTCACGCCCTCGGCGACCTCGCTCATCCCGGCGAGCACCTCCTCGGGCGGCTTGCCGCGGCCGATCGCGGCGCCGACCCGGTGGTTGCGGGACTGCGTGCCCGTGCAGGTCAGGACGAGGTCGCCGACGCCGGACAGCCCGGCGAAGGTCTCGGGTGCGCCGCCGAGGGCGACCCCCAGCCGGCCGACCTCGGCCAGGCCGCGGGTGATGATCGCCGCCCGGGCGTTGTCGCCGAGCTCGAGGCCCTCGACGGCACCGGCGGCGATGGCGATGACGTTCTTCAGCGCACCGCCGAGCTCGGCGCCGATGCGATCGTCGGAGGAGTAGACCCGGAAGAGGCCGTGGGAGAAGACGTCGCGGACCCAGCGGGCGAGCTCGGCGTCGGGACCGGCGGCCACGACGGCGGTCGGCAGTCCGGCGGCGACGTCGCGGGCGAACGAGGGTCCGGACAGCGCGACGACCCGGTCGGACACCGCGCCGAGGTCGACGAGCACCCCGGACGGCGTCATCAGACTCTCGGCATCGATGCCCTTCGACACCGACACGATCGGCGGGAGGGAGGTCAGGTCGGTCTCGACGCCACCGAACACGTGCCGGAGGTGCTGGGTGGGCACGGCGCTCACGATGAGGTCGGCACCGGTGAGCGCCGCCTCGAGATCGGCCTCGGCGGTGAGGGTCGGATGCAGCTCGGCCTCGTGGAGGAAGAGGGGGTTGCGGTGCTGGCGGTTGACGCCCTCGACGACCTCGGCCTCCCGGGCCCAGAGGCGGACGGCGTTGCCGTGGCGGGCGAGGAGGTCGGCGAGCGCGGTGCCCCACGAGCCGGCGCCGATGACGGAGATGTCGAGTTCGACCGTCATCGCGCACCCCCCAGTACCCATCCGACGATGTCGACCCCATTGCATGTACGTCGGGCCGGGTCGACCCAGGGACCTAGGTCACACGCGCTGGTGTCGTGCGGAAGGATCCACCACTCGTCGCGGCGAGGCAACGCACGTCCGTGAGGGGGTGGACCGTTGCGTCACAGCTCGCGGAGTAGGCTGCCGTGGTTCGGGTCCCTCGGGTCAGGGAGCGACGCGGGACGCGGGCATCCAGCGCGGGCCGGCGGTGGCGTCGATGCGGGCGAGGATGGCGTCGTGGTGGGGCTCGACGGCGGCGCAGAAGGCCGTGGTCGCGTCGACGCCGACCGCCTGCCAGGCCGGTGCGGTGAGCTCGTCCGTGCGCCGCTCGAGGTCGTGGCGGAATCGGCGGCCCTCGTCGGTGAGCGCTCCAGCGGACGCCAGGCCCTTCGCCTCGAGCGCCGCCCAGCCCCGCTCGATGGCCGCGTCGTCGTTGCCCCGACTCCGGGCGATCCACTCCTCGCTGCCGTACTCGTCGAGGTCGACCAGCGCGGCGTGGAGGAGGCCGACCTCGACGTCGTCGAGGCCCTCGGAGGCGCAGAGCACCCAGTGGTTGTCGCCCCGCAGCTCCCGCAGGCAGTTGGCCGCGAGCCAGGCGTGGAGCACGGGGGCGGCGGCACCGGGCCGCTCGCCGGCTCGGTGGGCGGCGAACAGCGGCCGGGCGCCGTGATGGACCGCGTCCACACCCCGCCAGAGCTCGTCGCCGAGCTCGGCCAGCCGAGCCCCGAGACCGGGGGCGATCTCGTCGAGCCCCGGCTCGATGGAGGCGTTCCTGACCTCGATCACCGCGCCCTCGTCGGCGACGGCGCGGTGGGCGCCGATGGCCATCGCGACGAGATCGGGATGGATGGAGTAGGCCGTGGCGGCCGCCGCGGCGGGCTCGACCGGCCCGAGCGCGGCCAGGCGCCACGCGATGACCCAGCCACGGCCCTCCGGAACCCCGAGCGCCGCATACCGCCGGATCGCCCCGGGGTCCCACATGAGCCAGCCGACCAGGTCATGCGCGGCCCGCCCGGCGCGGGCGGTGAGGTCGAGCCAGTCCTCGGAGATCATGCTCGAGGACCGTAGGCAGCTCCGGCCTCCGACGCCATCGGGTCCGGACGTCGGTCCGCTGAACCTCAGGCCGGCGACGGCGTCGCCGACCGGACCTCCTCCGGACGGAGCCGGCGGATCGCGAGGAAGCCGAACACCGCGATCAACCCGACCGACCAGCCGACCGCCGTCAGGATCGGGCCGACGAGCTCGCCACCCCGAGCCAGGCGATCGAGCGCGGTGACGTAGGCCGTCGCCGGGTTGGCCTCGACGAACGGTTGGGCCCACCCCGGGTACGCCTCGAGCGGCACGAGCCCCTGCGAGAAGAAGAGGAGGACGAGGAACAGCGCGCTGAGCGGCGGGGTCAACGTCTCCTGGGAGCTGGCCGCCGTGGCGAGCGTGAGGCCGATCCACGTGATGCTGATGGCGCAGAGCGCGGCGATCAGGACGAAGCCGACCACGCCCGGCGCAGTGTCGAACCGGAAGCCGAACACCGACCCGATCGCGACGAGGACCGCGACCGCAGCGACCGCCCGGACCACCTCGGCGACGACGAGCCCGACCAGCGGCGCCGCGGACGGCACCGGCATCGACCGGATGCGCTGCATGAAGCCGGATTCGAGGTCGACGAACAGCCCGACGGCCGTGCCGATCGAGCCGAACATGATGCCGGACACCACGAGCGTGGGGACGAGCCGTTGGGCGTAGTCGCCACCCTCGAACGCCTCGACGGCCGAGGAGAAGACGGCCAGCATCGTGAGCAGCAGGAGGACGGGGAAGGCGACGGTGCTGACGATCGTCTCGGGGCTGCGGACGAAGCGGCGAGCCGCCCGTCCGACGAAGGCGACGTAGCTGGTCATCGGTCCCTCCCCGCGGCCCACACGCTCAGCGCCCCGAACGCGACGATCAGCCCCACCGACCAGGCCACCGCGCCGGGCACCGTCGAGCCGATGTCGCCGTCCCCGGCGAGCGCCCGCAGCGCGTCGATGACCACGGTGATGGGCTGGTTGCGGACGATCGGCTCGAGCCAATCCGGGAAGTCCTCCACGGGCACGAAGCCGGTCGAGAGCATCAGCAGCGGGAGGTAGGGGATCGAGGCGATGCTCACCGCCCCCTCGGGCGAGCTGGCGATCAGCCCGATGAGCCCCATCCCCAGCGAGACCGCGAGTGCGAAGAGCAGCGCGAGCCCGACGAACGCCGGCACCCAGGCGAGGCCGGCGTTGAAGCGCATGCCGGTTGCCAGGCCCACGACGACGAGGACGAGCACGGACACCGTCGCACGAGCCAGATCACCGATCGACCGGCCGACCGCCGGCGCCGCCCGGCCGATCGGCAGCGAGAAGAAGCGCTCGGTGATGCCGCTCAGGCGGTCGTCGGCCACGTAGTACGCCGACGACATGCCGGCGAACAGCATCGCCTGGACGACGATCGTCGGCGGTAGGAGCTGCACGTAGTCGAACCCCTGGGAGTCCATCACCCGGCGGAGCACGATGTTGAACAGCGCGAAGAACAGGAGCGGGAAGAGGATGGCGCCGACGACGCTCGCCGGGTTCCGCCGGCTGCGCTCGATCGCCCGGCGACCGAGCAGGCCGCTCCCGGCCATGATCGATGTCACGACGACGCCTCGGTCAGCTGGAGGAACACCTCGTCGAGCGTGGGACGGCGCAGCGAGACGTCGGCCACCTCGATGCCGGCGTCGCCGAGTCGTCGCAGCACCTCGGTCAGCAACGCCGGTCCGGTGTCGGGCAGCGTCGCCGTGCCGAGCTCGTGGTCGACGACGACCTCGCCGAGATCGCTCAGCCGCTGCGCCACCTCGTCCAGGCGACTCGCGTCGACCGGCGCCACCACGCAGGCCTGGCCCCCGGCCCGCTGCTTCAGCTCGTCCGGCGTGCCCTCGGCCACGACCTCACCCAGATCGATCACGACGATCCGCTCGGCGAGCTGATCCGCCTCCTCGAGGTACTGGGTGGTGAGCACGACCGTCAGCCCGGCGTCGCGCAGCTCCCGGACCACGCCCCACAGCTCCGATCGGCTCCTCGGGTCGAGACCGGTGGTCGGCTCGTCCAGGAACAGCACGGGGGTGGGGACGACGAGGCTCGCGGCCAGGTCGAGGCGCCGCCGCATCCCCCCGGAGTAGGTCGACACGGGCTGGTCGCCGGCGTCGGCCAGCGAGAACCGGTCGAGCAGCTCGCCGGCGCGGGACCGGGCCGCGTCGCGAGGGAGCTCCCGGAGCCGACCGAAGAGCACGAGGTTCTCGAAGCCGGTGAGGACCTCGTCGAGTGCCGCGAACTGGCCGGTGAGCGAGATCGATCGCCGGACGGCGTCGGGATCGGCGACGACATCGTGGCCGGCGACGCGAGCGGTGCCGGCGTCCGGGCGCAGCAGCGTCGACAGGATGTTGATCGCCGTGGTCTTGCCGGCGCCGTTGGGCCCGAGCAACCCGACGACCTCCCCGGTGTCGACGCCGAAGCTGACGCCGTCGAGCGCGGCATGGTCGCCGAAGCGCTTGACGACCCCCTCGACCTCGATCCCGGCAGCGAGTGATGTAGGCATGCCTATCACTGTTGCGTCAGTGACTGCCGTCGGTCAAGGGGTCGGGCTAGGCTGTCGAGGTGACCGACGCCGCCCCCGACCTCGCCACACGCACCACGGCCGAGCGGCTCGAGTCGGCGGCGTTGTCCCTCTTCGATCGACACGGCTACGACGCCGTCACGACCGAGCAGATCGCGGCCGCCGCCGAGGTCAGCGCCCGCACGTTCTTCCGCCACTTCCCGACCAAGCTCGACGCGCTCCTGGGCGACGTCGAGCAGCGGACGATCGACTTCGCCGTCCGGCTCCACCGCCAACCCCCGGACCTCGACCTGTCGACGGCGCTCGCCTCGGCGATCGCCGAGGAGGAGGTGACCGCGGATGACGCCGCGGCCGACCTGATCCGCGCCCGGGTCCTGCGAGCCACCCCGTCGCTCGCCGAGGCCGTCCGCGCCTACGAGGTCGACCTGGAGCGCCACATCGGCGAGTGGATCGCCCAACGCACCGTCCGGCCCGCCGACGACTTCGAGGTGCGGGTAGCCGCCGGCGCCTTCGTCGCGGCGCGCCGCGTGGTGATCGAGGAGTGGCAGCGCAGCGACGGCGTGCTCGACATCGTCGAGCTGGCACGGCGTTCTCTCCAGGTCGTCGCCGTCTCCCTGCGCTGAGGGGCACCGCGAGCACGACGTTTCCACCAGCGCTCCTTGCCATGGTGTGGTAGGTGTGCCTACCTTCACGGGTCGAGAACCCCGACCATCGAACGTTCCCGGCGATCACCCTGGAGGAGCTCACCATGTCCGTCGTGCGCATCAACGCGATCACCGTGCCCGAGGGGCGTGGCGCCGAGCTGGAGCAGCGCTTCCGCGCCCGCCTCGGCGAGGTCGAGACGATGGACGGCTTCGAGGGCTTCGAGCTCCTCCGACCAGAGGAGGGCTCGACCTGGTACGTGTACACGCGCTGGGCGTCGACCGAGGCGTTCGACGCCTGGGTGAGCTCGGACTCCTTCCGGCGCGGCCATGCGGAGGCGTCCGCCCGACCGGTCGCCCACGGTGCCGAGCTGCTGTCGTTCGAGGTCGCCATGTCCGCCGAGCCGACCCCCGCGGCCGAGGCGTCCTCGTGAGGCGGGTGCTCGCCGTCATCGCCGTCCTCGGGCTCGTCGGCGCCGCGAGCGGCGACGACCACACGACCGACGCAACAGCCGCC
>JBCBSZ010000074.1:0-34419 GCA_039818945.1 Actinomycetota bacterium
GTACCCGGTGCCATCGGGGAGCACCGAGATCGTTGCGGTGGTCTCCCCTGCGGTCAGCACCGACACATCCACGTCACCGTGATGCGCGGCACCGTTGCTGGCGTGCACGACCCCGTCCTCGGTGAGCACCCAGAGGCCCTGCCCCGTCGGGGTCGAGGCTGCGGCGACCGCTCGACCCGACACGCTTCCCGGATCGGCAGCATCACCGAACCCGTAGATCTCGCCACCAGCGTCCACCATCCAGTAGCCCGCCGCTGAGCTCGGAGCCGACGGAGCGTCCGGCGGAGCAGGTGACGGGGTCGTCGCTGCTTGAACCTCGAAGTTGGTTTCGGCTGGGATCGAGGCGCCGAGGCGATTGACCGACGCTACCGTCGCGTTCCAGACTCCTGCTGCGAGGTCAGAGAACGCTGCGGACGTCGCGTCCACTGTCGTCGAGCGTCGAACGCCTCCTGGTCCGGACAGCTGAACGAGGTAGCCCTCGATTGGGCTCCCACCGTCGTTCACGGGCACTGACCACACCAGGGTCACGGTGTCGCCATCTACCGAGGCAGCTAGGCCGATCGGCGAGCCAGGCGCCTCTGGGCTGGGCGTCGCCTCGGTGCATGAAGCACCGAACGCGACCGGCGTCGCCTGCGACGAGTACCTCACGATGGACGGGTTCGCAGGGTCGACGACCACGAAGAAGCATCCCGACTCGGCCGGTTCGACCAGCTGAGGCTGGCCCGGCGCTGCCGGATGCGGCGGTAGTCCAGACACCTCGTTCGCAGCGTTGACGACATAGCCGCTGAACTCGCCGGTAGCGCTGTAGCCGCCGTCGTAGCCTGCGACAGAAGCGATAGCGAGACCGCTAGGGAGAAGCAGCGCATCGGTCACCACGCCCGGACCGGGCAGCGGAACACTGCTCGACAACGACATTGGAGCGAAGTTGGCCTTCACGAGGACCGGGTTCGCGAACCACGACGCAACGTCCGTTCCTCGGCCACCCCCAACGACGCCCCGGAACGGATCTCGCATCATGAAGCCATGGTGAGCTCCCCAACCCCGTGCGAAGCCAGTGAAGCCCCGAGCAAGAGGGATCGGATCCGATTGGTCCTGCAACGTGTAGGCCGTGACCAGTGGCGGTTCGTTGAGGATGTTCGGTGGGAACTGCTGGTGGACGCGGAGCGACTCGGATAGAAGCAGGAGTTCCCCTGAGTCCATCCATGCAGCGTCGGCCACGCCCCCGCCGATCTCAGTTGCCGCCCGGACGGCGCTCCCGGCTCGATTGAACGCGGCGGCGACAACACCGGAGCACTCACCATCGGCGAGCTCCAGCGACCAGTACTGGTCGCCCGACAACGCCAGGCTGAAGACGTCGTAGGCGCAATGACCGACCGTGGCCACTCCGTCCCCACTGAACGAGGAATCGAGTCCACCACCGGCGAAGGCCAGCATCTCGATCCAGACGCCGTCGTCAGGGGCAACGACGCTGACCGTGACCACGACACGAGCCCCGTCAACGATCACACCACCGACCGGTCCGAGCTCTTCCGCAACCGGGTCATACGAGCCGAGCACTGAGACGGAGCCATCCGATCCACTCACCCGGTAGACATCGATGCGATCCCAGAGAGCCTCATACGACAGCCGCGCCGGCCGATCGCCGACTCCGCCAACGACTACGAGATCATCTCCATCTGAGGTGACAGCAAGCACACGGTCGATGGCAGAGAGCTCAACCGAATCGATGGACTGTGTCGCCACTGGACCAGCTCCAGCTATGACCAACCCTGAAGAGAACACCACAAGAACGACGGCCCGAAGCAATCGATTCACTGTCCTCAACCTCCTACGTGGCGACAGCGGTCGCCACCGCTTCTTCGCCTTCGACGCCGAGTTCCAGGGCAGCCTGCCCGGCGTCCTCGAGCCCGGCCAGCGTCTCAACGCGCCTGTGGTCGGCGCCGTCCCCTTCGGTAGGGGCTATCTCATGGTCGCCAGCGACGGAGGGGTGTTCAACTTCAGCGACCAGGAGTTCCTGGGCAGCCTCGGCGACAACCCACCACCCAATCCCGTCACCGCCATCGTCGGATACCCAACATGAGGGGTGGTCAGAACTCACAGCCGCGCGGGCGACTCTGCTCCAGCCCTGGTGGAAGGCGACGGCGTTCTGTGTGCGGGGCGGTTGTTGCGGTCGTCGTGGTGTTCGTGGTGGGAGCGCTAAGCCCGGGCACAGCGGCAGCTCAAACGGAGAGGGTCGAGGCCGTTGACGTCGACCTGACAACCGACGAAGCCGGCTACTGGGTGACGTTCGCCGATGGGGTTGTGCGAGCCCACAACGCACCTCACTACGGGCATCGCCCGGTGCTCGTTGCCGGCGAACGCGTCGCATCGTTGGCCCCGACCCCGAGCGGGATGGGCTACTGGTTGTTCACCGACCGCGGTCGGGTGCATGGCTTCGGAGACGCAGTCAGCTTCGGTGACCTTTCCACGATCACGAACCCCGACGGGTTGCCGCTGACGGAGGTCCTCAACGGGCCAATCGTCGGTTCGACCGCGACCCCGACCGGGGACGGGTATTGGATGGTCGCCTCCGACGGGGGAATCTTCGCGTTCGGCGACGCTGAGTTCTACGGCTCGATGGGCGGTGAGTCCCTGAACGGGCCGGTGGTCGGGCTCGCACCCACGGATACGAACGATGGCTACTGGCTCGTGGCCGATGATGGGGGGATCTTCGCGTTCGGCGACGCTGAGTTCTACGGATCTGCTCCAGGGGTGCTCGCCACGGGTCAGGTGCTGAATGCACCGGTGACCTCCCTGATCCCCCAGGGCGACGGCTACCTGATGGTCGCCTCAGATGGTGGGATCTTCAACTTCGGGGACAGCCAGTTCCACGGCAGCCTCGGTGGGCAGCCACTCCAGGCATCTATCGCTACGGCGACCGTGCTCGAGGATCTCAGTGGATACCTCATGGTCGACGTGGCAGGCAGCCAATTTGCCTTCGGTGCTGCCAGCACTCACGAACCAGTCTCGCCCGTGACCTCGGCGTATCGCGGCACAGATCGAAACGGCGACGGAATAGAGCACTTGGCGCCGTACGTTCCGCGCTCCGGGGCGGTGGCCGTGTTTGGCCGCTTCCCGCCCTTCGACCCGCGAGCTCTCGAGCAGATCGACTTGGAGACCGGCGAGGTTCGGTCGCTCGTAACCGGACTCGACGGGGCGATCGATCCTTCGCCTCAAGCGACGGTCTGTACGTCTCCTTCACCCGCGATTTCCGGATCTGGCTGCTCGACACGACGACCGATTCGGTCTCGCTAGTGAGCGTTGATGTAGATGGCGGTCAGGGCAACAACCAGAGCTATCAGTCACGAGTGTCCGACGATGGTCGATACGTCCTGTTCACGTCCCGAGCTTCGAACCTCACCGAGGATGACGTTCGCACCGGCCCGCAGGTCTACCTCCGCGACATGGAGCTAAGCACGACGACCCTCGTCTCGAAGAACCTGAGCGGGGAGCCCAGTCTGGCAGCTGGAGCAGCGGACCTCGCCCCTGACGGGAGCGTCGCCTACTTCAGTTCCTGCGCCCCAGACCTGATTCCCGGTGACGAGGGCTTGTCATGCGACCATTTTGCCTACGAGATCAGCACAGGCAGGATCGAGCGGGTCGCAGACAACACGACCTTCGGATTCGTGACCAGCAGCGACGGCGCATACCTCGCAGCGAGCGTGAACACGGACCCAGGAGGATTCGAGGAGCTCGCGCTTCTGGTGCGACACCGTCCGACCGGGACGGACACTCTGATCCGAGGTCAGATCACCCCCGTGAGGATCAGCGACGATGGGCGCTACGTCGTCTACAACCGCTTCACGACCACGAATGATGTTGGGTATACGGTCGGGGTATTCGACGTCGCGACCCAACAGATCGCAGAGGTCGAGGGATTCCGTGCCGGAGGCAACGGCTCCGGCCGAATCGTCATCTTCACAAGAAACGAGGGCTACGACGAGGCATCACTCTCGTTCACCGCCGGGCTCTACGCCTGGAACCTCGATCTGCAAACCGAATGGACCCCCACCAACTGACTCGACCCGTGAGTCGCCAACCAAGTCGAAGCAGAGAGTCGGTACCACCGATGCACGATCATCAACCCCGTCCCGCTACCAAGCGAACTGGCGTGCGCGCGCAACTACGCCAAGTTACGGTTGCCGACCGATGCGTGTGGCGAGCCCGCGCGCGAAGCGGGTGGAGCAAGATCAGCTTGCTGTTGGTTCTTGCACTGGTGGTCAGCGTGCTGGCTCTGCCAGCAGCAGCGCAGGACTCGGCCATCCCAGACCCCATCGATGGTGCAGATCTCGAACCGGGCGACGTGCTCCCGGGAATCGACCGGCCCACCGATCTCCTGGACCTGTTCCAAGGGAGAGCCCGAACGAACACGAGCGGCGTGCTCGCCAACGGCAACAGGGTCTACTGCTCAGAGGATCGCGAGCTCGGCAGTCGCGCTCACATCCTTGGCCCGGACCCGATCGTTGAACTCCCACTTCCGGATGGCTGGTCGTGCTCGCCCGAGGCCTTCGCGAGCGGACCCAATGGTGAGGTCTACGTCCCGATCCTGAGCGGCGCACCACCGAACGCCTCAGCAGTGGCTGCCTTCGCTCCTGACGGTAGCTTCGAGTGGCTCAGCGAGACCGCTCAGCTCGGTCCGTTCGGCGCTCGTGGCCTGCTGGTGGCGGCGGACGGAATGCTCTATGCGCGGGCAGGAACCAGCCTCATCGCTCTGGACCCGGCCGACGGCTCGGTAGCGGACGACTGGACGGTGGAGATCGAGAACTCGATCTTCTCGACCTCTGAGGCGATGTTCCCGCACCAGCGCCGCATCGGGATCCGTGGGACCAACGAAGTCGTCTACCTCGAGGACGATGGCGAGCTCACGTCGGTCGACCTACCAGATGGGATTCGCGTCGGGACCAGCAACGGCTCCACCTTGATCGCTGTGACCGACAGGCAGGGCTCTCGCTTCCAGACGTGCGATCAGGATGTGCTGTGGATCACACCTGACGGGGTCCAGCAGTCCATCACGGTCGAGGCTCCGGCAAGGTTCGAGGCATGCGGTCGGTGGTCGATCGCCGCCCACCCCGACGGTGGAGCTTCCGGCGTTGTGCAGGAGTACCGGGATGCGGACACGGCAACGCCGTTTCGACGTGACTGGTTCGTGTTCCGTCTCGACGCCATTGGCGATCTCGTCTGGTCCCAGACCATCGAACGCGACCACACCGTCTCGGGGCAGATCGGCGTCGCCCAACCGTGGGACGTCATCGTCGATGATCTAGGTCAGACCATCATCACCTCGTCGCTGAACCTGAGCTGCGAGACCACTCCTGCCTTCCTGGTGTTCTGCACCCGGTTCCTTCTGGGCACCTACGGGCCCGGCGGGCAACGGACCGAGTACACCGTCGCTGACACCAACACCGGCACGGACCTGCTCGGCACTGTCGAGGTCCACGACGGTGTCGCAACCGTGCAGCTCGAGACCTCATGGCCCGCAGTTCTCGACGGAACGCCGCACATCGCTACGTTCAACGTGCTCGCGATCGATGGCCTTGGGACCGATCACGAGATCGGCCAACGGCGGACAGCGGCCCTAAGGGACAGGCCATCTGACAACTCGCCAACACCCCCACCGGAGGGACCGAGGCAGGACGACCCGTCTCCTGAACAGCCCGACCCGGCAGAGCAAGCCCCTCCCGCGCAGTCACCGGGCTATTGGATGGTCGATGCGGGTGGCCAGATCTACGGGTTCGGTGACGCGGCAGCTCCGGGATCGGTGCCGGGCCGTGCGGTTGCCGCGACGTCGACCCCGTTGGGTGAGGGGTTGTGGGTGCTCACCGATGACGGTGTGGTCCACGCCTTGGACGGCGCAGCCCACCACGGTGATGTCGACATGTCAGCACTGACCGCAGGCGAGATGCCGGCAACGATCTCGGTGCTGCCCGATGGCAGCGGGTACTGGGTGTTCACCAACAAGGGTCGCGCCATCGACTTCGGTGCTGCGGGCGAACTCGAGGATCTGGTGGCCCTCGGGCTGAGTGAGTCGCTGAACGGACCGGTGCTCGCATCCGTCGCCACGCCCACGGGGGAGGGCGCGTACATGATCGCCAGCGACGGAGGAGTGTTTGCCCTCGGTGACGCCATGTTTCAGGGCTCGATGGGTGGGCGTTTCTTGAACGAGCCGGTCATCGGCGTCGCTCCTGATCCTGACGGCACCGGGTACTGGCTGGTCGCACGCGACGGCGGGATCTTCGCCTTCGAAGCCGAGTTCCTCGGCAGTGTCCCCGGTGAGCTCGCGCCGGGAGTGCGACTCAACGCCCCGGTCGTGGGGGCCGTTCCATTCGGTGGCGGCTACCTCATGGTCGCCAGCGATGGCGGGGTCTTCAACTTCAGCGATCAGGAGTTCCTCGGCAGCCTCGGCGAAGACCCACCAGCCAGTCCCGTGACAGCGATTGTCGGATATCCAGCATGAGGTTTCCCGAGCGACGGCGAGGACTCCACGTGGGAGCGAATCCGAGACATCGAAGGCGCCGGCACCTCGCCTGGTGGCTCACTGCGGTCGTGCTCGGCGGATCTCTGCTGGCCACACCTGCACTCGCCGTCGAGGGCAGTGGGACCGGTCCTGCGTCGGCGAAGGCTTCGCAGGGATCGCGAGACCTCGTCGCGGCTGCGTCAGGCCAAGCGGTGGACATCGACTACACCGCCGACGAGGAGGGGTACTGGGTCACCTACGCGGACGGAACCGTCGAAGCGTATGGGACAGACCACTACGGGCAACGACCAGCGCTACAAGCTAGCGAAATGGTCACGTCGCTGTCGGTGACGCCCGGTGGGGACGGCTACTGGCTCTTCACCGACCGAGGCCGAGTCCATGTCTTCGGCGACGCCCTCAGCTGGGGTGATCTCTCCACCACCCTCGACCCATCCGGGGTGCCAATCTCGGATCTGCTGAACGGCCCAATCGTCGGATCGGTCCCCACGCCCACCGGGAACGGGTACTGGATGGTCGCGTCGGACGGTGGAATCTTCGCCTTCGGTGACGCCGAATTCTACGGATCCATGGGCGGCGAGGTCCTCAACGGACCGGTGGTTGGGCTCGCACCGACCCCATCGAACCGGGGCTACTGGCTCGTCGCGACCGATGGCGGAATCTTCGCGTTCGGCGACGCGGGGTTCTACGGATCCATGGGCGGTGAAGTACTCAACCAGCCGGTCACCTCCATGATCCCTCAAGGGGCCGGGTACATGATGCTGGCCACCGACGGGGGAATCTTCAACTTCGGCGACAGCCAGTTCCACGGCAGCCTTGGGGGGACCACCCAGCCGCACCCGGTCGTCGCTGCGACGGTGAGGAGCGACCTCAGCGGCTACCTCCTGCTCAACTCCACTGGCACCGCCTTCGCGTTCGGTCCAGGTGCCGAAGTGCTCGGTGCGTGCCCGGATGGCTCCGGACCTCCCACCCGTTCTTGTGTCCCGGGCCTGACCCTCGCGCTTCGACCTGCCGCTGGCGGGCTGAGCTATGCCCTCGAAGCCTGGTGGGACGAAGAGCGCCTTTGGAACCACATCACCGGCGACAATCTCAGTTCCGGTCCGATCGACGCTGTTCTTCGCGGTCTTCTGGCGGCATCGCCCACTGAGGCCCACCTCCTCTGCCAAGCCTTCGTCAGGGACTTTCCAGATCTGCCCGCCAGCTGCACCAACCTCGCACCCGTGCAGCGATCGATCACCGTCACCGAAGCCGAAACCATCGCCGGACAGCTGGCCAGACTCCTCAACAGGGACGACGTGCTGAGCGCACGAGTCCTCGTGACCAACGAAGTGCTCGGCAGCGATCTCGATTTCATGGCCGAACACGCCCCACACTCGCTGGAGGAGTGCTTCCGCCTCAGCACGGGAGCCATCAGCTGCAACTTCACGGGCCCGAGCTTCTTCATGAGCATCGTCTTCGCTCAGGACTCCTCCCTCATCGACCTCGTGTCCGGAACTCCTGCGGGCACCACACTTCGCGACCAGGCCCGAGAACCGTGAAGCGACCACCAGTGTTGGTGCACACACCGCACGCACACGCTTCGCACCTACGGAAGCGAAGGGGTCCGTACGCAGCCAGTCCGCCCGCGTGCCGACACGTGAACGGAGTGGTGATAGCGACCGGCTCCGAGCTACGTTCTGTACCGAAACAAACTCTGGGGGCAGAGTGCTGACGAAGGACCAGACCGCTCTTGATGACGGTCGAGCGAAGGTGGCAGCCCGGGTGCGGGCCAAGCTAGCCGTGGGACTCCTGGTCGGACTGGCCGCAGTCGTTGCAATTGCGGTGTTGCCGCCTCTGCCGCGGGCTGAAGCCATCTACCTCGGAGAGGATGCGGATATCGACGAGTTCCCGTGGATGGTGTCGCTTCAGTATGCACCCCCAGGTGATGACGCCTTCGAGCACACCTGCGGGGGAACGCTGGTCTCCTCGGAGTGGATCCTGACCGCCGCCCACTGCTTCTACGAACCGGGCACCTTCATCCGAAGTCCTGGCACCTTCGAAGTGATCGTCGGCAAGGACAAGATCGACGGAGAGTGGAACGCATCTGACCGGCAGACCATCTCTGATCCGGTCTTCTATCCGGCTGCTGACGGAACCCCGATGTACGAGTCGGCCGGCTTCGAGGGTGACGTCGCCCTCGTGCAACTCGATGATCCGGTGATCGGCATCGCACCGATCCGTCTGTCGTTCGGCGAGATGCCCGCAGACACCCTCCTCACCGCGATCGGCTGGGGTTCCGTTGCGGACGACGTCCACCAAGCCGTCGCGGTGCGACCGGACCAACTGCAGAAGCTGGACGAGGTCAAGGTGCAGCCTGACGGCAACTGCTTCGAATCAGACGAGCAGAACATTGCCGACGTCCAGATCTGCACGAAGAAGGCGGACACGTTCGACATCGGTCTCGGGGGACCGCGCAAGGGAGACTCTGGCGGGCCGCTACTGCTCTGGGTAGCGGGCGACTGGATCCAGCTCGGCATTGCGAGCCATCTGCCCCAGTGGGACACGACCAGCACCGACAGTGACTTCACCTGCGAATGGTGGGGCTTCGACTTCGACTTCCCAGACCGAGTCTGCGACGGCGACCCGAACTACACGGCCTGGGCCAGCGTCAAGCAGTATCGCGAGTGGATCGTCGAGACCATCTCGGACGGGGAGCGCACCGCAGCATCAGTCGATGTTGCCGTCGTGATCGACTCGTCCGGATCGATGGATTGGAACGACCCCGGGGATCGCCGCCTCGACGCGGCCCGTGCGCTGGTAGCAGCCGCGCTGCCTGATGACCAGGTCGGAGTCGTCGACTTCGACGACGAAGCGATCATCCTCAGTGACCTCCAGCGCGTCGGCGACGCCCGCGCCTCGCTCGCCGATGCCATCGGGCGGATCGACGCGGACGGCGGAACGGACCTGGGTGCAGGGCTCGCGCAGGGCTGTGCAGTGCTGGGTGGCGGCAGCGCTGACGTGCGGGCCGCGATCTTCTTGACCGACGGCGACGGCGACTACAACGGCGAGGCCCGCTGCTACGGGGGCAATGGATGGAGTGTGTACACCATCGGGCTCGGTGAGGACGCTGCCACGGGATTGCTGTCTGCGATCGCCGCGGACAGCGATGGCCGGTACCTCGCGCTGGACACGTCACTCAACCTCGTCTGTGAGTTCCAGCAGATCCGCGCAGAGATCACCGGGGGCACCGCAAGCGGGTGTGAGGTGAGCGGCTCGATCCTGCCGAACCAGGAGATCACGTTCGAGCAGCCGGTCAGCGCTGGGCTCCGCCAAGTTACCTTCACCAACATCTGGCCGGGCAGCGACATCGTGATGACCGTGAGCTCTCCGTCGTCGACTACCTATGACCGCACGACCAGCCGGTCCGGTGTCGTCGTTGAGACCGGACCGACCTTCGAGACCATCACGATCGCCGACCCCGAGCCCGGTGACTGGCAGGTCAGCCTGCTCGGTGTAGACGTCGCAGCGAGCGGTGAGGACTTCAGCTACTCGACCGTCGAGCTCCCCGTGCCCGACGGCGGGTTCGACTCCGATGGAGACGGAGCGCTCGACGCCGCAGACAACTGCGCCTACGTGCCGAACCCATCCCAGGCAGACCAGGACGCAGACGGGCTCGGTGACGACTGCGACGATGACGACAACAACAACGGCGTCTTCGACGACCTCGAACGCGTTGGCTACTGGATGGTCGATGCCGGCGGAGAGGTCTACGCCTTCGGTGACGCCACCGACCCGGGCAGCGTCTCAGGACGCGCCGTTGCGGCAGCCTCGACCCCGAACGGCGAGGGCCTCTGGGTGCTCACCGACGACGGCATCGTGCACACCAGCCAAGGAGCAACCCACCACGGCGACACCGAGCTCTCCTCGCTCACGACCGGCGAATCGCCCGCAACGATCTCGGTGCTGCCTGACGGTTCCGGGTACTGGGTGTTCACCAACAAGGGCCGTGCCCTGGCCTTCGGGGCCGCACCAGAGCTCGAGGACCTCGTCGACCTCGGCATCAGCGAGATCCTCAACGGTCCCGTGCTCGCGTCGGTCGCGACGCCGACCGGCGCCGGTGCGTACATGATCGGTAGTGACGGGGGAGTGTTCGCCCTTGGCGACGCCGTCTTCCACGGCTCGATGGGTGGCCGCCCGCTGAACGAACCAGTGATGGGGATCGCCCCAGACCCTGACGGCACCGGTTACTGGCTCGTCGCCAGCGATGGTGGGATCTTCGCGTTCGAGGCCGAGTTCCGGGGCAGCATGCCAGGTGTCCTCTCCCCGGGAGTCGCTCTCAACGCCCCAGTCGTGGGTGCGGTCCCGTTCGGGGCCGGCTATCTGATGGTCGCCAGCGACGGAGGAGTCTTCAACTTCAGCGACCAGGAGTTCCTCGGCAGCCTCGGCGACAGCCCACCAACCCAGCCGGTCACAGCCATCGTTGGGTACCCAGCATGAGGAAGAGGTGCCCGATCACGCTCCCGATTCCACTAGCGGTCGGGGCCTTGGTAGTGCGCGGCTGGCTCGACGCACAGCCAAACACAGGTGCCGAGGCCTCGACGTGGAGGTGATCGCGCCAACGAGGCGGATGCGAGATCTCGTCTTGGCGGGCGTTGGGGCCTTGATCGGTGTTCTGACAGCGCTGTCGTCGCAGGTGCACGCGGGTGCCGGCGACTTGGCCGCCGTTGCGTCGGCGGCCCCGGTTGGTCAGGCGGTGGACATTGACTACACGATTGACGAGACCGGGTACTGGGTGACCTTCGACGACGGCTCCGTGATCTCATTCGGCGGCGCTGACGTGTTCGGTGCCCACCCTGCGTTGGTCGCAGGTGAGCGGGCAGCTTCGTTGTCACCCACCCCCTCTGGCCGGGGGTACTGGCTGTTCACTGATCGTGGCAGAGTCCACGCGTATGGCGACGCGCAGCACTTTGGTGACCTTGCCACGACAACGAGGCCGGACGGTGTGCCCCTGGCCGATGTGCTCAACGGGCCAGTGGTTGGCTCCACGTCCACGCCGACTGGGGCCGGGTACTGGATGGTCGCATCTGACGGGGGGATCTTCGCGTTCGGTGACGCCGAGTTCTACGGCTCGATGGGCGGTGAGCCGCTCAACGGGCCAGTGGTTGGCCTCGCGCCAACGCCCTCGAACCAGGGCTACTGGCTGGTCGCGACCGATGGTGGGATCTTCGCGTTCGGTGACGCCGAGTTCTATGGCTCGATGGGCGGTGAGCCGTTGGTCGAGCCGGTGACGTCGATGATCCCCCAGGGCGATGGCTACATGATGGTGGCTGCCGATGGTGGGATCTTCAACTTCGGGGACAGCCAGTTCTGGGGCAGCCTCGGCGGACAGGCACTCCCCGCGCCGATCGTGACCGCGACCGTGCTGAGCGACCGGTCCGGATATCTCCTCCTCGATCGCGCCGGCGCTCAGTACGGGTTTGGCTCGGCCGATCCCTTGGCCCCGGACCCAGGTGTGACGGGCGACGAGCTCGTCGGCGCGACCCCGACCGAGGTGTTCGATCGGATCGGACACCCCGACGGATTCTGCGGAGTCGACAACACGCGCGGCTGGCTGATCTACGACCCACCCATCCGGTACAGCCTCGAGACCTCCTGGGGTATCGGAACCTCGACCATCCGAAGCTGGGCCGACACCAGCCGAGCTCTCGACGAGTGCACGACGCCGAGACGGTCGTTCGCTCCCCACTCAAGCCCAGAAGCCCTCCTCGCCGAGCTCGTCGGAGCACTCCGAAACGACGACATCGAGCGGTCGGTGCCGCTCTTCTGGGTGACAGCGTCACCGGCTGATGTGGCAGTGAGCTTCGGCAGCACCATCCACGTACCGGACCGCCCGTGCGACATCGCCGGTGCCTCAGCGGCGTGCACGATCGCAGATGACACCAACCGTCGCATCTGGGAGCTCTCGATCCGCCGAGGAGGAAACGGCTCCGAGTACGGAGGCCTGTGGCTCATCGACCGGGCAACCTGGATCGGATTCGGAGACTAGAGGCTGATGCCGGATCACGACACCGAGGGCGCACTAGTACCCAGCCTGTCACAACGACCGCAGACCTTCGACGTGCCCGCGTGTCGGGGGAGGGCTGGTGCGGACGAATCGAAGGTTGGTTGGACCCGATGACGCCGCCGGCTGAGAGAGGGTGACGGACATGGCGATAGTCGAACGACTCGGTACCCCGCTGCCCAGGCGGCGATGGAGACTCGGCGCAGCAGGCATGGGGGTGCTGTTCTCGGTGTTGGGCCCAGTGCATGCTGCGGCCGACGAACCGACCGTCGTCGCTTCCGCTGCCGCGGTTGGCGAGGCAGTCGATGTCGACTACTCAGCCACCGAGGCCGGCTACTGGGTGACCTTCGACGACGGACGCGTGGAGACTCACGGAGACGCCGGCTTCTTCGGTGAACGACCAGGACTCCGCAACGACGAGTCGGTCTCAGCGTTGTCGCGAACCCCGTCGGGACGCGGGTACTGGTTGTTCACAGATCAGGGCCGGGTGCATGCCTACGGCGACGCCCGACACTTCGGCGACCTGTCGACGGTGAGGTCACCAGATGGTCGACCCATCGCAGAGGTCCTCAACGGGCCGATCATCGGATCGATCGCCACCCCCACCGGAGCGGGATACTGGATGGTGGCCTCTGACGGGGGGATCTTCGCGTTCGGTGACGCCGAGTTCTACGGCTCGATGGGCGGTGAGCCGCTCAACGGGCCAGTGGTTGGCCTCGCGCCAACGCCCTCGAACCAGGGCTATTGGCTGGTCGCGACCGATGGTGGGATCTTCGCGTTCGGTGACGCCGAGTTCTACGGCTCGGTGCCGGGTGAGCTCGCGCCGGGCCAATCCTTGAACGCATCGGTGACCTCCATGCTCCCCCAGGGCGATGGCTACATGATGGTCGCAAGCGATGGTGGGATCTTCAACTTCGGTGAGAGCCAGTTCTGGGGCAGCCTCGGCGGTCAGGCACTCCCCGCTCCGATCGTCACCGCGACCGTGCTGAGCGACCGGTCGGGATACCTGATGATCGACACGATCGGCACGGTTCACGGATTTGGCAACGCGTCGGTCATCTCAGCCGGGCCGCTGGATGACATCGTCGACGAGCTCGTCCGAGCACTTCGCGCAGCCGACGTCTCGACCGTGAGCGCGTTGTTCGCGAACGACACGGACGCCCAGCAGATCTACTCAGAATACGCAGGCCGCAACGTGTTCAAGCCGAGCAACTGCTTCCCGACGGAAGAGTACCAATGCAACATCGCAGCAGACCGCGATGCCGTCACCTACCTCCTCAGGATCGACCGGATCGCCGGCCAGCTGCTAATCAGCGACATCCAGTTCTTCCACACAACATGACTGCGTTGCCGGTCAAGGGAGTCTGGGTACGTTGCCTCGAAGGCAGCGATGACGACCGCTGAGCAAGGCTCGGCCTCCGAGCGGGCGCTGAGCCGGTTCGCTTCGGTGGCGCATACCCCATGGTCACGGCCATGGGCAGGGTGTTCACCTACCGTCGCAGGGACCTCCTCGACGGACGAGCACCGAGCCCACGATCCATTCTGGCCGCGTTGCGGCGTTGGACACGGAGGACAACGGGCATGAGACCGATCAGGTCAGCTGTCGTGGCGGTTGTCGGACTCTCCAGCATCGGAGGGTTCGTCGCCGGGGAAGCCCAGAACGCTCTGTCAGGTTCAGCGACGTCGGTGTCCGGCACGGTCGCGGTCGACGTCGACTACACGCTCGACGAGCAGGGCTACTGGGTGACCGCTTCCGACGGCACGGTCCTTCCCCACGGAGCTGCCGACTTCTTCGGGGATCGGCCGGTACTGGCAGTGGGGGAACAGGTGGCGTCGCTGTCGCCGAGCCCATCGGGTGCGGGGTACTGGCTATTCACCGATCAGGGCCGCGTGCACGGGTACGGCGACGCCGCCCACTTCGGGGACCTGTCCACGATCACGACTCCCGATGGCGCGCCGATCACCGATGTACTGAACGGACCCGTGGTCGGCTCCACCGCGACCCCCACCGGGCAGGGCTACTGGATGGTGGCCTCCGATGGTGGGATCTTCGCGTTCGGTGACGCCGAGTTCCACGGCTCGATGGGCGGCCAGCCACTCAACGGGCCAGTGGTCGGGCTCGCACCCACCCCAACCAACGACGGGTACTGGCTCGTCGCGACCGACGGGGGGATCTTCGCGTTCGGAGATGCCGACTTCTACGGGTCCGTACCCGGTGAGCTCGCACCGGGCCAGGCTCTGAACGCCCCGGTCACGTCGATGATCCCCCAGGGTGAGGGTTACCTGATGGTGGCTTCCGACGGTGGGATCTTTAACTTCGGTGACAGCAAGTTCCATGGCAGCCTGGGCGGCCAGCCCATTGCCGCTTCGATCGTCACCGCGACCGTGCGTTCGGACCGCTCTGGCTACCTGTTGGCCGACGAGAACGGCACCGCCTACGCCTTCGGCACCTCGCGAGAGCTTCGATCCAACTTCCGCGGTCTGAGTGTTCCTGCTCCTCCGCAGGCGCCGCCGGCCGTGAATGCTCCGGCTTCACCGATCTGCGCTGGGCAGACCTCGATGGAGCGCGGCGACTGCGACGCGCTCGTCGAGCTGTACAACTCCACCGGAGGGCCCGGCTGGCAGCCCGTCGAGTTCCCCACCCTCTTCGAACCATGGTTGAGCGCAGATCCCTGCCGATGGGACGGTGTTGGCTGCGATGGCACCGGACGAGTGAGCTTCCTCCAACTCCGCGAACACGGACTCGACGGCCAGCTTCCCGCCAGCCTCGGCCGCCTCACCGCACTCGAGAGCCTCGAGCTCGTCGGGAACCCCGCCCTCTCCGGACCCCTCCCACCAGAACTCGGCAACCTCACCAACCTTCGAACACTCCTGCTGCAGCAGAACTCCTTCAGCGGCACCCTGCCGTCAGAGTTCGGTCACCTCACCAACCTGACCAGCCTCGACTTGTCCCAGAACGAGCTCACCGGCAACATCCCAGCAGCCCTCGGCAACCTGGTCCGTCTGGAGCATCGCCTCGATCTCGGCCAGAACTCCCTCGACGGTGCCCTCCCCGCCACTCTTGGCGCTCTCGCTGAACTGCGCGACCTCTTCCTCGACGGCAACCAGCTCTCCGGACCCCTCCCACCCGAACTCGGCTACCTGACCAACCTCGTGGGCTTCTCCGCATCATGCAACTCCTTCTCGGGTGCTCTCCCCGACACACTCGACCAGCTCGTCAGCCTCAACGGATTCAATGCCGGACTCAACCAGTTCAGCGGTCCCATACCGGATGGCCTCTTCACCCTTCCCCCCGACGGGATCCCGGGAGTCGTCGCCTTCAGGTCGGTCCTCCTCGACGGCAACCAGCTCGAAGGCCCCATACCCTCCCAAGCCCTCGCAATGAACCACATCGACGTCGCAGGCAACCCAGCGCTCCAGGGAGACGGATCGACAGTCGCTGAGTTTCGAGCACGCGGTTGGCCGATCTGGACCGAGCCATACACACCGAACCCCAACCGCTGCAGTCGCATCACGATCGTCCTCGGCCCAGGAGCAACGCTGTCCACCGAGACACCAACACGGTATGGGCCATGACCGGGACCCGAGCGACGGCTGGGGGTGTCGGTCCGAGCAGTTCAAGCCTGCCGGGAGTCCACGGTCGGTTCCGCATGCTGAGAGACCCTGCCCATCAATTGCGGAGAGATGGCGCAAGCGGCGGCGCCAAACGCGACACCGGCCGCGAACCCGAACCGGAACGAACCGACCGGGCGGAGCATCGATGAGAGCAGGCATCCTCGCGTTCCTTACCTACATCGTCGTCGCCGGTGGCGCAGTCGCAATCGGAGTACCGCGCACGGCTGCCGGTGTGATCGGGGTGATCGCCGCCCTCTACGTCGCTGTCCGCGTTCACCGGACGGATCGAGCCGAACGGGCCCTCGGGCACCACGCGCAGAATCAGCCACAGGTGCACCCGCCTGCCGGTTCTGAGCTCCCCTCACCGGCCCCGGCCACGCCGCCAAGACCAGCGACGCACCAGTTCCCCACCGATCCCACCGAGGTCGCAGCCGAACTCTGGCAGGCCCGCGACCGCGCTGGCCAGGACCACGCCGAGCTCTCCATCTCCGATCTCGTGGCCGACACCCGTCGCGCCCACGACGCCGGCGACTACGCCACGGCCTTCATCGTCTCGGGCCTGGCTGCGACACCCGTCGCCGATACCGTCCAGACCGGCGATCAGAGGCGGTTGTGGCGCTCCGGATTCCTCCCCCTCGGATTCGCTGCGCACGGCAACGCGCTCGGCGAGCTCATGCACGTCATCGGTGACGCGGAGTCGCATCCCAGCGCCGTACAACTGCTGTTCGAGACCTCACGACCCCTAGTCGAGGCGACTGCTGACGCCCTCGAACGATCCGAAAGCGATCCCTGGACGCCGAAACGGTCGACCTCCTCAGTTTCGCGCTCGGTACGGCCATCAACGTTGAACTCCTCCGAAACGAACTCGGGATCGCCGCTACCCCGAACTCGGCATGTGCGCGGCTGCTCCGCACAGTGAACGAAAACGACCTCCCGCTCGAAGCGACTCTCGGTCCAGGCCTCCGTCGCTTGCCCGAGGTTGGAGTAGACGTCCAGTTAGAAGCTGCAGCCGACGACGCGTGGTTCGAGTCCGTTTTCGCTCGGCACCAGTCGATGAGATCAACGCTCTCTGGAGACCCAGAGACAATGGCCGCGCACGTGGCCGAGCTACGAGCCCAGGGCGACTTTGGTGTCGCTCTAATCGTGGCGCAACGGGCGCTCAACACCCTCGAGGACCTCTACTGCTTCAACAAGATGCAGCACCGGCGACCATCGCCTGCTGACCGGACCCTCGTCGACAGATTCGAAGAGACCCTCGAGTTCACCCTCCTCACTGGTCACGTCCGGTCGTGCCGACGCGTCGCCGGCGCAGCCCATGTCAACCTCCGCCGCTGCGCCGAAGCTGCGGCCGACGCTGGGCTGACCCACCATCCGTCACTCTGACTGCCCGCGCCGAGGGCTTGGGGGCGCAGTCGGCGTGACCGGACGCCGTCGGTCGGTCCACGATGACCGCGGTCCTCGTTGCCCCCAGACCAGGGGAGTGCTTGGCGCCTCGACCCGAGACAACGCCCCAGCGCCGGCACGACAGACAACGCTGCTCATCCAGGTCCGGGTACTGGTCGTCGAGTCGACGCCGTCCTATCCCTCGGCGCCAGAGGCTGGCAAAGCACAGGGCGAGTCCGCGCCTCACCACCCCAGTATCGATGATTGGTCAGACCAAGCCGAGCGCGACCGGACGACGATCTCGCTCAGTCGGCCGCCTCGGACTCGCTGAGGGCGTCTCAACCGGGTGGTTCGGCTCAGCAAGGCTGAGCGCTACCCAGAGCCGGGCCAGGGGCGCTCGGCACCCAGCACCCATGGACGCTCGAGGTCTGGGCGCAGATGGGCACTGGTGAGCAGGATCCGGCCCGAATCCAACCGTTTCGGTGATAACTGCGAGTATCTCCGCCCGTTCAGAGGTCGTAGAGGCTGGCTGCTAGCGTGTCGGGGGCGATAGTCGTCGGTGGGAGGACTAGACGGATGGCTGAACGACGCGGTCGAGACCTCTGCGGGCGCTAGCGCCGCGATGCGGACATCCTGGCGACAGGCGATATCCGGTGGACGTGCTGCGGAAGTGCCGTCGCCGTGACCCATGCGGGCTTCTTCAAACGCTCACAACGTCCGCGAGCACCGTCCATCTGAATGGTGCACGACCTTCACGAGTATCGGACTTGGTCGGGATCGCAGCAGGGTGTCGTATGCGCTACTGGAGCGGTCAAACTGACTTCACTACCGAGCCAATAGCACGTCCCCAGAGCACCCCGCACGATCGCCTCCAGGCAGCAGAGGACGGCACCTCACGGAGGAGCCGTCGCACAAAAAAGGACCGGCATGTCGAATCTAGATTTGGACGCAGAACTCGTCTCCGCCGAGGCCGACTACGAGGCAGATGACTGGCTCAATGCGTCCGGCTCTGCCTTTCTCGGGCTGCAGGGTGGGATCGCCCTTCGGAGAGGTCTCGATCTCGAGCTGGGTGCGAGCGCCGTCGTTGAACTCGCTGCGGCCCTCGAGAAGTTCATTCTGCTTGAGGCAAACGCTAGCGCGTCAGCCTCAGCTCGCATAAAGGGACAGGTTCAGTTTCCAACCGATCTCTTCTCGGAGTTTGGAATCGCCGTGAGGTTGCAAGCGGCCGCAGAGGCCGCCGTAGCTGTGAAACTGGGGCTCGGACTTTCGATGAGGGACTTCATCGCTCTTGCCGAAGCCGACCCCGGTTTGCGCGGTCCTCACGCGGACCTCCTCATAGTCCTGCTAGAGGAGTCGACCGTCAAGGCCGAGGTTCTCGGATCCCTCTCCGTATCAGCGATGGCCTACGCTAACCTCGCGGTGACGGGCAGGCTCATCTCCGCCACCGCTCCCGATGGTCGCCAGCTGGCGCCAGGATTCGACGTCGTCGCAGAGTACGGGTTCGGCGTCAAGGCGGGGGGAGGCCTGCGAGTAGCTGCTTCCGTCGGAGTCTCTGACCCCCAACGACTAGTCCGCCGCTCGATTGACACGCTAGTCGACGGAGTCGCGACTGAGCTTGAGGCACAAGTCGACACCGAGGAAGGCAGGAGAGCCGTCGCAAGGATGCGACTACCTGCCAAGATTGCTCTCCGGACCGCGTTCGAGCTCGGCACAGCGCTAGCCGAAACCGCTGCGCTGTCAGCTGCCAACGATCCCACTGCGGTAGCCGAAAGATGCATCACTGTCGCTGTCGAGGAGATCCAGCGCGTCCTCCTCGACCTCGCTTTGACCAAAGCAGCGGAGTACCTCGAGAACGAGCTGATTGCGTTGCAACCTCCGCTCGAGGAATGGGAACGGCTGCGGCCTCAGCGAGAAGCACTTGCGCACCGCCTTCTAGACCTTTCCGATGGAGGGGGCCTCGGGTCGGACGAGGCGCTTGAGCACTGGATGACAGTCGTTGCGAACCTCATCGATCTGGTAGCAGAGTTCGCTGATCTCGACGACGCCACCGCTCCAGGAGCACTAGACGCCGTCTCTATGAGCTACGCGCTTCTCGAGCTCACCATCGGGGCAACCGAACAGATAGACTCTGCAAGCGCACGCGTTAGTTTCCTCGGCTCGACCTCGATCACAGCCCCTGAACCCGCCGCATACGAACTACACCTGACGCCTCCGACCTTGGTCTCCGCGCACATCCGGAAAGAGCTCGGCCTTCCTGCGGGCAATGATCTCGACCGGGCCGCGCTCGTCGGGTACATCGTGAAGACCGCCGTATTCGAGACGCTCCTCGTCGAGCACCCAGCGATCACAGAGACCATCTCGCCCTTCGTCACCGCCATCTCGGGTTCCGACGCCGGGGCTCAGACAGTCCAGGCCATCCAGGCGATCTTTGGAGGGGGATCTGGCCTTCTGTCCGAGACGGGTGGGGATCGCTCAGCGGTCATACACGATGCACTGGTTGAGCTAGTCGGCTTCCTCAACAAGCTGCTGACTGACAAGCTGACTACCTCGTACGTGGAACTGATAGAGCCGGAGCTGAAGTCCAAGCCCGACGTCGCACTCCTTGCGCGCGAAGTCCTCTTAGATGCCGTGAACTTCACGGTCAACACTGGCATGACCAGCGTGGTTCGCTGGCACGGCGGAGAGGTAACGGACGTCAACGTCCTGAGGGAGGCGATGTCGACCGTGGTCTTCCGACTGTTCAGCCGCTCGCTGGCCGCCACGACCGACATCCTCCTCAATCATGCCCTGAACGGAGCTCAGGCCGGCCTCGACTTGGTATCGAACTTCGTGAGGTCAGATAACGGACCTGCGCACGTACTGTCCACGATGACACCCATGGATCGCGCTGAGGTCACAGAGGAGCTCGACATCGTTATCGGCCTGTTGGCGCAGAGCCTCCGCCCATTCAGTTCAACCGAACGCGCACGATTTAGAGCGCTAGTCTACGATGTGTTAGACCTACGGCTCGACGCCACCCAGGACTCCGCTATCGAGATCCTGTCCGACGACCTCTTTGTCCCGAATGTGGCCTCCCTTGGAAGTCTTGCCTTCGAGATGGCATCCATGCTGGCAGAGCGGATGTGGGTGTTCGTCACGGGACTTCTTCAACGGTTAGCAAGGCTCGTTCTGGACCTTCTCGTCGACATCGTTCAGGCGCTCCAGGAGATGGTGACTGAGTTCCTGAACAGTCTGCAAGAGGCCTTCAATGAGCTCGTCAACCGAATCGCCGAGCTTCCCAAGCTCATCGCGGAGGCTCTTTCGGATGCAGGCAAGGCGCTAGCGGATGCACTCTCTGACGTCTCCCGCTTCATCGAGCTGCTCGCTGGTGGGCAGGGGAGCAAAGGCCAGCTGTCGGCGGCGATCAGCGACACAGCCTGGAAAGCTTCAAGCGCTGCTCTCAAGGTGCTACCAGCGTATGGCAGCTTGAGTAAGTCAGACAAGAAGAAGGCTCGCGTCATCCTGAGCTCGCTGACCGACGACGTCCTTGCTGATCCTATTGTTGATGACGTGCTCGCCGCGCTGAGTGTTCCCAGCTCGTGGGCACAAGAGATCGTTGAGGAGTTGCGTCAGCTGATCCTCGACCTCTCTGGTTTGGAGCCGGAACGGAACATCATCAGGCAGGTCAAGAGTCTCCTTCTCTCGAGAGTGACAGCTCTGGTCCGCTCCGCTATCGGTGGCGGCAAGAAGTCAAGCGACATCACGATCAAACTGACGATCATCGAGGTTGACCCTCCGCCTATTTGGGGTCCAGTTCGTTGGGAGTTCCTGATACCAGTCGAATGGGGTTGGTACGATCCCCCGCCTTCCAAGGTTGAGATCAGTCTCAAGCTAGGAACCGTGAGTGTTGCCATGAACGCGGTAGTGCAGACGATTCACGACACCCTGGAATCGATGGCCTTGCTAGAGGACTACTCTCGTAAGGTCTTTGACGACATTGTCGCTAGCCTCGCCCACTTGGCTGATGCATCAAAGCACGAGGACGAACTCGACAAGGCGAAGGTCGAACTGGAGGTTATCGAGGACGAGCTGGACGGCGTCGAGCTTCAACAGGACGAAGTTGAGCTCCATGTGTTGAGTCCGCTGCCCTCGTCGATTCATCGTGACTCGGTCGAGGCACGCTTCGCTCTACGGGGCGTTCCGCAGCGGCTGGTAGACGGTGGGTCGGTACGGAGGCTGTACGTGTGGCTGAACGAGGCTGATATCGAGCCGGAGCGCCTCAACTTCACGCCCGTCGACGGCGAGGCCGGCCAGGAAGAATCGGGTGGGTCCAGTGTCCCTCAAGAATTCGGAGAGGACTCGAACGTTGTGCCACCGGAGCGGCGACAGGGCGGATCGAACAGAGAGCGGGCCCCGGCCGCGTCTCGGGCGGGGTCGGACGCTGGCCGCAGCCCGGGGAGTCGCCCTCGCGACCTGCCGCGGTTGCCGAGCTCCACTTGGCAGAAGCGCCCAGCCGTGTGGATCAAGGAGGATGACGCAGAGCCTCTCGCGGTTGCGAGCTCGGAGTCACTCAAGCGGGGTGTGTTGCTGACGTCAGCGGCCGGCGCTGCCCGCCAGCACGATAGCGTCTCCCTGCGCGGAGCTTGGTCTCTGGACGCAGGAGAGGGCCGTGCGTATGACCCCCGTACGCTCAGCGCGGGCATCGGTGTGGATGATGAACGATCCATCTTGGCAGACCTAGGAGCAGAGGCGGTGGTCGGGGTACGATTGGCACGTGACGAGCTTCAGGACGGCGCGAACACGCTTACTATTGCGCTTGTTGATGGCAGGGGCTTCAAGCTGGAGCATTCGGTGGTGTTCCTGGTTGAGCCGAAGTCGGTCGGCGATGACCCGTTGTCGACCCGAGCGGCAGAGAACGACGCAGCGAGGGTTGCCGAGACCCTTGCGAATATTCGTACAGCGTTCGCACGGCCTCTCTTCAAGGACGAATCGGTCGGTGCTAGAGACGACGGGCAGGAGAATCCTAAACCCTTCTTGAACGCAGCTGGACTCGCGCCAGTAGGCGCGGTCAGGCTCGCTGAGGCTGAACGCGCACGTATGGATTTTGGCACGCTCAACGAGCGGTTGGGCGTTGATGGTAGAGAATTGTTTCGTGCGGTCGATGGCCCTGATAGGGCGGAGAACTGATGTCGTTGGCAACCTTCGGGTCCATTCTGGCTCGGTTGCTGCTCGCTGATGCACCAGCGGCGCAGAGTGCGGGGAAGAAGGTACAGATTTCGTCACTTGAGATCGCGAGGTCGACGGTCTACTTCGGCTTCCTGGAGGGCTCAGCCTTCGTTGGCGACTCAACACTCCACAACTACTATCGGCGCGATGACTTGATGACGGCTCAGCGGCTCTTACGGCAAGCTGTATTGGACAACTGGCTTGGCGGAGGGGCGCCAATGACGGCCGTACAGCTTGTCGATCGCGCGAAGCGAATCGTTGGCGGCGACACTGGTACCGCTCTATTGATCTCGCACAATGTGCTCAAGGCGATGGCACGGGCAAGCGATGAACTGCCCTGGAGTCGTGCGAGCGCCGCCCCGCAGGACAAGCGCGACGCTGGTCCGTTGAAGCCGGTGGGCGCCGCAATGCCGATCGCGTCGTCTGACTATTTTGATGGTCAGACCTTCTACCGTTCGACAAAGCTGCACCCAGCAGGGGTAGTCAAGACGACTGGATCTGACCCGAGTATCTGGGGTCTCATCTTCGACTCTAAAGAGTTCCCGGGTCCGGACCAGGCCGGCGACATGTATCACTACTTCCTTATGGCTACTGCCTCGTACTACGCATCGCGATCACGCCTCATTGATCTAGAGGAGCCACGCCTGCCATTGAGGGACAGGGGCAAGGAGGCATGGGCGTTGATGCGGCCTTTCATCAACGGAATCGCTTCAGTCGAGAGTCCGTCGAAGGGGCTTGATCTGATCCCGCCGGCCCTGCTGGCTTGGGCCTGGTGCAACGCTATGTCGTTCGCAGAGGGCACTGTATTCGGAGTGACTCTTGAGAATAATGAGAATCCGAGACGGGCGCGTCCCGATGAGCAAGCAGATGTCGACCGAGAGTCGATTGTGCACCGCAAGGGAGCAGTTCTCGGTCTCCGGCTTGCGGTGGACCCTCAACCACTGTCATCAGTAGCGGGCTTCGACCACTGGCCCTGGTTCGTTCCGATTGCTGGCGAGATGCGGTACCTCAGGGACACGGCAGACCTCGAGGCAGGCCTTCTCCTCCTTCAGGTTCATGATGCGGGACCGCGTGCGCGCAACGGTGCCCTGCTCAGTCACGTTCTGGCTAACCCCGATGGACGCCGAATCCCAAAGTGATTCGGCCCAGGTTTGGTTGGGGCTTGTTAGCGGAGGATCTTGGTCGTGGAGCGGGTTGGCGAGCTGACGGTCGTGGCTGTGTCCGAGCTCGACTAGTGGGACGTCGCCGATCTCGTTGTGGAGGCGGCGGTGGTTGATTCGGTCGACGTGACCGAAGGCGCCGAGTTCGATCTCTTCGATGGTGCGGCCGGGTCGTTGCCTGGCGATGAGCTCGTGCTTGTAGAGCCTAGTGTTGGACTGCGCGCCTGCGTTGTCGATCGGGTCTCCGACCGAACCGATCGAGGGGGCGGCGTCGATCTCGGTGAGGCGTTCGGTGGAGCGGATGCTGGTGTAGCTTGCGCTCCGGGGTCGGGGTGGGCCACTAACTAGCGGATAGGCCCCCGCCTGACTAGCCTGCAGATTCTACGAGCGAACGGCCGTAAGGGCGTCGTCGCTTCTGACTCTTGTCAGGTGGGTGAGTGAGGTCGTGCGAGGTGGTTCGTGCACAACGGCAGTCTGGGCTTCCCGAAACGCTGCTTCGGTGAGGACGGAGGCCATCAGGGTTCGGTCCAGGTGCCGCAGCCTTCAACTCCTAGCGGCTTTCCTTGCCTTGGCAGTTGCCGCGGCTGCCTGCGAGCCATCAGGCGATCGCGCCGACCGCCTGCCGCCACCACAGGACATCGCCATCGTGGTCTCGATCGGGGACTCGTTCGCAGCCGGCGAGGGGGCACCTCCCCACATCGACGTGTCCGCTGCCGAGCCCTGGGACTTCTCGGAACGGTTCGGTGAGTATGTTCCCTACAGTGGAAGAACAATCGTGGGTGACCTTAGTCGAATTATCACCTCCGACCGAGCCGAGCCTGTCACGGATCTAGACGCTTACGATCCCGTGGAGACTATCGGCGGGGCCGCGACAAACGCTCCTGCATGCCACCGGTCACCCGCCAACGCTCGTTCCCTTGCCTTCACAGGCCTCATCCTTGGGAACTTCTACGACCTCGCCTGCACCGGCGCAACGATCGACGAGGGTCTTCTCGGCGATCAGCTGCTGGAGACACCGGAAGCGGGCCCTAACGGCAGGGTCATCCCCCCGCAGCTTGAACAGGTTGCCGACATCGGTCCGTCAGGCGACTGGATCTTGATCGTCTCGATCGGTGGCAACGACGTGGGTTTCGCGGACACCGTGAGCTGCTTCATGACCTTTGCACCCGCCCTATGCCGTTACCCCGACACGGACGACTTTGAGGCGCTGCAGGATGACCTCAACACGCTTGCCGATCGCATTGAGTCAGGTCCGGGCGGAAGCAACGGATGGACTAAGCCGGCGGAGGTGATCATCACAACATATCCTCTGCCAACACGGGCTGGTGGGCGGACGTGCGGACGGGTAGATGATTGGGTCGGTCTAGTGCAATCGAGCGACGGAGCCCTAGCCTTCCTGGAAGACTCAAAGCGCGATGAGCTGAACCTGGAGGAGGTCGATGAAGACACGCCCGGTCGAGAAGACCTACCAACTGGAGAGTGGTCGGTAGGTCTGGATGGGCAACTCCGGGTTACGGGGTTCGAACTCGATACAGGTGACATTCCGATCCTCCCCCTCAGGGGTCAACTGCGCAACGTGTCACCTAGCAACTACCAAGAGGTTGAGGACCGGTTCATAGCCCCGCTGAATGAGCGAATCCGCACCTTCGCCGGCATTCGCGGCTGGCGTGTTGCTGACTTCACGCCGGAGGAACGAGGACTCTGGACCAACCGTGGCATCTGCGCAGGGACGCCCTGGTTCAACAGTGTGCTCTCCAGCCAGGTTGTCCAGGGCTCTTTCAACGGTGTGATTCATCCCAACTGCTCCGGGCAGCTGGCGTGGTCCGCCACGATTCATCGGGCACTCCTGGAGGCCCTCATCGATCTAGACGTAGTCCATGACCCGGAACGTCTGAGTCCGATGACCTCAGCGGAGCGCCGAGGAGTCTGCGGTCAGGCGCGGGTGAGGCTCACTAGAGGTGATCCGTACCCCGAGGCAAGCTATTTGGGTCCTGTGGCCTTCTCATACAGTCGCGATCTCTTGTTCCGGCCTGTCTCGGGCTAGAAGGGGCATTGAACCAGCCCGAGTCGACTCCAATACCCAATGGATCCACACAGTCTCAGCTCGTCCGATCTGCACGCCGGCAATGCGTCGCCGGCGTGCAGTTCTACGAACCATCTACGGGGAGAAGGCGCACACTGATGGTGGCGGCATGCTTCGCCAGACGGCTCGTCCCGAACCCTGTCTGCCGGCCGCGCTGAGATCGCGAGAGTAGTGCGCTCAGCCCGTGAGATCGGTCCAGCAGCTGTGCGGTCTGAGTTGCCCCGCGAGGATGGTGGGGCGGGAAGGACCGCTCATGACCAAGCGGCGCCCGGCATACGCCGGAGCAGATCAGCTGCAGGCTGGCCGAGGGCCAGAAGCCCTCGCTGGTGGAGCCTCGGTGGAGGAGGTGGGGACTGCCGCGCGGGGAGGGGACACGGGTTGATCAGGCAGCGGCTGCTGTCTGGGGGGGCATGATCGTTTCGTACTCGATGGGGGTCAATCGGCCGAGGGCTGCTTGGCGCCGTCGTCGGTGGTAGGTGCGTTCGATCCAGGTGACGATGGCGATGCGGAGCTCGTAACGGGTCTTCCAGGAACGCCTGTCGAGCACGTTGCGTTGGAGCAGGGCGAAGAAGGACCCCATGGCGGCGTTGTCAGCTCCAGAGCCGACCTGGCCCATGGATCCGACCATGCCGTGGCGGGTAAGGGCCAAGTGCACCTTGCGGGCGCGAAATCGCGAGCCCCTGTCGGAGTGCAGGATGCAGCCGGCGACGTCGCCGTCGTCGGCGGGCGACGGCCATCTCGATGGCGGCGACCACGAGGCGGGCCTTCATCCGGGTGTCGATGGCCCAGCCGATGATCCGGTTGGAGAACATGTCCTTGATGGCGGCGACGTAGAGCTTGCCTTCTCGCGTCCGGTGCTCGGTGAGGTCGGCGAGCCACAGCTGGTTCGAGGCGGTGGCGGTGAAGTCCCGGCGCACGAGTGTGCCGGGACGGCCGGCCTTGCGGCCCTTGGGTTTGCCGAACACCGACCACCACTGGTGATACCGGTAGATCCGCCACACCACCCGGTCCGACACGGCCTCGTGGGCGTCTTGGTGGCGGACCTCATCGGCGAGGAACCGATACCCGAACTCGGGGTCATCGCGGTGGGCGTCGCAGATCGCGTCGGCCAGGTAGGCCTCGTCGAGTTGGCCGTCGGTGATCGGTGCCTGCAGCCACCGGTCGTACGGGGAACGAGCGAGACCGAGTACCCGACACGACACCTCGACAGGGATCCCGTCGGAGGCGAGCTCGCGCACGAGCGGGTACATCAGCCTTCTAGGAGGTTCGCCTGGCCGAGGTACGCGGCCGCACGCCGCAGCACCTCGTTCTCCTGCTCGAGCAACCGGACCGCTTGCGCAACTCCCGGTTCTCAGCCGACTCTGACTCGGTCACCCCGGGCTCGTCGCCGGACTCGATCCGGTCCCGCTTCATCCAGGTCGACAACGTCATCGGATGGATGCCGAAGTCGTGAGCGATCTGCTCGAGGGTCACCCCCTCGGGCCGGTTCTTGGCGACCTTGACGACGTCGTCACGGAACTCCTGCGGATACGGCTTGGGCACTTCGACATCTGTCCTTCCAGGCCCGCCTCGGCAAGCCAGCTCAGATGTCCCCTCCCCGCGCGGCAGTCCCGAGCGTCATCGTGCCTAGACGTCGGCGTAGTGTGTAGTGCGGGCGACAAGGTGAGCAGAGGTGGGGTGTGATGGATCCGTTGTCGGTAGGTGCAGCAGTGGCGGTGTTGGCGGGGACCAAGGGTGTGGAGAAACTGGGTGGGTTAGTGGCGGAGTCGGGCTGGCGTGCGGTGGGTCAGGCCCTTGGTCGGCTCCGGCAGTTCTTTGCTGACACCGATGAGGACGCATCGGCCCGGCTGGAGAAGTTCGTCTCGGCGGGTGATGCGAGCGAGGACTCGGTCGTGGCTGTGGGGGAGTTAATCGATGACAAGCTGCGGTCTGCTCCGAAGGTTCGGACCGAGGTCGAGCTGCTGATCGCTGAGGCCCGCGCCGACGATGAGATCGCCGGTCTTCTCGCAGCGGCGGCCGTGCCAGGTGGGCTAGGGCAGCGGATCACGCAGATCGCAATCGGCAATGACAACATCCAGGTCGGCCAGGTCGGTGGTGATGTGACCATCGATGTACAGCGCCCACCCCGGTAGCGGGCTCTGGTCATGGACGTGAACGAACCCAGTACTCCGATGTTGGCCTTCGGCGACGGCAACATTCAGGTCCAGTACGTCGGTGGTGACGTCACGGTCAGGGTCGGCCACGCCGAACCGGCAAGGATCCCGTTGCGCTCACCGTTCCCGTACGGCAGCTTCGGCGTGAGACCGCTGCCGTCACAGTTGTTGTTGGCCTCCTTCGGGGTGGTGCCGCTGATCGGTCGTGATGGTTTGGTCGAGGAACTCACAGCGTGGGCGAACTCGGGGCCACGGGTGCGGGTTCGGGTCGTAGAGGGTGGTGCCGGGTCAGGCAAGACCCGTCTCGGGCTTGAGGTAGCGCAGCGCCTCGCGAGGACGGGCTGGGTGACCGGGACTCTCGATGCGAGGGCCTCCGTCGAACAGATCGAGGGCCTGGTCGCCCAGCCTGCCGCACGGTTGGTGGTGATCGACTATGCCGAGGATCGTCCCGAGAGGGTCGAAGGCCTGCTCACCCGTGCGACTGCATGCGCACTGTCTGACCCGTTGCGCGTGTTACTGCTGCAGCGCCGGCCCGGCACTGGTCGTGGTGTACTCACCGAGGCTCTGCTCGGTGCCGACGAGCCACCTGTCACCCTTGGTGCCGACGCCTTGTCGAGCTCGGACCGTGAGCGTCTCTTCGCTGCAGCCGGCGCAGCGTTCGCCGCCGAGCTGGAAGCCGAGGAGCCGAGCGCCACGCCCGACCTGACCGGCCCGATGTTCGCCACGCCGTTGGCGGTGCTGATGTCGGCGTACCTCAACGTCAGCGATCACACCAGTATCGATGCGACGAGTCTTGAGGAGCTGCTGGGACAGGTCCTCAAGCATGAGCAGAATCACTGGGACCTCACAGGGAGTGACCCAGAACTGGCCCGCCGGGTCGTAGCGGCCACCACTCTGGCCACCACAACCACCGAGAAGGAGACCGCAGCAGTGCTGGCCGCGGTAGTGCCCGAGCTTGGCGATACGCCGCTCGCCCAGCGCTACGGGTTGGCCCGCTGGGCCCGGAGCATCTACCCACCCCGGCCCGGCGATGACCGCCATGTCGGGACCGTCGAACCGGACCGCCTTGGTGAGCACCTGATCGCCGGATGCCTCGAACACCTCGACATCGGCCACTTGCTCGCCGGTGAGCACCCTGGACCGTCACTGACCACGCTCGTCCGCACCGTCAACTCACATCCCGACACCCATGACCAAATCGCAACAGCAGTCGGTCAGCACCTCACCGCGCTCATCGACCGAGCCGTCATCGAGGCCCAAACGGCGACCGACGTCTTTGAAGGCGACCGCCACCTCGCTATCGCGCTGACCAACTCGGTGGCTGAGACCGATCCACCCTGTGACTACCCCGCCGCCTACGAGCAGCTTCCAGTGCCAACCGGTCTTCTGCTCACGCCGCTGGCTGTCGAACTCGCCCAACGGAGCGTCGCACAACTCGGCGAGCTCGTCGGGTCAGATCCGAAGGCGTACCTCCCCGATCTCGCTAGGTCGTTGGACCACCTCTCGAACGGCCTCGCCGGCGTGGGTCGTCACGAGGAGGCGCTCGAGCCCGCTTTCATGGCAGCCGATGCCTACGAGGAGCTCGCCGAGCGGGACCCCGACACATACCTACCTAGGCTTGCTGGGTCTTGGAGCAGCCTGTCGAACCGGCTGGGTGAGCTGGGTCGTCATGAGGAGGCGCTCGAGCCCGCTTTGATGGCAGCCGACGCCTACGAGGAGCTCGCCGAGCAGGACCCCCCCACTCACGTCCCCGCTATGGCGACGGTACTGAACAACCTCTCCGTCCGGCTGGGTAGGTTGGGGTTACATGAGGAGGCTCTCCTGGCCGCGTCGACTGCAGCCGACCTCCACGAGGAGCTCGCCGAGCAGGACCCCGTCACCTTCCTCGCCGAGCTCGCTGGGTCGTTAAACAACCTCTCGATCTGGCTGGGTGAGTTGGGCCGCCATGCGGAAGCGTCTGTCGCCGTCACTGAAGCCGTCCGGATCCGCCGCGACCTCGCCAGCCAGAGCCCGGCCGTCCACCTCCCCGAACTGGCGACGGCGTTGAACAACCTCTCGGTCGATCTCGGTGAGTTGGGCCGCCACGAAGAAGCTCTCGACGCGATCACTGAAGCAGCCGAAATTCGTCGCGATCTGGCTGCCGAGAACCCAGCCGCTTACCTCCCCGACTTCGCTGGATCGTTGAACAACCTGTCAAACCAGCTGGGTGAGTTGGGCCGCCACGAGGAAGCCCTTCACGCGATCACTGACGCAGTAAGGATCCGTCGCGATCTGGCCGCGCAGAATCCCGCCGCCCACGTCGCCGACCTAGCGATGTCGGTAAGGAACCTCTCAATCCGGCTCGCCAAGCTGGATAGGGCTGACGAGGCCACAGCAGCCCTCGCTGAGTTCTACGAACTGCGGTAGGCCCTCGTCGCTGGGTTGCGTCCCAGCGACTGTTCCTTCTTGTCGGAGATAATGGCGGTTATCACCGGAAGAGGGTGATTCCGGCCGGATCGGCCTCACCAGCGCCCATCTGTGCCCGGACCTCCACCGTCCATGAGTGCCGGGTGCCGAGCGCCCCTGGCCCGGCTCTGGGCAGCGCTCAGCCTCGCTGAGCCGAACCACGCGCTTTCGGCAGCCCTCAGCGAGATCGTCGTCTGGTCGCGCCCGGTTTGGTCTGACCAATCACCGATGCCGGGGCGCGGACCCACCTCGCGTATCCCCAGCCTCGGGGACTTGGTCGGGCCGCCCACCACGCCTGCCCAGTTCGCCCGGGGTACCAGAGTCCCCGCTTCTTCTCGATGCCAGCAGCGGTAGCTCGCGCCGGGAGATCGGACGTCGCGTGTCTGTCGTGCCGGTGCTGGGCGGGTGTGGTTTGCGTGGCGTCGGCGAACTGCCGCTGCAGACTGTACGTCCCCACGTGGGGTCGCTCAACGGACGCTGTCCACTGCCGAAGTTGGCCCGCGACCGACGTGATCTGGTGGTTTCCGTCAAGCCCTCCGGCCGCCTGGTCGGCGACGTTCGGCGTTGTAGCCTGCCTGTCGACGAGAGAGGTCTCACCGTCGTGATCTTCCTAAGCTACGCGAGTGCCGACCGTGACCGCGTGGCTCCGCTCGCCCAAGCTCTGATCGACTACGGCTGGGACTTGTGGTGGGATCGGAAGATCCCGCCTGGGCGGACCTACGACGAGGTGATCGAGGAGGCGATCGACGCCGCGAGCGCAGTTGTCTGCGTCTGGACGGAGCGGAGTGTCGCGTCGAGTTGGGTGAAGAACGAGGCTGACGAGGGGATGCGGCGGGAGGTTCTGATGCCAATCTCGATGGACGCTGTCCGGATTCCGCTCGCCTTCAGGCGGATCCAATCGGCCGACCTCACCGACTGGCTACCCGGAACGAACCACGAGGGGTTCAACGAACTGGTCGTCGCGCTCGAGGAACTCGTCGGTTCCGAGGCGGTTGCGGTCCAGGGCATGGGACGGAACGAGCCCGAAGAACCTGCAGTGCTTGAACGGGCTCCGGAGCCCGGTGGCAGTCCGTCATCCAAGCCTGGGGAGAAGATCGAACACTCACCGGCCGAGGACGAACTCGACGATGCGAGTCGTGACGCGATCCCCGACCGCACCCCGACACAGCACACGGACGCCGGAGCGCGTGCGCACCGTCTTGAGGAGTTCGAGAAACTAGAGGAGCTGTTCGGTCGAGGCAAATTGAGCCGGGAAGAACTTCGGGCATTCAAGCACAAGGTGGCGCTGGAGGGTCAGGAGGTTCGTATACAGCTTGAGAGGCTCTCGGCGCTGCGCGAGCAGGGCAAGCTGACTAAGGACGAATTCGACGCTGCGAAGCAGATGGTGTTGCGCGATGCCGAATCGCAGATCTAGCTCGGGAAGATGGGAGCTGCTCGAACAGGGGCATGCTGGACCGGACGGACCTTCGAAGCGCCGACAAATGGAGGGCTGCACCGCAAATGGACTTCATTCTGGGGGTGCTCTGTTTCGGCCAGGCAGGATCGCGGCCTTGAGACACTTCGCCGAGCTGCCCGAGCGGCTGCGCTTGGCGTGAGCGTTCGCGTTGCGAACCGCCATCCGGACGCGTCGTCGTCGCTGGGCGCGGGTCACGTCGCCTGACCTGCGATGTCTCAGTTGCCTGGTCGAACTGCTGTCGACAACTCGCTCGCTCAAACTCATCTCTGAGCCGACCATCGGACGGCTTCCAGGTGGATCGAGCAGCCGCCGTGGCAGCGCCGGCTATCTCCGGCACGACGTCGGTTCGACGGACCACCCCGCACCCGCCACCTAACACTATGCCTTGTGGAGTTGTTTGATCAGGCTGTCTCGGACATGTCGATGGAGCCCCTTCAGATCAGGCTCCTCGACGCGGCAGAGTCGGTCAGCGGCCGCATGTGGGGCGCCGGACTTGACCAGCAAGGCCCGACGACGGCCGTTCGTTAGCTTCTTCCAGTTGCGCAGCTGGCGCCTCGGCAGGCCACTACCTGGTGGAAGGACGCCCACGAACGAGGCCACTGCTCGTGAGGTCGGTGGCCTCTCGTTCGACCGGCTTGGTGCTGGGGTCTCGTTCGGCCGGCTTGGTGCTGGGGTCTCGTTCGGCCGGCTTGGTGCTGGGGTCTCGTTCGGCCGGCTTGGTGCTGGGGTCTCGTTCGGCCGGCTTGGTGCTGGCGCCGCTCTCGACCGAGTTGGCCGTTCGCGCACTCGCTCGGCGTCCGTCGCAGTGCTGGCGAGGTGAGCGACCAACGACTCCGGTAGCTGACCTGAAGTCGCATCGTGCTGGTGGTATCTGCCCAATCCAAGCCAGTTGACGTGTTCCAGAACAACGGGATGGATTCGATCAGCCGCTAGGACCGACCGCGCGTACTGGAACTCGTCTCTGACCCGATCCGAAGCCTTGGATCGCGGTGAAACGATGACCACTAGGTCCGTGGCTTGATCGATCGCTTGTTCGATCTGGAGCTCCCAGTCGCCAGAGCCGATCGAAGATCGGTCGATCCACACTTCGAGGCCGGCAACGGTGAGGCGCTCCACGAGGCGGTCAACGAACTCCCGGTCGTGCTGGCTGTACGAGATGACAATGTGAGACACCGAATCCCCCTTCACGAACCCAGGACTAGGATCTCCAGTCGTGGTGCCAGCCCCGATCAAGCTACTTGAGGTCTACGGACCGTGCGTGTGGAGGAGAGCTCAGCTGTCTCGCTGAGGTCGGTTGGCCAACCCGTGCCCTCTTCACGTCGACGAGGCCGTGTCCGTCCTACGGCTCGCGCCGCAGGGACTCCTCGCCGGTCGAATCATCCGCCGCATGCGGAGAGACGAAAAGCAAATGGATTGGCGCCTCCCGCAGGCCGCCTCAACGAAGCGTGCGGCAGGCCTCTCTACCGGCGGCAGTCCTTCTCGAGTGGTCGCTGATGCCCTGGCGGACAGGCCGGCCAAGGCGCTGCTATGGGGACTACGGCCGCTGACCCCACCACGGGGCGCTGCGCCACATTGAATCGGCCCGACCACGAGCATCGGGCCTCGATGTCACAGATCTGGGCTTTGCTGCGTTCCGGGCCATGAGCAGTTGCTGGCGTAACCGTGCCCTTGTGTCTCGGCTGCCCTCCATTGAGCTGAGCTGCTCAAGCAACCTTGATGCCCTCTTGAAGTCCCCTTCGGCGATCGCCCGCTCGACACTGCCTGCGATCTCGTCAACGAGAGCCGAACTCCTCGCCAACTCGATCACCTTTCGAAGACCGTTGACCTCGTCGTCGGTCGCGGATTCGCCTTCGATCCTCAGGGCGGCGTCGAGTGATGCGAGTTCGCTCTCCGCCTGATCGAGTTCACCCGCGTCGATGAGTTCTTGGACCCTTCGCAGCGAATGAACAAGCTCCTCCTTGGAGCGGGTCGCTCCACGAGCGGCTTCGAGTGCCGCTCGGAGCACTGCGATCTGCGGCTGACGGGCGCTGGCCGCAGCTAGCTCGTTGAGCGTGGCCTCGGCTTGGTCGTGGTCCCCGGTTTCGATCAGAACCCTGATGTCTTGCTCGCGTCGAGTCAGCTCTGCTTCCAGATGGGCAGATGCCAGGCGCTCGCGCAGCTCCCCGGCCCGACCGGAATGCCCCGCCAATCCGTCGAGCTCACCCAACTGAAGATCCGCGCGCTCGAACTCACCGCTCTCGATCGCCACCTCGATCAAAGAAGCGAGCTCATTCGCCCGCGCCCCCCGCCGCGCAGATGCCAGGCGCTCGCGCAGCTCCCCGGCCCGACCGGAATGCCCCGCCAATCCGTCGAGCTCACCCAACTGAAG
>JBCBSZ010000075.1:0-33920 GCA_039818945.1 Actinomycetota bacterium
CGGTGGCATGTACGGACCGCAGTTGCGGCAGCTGCTGGAGCTGTTCCCCGCCGAACAGGTGCACGCGGTGGCCTTCGAGCGGTATCGCCGCGAGCCCGACGTCGTCATCGCGGAGCTCGTCCGGGCACTCGGGCTCGCGCCGGCCGATCTCGTCTCGCCCGGACGGGTGAACGCGTACCAGCGCTTCCGCTGGGTCGGTCTCCGGAAGTGGGCCCACCGCCGACTCCCCGAGCCGCTGGCCGACGCCGTCGGCCGGCTCAACCGGGTCGACGCCAGCTACCCGGCGCTCGACGAGTCCCTGCGCCGGCAGCTCGACGACCACTTCGCCGAGTCGTCGCGCGAGGCGGCCGAGCTCACCGGGCTCGACCTCGCCGCCGAGTGGCCGTCGCTCAGAGCCGCGTGACGAGATCATCGACCAGGTGTCCGACGCGGGCGGGGCCCATGATCCAGGCGTCGCCGGTGTGCGCGCCGTCCAGCTCGACCACGGTGAGCCGCTCGGCCGCTCGGCGCCAGCCGCGGACGGTCCGGCTCGGGTTGGTGTCCGAGGCGGCGTAGAGCACGACCGGCAGCCGCGTGGGGGTGAGCCGGTGGGCGAGCTCGGCCCGTCGGGCGATGTCGAGCATCCGGGGCACCTCGACCGTCGAGCCCGGGGCTGCCGGCCTGGTGTCGTCCGAGGGCGGGGTCGCGGCGAGGCGGCGCCGGTCGAGCAGCTTGCGCCGCAGCTCGCCGGGGATGTCGGTGAGGCGACCGGATCGCACGAGCTCGACGTACTTGTCGCGCCGGGCCCGCCACAGCCCGAGCCGTTGCCCGGGGGTGTAGGTGTCGACCAGCGCCACCAGGTCGACGTCTCGCCCCGCGGCGGTCAGCAGCTCGCCGAGCTCGGCGGCGACGAGGCCGCCGGTCGAGGCACCGAGCAGCCGGATCGGGCCGGACGGCTGGGCGGCCTGCACCTGGGGCAGGAACCGCTGCGCGAGCCCGGCGACGGTGGTCTCGGGTCGTCCCCGCCCGTCGGCCCCGGGGTACTGGAGCCCGAGCACCGTGTGGCCGGCGAGCGCGTCGGCGAGCGGTTGCGAGGTGAACAGCAGGCCGCCGGCCGGCGGGACCACGAACAGCGGGGTGCCCTCGCCGGCCTGCATCGTGACCACCAGCTCGGTGCTCGGTCGAGGTCGGTCGTCGAGGAGGGCGGCGAGTCGGACGGGCGTCGGGTGCTCCAGCAGGTCGGCGACCTCGACGTCGGCGTGGAGACGCTCGCGGATCACGTCGGTGAGCTCGAGCGCCAGCAGCGAGTCGCCGCCCGAGGCGAGGAACTCGGCGTCGGGATCGAGATCGCGGAGCCCGAAGACCTCCCGCCAGACCGCGAGCATCGCGGCGACGGCGGGCGACGAGGGTGCCGGAGCGGCCGCGATCGTCCGTGCGGCGCGGGGGATCGCGCGGCGGTCGAGCTTGCCGTGCGGTGTCCTCGGCAGGTGGTCGTGGCCCACGAAGCGTCGCGGCACCAGCGCGGCGGGCAGGTGGGCTGCCGCCGTGGCGGCCAGCTCCGCCTCGTCGACGGCGTCGGCCTCGACGTGTGCGACCAGCACGTGCGGCACGGCCAGCTCGGTGGCCAGCGAGTCGACCAGCGCCCCGGCCGGATCGTCGTGCTCGGCAGCGGCCGCGAGCAGGCGGCGCTGCGCGTCCGGGTCGAGTCCACCGAGCAGTTCCGTCGGCTCGGCGTCGAAGCGGGGCTCGGCTCGCACGACGACGGAGCGGACGCCGGGGTGGCGGCCGAGGACGCGCTCGATCTCCGCGGGCTCGACGCGAACGCCGCCCACGGAGAGCTGGTCGTCGAGGCGGCCGAGGAAGTCGAGGCCGCCGTGCTCGCCGATGCGGGCCCGGTCACCGCTGCGGTACCACCGTCGCCCGGCGTCGTCGGTCACGAACCGGTCCGCCGTCGCCTCCGGGTCGTCGAGGTACCCCTCGGTCACGCCGGCTCCGCCGATCAGCAGCTCGCCGGCCGCCCCGATCGGGACGGCCCGGCCCAGCCGATCGACGACCCGCACCACGGCACCCGGGACGGGAGACCCGATCGGGACCGGGTCGAGCCCGGCGTCGATGCGGGCGACGGTCGCCCAGACCGTGGCCTCGGTGGGCCCGTACTCGTTCCAGAGCTCGATCGTCGGGCGACGGTCGAGGTGTCGTTCGACCAGCTCGGCCGGGCAGGCCTCACCCGCGACGATGACCGTGCGCAGCGACGACGGTTCGCTGCCCAGCCGGGCCTCGACCGCACCCCAGAGGCTGGGCACGGTGAGGAGGTGGCTGATCGAGCGCTCCTCGACCTGGCGCACGAGACCGGTGACGTCGGTGCCGGACGCCTCGTCGGGGAGGACCAACTCCCCGCCGGTGGTCAGCGTCCAGAACAGCCCGACCACCGACGAGTCGAAGCCGAAGCTGGAGGTCCAGAGGAAGCGCTCCGGGTGGATGCCGTAGTGCTGCCGTCTGGCCTGGTTGCTCGCGCTCAGCTGCCGGTGCCGGACCAGCACGCCACGGGGTCGCCCGGTCGAGCCCGAGGTGTGGATGACGTAGGCGGGAGCGTCGGGTCCAGGAAGCGGACCGAGCTCGGCGTCGCTCCGTCCGTCGGTGAGGACGGCGTCGACGTCGAGCGTCGTGACGCCGGCCAGCGCTCCACCCACGGTCCGGTCGCTGAGCACGAGCGCCGGGCGGGCGTTGTCGAGGATCTCCCCGATGCGGTCGGCCGGGTAGGACGGGTCGATGGGGACGTACGCCGCCCCGAGGCGCATCACGCCCAGCAGCGCAGCGACCAGGTCGACGCGGCGGGGCAACGAGACGCCGACGAGATCGCCGGCCGAGACACCGCTGCGGCGAAGGGCGGCGGCGATCGTCTCGGCACGCCCGATCAGCTCGTCGTAGGTGAGGTCGTCGTCCCCGTGGACGACGGCGCGGCCCGCGCCCCGGTGCGACCAGATGTCGTCGAGCACCCCCGTCGCGCCGTCGTCGAGGCGCGGTCCGGTGAGCTCGCTGAGCGACCCCGACGCCGCGGTGTCGGCCAGCCGCTCGACCGGGACGGTCGGCGTCGCCGTGCCGGCCCGCAGGATGGCGGCGAGCCGGTCGAGCAGCGCGTCGATGTCGGCGGAGCGGTGGCGCCGACCCGACCACTCCGCGGCGATGACGGCACCGGTCGGGGTCTCGGTCACGAACAACGAGAGCTCGGTGATGGCCGCGCCGTTGAAGATGGTCTCCGCCGGGATGCGGGCGCTGTCGAGCGTGAGCTCGTCGCTCGGTGGGTCGTGCACGACCATGACGCGCCCGAGGTCCGAGGTGTCGGAGCGTCGGCGGCGGGCGGCGACGAGCTCGCCGAAGGGCACGGTACGGCGATCGAGGGCGCCGGTGAGCCGCTCGTCGACGCGCTCGACCAGCTCGGCGAAGGTCGATCGGCTCGGCTCGGGCAGCTGCAGCGGCACCGTGTTGAGGTAGTAGCCGATCGACGATCGCACGTCGCCGTCGCGGGTCGTCATGGGGAGGCCGACCACCGAGCGGTCGTCGTCGACCAGGGCGACGGTGACGGCGGCGAGGAACGCCGGGACGATGCGGTCCGGCGGCGCGTCGAGCGCGACCGGCAGCAGCCGGTAGCCGTCGGGCTCGGGCTCGGCCGGGGCCGGGAAGGCCGGCGACGGGGCGTGTGCGTCGGGGGCCAACGCGGCGGCGGCCGCCTCGACCGCCGCGTCCGACCTGCGCGCCGCGCGGCGGAGGGCGTGTCGGCCGTAGCTGACCGCGGGCGGCTCGAGGTCGCCGCCGGCGTATGCGGTGGCGATGTGCTCCCACAGCAGATCGAAGGACCGCGCGTCGCACCAGAGGTGGTGGGCCGAGACCAGGAGGTCGGACACGCCGTCGTCGCCGCCCACGGCCGTGACCCGCAGCAGCGGGCCGTCGTCGACGTCGAAACGTCGGCGTGCCTGCTCGACGGCCAGCGCATCGATGTCGACGTCCGAGGACAGGACGCTCCACTCGACCGCCTCGTCGGGCCTCAGCTCGCGTCGAGGGTCGGAGAACGTCCACCGCAGCGGTTCGTGGGCCTCGACGACGGCGCTGACGGCGGCCCGCAGGCGATCGAGGTCGAGCTGACCGTCGACGCGGTGCCGGCGGGTGATCGCGTAGCGGGGTGAGGTCGGGTCGGCCCGGACGTCGTAGCGCAACGCCGCCTGTCCGGGTGACAGCGGTGGCGGTTCGTCGGCCTCGGTCAAGGGCTCGTCGTCGCTCGCCGGGCCGGCCTCACCCGCCGCGGCGAACACCGCCGCGAGCTCGCCGAGCGTGCGGCGCTGGAACGCGGAGGCGTCCGGCACGTCGACCGCCAGCTGGTCGGCGGCCCAGGTGATCATCTCGAGGGCGGCGAGCGAGTCGCCGCCGACGTCGAAGAAGTCGTCGTCGAGGCCGACCTGCTCGAGGCCCAGCACCTCGGCCCAGATCGCTGCGAGGCGTCGCTCGATCGTGGAGGACGGGGCGCGGAACTCGGCGGTCCTCCGGTGGACGCGGGTCGGTGGGGGGAGCCGGCCGGTGTCGGCCTTCGCGCTCGCCGCCAACGGCAGCTCGTCGACCCGGACGAAGGCGGCGGGGACGGCGTGCGCGGGCACGAGCTCACGGAGGTGGTTGCGCAGCTCCTGGGGCTCGATCGGCGCATCGGACCGATACCAGGCCGTGAGCAGTTCGGGTGGCTGAGGCGCGTAGCCGATCTCGGAGAGCATGCGATCGACGTCGCTCGGGTCGAACTCGTCGTCGAGCTCGTCGAGCGCCTCGGCGCGGGTCTTGTGGCCCAGCCGCACGTCCCACGCGTAGGGCTCGGCGTAGTTGTGGTGGCCGCGCTCGGTGCGGTGCACGTGGATGCCGGCGATGTTGACGAGGCAGTTGGTGGAGCGGCCGGTGTCGGCCGGACGGACCCACGGAGCCCGGCGCTCGAGGAAGTCGTACAGCTCCGCGAGGTCGACGTCGACGTAGCGGTAGAAGTCGACGAACTCGACCTCGTCGAAGATCGAGTCGTCGTCGAAGATCGAGTGGTCGAGATGCTCCGTGACGGCGTCGGGGGTGCGGTGGTAGGCCTTGCGGGCCTCGAGCACGGCGGCGTCGATGGCGTCGGGATCGAAACGTCCGCTCTCGAACTGGTGGGGCACGAGGCGGGTCTCGAAGAACTGGCCCCGCGACAGCCCGGTCACGATGACGGGAGCGCCGAGTTCGCGGGCACGGTGCAGCGCGAGCGTGTAGATCGTCTTGAAGCAGCCCTGGCAGACGTTGCTGTGACGCTCGAGGCTGTCGCGGAAGATGTCGTTCATCGCGTCGGTCGTGAGGAAGTCGTGCCCGATGCCCAGATCGGCGACCGACCGGCGGATGTTCTCCTTGGCGCCGTCGGAGATGAAGCCGTTGTCGAGCGTGAGCGCGTGGACGTTCCACCCCTGCTCGACGAGCCGGTAGAGCGCGAACGTCGAGTCCTTGCCACCCGAGAGGAGGTGGACGGCGTCGATGTCGCCACGGCGACGGGAGCGGGCCGAGCGCAGCCGCTCCAGGAGGTCGTCCTCGGTGCGGAACCACGCCTCGGCCTGGGGTCGGACCGCATCGAAGGTGCGGCACGTCGAGCAGACCCCGTCCTCGTCGAAGGTGACGTCGGGGACGTCGTCGCCCAGACCGCAGCGCGGGCAGCGGTGGATCTCGTTCGCGGGGCGCGGCGCCGGGCTCCACACGCGGACGATGGCGTTGTCGACCGCCGGGTGGGTGGCCAGCGCCGCCTCGACCTCGCCCGGTTCGAGGCGGATGCCGCCGACCTTGAGCTGGTCGTCGGCGCGGCCGCCGTAGACGGCGACGCCGGGGCGCTCGAAGCGGGCCCGGTCGCCGGTGCGGTACCAGCGCTGCCCGTCGTCGAGGACGACGAACCGCTCGGCGCTCAGCGCGGGGCGGTTGAGGTAGGCCTCGGCCATGCCCGCTCGGCGGACCCACAGCTCGCCCCAGCTGCCCACGGGCACGGGGTGGAGGGCGGCGTCGAGGATGAGCACCTCCGAGCCCGGGGTGGGCGTCCCGATGGGCACGTCGGCGCCGGTGTCGGCGTCGGGGTCGAAGCGGTGGATCATGCAGCCGACGACGGCCTCGGTGGGGCCGTACTCGTTGTAGATCGCGACGTCGGTGCCGCAGCGCTCGACGAGCCGCCGGGCGAGCGGGAGCCGGAACGCCTCGCCGCCGACGATCAGGGTCCGGTAGGGCAGCGGGCCATCGCCCATCCGCACGATCAGCTCGAGCTGCGACGGCGTCGCCTTGAGCAGGTCGATGCGGCGGTCCCCGGCCACCCGTGCGAGGGCGCTCGGTCCGTCGTCGGCGAAGACGACGAGGCGGCCACCGGTCAGCAGCGGCAGGAACAGACTCGTGATGGTGAGGTCGAAGACCAGCGACGAGTGGAGGGCGACCGTCGGAGCGTGGCCGGGCTCGACGTAGGCCGCCTCGGCGAGGGTGAGGTAGTCGTCGAGACCCCGGCGGCTGATGGGGACGCCCTTGGGGAGGCCGGTCGAGCCGGACGTGTAGAGCACGTAGGCGATGGCATCGGGGTCGACCGCCACCGGCGCATCGGGCGAGTCGGGCAGGTCGTCGGGCAGCGAGTCGAGGACGCGGACGATCCCGGCGTCGTCGACGATGCGGTCGTGGCGGCCGGCGGGATCGGCCGGGTCGAGCGGCACGAAGGTCACCCCGGCCCGCAGCGCACCGTGGACCAGGGCCACGGCCTCGATGCTGCGACCGCGGCGGACGGCGACCCGATCGCCGGCAGCGAGACCCTCGCGGCGGAACCAGGCGGCGACGCGACCGACGAGGCGGTCGAGCTCGTCGCCGGAGAGCAGCCGGTCGTCCTCCTCGATCGCCACGCCGTCGCCCAGCGCGCGCAGCGCAGCCGCGACGCGGGCGGCGACATCGCCCTCCCGGGCCGGGACGGCCGGCGGCGACCGCCATCCGGCGAGCTCGGCGAGCTCCTCGACCGTGGCGACCGCCTCGCCGTCGATCGGACCGTCGGGGTCGTCGAGGATGCGGTCGAGCACCAGGCCGAGGTGATCGGGGAGTCGGCGTCGGTGGTCGACGTCGCCGAGCGCGTGGTTGACGTCGAGCTCGACCCGGAGGTCGTGCGCGGCGTAAGCGGAGATCTGGGCCCGGATCAGGTGGTCGGGGTCGGCGTGGCCGGAGCGAGGCCAGCTCGTCGTCGCCGGCAGTCCCGCGAAGGAGCCGTACCGTGCGGCGAGCACGTTGAGGACGATCGAGAAGTCCTGGTCGGGGCTCGTGCCCGGCTTCGCGTCGCGGAGCATCCGCATGATCCCGCGGGCGATGCGCCGGTGGAGCGACCGGTGGGTGTCGCCGTGCTCGACCACCACCCGCAGCGGGAAGAGCTCCATCAGCGGGCCGACGACCCGCTTGGCGACCTTGTCGTTGCGCTGGTGCACCGGGATGCCGAGGACGACCTCGGAGCGCCCGTCGAGGCGGTGCACGAGCTCGACGACGGCAGTGCTCACGACGGCCAGCAGGCTCAGCTCGCGGCTGAGGCTGCGGTAGGTGCCGTCGAGCGCTTCGTCGAGACGGTGCAGGAGGTCGTCATCGCCCACGGCGAGCCGGTCGACCGCCGTCGTCGACGCTCCGGTCGCTCCGTACAGGGCCAGGGGTGCCGAGGGCTCGTGCCGGGCGCGCCATCCGTCGCGGACCTCCTGCCAGCTCGGGTCGCCCTCGAGGCGCTGCAGCTCGGAGAGGTGGTCGCGGAGGGAGGCCAGCTCGATGGGGCCTCCCTCGTACGCCGTGGCCGTCGCCTCGAAGACCAGTGCGGAGGCCATGGCGTCGGTGATGCCGTGGTGCAGGTCGAGCCACCACGTCCAGCGCTCGGGGCCGTGGCGCAACAGGACCGAGTCGTACGCGCAGGTGGTGAGGTCGACGGGGGTGGCGATGCGCTCGTCGCACCAGGCGTCGAGGTCGTCCTCGGCGAGCTCGATCACGGCGGTCGCCGCAGGTGGCTCGGCCTCCACCCGGAGCCGGGGCGCGCCGTCGACCTCGACGATGCGACCCCGGAGGGCGTCGGAGGCTCGCACGACCGAGTCGAACGCCGCGACGAACCGCTCGGGATCGATCGGCCCGTCGATCGTCGTGCGCTTGGCCATGTTGGCCAGCGGCACGCCGGAGTGGACCCGCTGGCTGGCCCAGATCTGGCCCTGGGCGCGGCCGAGCCGGCGGCGAGGCCGCAGCGACACGGACTGCTCGGTGGCCGAGGCGGTCACGACGCCGCCAGTGCCTCCCGGCGCCCGAGGTAGGCGACCATGGCCTCGACGCTGATGAAGTGCTCGAGGATCACGTCGGCCGGGTCGATCTCGATGCCCATGCGCTCCTCGATCCAGTCGACGATGCGGATCACGCCGAGCGAGTCGACGGCACCGGTGAGGAGCAGATCGGTCTCGGGGGTAATCGGTTCGTCGATGGCGGCGATCTCGGTCTCGATGAGGGTGACGAGGTCGGCGCTGAGCTGTTCGGACGTCATCGGATCTCCAGGAGGTCGGCCGCGCCGTCGAGCTCGCGGAGGAGGGCGCTGGCAGCGGATCGATCGATCTTGGCGGTCGAGGTGCGGGGCAGGTGATCGACGCGGACGATGCGCGCCGGCACCGCGTAGCCGGGGAGCAGGCCGCGGAGCGCGCCGACCAGGGTCCGCCCCTCCAGCCGGGCGTCGCCGACGACGAGCCCGACGAGCCGGTCGCCGTCGTCGTGCCGCTCGGGGAGGACCGCGGCCTCGGTGACGCCGGCCTGGTCGAGCAGGACCGACTCGACCGCCTCGAGCTCGACCCGGTGGCCGCGGATCTTCACCTGATGATCCCGGCGGCCGAGGAACACGAGCGCGCCGTCGTCGCGGCGCTCGACGAGATCGCCGGTGGCGTACCACCGGTCGCCGTGGCCGTCGACGGTCCGGAACGCGGCGTGGGTCGTGGCCGGATCGTCCCAGTAGCCACGCATCGCCGTGGCGGTGCGCACGAGGAGCTCACCCGGTGCGTGCGCCGTCGGGCGGCCGTCGCGGTCCACCACCAGGAGCTCGGTGTCGTCCCAGGCCTCGCCGATCGGCACGATCTCGTCGGCGGCGGGCGGGGCGTCGAGGTGGTGGTAGGTGCACTGGTTGACCTCGGCGGGGCCGTAGACGTTGCTGAAGCGGGCGTCCGGGAGCAGCTCCATCATCGCCGCGAGCTGGCCGGCGGGATACACCTCGCCGCCGAAGAGCACCCACCGCAGCGCGCCGAGGTCGCGCTCGTCGAGCGCGCCACGACGGTGCAGCTGCACGAGCAGCGACGGGACCGAGTACCAGGCGGTGATCCGCTCGTCGGCGAGCACCTGGGTGACGCTGGCCGGGAACCGGAGCACCGGCGCCGGGATCATGACGGTCGTCGCTCCCGCGGCCGGACCGGCGTAGAGGTCGAAGGTCGACTGGTCGAAGTGCAGCGGTGCCGAGCTGGCGATGCGATCGCCGGGCCCGAGGTCGTAGGTGTCGACGGTCAGCTCGGCGTAGCGGCGGGCGCTGCGATGGGTGTGGACGATGCCCTTGGGGCGGCCGGTCGAACCGGAGGTCCAGATGATGTAGGCCGGATCGTCCTCGGAGAGGTCGGCGGGCGGGCTCGGGCCGACCGCGTCGAGGGCGTCCCACGGCACCGTGCGGGCACCGTCGACGGCGCCGCCGCCGACGAAGGTGGTGACGCCGGCGTCGGCGAGGGGTGCCAGGCGGGCGGTGGGCGCCTCGGTCGCGACGACGCCGACGTCGCAGCGCTCGATCAGCCCGCCGAGATGAGGACCGGGCGCGTCGGGGTCGAGCGGCACCACGACACCGCCGGCCCGCAGGGTGCCGTGGACGGCGACCATCGCTGCGGTCGAGCAGTGGAGGTGGACACCGACCCGGTCGCCGGGACGGACGCCGGCGTCGGCGAGGAGGGCGCCGAACCGGGCGCACCGGTCGACGAGCTGGGCCCCGGTGAGCGAGTGACGGCCGTCGGTGACGGCCTCGGCGTCGGGGTCGACGGCGTCGCCCTCGAGGAGCTCGTGCAACAGCCGGCCGCCGGTCATGCGCTCATCTCTGCGCGGAGGACGCCGTAGGGGTCGTACGGATCCGCCGCCGCGGCCTGCAGGTCGACGACGACGCCGACGTCGAGCGACTCGGCGTGCTCGAGCACCAGCTCGAGGGCCACGAGGTCCTCGAGCGACCAGCCCGTGGAGTCGAAGACGGTGGGGCGGTTCCGCTCGCCGGCCAGCTGCGCCCGGTCGCGGACCGCCGTGGCGAGGTCGGGACCGATCTCGGCGTCGTCGAGTTGCTGGCACTCGCCCTCGGCCTTGCACTGGCTGAGGACGTCGGGCACCACCAGCGAGCGCCGGAGCAGCTCGACGGGCAGCTCGACCTTCTCGGCGAAGTCGGCGCCAATGGCGTTGACGTGGAGCCAGGGGCGATGGTCGCCGTCGGGGAGGACCGGCCCGGCGCCCGGGTCGACCGACGTGCAGGTGCAGATGACGTCGCAGTCGGTGAGCAACGCGCCGGCGGCGTCGGGGTCGACCAGCTCGACGGGGATGCCGGTGAACGCCAGGCGCTCGGCCAGGGTCGCGGCGACGTCGGGATCGGTGTCGGTGGCCAGCACCCGCTCGACGTGGCGGACCCGGGAGATGGCGTGGACCTGGGTGACGGCCTGCGCGCCGCTGCCGACCACGCCGAGGGTGACGGGTCCCGGGGTCCCGAGCACGTCGGTCGCCACGGCGGAGGCGGCTCCGGTGCGGAGGGCCGTCAGGACGGTTGCCTCGCACACGGCGAGAAGTTGACCACTCGACGTGTCGTAGAGAGCGGTGGTCGCCAACACGGACGGTAGCGCCCGCTGCACCGGGTTCGTCGGGTGGTAGCCGACGGTCTTGATGACCACCCGCCGCCCCACCTCCATGGCGGGCATCCACTCCAAGAGCCCCAGATCGGGCTTGCGGTAGTGGAACCCCGCGCGGTCGAAGGTGGTGGTGATCTCCTCGTCGTGACGCTGAAGTGCCTGCTCCAGGCGGCTGATCAGCTCATCGAGCAGCTCGTCGAGTCCGATTCGGCCCACGATCCGGGCGAGGTCGCCGGCACCGATGACCCGCGTGCCGTCCATTCGATCTCCTTCGCCCGGCAGCGCCCGTAGTCTGGTCGATCGCGTGGCGAACGGCCACCCAACAAACGCACAGCGTGAGTGAGATTCCCGAATCTGTCTCAGAACCCACTACGCTCAGCGCGTGGTGACGACCGCTTCCTCCTCGGCTGCTGCGCCGCCGCTGACCGCCAACGGCCGGCCGCTGCGCGTCGATGCGACGCACCTCGCGACGCTCGAACCGGCCAACGAGCTCCTCGGCGACGCCGATGGCCTGCGCGAGGCGATGGCCGACCGGGGGTACCTCTTCTTCCCCGGCCTGCTCGACGTCGACGCGGTGCTCGCCGCCCGCCGGGAGATCCTCCAGAAGTACGCCGTGCTCGGCGAGATCGACGACCGCCACCCGATCGACGACGCCATCGCCGGCGACGGAGCGGCCGTGCCCGAGGTCAACCTCCGCGCCTTCTCCCAGAGCGTCCGCCACGGCCACTGGTACACGACCGTCACCGAGGACCCGGCGCTGATGGCGATGTACGGCGATCTGCTCGGCGGTGAGGTCCACTGCTACGACTTCCGCTGGCCCCGCTTCGTCCGCCCGGGCGAGGGGTGCGGGTTCCACTGCGACGGTCCCTACATGAACCGGGGGACCGATCGGCTGTTCTCGAGCTGGATCCCGCTCGGGCGCGTCGCCCGGGAGGAGGGTGCGCTGATGATCCTCGAGGGCAGCCATCGCAACGAGGCCCTCCACGAGGGGTACCTCCGAGCCGATGCCGACCTCGACGGGCTCACGTGGCTCGACGACGACCCCACCGCCGTGCAGGAGCGGTACGGGCAGCGCTGGCTCACGACCGACTTCCAGCCCGGCGACGTCCTCCGCTTCACGATGCACACCCTCCACGGCGCGCTCGACAACCGCTCGCCCGTGGGTCGGTGCCGGCTGTCCTCGGACACTCGGTACCAGCGGGCCGACGAGCCGGCCGATCCGCGCTGGAACGGGGTCGGCGAGGTCGAGGGCCACGGCGGTCGCCGCGTCTTCTACCCGGGGCTCGGTCGGTGGAACAACGTCGACTTCCAGGACGAGTGGAAGCACGTCGACGAGCACGGCCGCCTCCGGATCGAGGACCCTTCGTGACCGACGTCGCCGACGCCGAGGCCCGCCGGCAGGCCACCGTCGACGTGGCGGTCGCCGCGATGGTCGATGCCGACCACCCGCTCAAGCGCGAGACGGCCGAGTGGGCCGCCGCCGAGCTCGCCCAGGGCGACCGCGTCGAGCGCGACCGCTGCGCCGTGTTCGGCGAGGACGACTGGCGGCGCTGCGCCGAGCGGGGCATCCAGGGCGTCCTCGTCGATCCGGCCCACGGCGGCCAGGGCCTCGACCTGGCCAGTGCCATGCTCGTCATGGAGGGCCTGGGCTACGGCTGCCGCGACCAGGGGCTGGCGTTCGCGCTGGCCAGCCAGATCTTCAGCACGCAGATCGCCCTGGCGAACTTCGGCTCCGACGAGCAGCAGCGGCGCTGGATGCCCGGGCTCGTCGACGGCTCGGTCATCGGCACCTTCGCCATCACCGAACCCGACAGCGGGTCCGACGCCTACTCGATGGCCGCGCGCGCCGAGCGCCTCGACGACGGTGGCTACCGGATCGACGGCCACAAGTCCTACCTGACCCTCGCGACCCGCAGCGACGTGGTGATCGTGTTCGCCTCGACCCGGCCCGACGCCGGGCGGTGGGGCATCAGCGCGTTCATCCTCCCGACCGACACGCCGGGCGTCGAGATCCAGCCCAACCGCGACAAGATGGGCATGCGGACGACCCCGTTCGGCGACATCGTCTTCGACGGCGTCATCGTCCCCGAGAGCGCCCGCCTCGGCCCCGAGGGCGCCGGCGTCAGCATCTTCGCCAACGCCATGGAGTACGAGCGGGGCTTCGTGTTCGTCACCCAGGTCGGTGCGATGGAGCGGGGCCTCGACGACTCGGTCGAGTACGCCAAGACCCGCACCCAGGGCGGCGTCGCGATCGGGAGCCACCAGGCCGTCTCCCACCGCCTGGCCGACATGAAGCTGCGCCACGAGACCGCCCGCCTCTTCCTCTACAAGACCGTGCTGCAGTCGACCCTCGACCGGCCGGTCACCATGACCGCAGCCCTCACCAAGCTCGTCACGAGCGAGGGGGCGCTGGCCAACGCCCTCGACGCCACGCTCGTGCACGGGGCGAAGGGGTACGTGAGCGAGTTCGAGGTCGAGCGGGACCTGCGCGATGCGGCCGGCGGCCTGATCTACTCGGGGACCTCCGACATCCAGAAGAACATCATCGCCCGCCTGCTCGGCGTGGGCTGAGCGGCGAGGCGCTCGACCGAGGCGGGTCCGCTCAGCCGGCGAGCAGCTCGGTCACGGCTCGCTCGACCACCCGTTCGTCCCCGACGAGCGCCGTGCGCATCTCGGCGATGCGTCGGGCGATCGAGGCGTCGGTCGTCAACCGATCGACGTGCGCCCGGATGGTCGCCGGCGCGTCGTCCGAGGCCCCCCGCACCCCGAGGCCGTGGTGGGCGACGCGGGCGGCGTTGCCATCCTGGTCGCGCAGCCCGGCGGAGTACACGACCATCGGCACCCCGGCGACGGCGCACTCGACGATCGTCATGACGCCGGCCCGGGTCACGGCGACGTCCGCGCGTGCGAGCACGGCGCGCTGGGGCAGCCAGCGCTCGACGACGACGTTGTCGGGCAGGACGCCGAGGGCGTCGGGGTCGCCGGTCGCGCCGAGCGCGACGACGAGGGTCCAGTCCGGGCGGCCGGCCGCGGCCTCGATGACCTTCGGGAGGAGCCCGTCCTCGTAGCTGCTCGCGAACGAGCCGAACGAGCAGTAGACGAGCGGGCCGGTCCGCGCCTCGCTGCGGTGGCGATCGATAGCGGCATTGACCGCGGGCGGCAGCTCCTCGTCGGCGCTCGGGCCCACCATCGCGCCGAGGTAGGCGACGGAGGGATCGGGGGCCAGCTCGAGCTCGGCCGGGGCCAGGACGAGCGTCGGCAACCGTCGGTAGCCCCACGGGCGGAGCCAGGCGTCGGTCGTCGTGACCGCGCGGTAGCTCACGCCGTGCCGCTGGGCGAAGGCGTGCAGGACCGAATGCCGGTCGGCGCCGCGGGCCCGCAGCATCGCGATCAGTCGAGGTCGCTGCACCGTGATGCGCCGTCGGAGCCAGCTCAGCTCGTTGCGGAGCCGGTCGAGCGCACCGTCGGGCGCCGGGTCGGTGCGGTCGAGCGGTGGGTGGCCGCGGACGTGGCCGGGGGTGATCCAGCTGCTCGTCAGCGCGACCGGCACCCCGAGGGTGAGCGCGACGGCGACGTGCTCGTGTCGCTCGATGTCGACGAGGACGGCGTCGGGCGACCGTGCCAGCAGCTCCTCCCGGTACGCCTCGAGCCCCAACCGGTCGATGGCGACGTCGCGATCGGTCGCTCGGGCGTCGGCTCGGACCGACCACGCCGAGCCCTGGAGGTCGGGGAGCTCGACACCGATGCGGAGGTGGTCGACGTCGTGCCCGTCGGCCCGGAGCCGGCGGGCCACCTCGGCGTGGGCGTTGACGATGCTGGCGAGATCGCTCGTCAGGATCAGGAGGTGTGCCATCGGATCTCGCTCCGCCTGCGCCGGACGCGGGCCGGTCTAGTCCAGCGCGGCACCGACGGCTGACCAGCACGGCCCGATCGCACCGATCGTGGTCGAGCGCTTGCTCTGAGGAGTCAGATGAGGTGTCCTGGGTCGCAGTCGGACCGCGAGGTCCGCCGTGACGGAGATGGGTGGGACCGTGATCTCTCATGAGTTGCGATGTGTGTTCGTCCACGTGCCGAAGGCGGCCGGCCAGAGCGTCGAGCGGGCCTTCCTGGACGAGCACGGCCTCAGCTGGAACGACCGGGCACCACTGCTCCTGCGTCGGCGCGTCGACGAGAGCGAGGGGCCTCCCCGCCTCGCCCACCTGACCGCAGCGGAGTACGTGCGATTCGGTCATCTGACCCGAGCGCAGTGGGACGAGTACTTCACGTTCGCCGTGGTTCGAGACCCCTGGGCGAGGGTCGTCTCGATGTACCGGCACTTCGGCGAGCACCGGCGGATCTCGTTCGACCGGTTCGTCCTCGACGAGCTCCCCCACCGCTACTGGCACGAGCGGCGGTGGTTCGTCCGGCCGCAGGTGGAGTTCCTCGTCGACGACGACGATGAGCTCCTGGTCGACCAGGTGATCCGCATGGAGCAGCTCGACGAGGGGTTCGCCGACGTGGCCCGGCGGGTGGGACTGCGCAGCCACCGGATCCGCCGCTCGAACTCGAGCAGCGCTCGGCCGTGGCAGCTCCGCAGCGTGAGGGAGCTGCAGCATCCGATCGACCTCGTCGTGGGCAGCGTCCGCCAGTTCCGCAACGAGCGGCAGCAGCCGTACCGGTCGAGGTCGTCGGCCGCGGTCATCGACCGGGTCGGCGAGCTCTACGAACGAGATGTGGTCCGGTTCGGCTACGCGCCGCCGCGCAGCGCCCAGCGAGTCCTAGGCCGTGCTGCGGGGGATCGAGTGGCGCTCCATGCCTCGCCGAGTGCATCCGGCAGCTGACGACGCGGTCAGAAGAGCTCGATGTCGCCCATCGTGAAGTGCAGGTCGTCCCAGCCCACGCGATCGGCGAGCGGCCGGAGGGTCACGATCGGTCCGAGCCGTGGAGCCGGCAGCAGTCCTGGCCGGCGGTGGCCGAGGACGACGTCGGCGCCGGTCGCGCGGAGCAGCTTGGCGGCGGCGAGCGGCGCGGCGGCCCCGAAGGAGTCCGACAGCGTCAGCTCGGTGGTGTCACCCCGGCGCCGTAGCCGCCAGACGAGGTCGGCGCCGTCGAGCGCGCTGCGCCGGTAGCCCAGCTCGGGCCAGCCGTAGCGCCACGTCAGGTAGTCGGCCGTGCGGGTGATGCGGAGCCGACCGTCGTCGGGTGGCGCGGGCGCGTCGGCGTCGAACGCGGCCGCCTCGCCCACCTCGGTGTCGAGCGGCCACCGCTCGGCACCGGTGCGGGCCGAGCGGAGCCGGAGGAGCGACCGGGGCCGCGGCGCCGGCAACATCCCGACCGGCAGCCGCCCGCCGATCTCCCAGCCCATCTTCAGGTAGCCCGGCATGCTCTTGGCGTTCGGGGTGTTGAAGACGAAGCCCACCCCGTCGGAGGTGAGCTCGTCGACGGCGGTCATCGTGAGGGTGCGGAAGATCCCACGACCCTGGTGCTCGGGATGGGTGGCGGTGTCGACGGCGCGCACGGCACGGACGGTCGAGGCACCACGACCGAGCTCCCAGCGCTGGAAGAGCCGGACCCCGACGAGCTGCTCGCCGTCGACCGCCACCCAGCCGGGCGAGTGGCCGAACGGCGAGCTCCGGTGCTTCCACTCGAAGTAGCGGCGGAAGCGGGGGGTCAGCTCCCACCCGAGCGCGAGGCCGAGGAGCTCGAGCACGTCGTCGAGGTCGTCGTCGACGAGGCGTCGGACCTCCAGGCCGCTCACGGTGCCACCTCCTCGTAGATCTCCTCCCAGCGGTGCACGGCGGCCTCGATCGAGAAGCTCCGCCCCCGCTCGGCGGCGGCCCGGGCGTAGCGCTGGCGGGTCTCGTCGTCGTCGAGCACCTCGAGGATCGTCGCCGCCAGCAGCTCGGGGCGGGCGATCGGGACGATGCGCCCCTCGACGTCGTCGCGCACCGCCGACGTGACGCCGCCGGCATCGGTGCTGACCACGGGCGTGCCGACGGCGAGTGCCTCCATGACCGCCACCGGCAGCCCCTCGTGGTGGGAGGACAGCACGAACAGGTCGGCCGCTGCCGTCAGCTCGACCGCGTCGGATCGGTATCCGAGGAACCGGAAGCCGTCGCCGAGGTCGAGCCGGAGCCGCTCGGCCTCGAGCTCGTCGGCGAGCGGCCCCTGACCGACGGCGACGAAGCGCACCTCGGGTCGCTCGTCGAGGACCAGGCGAGCCGCGGCGAGCAGATCGGGGTACGCCTTGTTGCTCCGCAGGTTGGCCACCGTGCACAGCAGTGGCGCGTCGTCGACCCCCAGCGCCCGCCGGGTGGCCGACGGGTCGGTGGCGCGGGCCCGCACCTCGTCGAGGGGGACGCCGTGGACGATCACCTCGGCGTCGGCACCGGCCCGGCCCATCGACTCGCGCACCGTGTCGGCCACGGCCACCACGTGCCGGTCGCGACGGAGGGTCAGGCGGTTGGCCCACCGGGTCGGGAAGCGGAAGCTGGGCCATAGGTTGTGCTGGGTCGAGACGGTCACCGGGCGGCGACGGCCGAGGAGCAGGAGGCGGGCGGCGACGGCGAGCACCGGGGAGTGGAGGTGCACGACGTCGTGGTCGCCGTTCCACAGGAGCCGCGCCAGCCGCACGACCCAGGCTGGGCTGCCCCGGCGGCCGTCACCGATGCAGGTGACCGGCACGTCGAGGTCGGTCAGCTCCTCGACGAGGTGGTCCTTCCACGGCAGGACGTAGACGACCTCGAGCTCGAAGCGGTCGCGGTCGTGGCGCTGCGCTGCCGAGACGAGCAACCGCTCGGCGCCGCCCGGGCCGAGGCCCTTCGTGGCCCAGAGCACGCGTAGCATGGAGGTCGATCAGCTCCGCCGCTGCTCGGACGCGCTCTGCTGGGCTCGAACCGCGGTGGGCACGCCGACAGTGAAGCATCTCTGACCACCCGGTTCGGTGGACACGGTCCCCCAGTCGACCACGTTGTGTGTTGGTCGGGTGCCGGGAGTCGTCACCGAGGGTGACAGTCCGGTGTCGAGCTGCGAGAATGAGCGGGCAGGACCGCCCCCCGACCCATCCCTGCAGGAGCACCGTGCGAGCCAGCGACTACCTCCAAGCGCTGAAGCGGCGTTGGTTCGTGATCCTGCTCGCGGTCGACATCGGCCTGGTCGCGGGCTGGATGCTGACCTCCGAGGAGGTCCCGGTCGAGACCGACCGCTTCGCCGCCACGGCCACGCTGGTCACCGAGGCCGACGGGATCACCCCCGGCCAGGTCGTGTTGGCCATGACGACCGGTGAGATCGTCGACACGGTCGCCGCGCAGTTCGGCACCGAGCCCGACCTCCTGCTCGAACAGGTGACCTTCACGCCCGACCCCGATCTGCGCGTGGTCGAGATCGAGGCGTTCGGGCCCGACGCCGCCCGCGTCGCCAACCTGCCCAATGCCTTCGCCGCCGAGATCACCGACCTGCTCGACCTGCGGGCCCAGCTCGATCAGCAGGAGCGCCGCGACGAGCTCGTCACTCGCCAGGAAGACCTGCGTCAGCGGGTGGCCGAGCTCGACGGGTTGCTGGTCGAGGAGGTGCGCCGGGTCGAGGAGGCGCAGCTGGCCGGCGACATCGCCGCCGCGGTCGACCCGATCCTGTTGGCCGAGCGGAACTCCTTCGTCAACCAGTACAGCCTCGCGGTCGAGCAGTTCCAGCAGCTGGCGACCGAGGGCCTCGCCGGCGGTGGGGTCACGATCCTGCAGGACGCGATCGCCGAGCCGATCAGCGGTCCCGAGTTCCGGCGTCGCCTCGAGGAGGCCCGCTCGCGGGGCGAGCAGGTCTCGGTGCCGGCCCCGCCCGAGCCGGCCTCGAAGGTGCAGAACGCCGCGATCGGTGGCCTCCTCGGCCTGGTGCTCTCCGTCGCCCTCGTGCTCGGCCTGCGGCGCATCGACTCCCGCATCCTGAGCCGCGACGAGGCCGCGGAGGCGTTCGGTCTCCCCGTGATCGGCGAGATCCCCCGGTTGAGCTGGGGTCGCCGTCGCCGCCGCGAGCTGCTGATGCTGACCCGGCCACGATCCCGCTACGCCGAGGCATACCGCAGCGTGCGGACGGCCCTGCTCATCGGCGCCGCCGGCGCCGCACCGGGCCGCGACGGGGTCGGGGGCACCGACTCCGTCGTCAACGGCAACGGCTCGACCAACGGTCACGGGAACGGCAACGGCAACGGTCAGGTGAACGGCAACGGCGCAGCGCACGGTGCCGTCGACGAGTCCACCGACGACGACGCCGCGACCGGCGTCGCCTCGGGCGCGGTGGTGCTCGTGACCTCGCCGATGGCGACCGACGGCAAGACGACGACCGCGGCATCGCTGGCCATCGCGTTCGCCGAGGAGGGCCGCAAGGTCCTCATCATCGACGCCGACTTCCGCCGTGGCGAGCTCCGCAAGAGCCTCGACGTCACGCCCACCGTGGTGCTGGCCGACGTGCCACCCGACGAGTTCGACCTCCACTACGCCAACCTCTTGACCCCGACGGTCACGCCGGGCCTCTCGCTGGCGGTCACCGCGTTCCACGACGACGGCCAGGGCAGCCCGCCGGCCCTGATCGCGCTGCAGCGCCGCCTCATCGAGCGCGCCCTCGACGAGTTCGAGGTCATCGTCGTCGACACCGCGCCGGTCCTCGCGAGCAACGACGCCGCCGACCTGCTGCCGTCGGTCGACGTGGTCGTGATGGTGGGTCGGTGCGGTCGGACCAAGAAGGTGTGGGCCCGTCAGGCGTCCGAGGCCTTCGATCGGCTGGGTGCACCGTTCGCCGGGGTGGTCTACGTCGGCGACCCCCAGGCCGAGACGGCCTACAGCTACTACGCCGGCTCGAGCCGGCGGAGTCGCCGCCGTCCGGCGCGCCGCTCGGCTCCTGCTGCGCCCGCGCCGGTCGCCGACCTCACGGAGGAGTCGGCCGGAACCGCCACCGACGACGCCCCGGCGACCGACGACGAGCCGACCCGCACGAGCTGACCCGGACGAGCTGAGGCTCAGCGGCTCCGGTCGCTCCCGACCGACCGGTCGTTGATCGTCCGGTAGCGCGGGACCGGTTCCCGCGCTCGCTGGCGCTTCGATGCGCTCGGCAGGACGAGCAGCACGAACAGGAACGGCAGCACCTGGACCCGTTGGCGGGCCAGGATGCCGAAGTTCCCCATCGCGGCGAAGGCGAAGCAGAACATCGCCACGTAGAAGAGGGCGAACACCAGGTACGGCCGCTCGCGCATGAGCGAGCGGATCGAGCCGACCCGCACCAGCGAGAGACCGATCAGCAGGATCAGCGCGAACCCCTCGAGCGAGGTGAACAGCATCTGACCGTTGCTGGCCTCGGTCGGGAACGGGCGGATGAGCACGGTGACGACCGCCCACGGGTACTGCAACGGGTTGCGCACGACCACTGGCTCGTAGGCCGACCCGCCGGTCGTCGTCTGCGACTCGGTCCGGTCGAGGGCGTCGCCGACGCTCGACGCGGTGAGGTCCTCGAAGCCGAAGAAGCGCTCGGCCTGCGCCGCCACCAGCGAGAAGCCCGCCACGAGCACGAGGAGCCCGATGACCTTGGTCACGGGCCCCAGCGAGATCGCTCCCCGGCCGCGGCGCAGGAAGTACGCCGGCACGATGGCCCCGCCGAGGAGGATCGCGATGTGCGGACGCACCAGCACGATGCCGCCCATCCCGAGCCCGATGAGCAGGAAGGCGCCGGGGCGCACGACGAGCAGCCGCGCCACGCCGTAGGCGACGATGCCGATGCACAGCAGCATCCAGCTCTCCTTGCCGACGCTCGCCGGCCAGAAGATCAGCGACGGCCACAGGAAGAGCAGCAGGCCGTAGCGCTGGTGGTCGGCCTCGGGCACGGCGAGGCACAGCGCACGGAAGATGAGGTAGAGGCCGAGGAAGGCGAAGAAGCCGAAGACGAGGAACGCGGCGAACTGGTGGGAGCCGACCACGGCGTAGACCAGGCCGCTCAGGTAGCGGAGGAAGCCGGTGCCCAGGAGTGGACGACCGATCTCGACGGTGAAGTCGAGGTCGAGGAACTGGGGGGCGAGCCGGCGCCCCCACCCGTCGTAGCCGGTGGAGTCGCCCACGCCGTTGTAGACGCCCTCGATGACGTAGTAGCGGGCCTGGACACCGATCAGCTTGGCGCCGAGCGCCAGCATGATGAGCGCGCCGGCGTCGAAGGAGGGGACCGCGGCGCGGGCGGCCTTGGCCAGTGGGAGCGTGAGCAGGATCAGCACCGGGGCAACGATCAGCCCGGCGAACATCTCGCTGCGCCACAGCACGCCGCCGGCCACGAACCCCAGCACGGCGGCGACCAGGACGGCGCCGGCCAGGAGGGTGAGCGTGTCGTTGGTCGTGCCCGGCGCAGCGGGGGGCGCCGTCGGCGGTGGTTGCTCGTCGACCTGCTCGGGCGCGGGCCGGCCCGGGGTCGGCCGGGCGGCCGCCGCTTGCTCGCGCCAGGTCGGGCGGGTGGTGGCCGGTTGCTCGCTCGAGGTCGGGCGGCCGGTCGCCGGCTGGTCGCGCCAGCTCGGGCGATGGGTGGTGGCGCGGAGCGGTCCGTCGTGGGCCACGGTCAGCTCCGGCCGCCGATCCCGTGCCTGCGTCGGAGAGCCGGGGTCGACGCGGGGGCTGGGTCGCTCGTTCGCACGGGTGCTCCAGGCGGCTCGGGCGGGACGTCGTCGGGACCGGAGGGGCCATTGTCGCAGCTCGGTGTGGTCCTGTCACCCTCGGTGTTGACCAGCGGCGGTCGGTGAGCACGCACCGTGGTCAGTCGGCGCGCCGCTCCATGCCGTACAGCCCGAGGAGTTGCGCGGTCACGCGCTCGGGCCCGAAGCGGGCGGCCGACGCCGGTCCAGCGGTCCGGGCCGACCGGCGCAGCTCGTCGGACAGCGCCCGCCGCACGCCCTCGGCGGCGGCGTCGACGTCGCCGACCGGGAAGAGCACGCCGTCGACCCCGTCCTCGACGAGCCAGCGGAACGGCGCGAGATCGCTGGCCACGACCGGGAGGCCGTTGAGCTGCGCCTCCGCGATGACCCGGCCGAAGGACTCCGAACGGGACGGGACGAGCACGACGTCGGCCGAGCCCAGTGCGTCGCGTGGCTCGGCCACGCGGCCGGCGACCTCGACGGCCGTCCCGAGCCCCTCGAGCCGGCGCCAGACCGCGACCATCCGGTCGTCGTCGCGTTCGGTCTCGCGGCAGTACACCACCAGGGTGACGTCGAGGTCGGCGAGGCGCTCGACGATGTCGGGCAGGAGGTCGAAGCCCTTGCGGTCGGTGGAGTTGCCCAGGAAGGCGATCCGCCGAGGCCCCGGCCGCTCGTCGATCCGGTCGGCGACCACGGTGACCGGGTCGATGGGGTTGGGGACGAGCTCGATCTCGTCTCGGCGGGCGAGACCGGCCTCGGCGACCATCTCGATCGAGCTGGGGCTCACCGTGGCCCACCGCACCTCGACCGGTGCCAGGCGCACGAGACGACGGAGCCGACGGGCCCAGCGCTTCACGGCCTCGTCGTGCACCCACACGACGATCGGGGCGCGAGCCAACACGCCGGCCGGCAGGGCGAGCAGCAGGTCGGCGGTGCCGTTCGCGTGGATCGCACCGACCCCGGGTCCCCGCCGCACGCGGACGCCAGCGGCGATCGCCCGCAGCGGCGTGGCGCTCGCCCGCCAGTCGAGCTCGATCTCGCGGTCGGTCAGCTCGCCGGCCCGGATCGCCCGGTGCACGGCTCCGGCCGCCGGCCCGACGAAGGTCCGTGTCAGGTCGCGGGGCAGGTGCTCCAGCAGGCTGAGGAGGCTGCGGGACGAGCCACCCATGCCGCGGGCGTGGGCGACGACGACCAGGTGGCCTGGGGGCGGGTCATCCATCCGACCAGAGCGAGCAGTCCGCCGGTGCCAGCTCGCGCAGCTGCTCGAGATCGGGAGCGAGCCGGCGGCGCAGCGACCGCTCGAGGTCGGCGGGCAGCTCGAGCTCCGCGGACCGGAGGTTGCGGCCGACCGCCGCCCGAGCCCGCTGCTTCCACCGGGTCGGGACCCGCTCGCTCACCCCGGCCGATCGGGCGGTGCGGCGCACCGCCTCCCACCGCGACGAGAAGGCGAACTTGCCCTCCGCGGCGTGGTGGGGGACCGAGAACCGCTCCGAGGCCATCGGCTGGACCTCGAGGAAGTCGAACACGGTGCCCATCGTCTCCTGGGCCCGGTCGCGCAGATCGATCGACGACACGATGAGCAGTCGATCGGCGTCGAAGTGGTCGAGGTAGCGCGAGGCCTGGTGGCCGTAGCGGCTCCACTCGACGTACTCCGGCCGCCGCTGGATCGCCTCGGCGAAGGGCAGGGTCTCCTCGCCCCGATCGACCTGGTGGCGGTACATCGAGCGCATCCGGGCGATGGGCTCGCGCACCACGTAGACGAGCCGCACGTCGGGGAGCGCGGCGCGCATCCGGGCGGGCACGTCGGGGACGTCGGGGGCCTTCGTGTAGGACGTCGATGCCTCGCCGCGTGCGACGGCCTCGCCGGCTCCGTCGAAGAGCGAGAGGTACCAGTCAGCGCCGTGCGAGACGCGGCGGTGGGGGTTGAAGTAGCCGGGCTCCTTCGGGGTCGACATGAAGACCTCGGGGTGCTCGGACAGGTAGTGCCACAGGCTGGTGGTGCCCGCCTTCATGGCGCCGATCACGATGAAGGTCGGACGGCGGGGGTCGTCCCGGAGGAGCTCGTCGCCGGAATGGTCGACGCTCACGGCGCGACACCTCGGCGTCGGTGTCCTGGGGTCAGCATTGGCCGAACGATACCCCCGCGCGCCGCGATGTGAACGTGCCACTCAGCGCGGTGACCCGGTGGCGACGAAGCGACCGCCGGCGAGGTGGACGACCCGGTCGCAGACGGCGACGGTCGACTCGCGGTGCGAGACCACGAGCACGGTGAGCTCGCCCCGCAGGTCGGCGATCAGGGCCGCGATCGCCGCCTCGGCCCGGGGGTCGAGCGCGCTCGTCGGCTCGTCGAGCAGGAGCAGATCGGGCTGGCCGGCCAGGGCGCGGGCGATCGTCAGGCGCTGGCGCTGACCACCGGAGAGCGCGCCGCCGTCGGGCCCGACCGGGGCGTCGAGGTCGGTCAGGACGTCGCCGAGGTGAGCGGCCCGCAGCGCCGCCTCGACGGCATCGTCGTCGAGGTCGCGGAGGAAGCGGACGTTGTCGCGGACGGTCGCGTCGAGGAGTCGCGGCTCCTGTGGCACGTACGCGACCCGCCGGTGCAGCTGGCGGCGGTCGGCATCGGCGAGGTCGACGGCGCCCAGCTGGATGCTGCCGGCGGTCGGGGTGCGGAGGCCGAGGAGGAGGTGGACGAGCGTCGACTTGCCGGCGCCGGACTCACCGGTGATGCCGACGACCTCGCCCGGCCCCACGACGAGGTCGAGCCCGTCGAGGACCGGCGTGCCCGCCTCGTACGAGAAGCCGACCCCTCGAAGCGCGAGCTCGGGCCGGTCGGGGATCGATGCGGTGCCGTTGGGCGCCGGACGATCGCGCAGGTCGGCGATCCGCTCGCGGAGCTGGCGGAGGAACGGCCGACCCTGGTCGAAGGTCTGGTGAGCCAGCTGCGCCCGCCGGGCGTAGCTGAACGCCCGGAGGAGCAGCAGCAGCGCCGCACCGATGGCCTCGGTGTCGCCGGAGTCGGCCAGCGCGACGATCGTGGCGCCGAGGACGATCAGCAGCATCGCGGTGGCCTGGTACACGGGACCGGTCAAGCGGCTCACGAAGCGGCCGGAGCGTGCGCTCGCCTCGGCCGACGCGTAGGCGACGCGGAGCCGGTCGAGCAGGCGGGGTTCGACCGCGCTCGTGCGCGCCTCGAGCGCGAGGCCGCTCGACTCGGTCGTGAGCGCGCCGAGGACCCGATGCTGGTCGGCGAGGGCCTGGGCGTGGCGGCGCGTCGCCCTCGTGAGCGGCCGCACGGCGAGGGACAACAACGCCGCGGTCGCGACCGCCGCGGCCGCTGCGGCGGGGCTGACCACCACGGCGAGCACCACGAGCACCGCCAGGTTGCCCACGGCGACGACCATCGTCGAGGCGGCGTCGAGCACGTTCGCCGCCCGTTCGGTGTGCACGGTCAGCAGCGTCTGCAGGTCGCCGAGCCGCTCCTCCTCGAGCAGCGGCCAGTCGGACGAGAAGAAGGCCTCGCTGAGGTCCTGCCGGTTGCGGGCGAGCTCGCGTGCGTAGGTGCGGGCACCGAGGTAGGCGGCGACGAGGCCGAGGCCGAGCGCCATCAGCACCAGCGCAGCGGCCAGGAGCCCGGCGGTCGGCTCGCCGACGATCCAGCCGCCGAGCAGGCGGACCTCGTTGCCGTCGTCGGTCGAGGACACCGCGAGCCGGGTGATGATCACGATCGCCGCGGACTCGCAGACCCCCGCGACGAGCGCGACGGCACCCTGGGCCAGCAGCGAGGCGCGATGCCGGCGGAGGAGCGCGGAGGTGGCGGGGTCGCTCACGATGCGCTCCAGGCTGCCAGGAGTTGCTCCGCCACCAGCGGAGGAGCGAAGCCCTCGACCCGCGCCCACCCCCGCTGGGCGCAGCGCTCGCGCTCGTCGGGGTCGTCGGCGAGCTCGACGATGGCGCGGGCGGCGTCGACCGCGTCATCGGCGCGGAACGTCCGGCCGACGGCGCCGTCGGCGAAGTGCTCGCGGTGGGGTGCGATGTCGGAGGCGACGACCGGCACGCCGTGGGCGAGCGCCTCGGCCAGCACCCGGTTGAAGGACTCCCGGCGGGAGGGGACGAGCACGAGGTCCGCGGCGTCGAGGATCGGAGCGACGTCCGCGACGAAGGGGCCGATCTCGACGCGGTCGGCCAGCGGGCCGGTCAGCTCCGCCCAGGCGGCTCGCGAGGCCGGGTGGTCGGACCGTTGCGAGGCGGCGGCGTGCACGACGAATCGTGCGGCGTCCGGCGGCGTGGCGCGGACGATGTCGGGGAGGAGGTCGAAGCCCTTCACCGGGTGGTCGGTGCCGGCGAGGTAGACGACGGTCAGCGGTCGCGGTCGCATCGGTCGGTCCCGGTCGCCGCCCGACTCGACCGGGTTGGGGATCGTCTCGATCGTCCAGCCGGCCGGCAGCAGGTCGCGGGCGGTCCGGGAGACCGCGGCCCACCGCCACCGCCGCAGCAGTGGGCCGAGCACCGTGGCGGCGAGGGCGAACGGTCGCGGGGTGGCGTAGTTGTGCACCCAGACGACGACCCGGGCGCGGGTCGCGAGGGCGACCGGGAGCACGGCGACGGCCTCGGTGAGGCCGTTGGCGTGGACGACGTCGGCTCGTCGTACCCGCCCGGCGGCCCGCAGCAGCGCCCACTGCGCACGGGGCAACCCGGCGCCGCGGGGGAGCGGGAGCTCGATCTGGTCGTCGGCGAGCTCCTGGAGGGGGGAGCGGTCGCCGTCGCCGGGGCGGTTGGACGCCACCACGGTCGGCTGGGTGGCGACGATGAGCCGGACCCGCTCTCCCAGCTCCGCGACCACCGTCGCCAACGAGCGGACGGGTCCGCCGAAGCCGTTGACGGCGCACACCGCGACGACCCGGACCGGCTCGTCGCTCACCAGGCGAAGTCCCGGACGGCGGCGACGACGTGATCGACCTGGGCGGCGGTGAGGTGGGGGCCGATGGGCAGGCTGAGCGACCGGGCGGCGAGCCGGTCGGCGACCGGGAGCTCCCGATCGTTCAGCTCGGCGTAGGCCGCCTGGCGGTGGGGTGGGACCGGGTAGTGCACGGAGGTCCCCACGTCGGCCTCGGCGAGGTGGTCGGCGAGCTCGTCCCGCCGATCGACGCCGACGACGTAGAGGTGCCAGGCGGACCGTCGTCCCGACGGCTCGGGCGGCAGGTCGAGTGGCAGGTCGGCGAGCTCGACGGCGTACCGGTCGGCCACGGCTCGGCGACGGAGGTTCCAGGCGTCGAGATGCCGGAGCTTGACGCGGAGGAGCGCGGCCTGCAGCTCGTCGAGCCGGCTGTTCGTGCCCTGCTCGTCGTGCACGTACTTGGACGACGAGCCGTAGTTGCGCAGCGAGCACACCCGGTCGCCGACGGCCGGGTCGCCGAAGGTCACCGCACCCCCGTCGCCGAACGCGCCGAGGTTCTTCGCCGGGTAGAAGCTCCAGGCCGAGGCGTCGCCGAAGGCGCCGATCGGTCGCTCGCGGTACCGCGCGCCGTGGGCCTGGGCGGCGTCGAAGACGAGGCGGAGGCCGTGGCGCCGGCTCACGTCCTCGACGGCCTCGACGTCGACGGGGAGCCCGAACAGGTGCACCGCCACGATCGCTGCGGTCCGGTCGGTGATCGCCCGCTCGGCCGCCTCCGGGTCGAGGCCGCCCGAGCGCGGGTCGGGCTCTGCGGGGACCGGTGTCGCGCCGGTGGCCGAGACCGACAGCCAGGTCGCGACGAAGGTCATCGCGGGGACGATCACCTCATCGCCCGGTCCGACGCCGAGCGCTCGCAGCGAGAGGGTGAGCGCATCGAGGCCGGACGCCACGCCGCAGGCGCCGCTGGCACCGACCGCCGCCGCGAACTCGCGCTCGAACGCCCCGAGCTCGTCGCCGAGCACGAACCACCCGCGCTCCATCACGCGTCGGTGCGCGGCATCGAGCTCGTCGGCGAGCTCGGTGTAGGTCGCGCCGACGTCGAGGAACGGGACCCGCACGTCAGCCGCCGCTCGTGAGCCTGCGGTGCTCGTCGCGGTCGCGGATGGCGTCATCCGGGTCGTAGGGCGTCGAGGCGGCGACGATCAGCACGGTGCCCGGCGCGTGGTCGTGGAGTCGGACCCAGACGAGCGGCGGGAGGTGCAGCGCCATGGCCGGCGAGTCGAGGCGCACGTCGCGCTCGCCGTCGCCCTCGTCGACGGTGGCGGTGACGGCGCCTACGGCGCACACGATCAGCTCGTGGGTGGTGCGGTTGGCGTGCTCACCGCGGGACGCCTCGGCCGCCAGGTCGTGGAGGACGAAGACCCGCCGCGCCGGGAACGGGAGCTCGGTGGCGTCGAGCACGCCCCGCTCGTCGGCGACGGTGGTGACCGGCACGAGCCGGGCCCGGTCGCACCGGTTCATCGCGGGATCCGGTGGCCGACGGCGCGCAGGAACCGGACGAGCAGCGGAGCGAGTGGTGTCGACGCGACCCGGTGCTGGAGGCGGCGGCTCCACGTCGGGTCCTCGGTGAGGACCTCGGACAGCAGCCGCTGGCCGGCGGTGCGGTCGAGCTCGAGGACGTGCATCGCCGAGCGCCACGCCCGATCGGCGACCTGGCGCCGGGTTGCATCGTCGCGCCCGCTCCACTTCATCTGCAGCCGCACGACGCTCTCGGATCGCATGGCGGCGCGGGCCCGGTCGCGCGAGATCCCGGTGTCGAGCTGCCGGTAGTTGGCCACGACCCCGGGGAGGTGGTGCAGCTCGTAGCGATCGGCGAGCCGGAGGAACAGGTCCCAGTCGTCGACGATGAGCTCGGCGTCCCATCCGCCGACCTCCTCGACCGCCGAGCGGCGCAGCATCGTCGCCGGCGACGGCAGGAAGTTGCCTCGCAGCAGCTCGTCGAAGATCCGGCCCGAGGGCTGGGCGGTGCCCGACCAGCGCTGGGCCTCGGCGGGCATCGGCGTGCCGTCCTCGTCGATGACGCGCATGTCGCCGAAGATGGCGGCGACCTCCTCGCCGACCGACGTGAAGTAGGCGACCTGGTGCTCGAGCCGGTCGGGTTCGTACACGTCGTCGCCGGCCGCGGTGCACACGAAGGTGCCGCGGGCCCGTTCGAGGGCGACGTTGCGGGCTGCGCTCACGCCGAGGTTGCGCTCGTTGGCGATGAACGTGGCGTCGAACCCGGTGCGATCCAACCACGAGCGGATCCGGTCGCCGGTGGAGTCGGTCGAGCAATCGTCGACGATGACGAGCTCGAAGTCGCGGAAGGTCTGGGCGGCGACCGCGTCGAGGCTCTCCTCCACGAACCGCTCGTGGTCGTAGGCGAGCGCGAGCACGCTGACCAGCGGCTCAGACCGGGACACCGGCACCGCCGTAGCCGGGATCGTCGGTCCGCAGCGCCCGGGCCGGGTTGCCCACGACGACCGTGTTCGGGGCCACGTCGCGCACGACCACGGCGCCGGCACCGACCGTGGCGTTGGCGCCGACGGTCACCTCGGGGGCGCAGACGGCGCCGACCCCCAGGAACGCACCCGCCTCGATCGTGACGTGCCCGCCCAGCAGGCAGCCGGGGCCGAGGGAGGCGTAGTCGCCGAGCACACCGTCGTGACCGACCGAGGCGCTGCGGTTGACGCACACCTGGCGCCCGACCCTGGTCGACGCGCCGATCACGACCCCGGCGTTCACGGTCGACCCTTCCCCGACGACCGCCGATGCGGCGACGACGGCGGTGGGATCGATCAACGAGGGGAAGTGGCGCAGGCCGCGCGATTCGGCGTCGAGCCGGGCCCGATGACGGTTCCCGGGGATCGTCGGGGCGATCACGGTGGCGACGTCGAGCTCGGCCGGGTCGAGATCGGCGACGGGTCGGACCGGGGCGAGCGCGCCCTCGATCGGGTCTCCGGACCAGTTGTCGATCAGCGCCCGGACCTCGTCACCGCGGCGGCGGACCATCTCGACCAGCTCACCGGTGTAGGAGGTTCGGCAGGCGTACACGAACCACTCGGTCGCCGGGTCAGCTCCCATCGAGGCCCTCGGGGAGGGCCGGGAGCCCGAACCGCCGGCGGGCCTCGGCCGGGGTCGCGACCGGTCGACCGGCGAGCGCGGCAGCTCGGGCGGCGAGCTCGACCGCCGCCACGTTGGACCAACCGTCGTCGCCGTCGCCCCGAGGGTTGTCCTCGAGGCCCGTGCGGACGTTGCCGTCCATGATCGCCCCGGCGATGTTCATCGGGCGTTGGAACGCGCCGATGCCGGCGGCGGCCCACTCGCTCCCGGCGGGCAGACGCTCGACGATGTGGCCCAGGTCGCCGACGAACGCGGGCGCCGAGCCGAAGGAGCCGAGCAGGATGTTCACCACCGGCGGGTCGGGGATGAGCCCGCGCTCGCGCAGCGCGTGCAGCGTGTTGACCATCCCGAGCTCGAACACCTCGAGCTCGGGGCGGATGCCCAGCTCGAGCATCTTCTCGAGCAGCGCACGGATCTGGTCGGGCGGGTTGTTCGACACCACCCGCGGGAAGTTGAACGAGCCGAGGGTCAGGCTGCCCATGTCGGGCCGCAACGGCGGATCGAGCTCGAGGCCGATCATGCGGTTGGCGGGGTCGGGGTCGACCCGGCTGCTGGTGGTGACGCAGATGACGAGCTCGGGCATCGAGGCCCGGATCGGTTCGATCGCCCGCTCGTAGAGGTCGCGCCGGTGGACGTTCTCGCCCTCCTCGTCGCGAACGTGGAGGTGGACGACCGACGCCCCGGCCTCGGCGCAGGCGAGTGCGTCCTTGGCGATCTCCTCGGGCGTGAGCGGCACCGACCGGTTGTCGGCCTTCGACGGCACGGCGCCGGTGAGGGCGACGTTGATGATCATCGGCCGGTACCCGTTCATCGGCGGCGGCGCCCAGCTCCGATCCATGGCGGCAGTCGGCTCGCGACCTGTCATGTGTGTGACCCTACCCTCGCACCTTCGCCACGTACCGAGGCGTCGGTTCGCCGGGAGTGGTGGCCGCTCGTCGCGGTCGGGCTCATCGGGGACCGGCGGGTACGCCCACCACGGTGCGATCGGGCTCGACGTCTCGGATGACGAGGGCGCCGGCCCCCACGGTCGCCCCGGCACCGATCGTGAGGTTCTGGATGATGGTCGCGCCGGCGCCCAGCAGCACCCCGTCGCCGACGGTCACGGTGCCGCAAACCGTCACGGCCGGGCTGATCGTCACGAAGTCGCCGATGCGGCAGTCGTGGCTGACCGTCGCCTCGATGTTGAGCTGGGTGTGACGTCCGAGCCGGACGTTGGTCGTCGCCCGGGCGCCGGCGGCCAGGACCACGCCGGGAGCGAGATCGACGTCGCTGCCGATCGAGGCCCGCGGGTGCACGAGCGGTGGCGCGGCGAGGAGGCCCCACGACGTGAGCAACTCGTCGACCCGCCGCCGGACGGCGCCGTCGCCGATGCCGAGCACGAACCGGGCGTCCCGGCCCCGCAGCGTCTCGGTCGGCCCGAGGAACCGGCCGCCCCGGCGCTCGACGAGCACCTGGGTCGCCGGATCGTCGTCGACGATGCCGAGGACGTCGTAGGCGCGGGCGACGGTGTTGACCGCCTCGATGACGTCGAGGCACTCGCGGCCGTGGCCGCCGGCACCGACGACGACGATCGGGATCGTCACGCGTCGGCCCCGTTGCCCTGGAACGGGGCGCGGGTGACGTGGCCCTCCTCGGCGACGTCCTCGCGGCGCAGCACCTGCAGCACGGTGGTGGCGATCACGGCGAGGTCGAGGCGCAGGCTGCGATGGTCGACGTACCAGACGTCGTCGGCGAAGCGCTCGTCCCAGGTCTGGGTGTTGCGCCCGTTGACCTGCGCGAGCCCGGTGATGCCGGGGCGCACCTCGTGGCGGCGGGCCTGCTCGTCGCTGTAACGCTCGAGGTACTCCATCAGCAGCGGCCGGGGGCCGACGATGCTCATCTCGCCCCGCAGGACGTTCACCAGCTCGGGGAGCTCGTCGAGGCTCGTGGCCCGCATGATCGTGCCGAAGCGACCCAGGCGGACCTCGTCGGGGAGGAGCTCGCCGTGCTCGTCGCGCTCGTCGCTCATCGTGCGGAACTTGCGGATGCGGAACGGACGCCCACCCCGGCCCGGGCGGGTCTGCTCGAAGAGCACCGGTGAGCCGAGCCGGCGCCGCACCGCCAGCGCGGTGGCGGCGATGACCGGCGACAACAGGACCAGCCCGACCGTCGCGGCGACGACGTCGAAGATGCGTTGGGCCCGATCGTGGCGGCGGCCCCGCTCGGCGGCGGCGCGGTCGTAGGCGGCGAGGACGCGCTCGACGACCCGTCGCTCGTCGAAGTCCTCCTCGGCCTTGCGGCGCGACTCGCCACCCCACTCCAGGCGCAGCTGAGCGTCCTTGGTCAGGCGCACCAGCGCCTCGGCGAGCGCCCCGGGCGAGCGGACCGGCACGAGCACGCCGTTGCGGGCCTCGTCGACGACCTGGCGGCACCCCCGGATGTCGGTGAGCACCAGCGGCAGGCCGGTGGCGGCCGCCTCCATGGCGGCGCGAGGGAACCCCTCGCGGTGCGAGGGCAGGCAGAGGGCGTCGAAGGCCCGATACAGGTCGTCGACGTCGTCCCGGTGGCCGAGGAACCGCACCCCGGCGGCGCCCGCCTCGTCGATCAGCGCACGATCGAGCGCGTCGGCCTTCTCGGGATCGTCGGGGCCCACGACGACCAGCTCGAAGGCGCCGCCGCCGAGGCGATGGGCCTCCAGGAGCTCGGGCAGGCCCTTCTCGGCGACCAGCCGACCGACGAAGCCGACCACGACCGCGTCGTCGTCGACCCCGAGCTTCGCCCTGGCCTCGGCTCGTTCGGTCGGCGTGGGCGGTCGGAACCGGGTCAGGTCGACGCCGTTGCCGAGCAGCTCGGTGCGGTCGGGCGGCGAGATGCGCCACCGGCGGAGGAGCTCGAGGTCCTCGGGGTTCTGGACGAGCTCGGCGTGCGAGCAGCGGCTGGCGACGGCCTCCAGGCCGTAGACGACGGCACGCTTGGCCGGCGGGTCGTCCTCGGTGGCGTAGAGGCCGTGCACGGTGTTGACGACCGACGGCACACCGGCGAGACGCCCGACGATGCGGCCGTAGATGCCCGGCTTCGGGTTGTGCGTGTGCAGGACGTCGGGGCGCTCGCGACGCAGCACCCGCCACAGCTCGCCGGCGGCGCGCAGGTCCGCCCGAAGCCCCCAGCCCCGGCTCGATGACGCCAGAGCGACGTGGCGGACACCCCGCTCGGTCAACCAGGGCACGTGCGGCCCGTCGGCGCTGATGCCGACGACGTCGTCGCCCTGCGCCCGCGAGCCCTCGAGCTGCGCGCCGAGGAGGTAGCGCAACGACAGGTCGACGGTCGTCAGGTGGGCGACCGTGCGGTGGCGGCGGCGGGGGACGTTCAGCATGCGGACCTCAGGGTCGTGGCCCACTCGGCGGCCACGCTCGACAGCGAGAACCGCGCCCGACACCGGGCCGTGGCGGCGGCTCCCCACTCATCGTGCCGGTTCGAGGCCCTCCGGATCGCCTCGGTGAGGTCACCCTGCGCGGTGGCCGCCGGATCGACGAGCAGCCCGGTCACCTCGTGCTCGACCACCTCGCCGACGCCGCCGACGTCGGTGGCGACGACCGGCAGCCCGCACAGTCCGGCCTCGATCACCACTGCCGGCATGCCCTCGGTGCGGCTCGTGAGCGCCAGCACGTCGGCGGCTCGGTACCAGTCGACCGGGTCCGAGGCGGTGCCGACGAAGCGCACGGGAGCGGACCGCTCGGCGGCGCGGCGTTCGAGCGTCGGGCGCTCGGGTCCGTCGCCGACGACCACCAGCAGCGCATCGTCGAGCGCAGCGACGGCGTCGATCGCCCGGTCGACGCGCTTCTCCTCGCTGAGCGCGCCGACCGCGAGCACCACGCGGCGGCCCGCCACGTCGAGTCGGTCACGGGCCGCCGCCCGCTGGGCCTCGGTGCCCGGGGTGAACCGCTCGGCGTCGGCGGCGTTGGGGATCACGTCGATCGTGTCGGGGTCGAGACCGTGGAGCTCGGCGAGGCGCCGGGCGGCCGCCGGCCACAACGCCACCACCCGCGCGGCACGGCGCAGCGCCCACCGCACCCGTGCCCGCCGGAGCCGATCGTCGACCCAGGCGTCGGGGTCGCCAATGCTGCGGGCGACGAAGGGCGGGCCGCCGAGCGTGCGGGCGATGGCCGCCGCGGGCAGGGAGCTCGACCCGTTCGAGACGACGACGTCGTGGGCCCGGGCCCGGCGGACGAGGCGGGCCACGGCGTCGGCGCCGAGGCGCGACCGCCCCAGCGCGTCGATGGGGAGGTCGTCGACGGCGGGGGAGTGGGTGGCCATGGCCACCACCTCCATCGCGACGTCGTGTCGCCCGAGGCGGGCCGCCAGCTCGGTCGCGAAG
>JBCBSZ010000076.1:0-33525 GCA_039818945.1 Actinomycetota bacterium
CCAGGTCGGCGAGCTCGTCGTCGTTGAGCCTCGGCCCCGAACGGTGCAGCTCGTGGGCGCCGCCGTCGTGGTGGACGGGAGCGGCGGGCAGCCCCGACTCGACCAGCTCGATCCGGCGGCGCTCGACGACCTCGTGCGCACCGGTGGCGGCGACGACCACCGCCCAGCCGAGGTGGTGCGCCACCCCGATGCGGATCACGGCCCGCCCTCCAGCACCCGTCGCCCGTGCGTCCCCCTCACCGCCTCAGCCTCCCAGAACGGGAGCGCGCCGCGACGCTCACACCTCCCGGGGCAGCCTCCCCATCGCGGAGAGCACGATCCGCAGGCAACGGTGGCCGAGGTCGGCGGTCGGTCCGAACATCAGCGGGCACCCGCCGTCGATCACCCGCAGACCGTGATCTCGGCCGAGCCCGACGGCGACGGGCAGGACGCTGGTCGCCGCCGGACCGTGGTGCATCCACACGTACCCGACGCCGAGATCGATGCACTGCTGAACGGTCGCCACCGCCCGATCCGGGTGCGTCGCGATCACGACGCCATCGACCCCGCCCGGGATCGACGCCAGATCGGCGAACGACGGGTCGCCCTCGACGACGTCCGCGTTCGGGTTGACGGCGAAGACCTCGTAGCCCCGATCACGCAGGCGCACGTAGATGGCGTTGCCGCTGTGATCACGTGCCGAGCGCGAGACGCCCGTGACGGCGATGCGCCGCAGCTCGAGGAACTCCGCCGCCGCCCCCGCGAGCGGGACCGGGGTGTTGCGGTCGGTGCCCTCAGCCACGTGCGCTCCCGTCGACGAGCTCCGGCGCGACGGGCGGAGCGGCGACGGCGCGCACCGGCACCACGATGGCCAACAGGATCAGCCAGGCGACGAAGGCCAGCCGGACGACCAGGGTCGGGCCCGGGCCCAGCGCGTCGGGGTAGGAGCCGACGATGGCGCAGACCGCGACGGCGACGCCGACTCGGGTGAACCACGCCGTGGCCAGGTGGCGTGCGGCGACGACGACCGCGAGCACGACGGTGCCGTACAGCAGCCAGACCATGTGCTGCCCGCCGTAGAACCAGCCGGCGACGAGCGCGGCGCTGTCCTCGTTCTCGACGGCGATGTCGTGGACGGGGTACACGAAACGGCCGCCGCCCAGCGAGGTGACGAAGAGCATCACGACCGTCAGCCCGACGAGGCCGTGGGCGACCGCCAGTCGTTCGCCCAGTCGTCGATCGACCGCCCGGCGAGCGGTGAACGCCGCAGCGCCGAGCGCGAGACCCGTGAAGACGAGGACCTCGTCGAGGACGATCAGACCCGGCCGCTGGTCGTCCATCCACGTGAGGATCCCGCCGTCGGCCGGGGGCTCCCCGACCGCGAGCTCGAGCAGGACCGAGGCCGCGACCAGCGCCGCAGCGACGGCCAGCGCGAGACGGGCACCGCCGGCGCCGGGTGGTTCCCGGTCGCCGCCGGGCCCTCGATCGGTCTTCGGTACGCTCGCCACGTTCCACCTCCATCGGGTGTTTGGTACTTGGGATTCCAAGTACCAAAGTATCGGCACGGAGCACATGCAGCAACCGACCAACGGACCGCGCCGACGGCGCCGGCGCCTCAGCGACCACGAGACCGAACGGCGGATGCTCGACGCGGCCGCCGGGATGATCGCCGACCTGGGCATCGCCGTGAGCCTGGACCACCTGCGCTTCGACGAGGTGATCGACGCCGCCGACGTCGCCCGGACCTCGGCCTACCGGCGCTGGCCCACCAAGGACCTGTTCATCGCCGACCTCCTCGTCGAGTTGGCGCGGGGGTCGCACCTCGGCTCCGGGTGGGGCGAGACCGGCGAGCTCCTGATCACCACGCTGCACGAGCTGCTCCCTCGCCCGACCGACGTGGACCCGGCCCAGGACCGCCTCGACGTCGTCGTCGAGATCCTGCGCGTCTCCGCCCAGGCCGACGTCGAGGCCATCCACGCCTCCCCCGAGTGGCGCCTCCACATCGCCCTCCAGGCGACGTTGCTCGGCCTCCCGCCCGGCGAGCTGCGCAGGTCGGTCGGCGACAACCTGCGCCGCGCCGAGGAGCGCTTCGGCGACAGCCGGGCGGAGACCTTTCGACGACTCGCCGAGCTCTGGGGCTACCGGCCGGTCGACCCCGACCTCGGCCCCGGTGCGTCCGATCACCACGACGGGTTCGCCCAGCTCTCCCTCGCGCTCAGCTCGACCATGACCGGGCTGATCATCCGGTCGAGCACCGACCCCGGCCTGCTCGAGCCGCGGTGGGAGCTGGCGCCGTTCGGGACCCGGCGCCGCGATCGATGGTCGGCTCCGGCGCTCGCGCTCGTGCGGACGATCCTGGCGCACCTCGAGCCCGGGCCGGCCGAGGGCTGGGGCGACCAGCGCATCGAGGAGGCCGTCGACGAGCTGCGCCGGCTCGGCGCGTCGGCTCCACCGGACGAGGCTTGAGGCTCGGCTCCGGCACGCCGAAACCCACCCGCCGTCCAAGATCGTCGCCCCGTACGGTCCACGGGGTGGAGGAACCCGATGCCCTCTTCGCCGACGCGCGGCTGGCGTCGCTCTACGACGCGCTCGAGGGCGATCGGGACGACCTCGACGTCTACGCCGCGATCGTCGTCGAGCTCGACGCCAGGTCCGTGCTCGACGTGGGCAGCGGCACGGGCACCTTCGCCCACCTCCTCGCCGACCGGGGCAACGAGGTCGTGGCGGTCGAGCCGGCCGGCGCCTCGCTCGCCGTCGCCCGCACCAAACCGGGCGCCGAGCGGGTCCGTTGGATCCACGGCGACGCGACGACCCTGCCCGACCTCCAGGTCGACCTCGCCACGATGACCGCCAACGTGGCCCAGGTGTTCACCACCGACGACGCCTGGGCGGCGAACCTCGCCGGCATCGCCGCCGCCGTCCGGCCCGGCGGGCACCTGGTGTTCGAGACGCGGGTGCCGGCCCGGCGGGCCTGGGAGCGCTGGAACCCGACCGACTCGTTCCAGATCGTCGAGGACGACGAGCGCGGCCCCGTGGCGTCGTGGCACGAGGTCACCGACGTCGACCTCCCCCTCGTGACGTTCCGCTCGACGATCCGGTTCGACCGCACCGGCGAGGAGGTGGTCTCCTCGTCGACGCTGCGCTTCCGCGAGCGGGACGAGATCGAGGCCTCGCTGGAGGCCGCTCGATTCCGGACCGTCGACGTGCGCAACGCACCCGATCGCCCCGGCCTGGAGTGGGTGTTCGTCGCCCGACGTCAGAGCTGATCGAGGTACGGGGTCAGGTCCTCGTCGACCTCGGGGTACTGCGGATCGAGCTCGGCGAGGGTGTCGCGCAGGATCCGGGCGACGACGAGCTTGCGGTACCAGCGACGATCGGCCGGCACGACGTACCACGGCGCGTCGGCGGTGGACGTCTCGGCGATGGCGTCCTCCCAGGCCGACTCGTAGTCGTCCCAGGCGGCCCGGGCCTCGAGATCCGACGGGTTGAACTTCCAGCGGACCTCGGGATCGTCGATGCGCTCGCGGAGCTGCTCGGCCTGCTCGTCGGCCGAGATGTGCAGGAACAGCTTGACGATCGTCGTGCCCTCGTCGACGAGCATGCGCTCGAAGTCCCGGATGTGGGCGAAGCGACGCTTCCACGTCGGGCGATCGACGAGGTCGAGCACCCGCACGACGGTGACGTCCTCGTAGTGGCTGCGGTCGAAGACCACGATCTCGCCCCGCCGGGGAGCGTGGGCGTGGATGCGCCAGAGGTAGTCGCGCTGGAGCTCCTCCTCGCTCGGCTTCCCGAACGACACGGCGTGCACCCCGAGCGAGTTCGTGTAGCGGAACACGTCGCGGATCGTGCTGCTCTTGCCGGACGTGTCCATCCCCTGGAGCACCACGAGCACCCGGTGCCGATCCTCGGCGAAGAGGCGGCGCTGGAGGCCGGCGATCTCGCGGGACAGCTCGTCGAGCACCGGGAGGCCGGCCTGCTTGTCCCCGTCGAACAAGGCGTCGTCGCGGGTCGCCAGCTTCGACAGCCGCACCTTCGCGCCCTCGTCGATGCGGTACACGTCGGTCACAGCCGCATCTTCGCGCCCTCGTCGATGCGGTACACGTCGGTCATCCGGGTCACTCCCACAGGGTCGGTTGGGCGGCGGTCTCGCGGTCGTAGCGGCGCACACCGCCCCACGGCAGCTTGTCCATGAAGATCCAGCTGCGGCGATGGATGGCGCTCGGCCCGTACCACTGCAGGGCGGCGCGGTGGTGGGGCGACGGGTACCCCTTGTTGCCGTCGAAGCCGTACTCCGGGTGGTGCTCGGCCCACTCCCGCATGCGCCGGTCGCGCACGACCTTGGCCAGGATCGAGGCCGAGGCGATCGACAGGCACGAGGCGTCGCCCTTCACGATCGTGCGGGTCTCGTGGTCGGCGACGAAGTCCCAGCTGCCGTCGATCAGGACCATGTCGGGCGTGAGGCCGACGGCCTCGATGGCGCGCCGGGCGGCGAGGCGTTGCGCCTCGGACATGCCGAGCTCGTCGCACTCGTGCTGCTCGGCGTGGCCGATGCCCCAGCCGACGCACCAGTCGGCGATGCGGTCGAAGAGGCGCTCGCGCTCGGGTTCGGTGAGCTGCTTGGAGTCGCGGACCCGGTACACCCGCCGGTCGCGGGGCACCACCGCGGCGCCGATGGTGAGCGGGCCGGCCCAGGCGCCTCGCCCCACCTCGTCGAGGCCGATGACGACCTCGGCCCCCTCGCCCCAGAGCTCCTTCTCGTGGCGCAGCGACGGCGGTCGCGTTCGGGTGGCCGGCACGGTGGACGACGGTAGCCCGCGGCCGGGCCGCGGGCGCGGTGCCACCGTGCAAGGATCGCGACGTGGCAACCGAGACCGAGAGCACCGAGACCGAGGAGCCGCCGGTGACGGCGAAGCCCCGGTCCATCGCCGAGATCAGGGCGTTCGCGAAGCGGGTCCTCGCCGAGTTCAAGCAGCACTACGTCCCGGTCAAGGCGGCCGGCGTGGCGTTCTTCTCGTTCCTGGCCCTCGTCCCGACGCTCGTGGCGGTCATCACCGTGTACGGGCTGGTCGCCGACCCCGACGACATCACCGACCAGATCGAGGACGCCACCGAGAGCCTGCCGGAGGAGACGACGGAGTTCCTCTCCGAGCAGATGACCTCCATCGCCGACAACAGCGGTGGTGCGCTCGGCCTCGCGCTGGCCGGCAGCATCCTCATCGCGCTGTTCTCGGCCTCTGCCGCCGTGAAGCACGTGATGAGCACGCTCAACGTCATCTACGAGTTCCCCGAGACCCGCGGCGGCGTGAAGCTCCGCCTCACCGCCTACCTCCTCACGGCCGGCGCCGTGCTCGCGGTGGTCACGGCGGCGCTCGTCCTCGGCGCGCTGCCGGCGATCCTCGGCGCAGCCGACGTGGGAGCCGCCGGGCGGTGGGTGGCGACGGTGGGCGTCTACCCGCTGATGTTCGTGGCCTTCGCGATCGCGCTGTCGATCCTCTACTGGATCGGACCCGACCGGCGCGGCGTCGGCCGGTTCCGGTGGTTCAGCGCCGGGGCCGTGATCGCGACGTTCCTGTGGATCCTCGCCACGGCGGCCTTCTCGGTCTTCGTGACCAACTTCGGCAGCTACAACGAGACCTACGGCATCTTCGCCGGCATCATCATCCTGTTGCTCTGGTTCAACCTCACGGCCCTCATGGTGCTGCTCGGGGCCGAGATCGACGCGACGCGGGTGAAGCTGGTCCTCGAGGAGGAGCGCCGGCGCGGTCGCCACACCGACCCGCCGGTCATGATCGAGGACGGCAAGCGCACCCAGGCCGGGAAGGCGGCCTTGGCCGGGGTGATCGTCGGGGCCGCCATCGGCGGCATCGCCGGGCGGGGGTGAGCACCTCGCTCGCATGACCCGAGGCCGTCCGGGGGCGTGGGCGCACCACACCCCCGGAGGACCCTCGAGCGAACGCCGTGGAGGGGCCCAAGCCCCCCAGGTGCCCGTCCACGGCGCCGTCGCCCTTGCGGGCGGCGGTCCGAAAGGGGTGTCGAGATGTTAGCCGTCGGCGCTTCCGGCTGACAGATCGAAGTTGTCACCGACGTCGCAGCTGCCCACGTTGCCGACGGTGGCGACGCCGCTCGGGCACACCACCTCGGTCAGCTCGAGGCGCTCGCGGACGGTGTCGGTGAGGTCGGCGTCGGACAGGTCGACCCGGTCGAGCAGACCACCCGAGAGGTCGGCACCGGTCAACACCGCGGCCCGCAGGCTCGTCCGCTGGGCCCAGAACTCGAACAGGTCGGCACCGGTCAGGTTGGCGCCGTCGGCGCTCACCCCACGGAAGTAGGTCTCGACCAGGAAGGCGCCGCTCAGGTCGGCGCCGTCGAAGACGGCATCGTGGAAGCCGGTGCCCGACAGGTCGGCGCCGACCAGGGTGGCGCCGGTGAAGTCGGTGCCGCTGGGCCACACGCCCAGGCCGCCGTCCTCGTCGTCGGTGAGCAGCGCCTGGGTCAGGTCGGCCCCCCGGAAGGTCCGGGCCTCGACGATGACGTCGGAGAAGTCGAACTGCTCCATGCGGGACTCGTCGAGGTTGCCCCGCAGCGTCATCTGGGTCCAGAAGGCGGGACCCCACGGCCGCGAGTCGTCGCGACCGAAGTCGGCCTCGTCGCCACCTTCGTCGGTGAGCACGCACTCGTCCTGGACGGTGACGCCGGTCAGGATCACGCCGGGACCGGCGATCAGCACGTTGCAGCCCATCGTGGCGTCGAGAAACGTCGCCCGGGCCAGGCCGTTCGGCGCTGCGGTCATGGTCGAGCCGACGAGGTTGGCCCCGGTGAAGTCGGCGCCCCGCAGATCGGAGTCGGTGAGGTCGGCACCCCGCAGGTCGGCACCCACGAAGCTCGTGCCGACGGCGTCGACGGACAGCCTGGCGTCGCGGAGATCCGCACCGGACAGGTCGGCACCCGAGAGGTCGAGCCGTCCGGCACCGTCGGCGTCGAACTCGTCGGACGCCGCCGTGCCGACGAAGGCGCCGGCCAGGTTCACGCCGGCGAGTCGGGCGCACACGAGCGACGGACCCTCGAAGATCGTGTCGTCGAGCGGCTCGCCCTGCAGGTCGGACACCTGGTCGCCCCGCTCGACGCAGTCGGCGCGCACGGCCTCGATGGCGGCGTCGGCCTCGGCCAGGATCAGCGCCGTGCCGTTGGGGTCGGCGAGGTCGACGGGGTCGGCGTCGCCCGCCGCGTCGACCGCGGCGTCGCCGACCTCGTCGGGTGCGCCGTCGTCGGGGGTCACGGCGAGCGCGCCCGTGACCGTGTCGTCGCCGCCGGAGGAACCGCAGGCGGTGGCGAGGAGGGCGATGGCGATCAGTGCGGTGATCGTGCGGATTCGTCTCACGGTCCCGACTCCTGACATGCGAGGTGAGATCTTCGTGGCGGTCCCGGCAGGGCTCGCCGACGTTCCTGTCGGTCCGAGTTGGGGGTCAGTTGAGGAAAGCGCGGCGCTCACGCCTCCCCCGAGCCCTCACCCTCGACCGTGGCGATGGTCGCCACCTCGTCGGGATCGACGTCGGTGGTGAGGAAGGCGTCGACGATCTCGTCGGCCACCGTGGCCGAGGTGAGCCGCAATCCGATGGCCAGCACGTTGGCGTCGTTCCAACGGCGAGCGCCCCGGGCGGTCTCGGCGTCGGTGCAGAGGGCGGCCCGCACGCCGGGGACCTTGTTGGCGGCCAGGGCGACCCCCGTGCCCGTCCAGCAGCAGACGATCCCGAGGTCGGCCTCGCCGGCGGCAACGGCGTCGCCGACCCAGCGCCCGACGGTCGGCCAGGGATCGCCCATCCCGCTCGCAGCGACCTCGTGGCCGCCTTCGGCGAGCCGGCGGCGGAGCTGCTCGGTCACCTCGGTGACCTCGTCGGTCGAGAACGCGATCCTCACCTGACCCCCGTCACGTCGCCACAACACCTCCCCACCCGCGCTCGGCCGAGGCTAGCGGTGGGCCCCGGCAGCGTCGGGTCGCCCGAAGCGGGCGACGAGCTCGGCCCCGACCCGGGCGAGGCGCTCGGTCAGCTCGACCGGCGGGTCGAGCAGCTCCACGCCCCCCATCGCCCCGGCCAGCTGGGTGACGAGCACGTCGACCTGCCAGGCGCCGAGCGTCGCCGACGTGCGGCCCGACCCGACCGGACCGTGGGGGATCACCTCGACGCCGAGCGCCCGCAGATCGGGCAGCGCGCCGTCGTCGACCACGGCCTCGACCGTGAACCGCCGGCTCCGCTCGACGTAGCCCCTGGTGATGTCGTCCCAGGCCTCCGTCAGGTCGAAGTCCTCCGGTCCCTCGAACGAGGCATCGAGCACGTCGACCGACGAGATCCGATCGAGGCGGAAGGTGCGGCGACCGGCCTCGGTCCCGGCGACGAGGTACCACGCGCCGCGCTTCGTCACGAGGCCGAGCGGCTCGATCGTCCGCAGCGACGAGCCCCGCCGCGGGTGCCGGTAGCCGAGCTCGACGCGCCGGCGGTCCAGCACGGCTCGCTGCAGCGGATCGAGCCACTCGTCGCGACGCTCCTCGAAGCGCACCGAGTCCGGGTTGCCCCACGGGCGGTCGTCGGTGTGCATCGCCCCGAGCACCGCCCGGGCCTCGTCGCGCAGCGGTTCGGGCAGCGCCTGGGTGAGCTTCGCGATGGCCTGCGCGAACTCCGGGGTCGCCTGGCCGGCCGCCGCCGCCATCGTCACCAGCGCCCGCGCCTCGACCGACCGGAGCCCGGTGAGGTCGGTCGACGCGCCACCGACGAGGCGCCATCCCCCGCCCCGTCCCCGAATCGAATAGACGGGGATCCCGGCCACGGCCAGCGCGTCGAGGTCTCGCCGGGCCGTGCGCTCGGACACCTCGAGCTCCGCGGCCACCTCCCGGGCCGTCACGGTGCCCCGGGCCTGCAGCAGGAGCAGCGTGGCCACCAGGCGATCGGCGCGCATCTCGCCAGGATCGCACGAAAACCGGTCACTCGATGACCGGTTCAGGGCTGCAGGGTGGGGTCATGACCCTCCCCACCACCACCCTCGAGATCACCTACGTCGAGGCGGGCCCGCTCCCCGCCGACGATCCCCGGTTGCCGCTGGCGCACGCCGCCCAGCTCGCGCAGGCGATCGTCGCCCGGATCGACGCCGACGTCGCGGGCCGGCCGACGCCGTGCGGCGACTGGGACGTGGTCGACGTGGCACGCCACGTCGTCGGCATCTTCCGCCGGGTCGCCGGCGCCCCCTCCGGCGCCGACCCTCACGCCGTCCCCGTCGTGCCCGACATCGCCCTGCCCGACCTCGCCGACTCGCTCGCCGAGGTCGCCGCAGAGGTGCACGCGGCCTGGACCGATCCCGCGACGCTCGACCGACCGATCGACGCGCCGTGGGGCACGGCGCCCGGAGCCGTCTGCCTCCTCGTCTGGTCGTGCGACGTGGTCGTCCACGCCTGGGACCTGGCCCGGGCCCTCGACCTCGAGGTCGAGTGGCCGCCGAGCACGGCGCTGCTGGCCGACGTCCTGCGCAGCGGACTCCCCGCCGACGGGCGCGACGAGCTGCCGTTCGGCGACGTCGTCGCGGTCGCTGCGGACGCTCCGGCCGTCGAGCGCCTCGTCGCGTGGACCGGCCGTGACCCGGCGGCGGTGTGACAGTGGTCGGCGAGGTGTGAACCGGGCGCGCGCGATGGCACACTGATGGACCCCGTCAGGGCCGCCGCGGTGGGTGTGGTGCGGCCCGAGTCCTCAGGAGAGTCCTCGCAACGTGTCGTTCAAAGTCGGTGACCACGTCGTCTACCCGCATCACGGAGCGGCCGAGATCGTCTCCCGCGAGATGCGCAGCGCGTTCGGCGAGGAGCGGGAGTACCTGATCGTCGAGACCGCCCACGACGGGCTCCGCGTGATGGTGCCGGTCGAGAAGGCCGACGAGGTCGGTCTCCGCCCGCCGATCTCCGAGCAGGACGTCAACGACGTGCTCGAGCTCCTCCGCAAGAAGGACGTCCGGGAGCCGGCGAACTGGTCCCGCCGCTTCAAGAACCACCAGGAGAAGCTCAAGTCGGGCGACATCTTCCAGGTGGCCGAGGTGGTCAGGAACCTGTCGCTGCGCGATCGGTCGAAGGGTCTGTCGGCGGCCGAGAAGTCGATGCTGCTCGAGTCGCAGCGGATCCTCGTCTCCGAGCTCTCCCTCTCCTGGGAGGTCGACGAGGACGAGGCGATGGAGCGGGTCTCCGCCGAGCTGGCCTGACGCCGGCTCCCCCGCCGGCGATGTCGCCGACCTGACCAACTCCTCCAGTCGCGCCCCGCGGCGCCGATGGAACCGTGGTTCCTCGAGTTCGGGTGGTCGACGATGGTGCTGTTGCTGGTGCTCCTCGCCGTGGCGTTCTGGATGTGGTGGCGGGTCATCCCCACCCTGCTCCTGCTCGACGACCCGTCGAGCGCTCGCCGAGCCCACCACGATCCCCTCGGCGACTCGCTGCGCCTCCGTGCGGCGGCGCTCCAGCAGATCCGCATCGAGCGCCGCATCGAACGCGATGCGCCGAGACTGGTCGCCGACGTCGAGCGCTTCCTCCGCCAGCAGGTCGACGAGGTCTGACCGCCGGCTGCCCTAGCTGAGCGAGCCCTCGGGCGGCTCGGGGAAGCCTGCCGCCGACGATCCACCACCCTCGTCGGTCGGGAGCTCCACCGGGTCCAGCAGCGCCTCACCACCCTCGTCGGTCGGGAGCTCGACCGGGTCCAGCAGCGCCTCACCGCTGCGCTCGTTCGTCGTGAACGACGCCCCCAGCCCCGGGGCCGTGAGGTGCCATGCGGGGGCGTCCTCGTGGGGCTCGAGCTCCCACAGCAGCGCCGGCCGCTCGCCGTGCCAGCGGATCGCGAAGCCCAGCGTGCCGGCATGGGTGGGGAGGTCGCGGGCCTCCCAGTCGATCCCGTACCAGCCGGGCGGTACGACCGACGCGAGCTGGAGGCGCAAGCCGTCGGGCGTCGGCCGCTCCATCACCGCCAGGTGGCGGGCGACGGTCAACAACTCCGCGGTGGCCACCCCGTGCTGGCCGGCACCGAAGCTGCCCGACCCGGTGCGCGGATGGATCGACTGCGGCCACGTCCACGTCGGCGATGCGGCGCTCAGCACCCACCCGACCCGGTCGATCGCTCGCTCGTCACCGACGGCGAGCTCGGCGGTGGCGAGCCGCACCGTTCGGTTGACGACGAGACCGCGGGGCCCGATCGCGTCGTGGTGCGCCGGTCCGCGCAGGAACCGCTCGCGGATGACGTCGGCGGTCGCCCGCACCATCGGATGATCGTGGTGCAGGACCTCGCACGGCCAGGCGACGGCGAGCGCCTCGATGCAGGTCTCGTCGATGGGTCGGGTGGGCGACGAGGACAGCGCGTCACCGCCGCCCCGGCCGGCGACGAGCTCGAGCGATGCCAGCAGGTCGACCCGGAGCTCGGCCGCGACCCGGCCGGTGTCGTGCGCGGCGTCGTCCATCCCGAGGCTGCGCAGCAGCGAGGTGGCGTCCTGGAGGCCGCGCAGCGCCCAGAAGTCGTCGAGGTAGCGCAGCTCGCCGGGCCGGTCGGCGTGCTCGTCGCGCGGCGGGAGCAGGCCGCGAGCGGCGCCCTCGGCGTCTCGCACGCGGTGGCGATCGATCCAGGACACCGCAGCGACGATCGGCTCGATCATCGCCTCGACGAGGGTCCGGTCCCGCGTGAGCCGCCAGTGCTCACCGATCGCTCCGAGGAACGCGCCCGTGTCCGCCCACTCGCTCGGCCGCCCGATGACCGCGCCGTCCGGGTCCTGTCGGTCGGCGAGCCCGGCGATGGCCGCCGCCGACTCCTCGTGGCGCCCCCATCGTGCGAGCGCACCGAGCATGAGGGCGGACTCGCGGACCGAGTGGTCGTCGGCGAGCGGGTCGACGACGACCTCGCGACCGATGTCGTGGAGCAGCAGGTGGCGGCGCGACGCGTCGACCGCGTCGGCCAGCCGACCGTCGGGGAACGCGATCGTGGGTCCGCCGTCGGTCTGGGCCCGCCACCCGCTCGCCACCACGCTCGCCGGTGGGATGCGGTCGACCTCGAGGCGGGGCGGAGCGGGCGACCGGCGTCGCCGCCCCAGCTGCTCGGCGAACATCGGCACCGCGGCGTGCACGGTCGAGGTGTGCACGAGGGGCACCACGACCGCGACGTTCGCCAGACCACCGGCGCAGCGGTGGGTCGTCGGTGTCGGGTCGGCCGATCGTGCGGCCCGCCCCGACTCGAGCGCGTCGAAGGCATCGCCCAGATCGAGGCTGCCCGGGACGACGAGGCCGGGGGCGCGGGTCAGCCGCAGCGCGAGGCGACCGTCGACGGTCACCTCCGTCCCGTCCACGCCGATCTCGTCGATGCGCGTCGAGCCCTCCAGGTCGTAGGGACGCACCGCGAGCGCCAGGGAGACCGGCTGCTGCGTGGCGTTCTCGATCTCGATGATCGCGGCGTCCGGGCCGATCCGAGCGCCGTAGGCACGGTGGATCACCTCGCCGCCCTGCACCCGCAGCACGGTCTCGACGACCGGCGCGCCGTCGAGGAGACGCTGCCGCACGGCCGCCTCGCGGGACGGGGCGATCCAGCGATCGTCGAGCCCGATCCACCAGTCGATGGTCCAACCGGCCCGAGCCGGGGCGACCAGGCCGGCCCCGTCGACCGCAGCGCGGTGCGGTGAGTCGAGCGACCCGACGAGGGTCCAGTTGCGACCGCCGGTGTTGCGGGGCTCGGGGCCGCCGACGGTGTAGGCCGGGTGATCGGGATCGACCTGGCGCTCGAGCCAGCGGGGCAGCACCCAGCCCCGCCCGAGCAGGGTCGCCTGCGGACCGGGGAGCTGGTCGTCGCGTCGTCGAGGGCGTCGCACCCGGCGATCCTATGGCTGGGGCCGCGCCGACCGGTCGCTCACCCGATGTCGGCCTCGGTGCCCGGCGTCAGGGCGACGAGCCCGCGGTAGGCCTGCATGGGCGAGTGTCCGTGGTGGACCATGCCGTGGATCTCGGCGTGGATCGGCATCTCGACGCCGTACTGCTCCGCGAGGTCGAGCACGAGGCGGGCGGTGCGCACCCCCTCGGCGACCTGGTTCATGCCGCCCATGATCTCCTCGAGGGTCTCGCCGTTGCCGAGGCGCTCGCCGAGGGTGCGGTTGCGGCTGAAGGGGCTCATGCAGGTCGCCATCAGATCGCCCATGCCGGCCAGCCCGGAGAACGTCTCCGCCTGCCCGCCCATGGCGACGCCGAGGCGCGTGAGCTCAGCGAGCCCCCGGGTGATGACCATGGCCCGGGTGTTGTCGCCGACGCCGAGGCCCTGACCGACGCCGGCGGCGATGGCGATCACGTTCTTGAGCGCACCGCCGACCTCGCAGCCGACCACGTCAACGTTGGTGTACACCCGGAACAGACCGCTGGCGAACACCCGCTGCAGCGATCGGGCGACGGTCTCGTCCTCCATGCCGACCACCGCAGCGGCAGCCTGCCCCGCTCCGATCTCGCGGGCGATGTTGGGGCCGGTGAGCACGCCGACGGGCCGCTCGGGCAGCTCCTCGGCGATCACCTCGGTCATGCGGAGCAGCGTCCCCTGCTCGAAGCCCTTGGAGAGGCTGAGCACCGGCACCCACGGCCGCACGAACGGTGCCGCCTTGCCGAGGATCTCCCGGAAGCCGACCGTCGGCACCCCCATGACGACGACGTCGGCGCCCGACACCGCCGCCTCCAGGTCGGCCGTCGCCTCGAGCCGGCGGTGCATCGTCTGGCCGGGGAGGTAGCGCTCGTTGGTGCGCTGCTCCGTGATCTCGTCGGCCACCTCGGGTCGGCGGGCCCACAGGACCGTCGGCGTGTTCCGGCTGGCCAGGTTGGCCACCGTGGTTCCCCATGACCCGGCACCGATGACGGCGACGCGCAGCTCGTGCGTCATCGCTCAGACCCCCTCGTAGACTGCGCGACGTGACGGCGGAGCGTAGTCGGCCGGCGGCCGAGCAGGAGCGGGCTGCCGTCGTCCTGCCCGTCAAGGCGTTCCACGACGCCAAGGGTCGCCTCGCCGGCGAGCTCGAGCCGCACGAGCGCCAGGCGCTCGCGGTGGCCATGGCCGACCGGGTGGTCGCCGCCGCAGCACCCCTCCCCGTCTACGTCGTGGCCGACGATCCCACCGTGACCCGCTGGGCCCGGTCGGTCGGCGCGACGGTCGTCGACCCCGGTCGCCCGGGCCTCGATCGAGCGGCACGGGCCGGCGTCGAGGCGGTGCGCGCCGCCGGCTTCGCCCGGGTGGTGATCAGCCACGCCGACCTCCCGCTCGCCGACGACCTCGTCGCGGTCGCTGCCGGCGACGGCGTCACCCTCGTCACCGATCGCCACGGCGACGGCACCAACGTGCTCGTCCTGCCGACCTCGATCGAGTTCGACTTCGCCTACGGCCCCGGGTCGCGGGCCCGCCACGTCGCCGAGGCGGGGCGCCGGGGCCAGCCGGTCGAGCTCGTCTCCGAGGGGCCGCTGTGCTGGGATGTCGACGTGCCCGAGGACCTCTCCGCCACCGTCCGCGCCCTGCTCGCCGCGTCCGCCGAACGGGCCGCCCATGGCTGACGAGGGCCGCGTCGTCGACCCGCTCGACGGCGCCTCCCGACCGACCGCCGCGCCCGAACGGGCCGACGTCAGCCTCGACCTCGACCCCCCCGAGCGGGTGCTCACGATCATCGCCCATCCCGACGACGCCGAGTTCCAGGCGGGCGCCACGCTGGCCAAGTGGGCGGCGGCCGGCGCGGAGGTCTCGTACCTCGTGTGCACCGACGGCTCGAAGGGCACCTGGGACCCCCACATCGACCAGGCGAAGCTGGTCGTCACCCGCCAGGCCGAGCAGCGCGCCGCCGCCGAGGCCCTCGGCGCCACCGGCGAGGTCGTCTTCCTCGGCTGGCCCGACGGCGAGCTCGACAGCGGGCTGCGCCAGCGCAGCCAGGTGGCCTCGTGGATCCGGCGCCTCCGGCCCGACGTCGTCATCGGTCACGACCCGTGGAAGCGGTACCGGCTCCACCCCGACCACCGCAACGCCGGCTTCCTCGCCGTCGACGGTGTCGTCGCGGCACGGGACCCGTTCTTCTTCCCCGAGCACAACATCGAACGCCACCGCCCCTCGGCGCTGCTGCTGTTCGAGGCCGACGAGGCCGACCACGCCGAGGACGTCACCGGCTTCGCCGACACCAAGATCGCCGCGCTGGAGCGTCACGAGTCGCAGTTCGAGACGACCATGCGCATCGGCGACGACGACCACGACGACGCCCAGCGGGCCGAGTTCCGGGCCCGGGTCGTCGGCCGGCTGCGCGAGTCCGGCGAGCGCGTCGGCGTCGAGCACGCCGAGCTGTTCAAGCTGATCACCAGGCTCTAGGCCACGACCGCCTCAGGCGAACCGACCGGGCGGCCGTCCCGGTCCGGGCGGTCCCGCGAACGCCTGCGCGATCGAGATCCACTCCGCCGCCGCCGGGCCCCGCACGTCGAGCGAGACGTCGTCGGGATGGCGCCGCTGCGTCACGACGAGGCACAGGTCGAGCGCATCGCCCCGCACCGTGTCGTCGGCGTCGGGCGGGCCCCAGGTCCAGACGTCGCCGGTCGGTCCGGTCAGCTCCACGCGGACCTCGGCCTCCGGGACGTCGAGACCCCGCGTCGCGTAGGCGAAGGGACGGGCCCGCACCCCGATGTGGGCCACGTGCCGGAGCCGCTCGGTCGCCGGGCGGTCGACGCCGAGGGCGTCGACGACGTCCTGCCCGTGCGCCCAGGTCTCCATGAGCCGGGCCGTGGCGAAGCTGCGCGCCGCCATCGGCGGGCCGTACCACGGCAGCCGCGCCGAGGGGTCGAGCGGCTCGAGGGCGGCGAGGAGGCCGGCTCGGCGCTCGCGCCACCACGCGAGCACGTCCGCGCCGTCGAGGTCGCGGCCCATGCGGAGGTGCTCGGCCATCAGGTCCCGGCCGTCAGCCTCCGCGGCCTCGACCTCCTGGCGGAAGAGCTCCGGTTCCAGCGCCGCCGTCGTCGCCGTCCCGTCGAAGTAGGCGAGGTGGCCGATCGAGTCCCGGATCGACCACCCCTCGGCCGGCGTGTCGCGATCCCACCCGGCGTCGGGCAGGTCGGCGACGACGGCGTCGAGCGCCTCGTGCTCGGCACGGAGGTCGGCGCAGATCGGCGCCATCGTGTCGCTCACGGCGTGACCTCGGCGGCGGCGTCGAAGCCCTCCAGCACGCCGGCGAACCGGGCTTCCAGCGCGTCCCGGTGGTCCGGATGGGTGAAGATCCAGAAGCGGTCCCGGCGGACCGCATCGACGACGTGGCTCGCCACGAGCCCGGCGTCGATGCCCTCCTCGACGCCCTGGCGCAGCATGGCGTCGACCGCCTGCGCCTCGTCGGTCGCGGACGCCGTCCCGGGCTCGGTCCGGACCCGGGCCGAGTCGGCGATCGCCGTGCGGACGAACCCCGGGCACAGGACCGACACGCGCACCGGGAGCTCCCGTTCGCGCATCGTGGCCTCCAACGACTCCGACGCCGCGACGACCCCGTACTTCGCGACGTGATAGGCGGTGAGGCCCGAGCCGGCGACGAGGCCCGCCATCGATGCGGTGTTCACGACGTGCGCCCCCTCGCCGTGCTCGATCATCCGCGGCACGAACGCCCGGTGCCCGTACACGACGCTCCAGAGATCGACGTCGATGCACCAGGTCCAGTCGTCGAGCCCCAGCTCGAGATCGCTGCCCGCCACGTGCACACCGGCGTTGTTGCACAGCAGGTGGACGGGCCCGTACGCCTCCTCCGCGGCCGCGGCGAGGGCCTCCACGCTCTCGATCCGGGAGACGTCGACGGGCACGCCGAGCACGTCACCACCGTCGTCGGCGAGCGCGGCGACCGCCGCGGTCAGCGCTGCTTCGTCGACGTCGGCCAGCACCACCCGCATGCCCTCGGTTACGAACCGGCGCGCCAGCGCGAAGCCGATCCCGCTGCCCGACCCGGTCACGACCGCGGTCCTGCCCTCCAACCGATCCACGTTGCCTCCGGGTGCTCCTCGACCGGCGTGAGCGTAGATGGCGACGCTGCCGGCGGGGCGAGGCGTACCGTGGCGGCGTGGCGGAGGGACCGGCGAACCCGTTCGGGCTACCCGACGTGAACGCGGTGGTCGACCGCGTCGCGACGGAGGTCGCTCGCGTCGTGGCCGGGCGCCCGATCGACGTGCGCCTCCGACCGTCGCTGGAGGGCGTGATCGACGGTCGCCTCGACGAGGTCCGCGTCGAGCTCCAGGGCATCGCCACCACCGGACTGATGATCGACCGGATGCGGTTCCGTTCGACCCGCATCGGTGTGCGCCCGGGCCTGCCCCCTCGCCTCGTCGCCGATCTGCTCGAGGTCACGAGCACGGTCCGCGAGGCCTCGGTGAACCGGTGGCTGCGGACCGACCTCGGACCGTTCCGGATCCACCTCGAACCCGACGGTGTCGTCGTCCGCACCTCGGTCGCCGGCCTCACGGTGAACGAGGTCAGCACCGAGCTGGACGTCGACGGTCGCTGGCTGAAGCTGCGACCCCGTCGGGCGGCGGTCTTCGGCGTGCCGACGCCGATGACCCGGCTGTTCCGGGGCTACCTGCCGCTGCCGGCGCTGCCGGCCGGGGCCCGGCTCGGTCGGGTCGAGCACGGCGACGGCGAGCTCTCCGTCACGGTCGACCTGGGTTCGGTCGACGAGCCGATGGATCTCGGCCTCGTCGACCGGCTGGCGCGGCGGATCCGACTCGCCGACCTCGACCCGCCCGACGCCCGGAGCGGCTGACCGAGGTCAGCCGGCGTCGACGAGGACGTCGCGCGTGTAGGCCACCACCGCGTCGATCTCGTCGGCCGACAACCGCTCGCCGAAGCCGGGCATGCCGCCCCGACCCTGCACGATCAGGTCCACCTGCTCGGCGACGTCGGGGAAGCGCTCGATCACCCGACCACCGTTGAGCCGCGGACCGCTGCGCCCTCCGCCGTCGCTGCCGTGGCAGCGCGAGCAGTGGTCGCCCCACACCTCGCGGCCCAGCACGAGCACGGGGTCGACCGAGCCGTCGGCCGCGGGTGGCACCTCCGGAGGGGCGGTCGATCCGCAGGCCGTGGCCACGAGCGCGACGAGCAACAGGGGGGCGAGTCGTCTCATCGATCCCGAACGTATCGGCCGGCGGTCGCCGGGCCGCCGTCTGGGCGGGACCTTTCGACGGCGGCTACGGTGACCTCGCGCGCTTCCCCCGCGAACACTGCGAAGGATGCGCCATGCCCGGCCGCCGCCGCCCCCATCTCCTGCCCGCCCTGTTCGTCGCGCTCGTGACGATGACCGGGTGCGCCGTCGCCGAACGCGCCGCTCCGGCGGACCCCTCCGGCGCCGCCGATGCCCGGCCCGCCGTCGGCGTCCTGCCGGGCGAGCCGGACGCCGATCCTCCGCCGCCGGGTTCGACCTCGCCGAGCCCGGCGCCCGAGGCGGCACCGTTCGATCGCGACGCGGGCTACGAGGCGTGGCTGCCGATCGCGATGGCCCGGCTGGACGAACGGACCGCCGCCGAGCCCCCGGTGCCGAGCGAGGTCGTCTGCGAGCACGTGAGCCTCGAGGACTGCGTGCAGCTCCCCGCGGAGCTGCCGGCCGCCGCCGTCCGGATGTTCGACTGGATGCGCGAGACCGGGGAACTCGCGGCGCCGAACGAGGTCCTGCGGATGACCGCCGGCGCCTGCCTGCTCCTGGACGAGATGTCGTGGGAGGACATGATCCTGCTCCTCGCCGAGTCCGCCGAATGGGCGACCGATTTCTCCGTCATCGCCTACTCCGGGATCGGGCTGTTCTCGCCGGCCGCAGTGGTGTTCGTGTGCCCCGAGCACGAGGCCGAGACGAGGGAGCAGATGACGGCGCTGGTCTGTTCGACGGCGACCGAGCCGGACGCGTGCGATCAGTTCGTCGACGCCTGGCCGACCGCCTGATCGGCCGCCGCCACCGCCTCGTGCGGGCCCAGCACCCAGCCGAGGGTGCGCAGGAGCGCGGTGGTGGCCGGTCGCACGGCCAGCTGCTCGCTGAGCGGGAGCACCGGGAGCCGCAACTCCCACCGCACCCAGCGGGGCAGGAGGGTCACCGCGGCGGAGAGGACGACCGCGTACGGGCCCTTCGCCAGCAGCGGGCCGGGCGGCAACACGAGGAACCGCACCGTCTCGCGCGCCTGCGCGCCGGCGCGCAGCTCCGGCCGGAACCCCTGCAGCGTGCTCCGGAGCTCCGCGACGCTGCGGGGCACCTCGGTCGCGCCGAGCCGCTCGGCGACGTCGCCCATCTCGGCGACGTAGCGGTCCTGCACCGGCGGGGCGATCGGCTCGGCGCCGTATCGCCGGTACGCGCGCAGGAAGCTGTCGACCTCGGTCGCGTGGACCCACAGCAACAGCCGGGGATCGGCGGCCGTGTAGGGCACGCCCTCGGGGGTGGTGCCGACGACGCGGCGGTGCACCGCCTTGACCATCTCGACGGCGGCCTCCGCCTCGGCGGCCGTGCCGAAGGTGGTGGCCCCGACGAAGGCACCGGTTCGGTGCAGCCGCCCGAGGGGGTCCTCGCGGTAGTTGGAGTGGTCCGCCACCCCGGCCATGGCTCCGGGGTGCAACGTCTGGAGCAGGAGCGCTCGAACACCACCCACGAGCATCGACAGGTCACTGTGCACCGTCCAGGTCGCGCTCCCGGGACCGAACCACCCGTCGTCGGTGCGGTCCTCGGGCCCACGATCGGGCGGTTCGTCGGTGCCGGCGAGGAGTCGCCGGACGGCTCCGGCCGCTTCGCTGCGGAGCTGGTCGACGGCATCACCGATCACGACCGCCACGGTACGCCCGGACCCGGCCCCGGGGGCACTCAGGACCGCCGCCGAGCGGTCAGTCGCAGACGCAGGGCATGGACGAGCACTTCGGGCACCCGTCGGCGTAGCGACCCATGGCCACGTCGAGATCGATGCCGAGCTGGTTGGCGAGGGTCGCCACCCACGCGAGCACGTCGCCGAGCTCGTGGGCCTGCTGGGCGGGGGTTCCCTTACGAGCTGCCTGGGCCAACTCACCGACCTCCTCGGCCAGCCAGGCGACCGTCGAGGGCACCCCGCGCTCCCGGTCACGCCGGCCGTAGGTGTCCTCCATCAGGCGTTGCAGCTCACCCAGCTCCATCGATCTCCTCTCCGACGGTCTGCCATCGACCGTCGACGTGGCGCCGCACGACCCGCGCCGGCACCCCGGCCGCCACCGATCGATCGGGGAGATCGCTCACCACGACGGCGTTCGCCGCGACGGTCACGTGCTCCCCGATCGTCGCGCCCGGGACGACGACGACACCGGCACCCAACCACGACCCTGACCCGATCCGAACCGGACGCTCGCGCTGGCGTTGCGCTCCGATCGGCCGGGTCACGTCGTCATAGGCGTGGTTCTGGTCGGTGATGTAGACGCCCGGCCCCGTCATCACGTCGTCGCCGATGCTGACCTCGAAGTGGGCCACGATCGAGGAGTGGCGGCCGATCACGCACCGGTCACCGATCGACAGCACCGGATCGCTCACCATCTCCTGGCCGGGCCGCATGCCGACCGAGAGCGAGCTCCCGGGTCCGATCGTCGTGTCGGCACCGATGTGCATCCATCGCTCGCCGAAGAGCGCCAGCCAGGGGAAGCAGACGATCGAGTTGGGTCCGAACGCCCCGAAGCGCCGGGCGGCCCGGTCCGTCGAGCGGATCGAGCCCACCTCGTTGGCCGCCGCCCGGCCGCGCCGGACCAGCTCACCAGCACCCCATCGAGCGATCGCCTCGATGTGCTGTCGTGCGGACACCGGTGGAGACGGTAGCGCCGGGTCCCGGGAGCCCGGCGGGACCGGTCCCACCCGATGCCGCACCCCCGCCGTAAGTTCGGGGGCGTGAGCTCCCCCGGTGGACCGGCCCGATCGAGATCCCTGACGACGATCGTCGACCCGTCGGTGCCGACCTACGGACTCGACATCGAGACCGACACCGCCTGCGACGGCCTCGATCCCCGGGTCGCGACCATCGTCGCCGTGGCCGTCTCGGGCGACGACGACGAGGTGGTGTTCACCGACGGCGACGAGCGGGCGCTGCTCGCCGCGGTCGACGAGGACCTGGCCCGACGCCGGCCCGGGGTCATCGTCACGTGGAACGGCGCCTGCTTCGACCTGCCCTTCCTCGCCTCGCGCTCGGCCGCGGTGGGGCTCGAGTTGGGCCTGCGCCTGCGGCTCGACCCGACGCTGCCGTTCCGCACCGCCCTGCCCGGCCATGAGGGCGCCTACCGGGCGAGCTGGCACGGCCATCGCCATCTCGACGCCTACCGGGTGTGGCGCAACGATCTGCACCGGGTGGTCGACGTGTCGTGCTCGCTCAAGTCGGTGGCCCGGCTGACCGGTCACGTCCCGGTCGAGGTCGATCGCGAGCGGGTGCACGAGCTGTCGCCCACGGCCCTGCACGAGTACGTCGTGAGCGATGCCCGCCTGGCCCGCCTGCTGGCGCTGCGGCGCTGGTCGACCGCGACCCCGTTCGTGGACGGCGACCTCGACGACGCCGCCGCCGTCGCCTGACGCCATCCGGCTCAGTCCCGGTAGCGCTCCAGGATGCGCCGGGCGGCGTCGCGGCCGACGTCGGTGAGCGATGGCGGTTCGAGGACCTCGGTGCCCGGGCCCGATCGCACGACGAGCTGGCCGAGGAAGGTCGGACCGCTGACGGGCAGCTCGACCTCGACGTGATCGCCGTGGTCGGCCAGCTCGCCGACCACCACCGTGTCGAGCAGCCAGCGCCGATCGGCCGGCACGCGGATGCGGGCCTGTGGCGACTCGGACCCCGGCGCGATCGGCTCGTCCGGCCGGGGGTCGACCGAGTCGTCCGGGACGCGCTCACCGGTCCGCTCGGCGTGATCGATCCGGTCGATGCGGAAGACCCGGCGGTCGTCGGCCCGATGGCAGTACCCGACCAGGTACCAGTGCCCGTCCTCGGACCGCAGCGCCCAGGGGTCGACGACCCGGGTGGTGGCCTCGTCGCGCGACGCCGAGTAGTAGTCGATGCGGAGCTGCGCCCGCTCGTCGAGGGCGGTGCGCAGCTCGTCGAGCAGGGGTGGTGTGTCGAGATCGACCACGACCCCACCGCCGAGCTGCTCCTCGAGCTTGGCCAGCCCCCGCGCCAGCGCGCCGTCGGCGCCGTCGTCGCCGGGGTCGACCGCCAGCGCGGCGCGGCCCGCGGCGACGAGCCCGAAGGCCTCGTCGGCGGTGAAGCGAAGCGGCCGGTCGAAGGCCACGATGGGATCGACCTGCACCGTCCCGTCGTCGAAGACGGCGATGCCGATGGTGGCGCCGCCGTAGGGCGGCACCTCGCAGCACTGCACCGCGGAGAGCACCGACATGACCTCGTCGGCATCGATCCCGAAGCGGGCGCCGATCTCGTCGACCGTCGCCCCGCCCTGCTCGGCGAGCCACGGCACGACCGACAGCACGAGCGCCAGGCGCTCGTCGACGGTGGGGCGCGACCGCCTCATCGGACGAGCTCCTCGAGCCAGGCGACCACCTCGGCCCGCAGCTCGGGGGGATCGAGCACCTCGGCCGCGGCGCCGAGGCCGAGGACCCAGGTGCGGAAGGCGTCGCGGTTGATGACCCGCACCCCGAGGACGCAGCCGTCGGGGCGGCGCTCGACCACCTCGACGCCGGCACGGCGGGACTCCCGCTCGGCGTGGTGGCCCTCGACGAGCACCTGCGCGGTCACCTCGTCGTCGCGCTCGAGCTGCATCGGGTCGACCGTCAACGCCTCGACGGGGTCGCCGTCGACCTCGGGGACCGTCTGGTCGTCGCCCAGCTCGATCGCACCCTGGATCCGGTCGACCCGGAAGGTCTTGCGGGCCTCACCCTCGTCGGCGACGAGGTACCAGCGGCCGGAGCGGAACACGAGGGCGCGGGGAGCGACCTCGCGCGGCTTGTCGCGATAGGCGAAGCGGGCCGGGGCCCGCGCCGCCACGGCGTGCTGGAGCGTGGGCAGCGCGTCGAGCGCCGGCAGCGCGGCGCGCACCCCGGCGCCGGCGACCTCACCACCGCCGAGCTTGCGCAGGGCGACGTCGTCCCAGCGTCGGTCGAGATCGACCATGGCCGCCGCCATCACGAGCGCCAGGTGCTCGTCGGGCTCGAGCGCGAGCGGCGGGAGGTCGTAGTCGTCGGTCTCGACCGTGTACCGGGTCGCTCCCTCGTCGCCCTCGGCGATGACCGTCGAGATCGGCACCCCCAGCTCGCGCAGGGCCCGCTTGTCGCGCTCGAAGGTGGCCCGACCCCGCTCGGGATCGTCGCCGTAGGCGCCCGTGCGCTCCATGATCTGGGCGCGCGTGAGCGGGCGCGACTCCCGGAGCAACATGAGCAGCTCCAGACGGCGTTCGAGCGGATCGGCCACGGACTGCTCATCGTAGGAGCGGGGTGTTCGCGAGCGGTGCTTGCCTAGCCCCCGGTTCCGGTCGACAGATGACAGAACGGCCACCCTCCGATGCGACCGCACCGATCCCGTCACCTCGCGTGTGGATGCAACGGAGGAAGTGTAAAGAAACGGTTATCGGTCGGCAGAACCTCCAGTCATTCTTGGTGTTGCCGACGTGTGACGGCGTAACGTGACCGCAACGTTCGGCTGGATCCGAACGGTCAGGGAGCGCACACCACCGCATGAACGTCATCAGAACCTCGCCACACCGACGCGTGACCGTCATGATCGTCACGCTCCTCGTGATGGTGCTGAGCCTGCCGTCGGTCGCCGGAGCGACCGAGCTGCGGGCCGACGAGCTGAACCCCGCCGCCGCCTCGCTGGCCAGCCCGGCCGTCGCCACCAGCCCGACCCCCGACGGGGCCGGCCACGTCGTGCTGCACCGCGACGGCCAGGTGACCACCCGCGGTTCGGGCCTCTTCCTCGGCGACGCCCGCACGGTGATGAACGCCCGCCGCACGTCCGCCGCCTCCATCCAGAGCACCCCCGGCCTCGGCTACTGGATCGTCGACTCGACCGGCGGCGTCCACACCTTCGGCGACGCCCCCCACCACGGCGACCTCTACGGGCTGCCGCTGGCCTCGCCGATCGTGGCGCTGCGCCCGACCGCGTCGCTGCAGGGCTACTGGCTCGTCGCCAACGACGGCGGCGTCTTCGCCTTCGGCGACGCCAAGTACCACGGCTCGATGGGCGGCATCCCGCTCAACGCCCCGGTGGTCGACTTCGCCCCGACCCCCAGCGGCAACGGCTACTGGATGGTCGCCACCGACGGCGGGATCTTCGCCTTCGGCGACGCTCGCTTCTACGGCTCGATGGGCGGCGTGAAGCTCGTGCGGCCGGTCGTCGGCATCAGCCCCGATCCCTCCGGTCGCGGCTACCTGCTCGTGGCGGCCGACGGCGGGACCTTCGCCTTCGGGTCCGTCGAGTTCCACGGCTCCCTCGGCGGGCAGGGCGTCTACGACATCGTCGACGGCGAGAACCATCCCTCCGGCGTCGGCTACGTGGTCCTGCGCAGCGGTGGCGAGGTCGTCGACTTCCCGCTCGTGCGTCAGGGCCCCGCCCTCACCGAACGCCGCATCGCGGCGGAGATCCAGCGCCGGGTCAACGCCGAGCGCGCCTACCGGGGGCTCGCCCCGCTGGCCTGGGACCCGCTCCTCGGCAACACCGCCAGCAGCTGGGCGCCCGAGCTCGTCGGCAGCTTCGAGCACTCGAACCTCAGCGCCACGCTCAACAGCCTGGGCGGAGCGATCACCTACATGGGCGAGAACATCTACTGGGGCAGCGGCTCGAGCGGCGACGCCGCCTCGGCCCACATCGCCCTGATGCAGTCGACACCGCACCGGTCCTCGCTGCTCAGCCCGACCTACACCGACATGGGCGTCGGCATCCACTGCTCGGGCGGCGCCCTCTACGTCGTCCAGCACTTCGGCCGCGACGCCGCCGCCGGTCCGGGGAGCGCCTCGCCGACCGCACCGGCCGCGCCGCTCACGCAGTCGGGCGCCGACTCGGTCGGCTGCTGAACGACCGCATCACCCGCCGCCGGCGAGCCCGAGCTCAGCGGGTCAGTGCGGTCTTGGTGGTCTCGACGATCTCGTCGGCCGAGGGCGCCTCGGTCCCGGTCGGGGTGATCGAGACGGCGCGCAGCCCCGTGGCACCGCCGATCCACTCCAGCCCACCGAGCGCGTCGTGGAGCACGACGACGAGGCGATGACCGCGCTGGGCCTCGATCAGCTGCTCCAGTCCCGAGGACACCGCCGACCCCTCGGCCTCGTCGTTGCGGAGTCGCTCGGCGATGGCGATGCCGACCACGTCGACGCCCACCCCTTCGCTCTCGAGCTTCATCGCCGCGTCGAGCGCCGTCGGGACGAGGTGGCCGACGCCGACCAGCACGACGGCGGGATCGTCCATCGAGCGATGCAGCAGCGCTCCGCCCCGCCGGAGCGCCGGGCCGAGCCGGGCGTCCTCCACGTTCGACGGCGGCAACGGCCGGCAGCTCACCCGGAAGTAGGTCGAGCCTTCGCCCACGTCGACCCGATGGAGGGCATCGCGGAACTGCGCGTCGACCCAGTCGGTCGCGAACGGCTCGACGATCTCGAGCCGAGGTGTCGCCGCAGCGATCGCCGGCACGCTGCGCGAGCGCACGGCGGCGAGCTCGCTGCCCCCGTCGATGCCGGCGTGCAGGCCGATGAGGACCGCGTCACCGGCGTCGCTGTCGGTCGTCGGCGCCATCGCCAGCGCGGCGCCGGCCATCCGCTCGTCGGGCCCGATCACGATCGGGAGCCGACCGAGCGCCGAAGCGGCGCGGGCGAGCGAGACGGCGGCCGCCTCCTCGCCGACCTCGACGACGACGGCCCCCTCGGGCAGCTCGAGCGGGCTGCGACCGATCGAGACCACGATCGTCGCGGCACGGAAGGCCGCGTCGTCGTGCACGAGACCGGTCAGCGCGTCGATGACCGCCGCCTGCGTGTCCGAGGCCGGGTGGACCTCGGGATCGAATCGGACCAGGCCGAGCATCGGCACCCGCGGCGCCGACGGGGCCTCGCGCTGGAGCCGATCGGCCAGGGCGGCGATCGACGACGCCGACTCGCTCGGCATCGACGGCGGGGGTGAGACATAGACGAAGGCGACCGTGGGCCGGCGGGAGCGATGGACGACGTCCCAGAACCAGCGCAGGTCGTCGAGGTCGTTGCCGCCGACGTCGATCGAGCCCGCGGCGATGCGCTCGCCGAGCCCCTCGGCGTCGAGCAGCACCGTCATCTCCGTCCCCGCATCGTTCTGCTCGAGCTGGTGACGATGATCGCGGCCGTACCGCAGATCGACCGCTCGCCAGCCGAGGTCGAGCAGGCGCCGGGCCCAGCGTTGCACGAGGCGGTCGGGTCGCTCGTCGGGGCGCATCTCCGACGGGTCGACGGTGACGACGAGGACGGGCGGTGTCGGCGACGACTCGCCGAGGGCATCGAGCGCAGCCCACGACGAGCCGTGCTCGAGCTCGACACGGTCGACGACCGCGAAGATCCGACGGGCCGGAGCGGACGCGACCGGCAGCGACGACAGGCCCATGGCGAGCGGGACGGACTCGCCGACGACGTCGGTGCGCAGGGTCTTGGCCCGCAGCGTCGGGGCGACGTCGTCGTCGAAGCCGGCGATCAACTCGTCGAGGGCGGTCGCTGCCGGTCCGTCGAGCACGGCGACGTCGTCGTCGCGCAACCCGTCGGCGCACAGCGAGGTCAAGAGCGCGGCGCGGGCCAGCGTCGATCGCGACCGGACCGAGATCGTCGACTCGAACGGCGGGTCGACCGATCGGTCGGCCGGTTCGGTGGGTGAGTCGGGGGCGGCGTCGTCCGGCGGCTGGATCCTCGGCGGGTGAGCCGGGCTCGAGGCGATCGCCGGAGGCGCGACGTCGTCGGTGCGGGCGGCCGGTGCCTCCGCCCCCTCGCCGGCGGCGTCGCCCACGACGGCGTCCCAGTCGACGGTGGTGACCTCGACGGACTCCGGCTCCGGTGCGGGCGGGCTGGTCGGCAACGCCTCGGTCGTCACCGTCGGCGCCTCGTCGGTGGCTGCCCGCGCTCCGGGTGCCTCGCCCGCCGGTGCCTCATCGACCACGGACGCCAACTCGTCGACCGGCGCCTCATCGACCACAGACGCCGACTCGTCGACAGCCGACTCGACGACCGACTCGTCGACGGCCGACTCGACCGGCGTCGGCGAGTCGGACTCGCTGACGATGGCCTCCCAGTCGACCGATGAGCTCTGCAGCGGCGGCCCGGGCGTGGTGGCCGGCCGAGCGGGCTCCGCCCCGGATCGGAGGTCGAACACCTCGCCGGACGCGGGGTCGACGGCCGGCGTGGGCGGCGTCGCCTGCGGTGAGGAGGGGGCGTCGGCGCGTGCGGACGGGATCGCACCGAGATCGAACACGTCACCGGCGACCGCGGCGCTGCCCGCCGGCGACCCGGCATCGGCGCGCGAGGCGAGATCTCGGACGAACGCCATCGCGTCCTCGTCGAGGGTCCCCTCGCCAGAGAGGGCGCCGCCGGCCGACGGTGCGGCAGCCGGCTCGTCGGGACCGCGCAGATCGATCTCGTCGTCGGCCGCTGCCGCCTCGTCCTCGTCGCCCGGGCGTTCACGATCTCGTAGGTCGAGGGCGGCGGGGTCGATCGTCTCGGCGACCGGGTCGGCCGACTCGAACTCGATGGTCTCGGCGTCCGCGGGGTCGCCGGCTGCCACCGACGACTCGGCCGCAGCCGACGTGGCCGCCTCCGCTCGTCGTGCGTCCAGCAGGGCGGCAGCGGCGGCGATGGACCGACGCTCCGTCGGCGAGAGGTCCGGCTCCTCCACCGGCGACTCGTCGTCGACCGGTGGCGAGGTCTCCGCCTCGGCGACCGGCGCGTCGTCCGCCACCTCGACGACCGGCGACGCGACCGGCGGGTCGTCCGGCGACTCAGCGGTCGGAGGCGTCGGTGCACGAAGCCGATCGGCGAGTGCGGCGAGGTCGCGTTCGAGCTCGTCGAGCGAGCGGGTGTCGATCGACGACGCCGGCGGCGAACCGTCCGGTGACGACGCGCCCTGCCCGGACGGCGCGGTCTCGGCGACCTCCGTCCCGGCCTCCGCGGCACCCACGCCGGTGGGCTCGGGGTCTGCTGACACCACCTCGCCAGCCGTCGCCTCGACCGGCTCGATCTGGGCAGCCGCGGGCGGGTCGGAGCGCTGCTCGGTCGGGCCCGTCGTCACCTCGGCGTCGACCGGCGGCACCAGCTCACGCAGGCTGGCGCCACTCCAGGCGTGGACGCCCGAATTGTCGCTCTGGGTCACGGGGGCCTCCGGTTGCTCCGCCGGTCAGAGACCCTAGTGGCTCCCGCACCGTCGAACTACTCTCCGTGACATCCTGCGAGCACGTACCGTGACGAATCGCGCCAGCGTCGTGGTCAGAGCAGCAGGGAGACGCCGTCGCCCTCGTCGTCGCCCTCGTCGGTCGACGCCTCGTACCCCGACCGAGCCGTCGGCGGCCGGCCCGGCGGGCGATCTGGGTTCGCCGAGCGGCGCTGGCGCTCTCGGCGAGCTGCCCCGCCCTGCCGGTCGCCGGTCGGAGCGATGGCCGGGGTGGGTGCCGCCCCGGTCGTCGGTCGTACCTCCACGAGGTGCCTCCCTCCGCTTCTCCGTCGAGCAGCCGTCGACCGACCGGCGACCGGCCCAAGCACAGTGTGGCGGATGTCACAGTGAATTCTTGTCGTCGAAAGCGCTTTCAGCTAGCGTCCGGGCACGAGGTCGGGGTCGACGCCGAGCACGGCGCCACCTCGGCCACCCACCACGGAGTTTCGAGCGAGGGGGAGCCATGGCAGAAGTGATCCTCGATCACGCCAACAAGACCTATCCGAACGGGTTCGAAGCGATCGAGGACCTGAGCATCTCGATCGCCGACGGCGAGTTCCTCGTGCTCGTGGGCCCGAGCGGCTGCGGCAAGTCCACCGCGCTGCGCATGATCGCCGGCCTCGAGGAGATCACCGGCGGCGAGATCCGCATCGGCGGACGGGTGGTCAACGACGTGGCACCCAAGGATCGCGACATCGCGATGGTCTTCCAGAACTACGCGCTGTACCCGCACATGACGGTGTCGGACAACATCGGGTTCTCACTCAAGCTCACCAAGACGCCCAAGGCCGAGATCAGCGAGCGGGTGCAGCGAGCCGCCAAGATCCTCGAGCTCGAGCCGCTGCTCGAACGCAAGCCGGGCCAGCTCTCCGGCGGTCAGCGCCAGCGCGTCGCCATGGGCCGGGCGATCGTCCGGAACCCGCAGGCGTTCCTCATGGACGAGCCACTGTCGAACCTCGACGCCAAGCTCCGCGTGCAGATGCGGGCCGAGATCTCGCGCATCCAGCGAGACCTCGGCGTCACGACCGTCTACGTGACCCACGACCAGGTCGAGGCCATGACCATGGGCGACCGGGTCGCGGTGCTCGGTGCCGGCGCGAACGCCGGTGACCTCATGCAGGTCGACACCCCGCAGAACCTCTACGACCACCCCGACAACCTGTTCGTGGCCGGGTTCATCGGCTCACCGTCGATGAACCTCAACCAGGTCGGTGTGTCCGACGCGGACGGCGGCGTCAACCTCCACTTCGGCGAGCAGCGGGTCCGACTGGGCGAGGAGGTCCTGAGCAAGCGACCCCGGATCCGCGACTACATCGGCAAGGAGGTCGTGGTCGGCATCCGGCCGGAGCACTTCGCCGACGCCAAGCTGGCCGAGCACTACGACGCCGAGCGCTCCATCCGTGCCGAGGCGCTCCTGGTCGAGTCCCTCGGCTCCGAGGTGCTCGTCCACTTCGCCTCCGACGCCAAGTCGGTCATCGTCGACAAGGACATCGCCGACGAGACCGGTGACGTCAAGCTGTCGGTGGCGAAGCTCGATCCCCGGACCAGCGCTCGGGAGGGCGAGGCCGTCGAGATGGTGATCGACACCGCCTCCCTCCACTTCTTCGACCCCGGTCAGCAGTTCGTCATCGCGACCTGATCGAAGTCCACGGTTCCTCGCTGCCGCCGGCCGGGTCCCACCCGGTCGGCGCCAGCGCGCGCCGTCGTCGGGGTGGAGGCGGTGGGTTCGACGAGCGATCCGGGCCGGGTGCGCCGGGCGCAGGACCGAACCGGACCGCTCGCCGAGGGGTGGTCAGAGAGCTGCCCTCCTGAGCGCACGAGCGACGTCCCCCTGACGCTCGCTCCACCGGGGGACCGTCCGGTCCCGACCGTTCCGGTGCAGCGTGATGAAAACGCTTTCACGGATTCGCCCCGCCGTCAACCGAGATCGGGGGCGTCCAGTCGCGCCGAGGTCGTGCGCACCACGAGACGGGTCGGCGACACGACGTGCTCGATGTGCGCACGGCCTCCCTCCAGCTGACCGAGCAGCGCTCGGGCGGCCACGGCGCCGAAGTCGACCACGGGCTGCCGCATGGTCGTGAGCCCGATGACCTCGGACACCTCGTGGTCGTCGAAGCCGACGATCGAGATGTCCTGGGGCACGCGCAGCCCCAGGTCTCGCGCCATGCGCAGCGCGCCGAAGCCCATCTCGTCGCTGATCGCGAAGACGGCCGTCGGCGGCTGGCCGGCGGCGAGCAGCTCGGACATGGCCTCGGCGCCACCGTCGATCGAGAAGTCGCCGGCGACCTCGCGCTCGGGACGCGCCCGGAGTCCGAACTCCTCGAGCGCCTGGAGGTAGCCGGCCCGGCGTTGGGCCGGCACGTCGAAGCGCAGCGAGGTCTCCGACGGCGCCCAGATGAGGCCGACCTCCGTGTGACCGAGGTGCAGCAGGTGCCGGGTCGCCATGGCGGCGGCCGATCGGTTGTCGATCGTGATCGAGGGCACGGCTTCGGTGCGATGACCGACGGTCACCACGGCCCGACCGTCCGCGGCGAGCTGGGCCGCTTCGGCCTCGCCCAACGGGAGGTCGGCCAGGATGACGCCGTCGACCCGGCCGGCGAAGCCACCGTCGTCGGCGAGGAGGCGGCGACGTTGCTCCTCGCTGTCGCAGCTCATCAGCAGCAGGTCGTACCCACGCTCGGAGAGCACCGCCTCGGCGCCGGCGATGACCTGGGAGAAGAACCAGGTGCCGAGGATGGGCACGGCCATGCCGATGGTCATCGTCCGTCCGGCGGCGAGACGGCTGGCGTGGGGGTGGGCGCGGTAGCCGAGCCCATCGGCCACCATGCGGACCCGCTCGCGGGTCGACGGCGCGACGTTCGGGAGGTCGCGCAGCGCACGGCTGACCGTGGCGACCGACACCCCCGCATCGGCGGCGACGTCCTCGATCGTCACGCGCCGACCGCTCACTCCCGCCACCGGATCATCCCCTCCCCCGTTGTCGACCCCTCCGGCCGGGTGGCCGGGCCACACGACGATGGCCGCTGAGCGCCCCGTGGCGCCAGATGCATCCGCGGGCAGCACCGCTCCCGAGCCGGCCCACGCGGCGGCCGGACCGAGCGCGACCTCGTCCGCCGTAACTCTCGTGTAAGCGCTTGCGGTCAGGCAAATGGATCCGTGATCGCTGCGCTCAGGTCGTGGCGTCGGCGTCCCGGTTCGAGATCCACCCGCCGCGGCCGAGCTGGGCGGAGGCCTCCCAGTCGTCGGTCTCCTCGACGCCGCCACGGACCTCGGTCACCCACGGCAACCGCTGGGTGAGGAGCCGCTGGACACCCTGTTCGAGGGTGGAGGCCGACACGGCGCACGACGAGCAGGAGCCCTGCAGCTGCACCTCGACGACGCCCGTCCGGACGTCGGCGGACAACAGCACGAGATCACCACCGTCCTGCTGGACGGCCGGGCGCATGAGCTCGATGAGCTTGTTGAGGTCGGTGAGGCGCTGACCGAGCTCGGCATCGTCGACCGGCTCGGCCGTCAATCCGTCCAGGGTCCTGCGGTCGGTCACGTCGTCCTCGTCTTCGTCGTGGGCCTGGTGACGAGCGTATCGAGCGGCAGCATCGATCCGGCCCGCCGAGGGGAGCGTCAGCCGACGGGCAGGATCTCGGTGCCGTCGGCCTCGTAGGCCCGAACCCGGATGTCGGCGAAGTCCGGCGACAGGAACACCGCCACCCCCTCGAGCGGTTGCTGCTGGACGTTGCGATCGCCGATCTGGGCGGTCACGACCGCCGTGCGGCCCGGCACGCGGTAGACGTGCACCCGCCCGCCGGCGAACAGGCCGAGATCGATCGGAGCGACACCGATGCGGACCGGTCCCGTCACCGCATCGTCCTCGGTGAGGCACAGCACCTGCTCGACACCCTGGCCGACGACCCCGACGCACTCGCGGAAGCGACCGTCGCCGCGCTGCCACGCGAAGACGTCGATGTCGGTGTTCTCCAGGCGCCCGATCGCCACCACCGGCCCGACCAGCTGGCCGGACACGAACGGCGGTGTGCTCTCGACCTGGTTGGAGAGCTCGGCCCGGTCGCCGAGCGGGCTCGTGTCGAAGGCCGGATCGGGGCCCGGCGTCGGGTCGGGCACCACCCGGACCTCGGCGATCGGCGGACGGCGCTCGGTCAGGGCGTCGGTGCTGAGCTCGGTGATCCGCTCGGCGATGTCGCGCAGCTCGGTCGAGCTGTAGCCGTTGCCCTCGACCTCGAGCACGAGGTCCTCGCCCTCTCGCCAGCGGATCGTGCCGTCGACGACGGCGTCGACGCCACGCACCCGCTGCAGCCGCGCGGTGGGCGACAGGGCCGCCTCGATCGCCGGGTCGAAGTCGTCCCAGCCGATGATGTGGACCACGCTGACCGACCCCTCGGCCCGCCCCGGAACGGCGAAGTTGTCGCGCACCGTGATGCGCTCGCCGGGCAGCGCCACCTGATCGAGCAGCAGGTCCATGCCACCGCGGCTGGACAGCAGCACCTGCGGTGCGAGCTCCTCGGGTGTGGGCTCCTGGGTCGGGATCACCTCGATGACACCGGTCTCGCCGTCGTCGCCCTCGGCGACCTCCTCGCCCTCGACCACCTCCTCCTCGGCGGGGACCGCGGGATCGACCACCACGACACCGGACAGCACGTCGAGCAGCGCTTCGAGGCTGAGCCCGCGCGAGGACACCCACACCTGTCGACCGCTCGGCTCGTTCCAGGCGACCCGTTGGACCGGGTCGCCCTCGACCTGGGAGACCAGGAACGTCCGCTCACCGATGACCTGCTCCTCGAACGCCAGGCCCTGCGCCGGGTCGAACTCGCGCGGCGTGGGCGTACCGGGTTCGGAGACCTCGATCAGGATCGTCGGGTCGAGCGCACCCGACGGACCCCTCGAGCCCAGCACCACTCGTCGGGCGACGAGCGACAGCGGAGCTGGCACGGTGTCCTCTCGGGAGCCGATCCACTCGTGCTCGGCCGAGAGGGTGACGGGCTGGAACCGGCCCGACGGCTCGAAGACCTCCTCCTCGGTCTCCTCGACCACCTCGGGCACGGTCAGCCCGGGGTCGTCCTCCTCACCGTCGTCGGTGGTGACCACCCGGGGGAACAGCCAGATCGCCCCCGTCGACTACGAGCCGTCCCTCGCTCGCTTCGACTTCCTTCGCAACCTGGTGTTCCTCGGCCTCGGCGCGG